>JBFWUM010000167.1:0-2560 GCA_050247255.1 Vicinamibacterales bacterium | reverse complement strand
CGTTGCGCCGAGGAGCGCGGCGATCACGAGGACGTCCCACAACGGGCGGTGCGCGTAGAGCCACGGCAGGTTCCACGAGTGGAGGCCGCTGTAGAGCCAGCGCTCGACCCACTGACCCTCGTGATAGGCCCCGACGATGCGCGCGGTGCGAGGGTCCACGTAGAAGCGCGGATGGCCGGTGCCGGCAAAGACGACGCGCACGACCGGCAGCGGGCGCTCGCCGCGCCGGTCGAGGTAGTAGGCATCGAAACCCGTCTGGACGTCCGTATCTGCCGTCGCCGTTGACGCACCCGACCGGACCACCTGCGTCACGGCCGTGCTCCCCAGACCGTCGACCGCCGGCCCGGCCATCGGGACAATGCGGGTGCCGCCGTTCCCGTCGACCGCCCGGTAATGAGGCCGGCCGCTGAACCAGCCCAGATCGAGGCGTCTCACGTCGAAGCCCCCGAGCGCCGCGAGCGCGTCAGCCGGCGGGCGCACGTACGCGTCGAGTGACGGCTCGCCACCGCCGAGCAGCGTGGCCTGCAGGGCGCGCCGATTCCGCTGGGCCTCGTCCGCGCGCGCATGCTTGCCGGTGAGCCGGTCAATGGATTCAAACGGACCCATCGACAGCAACCCGCTGAACGCCCACGTGATCACGAGTACGCCGAACGCCGTGCCGCCGATCGCGTGCCACCGGCCCCAGCCCCGATACGGCAGCCGGCGAGCCGCTCCGTTCACGCGATAGCGCTTCTGCCACGAGACGATGAGCAGGGTCACGACGATCCCGAGCAGCGTGGTCACGGCGCCGGCGCCCGACGTCCAGATGACCACCTGCGACCACAGCGACGTGCGCACGCGGAGCGGCGTGAAGTACAGCCAGTGGGGAATCGCGCCCGCCCATGCCCACGCGCGCGAGGCCGTGGTGGTGAACTGCACGACCTGCGCGGTCACGCCGTCCACGTAGACGTGCTGCCCGTCCGGCCAGGCGTAGAGGTAGAGCGGACGCAGCGTGCGCAGGCCACTCTGGAGCGTCCACTGGTCCGCCTCCGTGATCGACGTGCGAGCCGCATCCACGGCCGGTCGCCCGGCCCACGCCTCTGCGGCCCGGCTCACCGAGGCGTCATCCGCGGGAGCGCGGAGCGACCCGTCGTCAGCGAACACCACGGCCGCATCTCGGCCACTGCCGAACTCCCAGGCCGGCCGGCCGTCGACCGTGAGCAGCCGCGCATGCTCCGGGGCGCCGGTCCACTGGCCGGTCCGGGCGGCGTCAACCGCGGACACGCGGACGCGGGCCGCCTCGAGTCGTGACAGGCGCGCGAGACGGTCGCGGTCCGTGATCTCCGGGTAGCCGCGATACATCAGCACGATGCCGGACAGGCACCAGGCCGTCAGCAGGATCGAGAGTGCCACGCCCATCCAGCGGTGGACGACGATGGCGAGGCGGCGTGCGGCGGGAACGAGCGGAGTCACGCGGTGCGGATCGTACTGCAGCCTCGCGCCTGCGACAGATCGACGCACCCGGGCCCTCGCGACAACGTGTCGCACACCCGCCCTCGAGGAGCCTGCCTACGATGGTCCAGCGGCGCCACGTGTGCGCCCACCCATGCGACATCGTGTCGCAGGGCATCAGGCCTGGTCGTGGTCAGAATCAAGCCCGCCGGTGGGCGGCCCCGGTGAGTCCGCAGGGTGAGGGAGCGAGGATGAAGTCGACGTTCGGCACGTGGTGCGCTGCGATCGTGATGTGTCTCGCAGCGGCCGGAGTGGTCAGGGCCCAGGAGACGGTGAATCAGGGCTCGATCGGCGGACGGGTGCTCGACCCGCAGGGTGCGGCCGTCCCCGGTGCGGTGGTCTCGGCGAAGCAGACCAGCACCAACGTCACCGCCGAGGCGGTGTCCGATGGCGAAGGTCGCTTCCGCTTTCCGTACCTCCGCATCGGTGCCTATGAGCTGCGCGTCCGGCTCGCCGGCTTCAAGGAGAACGTGCGCACCCTGACGCTCAGCGCCGGTTCGGCCTTTGACGTCGCCGTGAATCTCGAACTGGCCGGGCTGGATGCCTCCGTGACCGTCGTCGCACAGGCCGAAACGCTGGAGGCCGCGCGCAGCCAGATTGCCGGCACGGTCCCGCAGGCCGAGATCCAGAACCTGCCGATGAACGGCCGCAACTTCCTCGACCTGGCGCTGCTGGTCCCTGGTGTCTCGCCCACCGGCCTCAACAGCACCCAGCTCTTCGCGGAAACCTCGGGCGTCCCCGGCGGTGGGATTTCGATCGCCAGTCAGCGCAACCTCTCCAACAGCTTCATCATCGACGGTCTCTCCGCCAACGACGACGCGGCCGGCCTGGCCGGCATGGCGCTCGGCGTGGACGCCATCGAGCAGTTCCAGGTCGTGACCGGCGGTGGCCAGGCCGAGCTGGGCCGGGCCCTCGGTGGCTACGTGAACATCGTCACCCGCAGTGGCACCAACGCCCTGCGCGGTACCGGCTACAGCTTCTTCCGTGACGACGCCTTCAACGGCAAGAACGCCCTGACCGGTACGAAACTGCCGATGGACCAGCAGCAGTTTGGCGGGAGCCTCGGCGG
>JBFWUM010000166.1:0-2588 GCA_050247255.1 Vicinamibacterales bacterium | reverse complement strand
TCGTCGGCAAGACCAACCTGCACGAGTTTGCGTTCGGCACCACCAACGAGGAATCGGCGTACGGGTCCGCGCGGCACCCGCTCGACCCGTCGCGCTCGCCCGGCGGGTCGTCCGGCGGCAGCGCCGTGTCCGTCGCCACCGGCATGGCGCTCGCGTCGATCGGCACCGACACCGGCGGCTCGATCCGGATTCCGTCCGCCGCCTGCGGCCTCGTCGGCCTGAAGCCCTCGCTCGGCGAGGTGGAGACCACCGGCGTGGTGCCGCTGAGCTGGACGCTCGACCACGTCGGCCCGCTGTGCCGGTCCGTGACCGATGCCGCCATCCTGCTCGACGTCCTGCGCGGCACGGCGCCCCGGCCCGAGATCACGCCGAAGCCCTCCGCCGTCACGCTCGGCATCCCGCGCGGCTATCTGATGGACCGGCTCGACACGGAGGTGGCCGCGGCCTTTGCCGCCGCGTGCGACCGGCTGCGCGATGCCGGTGTGGCGCTCCGCGACGTCGCCATTCCGCACGCCGCCGACACCGGCACCGTGTACCTCCATATCGTGCTGGCCGAGGCCGCCGCGTATCACGGCCCCACGCTCGACTCGATGCCCGAGTCGTATCACCCCGACGTCCGGCTCCGGCTCGAGATGGCGCGCTACGTGCTCGCCGAGGACTACGCGCGCGCGCTGCGCGGCCGCGCCGTGCTGACCGGCGAGGTCGATGCCGCACTCGAAGGCGTCGACGGCCTGCTGCTGCCCTCGCTCGCGATTCCCGCGCCGACGCTCGGCACCGCCGCGGTACGCATCGGCGGGAGCGACGAACCCATCCGGAACGCCATGCTCCGGCTCACGCAGCTCTTCAACATCACCGGGCATCCCGCGCTGACCATCCCGTGCGGCACGACCGCCGCGGGCCTCCCCGTCGGCGCGCAGATCGCCGGGCAGCGGGACCGCACCGGCGCGCTGCTGCAGGTGGGCCGCTCCGTCGAGTCCGCCGTCTGGCCGGACGGCTTCGCCCTCGCCACCCGGTAGCCGCCGTGCTCGCGCCGATCTTTCACGCCTGGGAGCGCCGCCTCGCGTCCGTCACGAAGGACCGCGTCGTGCGGCCCTTCGAGTGGGGCGAAGAGTGGATGGACGTCGGCGGGCTCGGGCCGGCCCGTCCGGCCGGCACGGGAGAGGCCGCCGTGCGCGCGTGGGTCGACGCCGTGATGCGCGACTCGCAGGCCTTCTACACCGCGCCGCCCACGACGGCCTACACGCTGACGCCGGCCACGCCCGACGCGGCCGCGGCAGGCGATGGCGGCACGCTGACCTTCCCCAGCGCGATGGTGACGCCGCACCCGGAGAACAACGTCGTCAGCGCGCGGTGGTTTCCCGCGAAGGGTCACGAAGCCCTGCCGCGCGAGCGGCGCAGGGCCGTCGTCGTGATGCCACAGTGGAACGCCGGCGCCGGCGACCACGTCGGCCTGGCAAAGCTGCTCGCCCGCTTCGGCATCTCCGCGCTGCGCCTCACCAAGCCGTATCACGACGTGCGGATGCCGCCGGAACTCTCGCGCGCGGACTACATCGTCAGCGCCAACGTCGTGCGCACCGTGCAGGTGTGCCGCCAGACCGTGCTCGACGTGCGCCGCGCCGTGGCGTGGCTCGACCAGCAGGGCTTCGGGAGCATCGGCCTGCTCGGCACCAGCCTCGGGTCGTGCCTGTCGCTGCTCACCGGCGTCCACGAGCCGCTCGTGAAGGCCATGGCGCTGAACCACGTCTCGCCGTGGTTTGCCGACGTCGTCTGGCGCGGGCTCTCCACGAAGCACGTGCGGGCCGGGCTCGACGGCCACATCACGCTCGACACGCTGCGCGACCTCTGGGCGCCAATCAGCCCGTGGAGCTACCTCGACCGGCTCGCCGGCAAGTCCGCCTTGATGGTCTACGCGAAGTACGACCTCACCTTTCCGGTGGACCTGAGCCTGACGCTGCTGCACGAATGCCGGCGGCGCGGGCTGCCGGTGGAGAAGGGCGTACTGCCGTGCGGTCACTACAGCACGGGGAACGCGCCGTTCAAGTTCTGGGACGCGTACTTGATGATCAGCTATCTCCGACGGCGCCTGTAGACCTCCGCAAGGCCAGGCCGGCGGGGCTAGAATGGCCCCAGAGGAACGTGCGGGTAACGGACTACTTCACCGCAATGCGAACGCGTCCGGATCGAGCCGCGATCCTGGATGACTGGGTGTTACGAGTGGTGCAGTCACCGGAGCGCGAGCAGCTCCAGGCCGACGGCAGGATCAGGCGCTGGGCGGTCATCCCGGAGGCCGGCGGTCGCATGCTCCGCGTGGTGCTGCTGCCGGACGGCGTCACCGTGCACAACGCATTCTTCGATCGGGGGTTCAAGCCGTGAAGATCCAGTATTTCGCCGAAACCGACACCCTCCACATCGCCTTTCGGGACGCGGCGATCGTCGAGACCCGAGACCTGGACGAGAACACGCAGCTCGATCTGGACGCCGAGGGTGGAGTCTGCGCGATCACAGTCGAGCATGCGTCAGAGCGCGCTGGCATTCCCCAGTTCTCGTACGAGCAAGTCCCGGCCTGACGGACGGCTGAACAGGTAATG
>JBFWUM010000165.1:0-2640 GCA_050247255.1 Vicinamibacterales bacterium | reverse complement strand
AGTTCTCGAGCGCGAAGCCGGGCGGGTCGATCATCGAGTGGCACGACGCGCAGACGGGATTCGCGCGGTGCTGCGCCATGCGCTCCCGCATCGTGGCGGGCACCACGGTCGCGCCCTCACCCTTCTCAGGCAACGGCGGCACGTTGGCCGGCGGGGGCGGCGGCGGCGCGGCGAGGAGGTTCTGCAGGATCCACTTGCCGCGCAGCACCGGGGACGTCCGGTTCGGGCGCGAGCTGACGGTCAGGATGCTGCCCTGGCCCAGCAGGCCGCGGCGGTGCTCGTCGGCCAGCGCGACGCGGCGGAACTGG
The DNA here is from genome assembly GCA_050247255.1 of Vicinamibacterales bacterium. Lineage (GTDB taxonomy): Bacteria > Acidobacteriota > Vicinamibacteria > Vicinamibacterales > UBA2999 > JBFWUM01. The sequence continues at coordinate 2,332 of JBFWUM010000165.1, read as the reverse complement.
CGCCCCGTCACGTTCGGGATGCCGTAGTGCCGCGCGAGCCGCTCGTTGACGAACGTGTAGTCCGCCGTCAGCAGGTCCATGACGTTCCGGTCCTCCCGCACGATGCTCGCGAAGAACATCTGCGTCTCCTTCTGGAACGCGCTCTTGAGGGCGAAATCGAAGTCCGGGAAGAGCTCATCCGCGGGCGTGACGTTCGGCACGTTCCGGACGTAGAGCCACTGATCGAGGAAGTTCGTGGCCATCGCCTCGGCGCGCTGGTCGGCGAGCATGCGCCTGACCTGCTTCTCGAGCACGGCCGGCTGCCGCAGCACGCCACGCCGGGCGGCATCCAGCAGTTCGTCGTCCGGGATACTGCTCCACAGGAAGAACGAGAGGCGGGAGGCCAGTTCCAGGTCGCTGATCGCGTAGTTCGTGCCGGGCGCCGCTCCGGCCGGGTCCGTCTCAACGCGGAACAGGAAGCTCGGCGAGACGAGCAGGCGTCGCAGCGCCATCTCCACGCCCTGCTCGAAGCTGCCGCTCGCGCGGCCGGCCTTGTAGAAGTTCATCAGTTCGGCCACGTCGGCGTCGGTGGCCGTGCCGCGATAGGCGCGGCGGGCCAGCGTGGACAGCACGCGGCGCGCACAGGCGGCCTCGTCCGCGGCGCCCGTCGGCGCGCAGACAAAGACGCGGCGCCGGGCGGGCGTATCACCGGCGCCCACCACCGCGAACGGCCCGTTGATCGTGACCGACCCGAGGTAGGTCATCGTGATCGTCATCGACCCGGTCAGGTCGTACACGCGGGGCTTGATGAAACGGTCGCGCTGGCCTTCGGTATAGGCGGCGTTGGTCTGCAGGAAGCCCACGCCCACGTCACGGGGACCGGCCTTGACGGCCATCCGCAGCGTGAAGGCGTTGGTGCCGGCCACCCGGTCGCTGGACCGGGGCGTCCGGGGCGTGATCGGCAGGAGCTGCACGCGCTCGCCGTCGATCGTGATCTCGAGCTGCTCGTTCTCTCCGGGCGGCCCGCCCGCCAGCTCGATCTTGAACTCGTAGTCGGCATCGACCGGGAAGTAGTGATGAATCATCTTGCCGCCCCGGGTGCCCACCGGCATGCCTTCCGCCCGCTCGTACTGCGACTCGTCGGCGGGGACGCGGTAGGTCGAGGCCTCGGGCAGCGGCGTGCCGCCGACGGCCAGACGGCTGATCTTCTTGGACGCCATCAAATAGCGCTCGAGCAGCGCCTGGTTGATCTTCAGCACGCCCGCGATGTTGTCGAACCCGAAGCTGCCGTCGTCAGCCGGCAGCAGGTTGGCCACATCCACGTCCAGCGCGAGCAGGTCGCGAATCGCATTGTGGTACTCGACGCGGTTGAGCCGGTGCAGGCTCTCCTTGCGGCCGGGGTTCGGCGACACGGCGGCGATCGCATCCAGTTCCGACTCGAACCAGCGGCGGGCCGTGGCGTAGCTGGCCGCGTCGGGCCGCGGCGACCCGGTCGGCGGCATCATGCCCCCGCGCAGCTTGCGCACGACCGCTTCGCCCACGCCCGTGTGCTGGTCGAGCGTCGCCAGGTCGAGCGTGTCGAGTGCGAGGCCCGCCACCTTCGCCCGCTGGTTGTGGCAGGTGACGCAGTACTTGTCGAGCGTCTTCCGGACCTCCGCGGTTTCCGTGGCTGATGCGCGCGGAGCCTTCGCGGCACGCGGCGCGGGCGTGGCCGCGCCGAGCGACACCGCCATCGCCAGCGTGCCCCCGATCGCGGCGGCCGTACGCAGCACAAACCTCTGTCTCATAGTGGCCCTAGGATACAGGCCGGGCGCCGGCCGCTGAGGATACCGTAACTCCGTTATTCCCTGATTCGCCAGAGGCTTAGCGTCAGGGCTGGTGGGCGGAGAACCGGATCGCGTTCAGGGACTCCGCCTCCGAAGGCAGCGGGGCGGTACCCGCCGGGAAACCGTTCTGGCGCAGCAGATGGGCGATGACGGCGGCGGACTCCGCCGCGCTCAGGGATCCCGGCGCATCCATCGGCATCGTCCGCCGAATGAGGCTGAACAGGACACCCAGCCCGCGGCCGTCCCATTTCGCTGCGAACTGCGCCCCGGCCAGGGCCGGGGCATCCTCCCCACCGCTCAAGTCGGGCTGGTGGCAGCCGGCACAACGGTCCAGCACCACCAGTTCCCCGTCGCTGGCCTGCGCGGACGTGTAGACGCCGGACCAGGTCGTCGCCGCCGGCTGGGCCGACAGCAGCGCGCCCGTCGCGCCGGCAACAGCCAGGAGAGAGAGAGACGCGCGCCGCTGACGTACCGGCATGGCTGACCGATCCTATCCCGCGAATCCGGCCAGGAACGCCGAGGCTGAG
>JBFWUM010000164.1:0-2700 GCA_050247255.1 Vicinamibacterales bacterium | reverse complement strand
AGCTTCTGCTCGAGCGGCCGCGTCACTCGCTGTTCGACCTCTTCGGGCGATGCGCCGGGCATGTCCACGAACACGTCGATCATCGGGACGATGATCTGGGGCTCTTCTTCGCGTGGCAGTGCGACAACGGCGTAGATGCCGAGCAGCAGGGACGCCACAATCACCAGCGGCGTCAGCTTTGACTGCAGGAAGGCCGACGCCAGGCGGCCGGCAAGTCCAGTGGGATGACTCATGACCGCACCTGTGCTCCGTCGGTCAGGGTCGCCGGCGGATTGGTTACGACTCGGTCGCCGTCATTGAGGCCCGACAGAATTTCGACGCGGTCAGCTCCGGTGCGTCCCAGTGACACCACACGCAGCCGCGCGTGACCGTCGGCGCCGACCTGATACACGTAGGACAGTTGCCCGCGTTGCACAAGAGCGGCAACCGGCATCGTCAGGCGCTCGGTGCTTCCTGTGGAGAATCGTGCACGACCAAAAAAGCCGGAGCGCCATGAAGCGTCCGACGCCACGTTCAGCGTGACCACAAAGCTGTGGGACATCGGATCGACGCGGGCAATCTCGGCGATCGTCGCGGGGGCCCAATTCGAGACGCCGCCGGTTTCCACGCGGACCTCTGCGGACTGTCCAAGCGAGAGACCCGCCGCGCGCGAGGCGTCCATACGCACCTCCATCTGCAGCGCGCCCGGCGCTTCAATCGTGAGCAGCGGCTGACCCGGCGCGGCAATCGAGCCGGGGTCGGCATGGCGCGCGACGACCAGACCGTCCATCGGCGCGGACACCGTGGTCCATCCGCGCGCGATCGCGGATACACGACCCGCGGCCTCGGCGGCTTCCACGCCCCTGGTGGCGGCTTCCACCTGAGCGACCGCAGCGGCCACGCGCGATTCAGCTTGTCGCAGCGCGGCGGTGGCGGCATCCAACTCCTGGGTCGTCGCCGATCGTTCCTGCTGGAGCCTGGCAATACGCGCATGTGTGGCTGTGGCGAGGGCGAGCGCCGCCTGTGCGGCGTCGCGGTCCGACTCAGCGGCACGCGCCGATGCCCTGGCGGCTGCCAGCGATGCGTCCGCCCGTGCCACCTGAGCGGTCGCGTCGTCGGATTCCAGTTCGACGAGGGGCTGGCCGCGCCGGACCGTGTCGCCCGGCTGCACGGTGATTCGCAGGATGGGCGCCATCACCCGCGCGGACAGAATCGCGGTCTGCTTCGAGACAAGCACACCACCCGCCTCGTGCACGTCCGCCATCGTGGTGAGGGAGACGCGGTCGACCGTCACCGCCACCGGCGTCTGTGCCTGAGTCTCACGCGCGGACTCGCCGGCACCGCCGCCACAGGCCGCGGCAGCCGCCGCGGCAACCACCACCATGCCTGCACGGATCGTCTTCGTCATGTTGAGTCTCATTTCCACACCTGTCGTCCCAGCGCGCGCTGCAGTTCGGCTCCCGCGGTCAGCACCTCAACGGTGACGGCGGTCTGGCGCGCTTCCGCGTCGAGGACCGCACTGGCGGCGGCGAGCACATCAGTCATTGAGGCCAGGCCGGCGTCGTAGCGATTGCGAGTGACGCGAGCCCTTTCGGTTGCGTGTGTGACAGCCGCCTCGCCGACGGCCAGGCGAGCGACGGCGGCCTCACGCCGGCGAAGCGCCGACACCACCTCGACGTGAATCGAGGCGCGCACGTCGTCACGCGCGTGTTCGGCCGCAACTCGGGCCGATGCGGCTGCGCGAGTGCGAGCGCGGTCGGCGTCCGACAACGACACCGACCATCGCAGTTCTCCGCCCACCACCCAGGACCGGCTGCGGCTGCCGAAGTCGAGACCGTTCCACTCGAGTCCCGCTTGCGCAGCCACCTGCGGCCACCAGACCGAGCCGGCCTGTTGCTGGCCGGCGACTGCCATCAGCACCTGCGCGTCCGCCCGGCGTAGTTCCGGTCGTGCGGATTCGGCCTGCTCGAGCAGGGTTGCCAGCGGCGCCGATGGCGCCTCGCCTTGGGCCGGCAGTGGTGCAAGTGTGACCGGCGCATCCACGGCTGCGCCGATGAGGCGGTTCAGTTGCGCTGCGGCGGCGGCGCGGTCGGCTGAGAGTTGGAGGCGGCGCTGCTGCAGGTCGATGACATGCACGTCAGCCGCAAGCACGTCGGCGTCGGTCGCGGTGCCGGCATCGCGACGACGTTGCGCGCGGTGCTGGTCTTCGCGCGCGGCTGCAAGCGCGGCGTCCAGGGCGGCTGCCATCACATCCAGCGAGGCAACCTGCCCAATGGTGGTAGTCACGCCGATCACGACGGCGTGCGCCGCAGCGTCGGCATCGGCCTGTGCGGCAGCGAGCCGCGCTGTGGCTTCCGCGCGCTGGCCGGACGTGCGGCCGCCGTCGAAGATCTGCTGCGAGATCGATGCGCGTGTCGTGTGCAGGGTTGTGGCGCCTGGGCGATTCAGGCGGTCGATCGCAAAGTCCGCCGCCGTGAACTGTCGCGCCGAGAGCAGAGCCCCAAACGCGAATACGGGCTGATCGCCACGTTGCACACCTTCCGAAAGGTTCAGCCGCGGGAACCACGCGCCCCGGGCCGCGAGCCGTTCGGCGTCGGCGCGGTCAACCGCCGCGCGCGCGGCCGCCAGGGCAGGATTTCGCTGCATCGCTGCCGACACCGCGGCGTCAACCGTCAGCGGGACCTGCGCCGCCGCGGGCGACGCCAGGCACATGGACAACAC
>JBFWUM010000163.1:0-2802 GCA_050247255.1 Vicinamibacterales bacterium | reverse complement strand
CCGACATCGGCGCGGGCGCGGGGTGGTTCACGGTGCGCCTCGGCAAACGCGTCGGACCCGGCGGGCTGGTCTACGCGCAGGATGTCCAGCGGCCGGCGCTGGACGCGATCCGGCGCCGCACCGAGAAGGAGCACCTGCGCAACGTGCGGACGCGGCTTGGCATGGGCGACAACCCGAACCTCCCGGCGAACGCGCTCGACGCGATCCTGATTGTCGATGTGTACCCGGAGATCGACGACCGCGTGACGTTTCTCAGACGGCTCGGCCGGTCGCTGAAGCCGGCCGGCCGGATCGGCATCGTGAACTACAAGCCGGGTGACGGCGGCCCGGGCCCGGTGGCGCGGCTCGGCGAGGGCCAGCGGGTGGCGCAGGCCGTCGTGGAGGCGGATGTCACCGCGGCAGGGCTCGCGCTCGTGCCGACGCCGCAGTTCCTGACGTATCAGTACCTGGTGATCGCCACCCGGCCGGCCGGGGAGCCGCGATGACACCACCGGTCGTGCTGACGATCGCCGGGTCCGACTCCAGCGCCGGCGCCGGCATCCAGGCGGACCTGAAGACCTTCGCGGCGCACGGCGTGTACGGCACGTGCGCCGTCGCGGCCCTGACCGCGCAGAACACGCAGGGCGTGCAGCGCACGCTGCCGGTCGACCCGGCGATGGTCGCGGCGCAGATTGCGGCCGTCGCGGAGGACTTCCCCATCGCTGCGGTCAAGACGGGCATGCTCGGCACGGCCGCCGTCGTCGACGCGGTCGCCGAGAGCGTCCGCCGCTTCGCGCTGCCGAACCTCGTCGTGGATCCCATCGTGCGCGCGTCGAGCGGCGCGGACCTCCTCGACGCGGACGGCGTGGACCGGCTGCGCACCGGCCTGCTGCCGCTGACGTCCCTCGTGACGCCGAACTGGGTCGAGGCCGAGGCCCTGACCGGCGTGCGCATCGCCAGCACGGGCGACGCGTGCCTGGCGGCCCGCGCGCTGCTCGACCTCGGCGCGAGGGCCGTGCTCGTGACCGGCGGGCACGGCCCGGGCGAGGACATCGCGGACGTCCTGGTGACACGTGACGGCGTCGCCGAGTTCAGGACGTCGCGGGCGCACGGGCGCGCCACGCACGGCACCGGGTGCGCGTTCTCGGCGGCCATCACCGCCCACCTGGCGCGGGGACTCCCGCTCGACGACGCGATCCCGCTCGCACAGGCGTACGTCGGCGACGCGATCCGGAATGGGTTCGATCTGGGATCGGGGCCGCACGGCCCGATGCATCACTTCACGCGCGACAGCGGCACGTAGAGCTCGAAGGCTCCGTCGGTCTCGGCGAGCGAGAGTTGCAGCGCGTGCTGGAGGGTCGCGGCCGTCTCGTCCGACATCGCCGCGCGGTCGAACACGACGAATCCGACCCGGGCGCGGCGGATGAACCCGGGTCCGAGGTCCTGGAGACGCTGCACCTGCGCGGCGTCGATCGGCCGGCCCTCACTCACCTGAATCAACAGATCCAGCACGTCGTCCGCGCGGACGGACGCCACGCGCCGGCTCGAGACCCGTGACAGGTAGCCGCCGAGCAGCGGCTTGGCGTGCGCCGCCTGGAAGAACTGCGTCCGCGCGCTGAAGTTGCCGACGCTGGACGTGCCGTCGCGCAACCCGTACGGCACGTGGAGCACGCGCACGTCGCCCGGGGCCTCCGCGACGCGGCGATAGAAGGCCGGCACAGACGCCGAGTGCAGGGTTCGTGGCGCCGGCAGCAGTTCGACGACGAGCGCGGCGGTCGCCGACGCCAGCACCAGGCGCCGGGTCGCCGGCCGGTGACGGGTCAGCCACGCCAGCGCCGCCGCCACGAGCACGGCGAACACGAGCATCAGCACGACGGCGAACCGCGCGGGCGTGCGGGCGAGGCTCAGCACCGGGACGTACCGCAGCAGGGCCCAGGGGCCCGGGAACGCCGTGTTCACGCCGGCCACGTGGATGAACGGACCCAGGGCCAGCGCGCCGAACACCGCCGCCAGCCAGGTCCACGGCGCCGGCGGGCGCCAGCCCCGCCACACGGCGGCCGCGAGGATCAGCAGGCCGACCAGCGAGAGCGACGCGACGTTCTCGAAATAGCGGTCGGACGCCGGCTCCAGCCACGCCCTGACCGGCGACGGCAGCAGCGGGTGGTTCGGGTTCGGCGTCACGAGCGCCAGCAGGTCGACGCCCGGGGGACTGCTCCGCCAGTACACGGGTGAGGACTCGAACCGGCCCTGCGCCATACGGATGCCCATTGCGTAGAGGAGGGGCGCCAGCAGAATGGCCGCCGTCACGCCGGCCAGCACGATCGAGCGGACGGCCGCCGCTGACGCGCCGGCGTCCGGACGCACGACCACCACGCGGTGGCGCAGGAGTCCCCGGGCCACGAGGAGGACGGCCAGCGCCAGCATCGGGTTATAGAGCGTCTTCATCTGCACCGTCACGCCGCCGACGGACACGCTGGTCCCGCCCGTGAGCCCGAGCGTGACGCACAGCAGCGCGAGCAGGACCAGCGCCGCATCCACCGCGCGGCGGGCGACGGGCGATGACGCAGCGCGCGGCGCCAGGGCGATCACCGGGCGCATCAGCAGCACGGCCCCGGCGGCCAGGCAGTACACGCCGTAATACACGTCCGAATAGACGGCCCAGGCGATGCACGCGCCGAGGGCGACCGACAGGCCCACATGACGCCGGACCGACCAGCGCAGCACGAGCAGCAGGAACACGGCGAGCGGCGCCGCCGCGAGCAGGCTGAGATGCCCCATCCCGCGGGTCACCAGCAGCGGGCTCCACGCAAAGAGCAGCCCGGC
>JBFWUM010000162.1:0-2804 GCA_050247255.1 Vicinamibacterales bacterium | reverse complement strand
CGGACGCCCTGCTCGCGAAGGGGCACACCGTCGTCGGCATCGACAACCTCGTGACGGGCGACGAGGCGAACATCGCGCACCTCGCCGGGAAGGCGTTCACGTTCGTCCGGCAGGACATCTGCCAGCCACTCGCCGTCGACGGGACGGTGGACTACGTGCTGAACTGGGCGAGCCCCGCCAGCCCGATCGACTACATGGAGCTGCCGTTCGAAACGCTCGACGTCGGCTCCACGGGGACGCGGAACGCCCTCGAACTGGCGCGGGCGAAGAAGGCCGTCTTCATGACGGCCTCCACGTCCGAGGTCTACGGCGACCCGCTCGAGCACCCACAGAAGGAGAGCTACTGGGGGCACGTGAACCCCATCGGCCCGCGGAGCGTCTACGACGAGGCCAAGCGGTTCTCGGAAGCGCTGACGGCGGCCTATCACCGCTACCACGGCCTCGACACGCGCATCGTCCGCATCTTCAACACCTACGGCCCGCGGATGCGCCTCAAGGACGGCCGCGCCGTGCCGGCCTTCATGTCGCAGGCGCTGACCAACCAGGACGTCACCGTGTTCGGCGACGGCAGCCAGACGCGCAGCTTCACGTTCGTCAGCGACCTCATCGCCGGCATCGTCGCGCTGATGGAGTCGCACGTGGTCGAGCCGGTCAACATCGGCAACCCGCACGAGGTCACGATCGAGGAGATCGCGCGGACGATCATCGAGCTGACCGGGTCGACGAGCCGGATCGTCTACAACCCGCTGCCGGTCGACGACCCGCAGCAGCGCCAGCCCGACATCTCCCGGGCGCGCCGGCTCCTGCACTGGGAGCCGAAGGTCGACCTGCGCGAAGGGCTGGAGCGGACGATCGGCTACTTCAGGAGCCGGCTCGGCCTCGCCTGAGCCCGGCGCCCGCCCGGGGCTCAGTGCCCTTCGTTGATGATGCGGCGGGCGCGGAGGAAGTAGTCGGCGCTCGACACGGCCGTCAGCGCCAGTGAGAGCCAGATCCCCACGTCGATGATCGGGGACGTCCGCTCCAGGTAGTTGAACACCATGAACGCGACGCCGGTGCCGATGTAGGTGCCGGTGGCGAGCTTGCCCCAGATCGACGGGTGGAAGGTCCGTGGGCCGATCGCCAGGTTCACGACCGCCACGACGCCGACGATCACGACGTCGCGGCTGATGATGAGCACGGTCAGCCAGAGGGGCATGTGGTTGACAACCTTGGTGCCGGGCAGCGTCAGCAGGATCAGCGCCGTCAGCAGCAGCAGCTTGTCCGCCATCGGGTCCAGCCACGCACCCAGGCTGCTCCGCTCCTTCGTCAGGCGGGCCGTGAAGCCGTCCAGCAGGTCTGTCAGCCCGGCCACCGCGAAGACGACCAGCGCCGCGCCGATGTAACCGTAGAGGGTCAGGACGGCGAACGGCGGGATCAGCAGGATCCGGAGCAGCGTGAGCTGGTTGGCAACGGTCAGACGCACGGGACGATTCGGGTTTCTTCGATACTAGCAGCCCGCGGGCCGATGCACGGCCCGGCGCGGCACGTCGGCCTCGACCACCACGCGCCCGTCAACGACCTCGTGCCGGACCACCCGCCCGGTCTGATACAGCCGGGCGATCTCGGCCGCGCCGGCCGCGTCCCCCTCGGCCGACTCCACGACGACGCGCTCGGTGTCCAGACCCAGGCGCGCCACGACCTGCTCCAGACAGACCGCGACGCCGTCGCCGGTCGCGGCGGAGAGCAGGCACGCGTCCGGATGCCGGGCGGCCAGATGCCGGCGCTCCCCCGCGTCCAGCCGGTCGACCTTGTTGAAGACGTCAATCCGGGGCACGCCTCCCGCGTCCACTTCGTCGAGCACGCGCAGCACGGCTGCGATCTGGCGGTCGCGGTCCTCGTTCGACGCATCGATCACGTGCAGCACGAGGTCGGCCGCCGCGACTTCCTCGAGCGTCGCGCGAAACGCCGCGACCAGACCGTGCGGCAGCCGGTCGATGAAGCCCACGGTGTCGGAGACGAGCAGGACGCGGTTGTCCGGCAGCCGGGCCTGGCGGACGAGCGGGTCGAGCGTGACGAAGAGCGCGTCAGACGCCACGGCCCTGGCCTGGGTCAGCCGGTTGAACAGCGTCGTCTTGCCGGCGTTCGTATAGCCCACGAGCGCCACGGTGGGCACGCGCGCCTTGTGCCGGCGGTCGCGCAACTGGGCGCGGCGGTCGCGGACGCGCGCGATCTCGCGTTCGATCGCGGCGATCCGCGTCCGCACGCGCCGGCGGTCGGTTTCGAGCTTGGTCTCGCCGGGTCCGCGGGTGCCGATCCCGCCGCCGAGGCGCGAGAGCGCCTCGCTCGACCCGGCCAGGCGCGGCAGCATGTACTGCAGCTGGGCGAGTTCGACCTGCCACTGCCCTTCCCGGGTCCGCGCGCGCTTCGCGAAGATGTCGAGGATCAGCTGCGTGCGGTCGATCACGCGGCAGCCGACGACCGTTTCGAGCCGGCGCAACTGCCCGGGCGAGAGCTCCGCGTCGACGATGACGACGGTCGCGTCGAGCTCCGCGGCCATCACGCCGATCGACGCGGCCTTGCCGGCGCCGACGTAGGTGCCCTTGTCCGGCCCGGGCCGCTCCTGCAGGATGCGCGCCACGACGGCCGCCCCGGCGGCATCCGCCAGGCCGGCCAGCTCGTCCAGCGACCGCTCGGCCGCGTCGCGGCGGAACGCGGGCGTGGCCAGGCCCACCAGCACCGCACGTTCGGCGCCGGGCGGGTCCGTCCGGGAGGGCGGCGGCGACGGAGGCCTAGAAACGGAGCTTGACGTTGTCGTGATTGGACAG
>JBFWUM010000161.1:0-2863 GCA_050247255.1 Vicinamibacterales bacterium | reverse complement strand
AGAACGTCGCGGATGTTTCGCTGATGGAGTTCGGATCCCCCGAGGCCATGTGGCACCTGGACGTCGAGGACTTCCCGGCGATCGTCACGATGGACGCGCACGGGAACAGCCTGCACAAGGACGTCGAGGCCGCGTCGGGCGAGCATCTGGCCGACCTGTCCACGCCCACCGTCGTCACCGAGCACGACTAGGCGGGACCGGCGGTACCGCGACGCGCACCCTGACTGCTCGTCGGAAGCCCCACCGAAGGTGTCTTGCACCACCCCACTTCGAGCCAGCGCACACGAAGTGCGCCAGTGTGGGCCGTGACGCATTCCCCGAACCACCAGAGCCAGGGGACAGCCATCGCTGCGACCGTGAACATGCCACCCGCCCACCGAGCGCGGCGGGGCCGTCCAGGGTTCCGCGCGGGCATGTGTCTGGTTGTGTGCTTACGAAAACAACCCGCTATGTCCTGAAGATGCGGGCGAGGGGCAAGTCGAGGCCTGGCAGGAGTAGCGTGGTCAGGACGTCGCCGGCTTCGCGCGTCAGATCGACGGGTGCCGCGAAGCGGGCGCCCTCGCGCCGGTAGACCCGCACGCGGTCGCCCTTCGGCTCGACGAGCCAATACTCCGAAACGCCGGTTCGCTCGTAGAGCGTGCGTTTCAAGGACGCGTCCCGCTTGCGTGTGCCCGGTGACGCGATCTCGACAACGAGTTCCGGCGCGCCCTGCACGTTGAGGTCGGTGAGCACGTCGGCCGCGCGGGTGTTCGACATGTAGAGCAGGTCCGGCTCCACGACGTCGAACTGCGTGAAGACGACATCGAACGGCGACAGGAACACGCGCCCGACGGGATGGACTTCGAGCCACCCGCGGATCAGGAAGTGCAACTCTCCCACGATGTGCTGATGCTTCGTGTTCGGTGATGGCGTCACGTAGTGCTCTCCGTCGATCAACTCGTGCCGCTTCCCGTCGTCGGGGAAGTGAACGAAGTCGTCGTAGGTGAGCTTCACGCTGGAGCCGGCGTGCGTCAGTGCGCCCCGTGTCATGCCGCTCATTCTAAACCTCACTCTTGCCAGGCGCATGCCCGTGAGGAGTGTCGCGGAACGTCGGGAGAATGCCGTTGCGCGCGACCCCGACGTTTCGAAAACGCCCACTCCGGGCGCGGTTCCGATCGCGGGATCTACGGTCAGGCGCGGAAGATGCGGGCCAGGGGCAGGTCGAGGCCGGGCAGGAGCGGCGTGGTCAGCACGTCGCCGTCTTCGCGGGTGAGTTCGACGGGCGAGGTGAACGCGGCGCCGTCGCGGCGGTAGACACGAACCTTGTCGCCCTTCGGCTCCACGATCCAGTACTCCGACACGCCCGTCCGTTCGTAGAGCGTGCGTTTCACGGACGCGTCCCGCTTGCGCGTGCCCGGTGACGCGATTTCGACAACGAGTTCCGGCACGCCCTGGACGTTGAGGTCCGTCAGGATCTCGGCGGCGCGTGCGTTCGACATGTAGAGCAGGTCCGGCTCCACGACGTCGAACTGCGTGAACACCACGTCGAACGGCGATAGAAACGCCTGTCCGATCGGGTGCTCCTCCAGCCACGAGCCAATCATCAGAAACAGGTGGCCGAGGACCCGCTGATGCTTCGTGTTCGGTGACGGCGTCACGTAGTGCTCTCCGTCGATCAACTCGTGCCGCTTCCCGTCGTCAGGGAAGTGAACGAAGTCGTCGTAGGTGAGCTTCACGCCGGAGCCGGCGTGGGTCAGCGCGCCCCGTGCCATGCCGCTCATTCTAGCGGTTGGGACTGCCTGTTCCGTGCCTGCCGGGGTCTGAACAGATTCGCGACGGAATCCCTGTCGTTCGGCTCTCGATCGTTGGACCTGCGACACGCCAGGGCGGGGGAGGCAGAACAATGACCGACGCCGGGAACCGGCGCGCGGGTTCAGGTCCGGCCGGCCGGCCGTGTCCGCGTGATTGTGGGTAGCGTCGGTCGCCTGTACTGCCGCTCGATCGCCAGCATGTCGAGGTCCAGCGAGGCCAGGTCCTCGATGGCCACGAGCGGGAACTCCGTCGGGCGTGGCAGGTCGAGCACCTTCGCGTAGCCGCCGCACTCCCCGCAGAACTGGATGCGCCGCCCGGGCACATCAGGGTCGGGCTTTGCTGTCACGAACGATTCGCCGTCGTTGCCGCAGTACACACAGCGGTAGCTGGCCAGCGTCCACCCGAGCGCGCAGAACGAGCAGCGCAGCGTGTGCCCCTCGTCGTGCGCCTCCAGCAGCGCGGGCCACGAGCCGCACGCGGGGCAGAAGCCGCGGTCCCAGGCCGCGAGCGCATCCGCGAGTGCCGCGCCCGCCGTCGCCGCGCCGTCGAACAACTGGCACTGCAGCAGGTGCGCCAGCGGTGCCACGGCCAGCTCCGCGATGAGCCACAGGACGTCCGCCGCGACGCCCGCGTGCTGGGCGAGTGCCCGGACCTGGGTCTGATTGCGGCCGAAACACGCCGAGATCACGGCCGCCGGCTGAAGGGGACCATCGAAGGCGGCCTGAATGGCCCGGGCGGTCTGCTCGGTCCGGCCGGCGGCCAGCCGCTCGCAGAAGTCCCGGAGCGCCAGCGTCAGCAGGTGCTGGGGCAGCGGGACCGGCTCGCCGAAGAGCGCCGGGATGCCGTCGCGCAGCTTGGCGGCGAGATAGCGGCCCGGCAGGGACAGCCGGGGCAGTCCGCCGGCCAGAAACATGTCGACCAGCTCGAGTTCCCGCGTCAGCAGATTCCGCTGGAGGTCCAGCGCGGGGGCCAGATCGGGCCGTTCCGCGTGGATTTCGAGGAGCCGGTCGTGCAGACGGACGAGCGACGGGCTGGGCATGACCGGTCCGAGGTTTATGGCATACCTCCGGAG
>JBFWUM010000160.1:0-2868 GCA_050247255.1 Vicinamibacterales bacterium | reverse complement strand
GCAGCGGGCGCCCGCGCGGGTCGTTGGTGTTCGCGTCGGCCCCGCGGTCGAGCAGCGCGGCCGCCAGTTCCCAGTGCGCGTTGATGATCGCCAGGCCGAGATTCGTCGTGCCGTCCGGCGCCAGGGCCTGCAGGTTCGCGCCGAGGTCGAGCAGCGCCAGCGTCGCCGGGATGTGCCCGGCGCGGATCGCGAACATCAGCGGCGTGATGCCCGTCGACGACTGCGCCTCGACGTCCGCCCCGACTTCGACCAGCACGCGCGCCGCGTCGGGGTGCCCCTCGGCCGCCGCCCACATCAGCGCCGTCTGCCCGCGGATGTTGTCCTTCGCGTTCGGGTCCGCGCCGTACGCCAGCAGCCGCTGCAGCACACCCGGCGAGCCGGCCATTGCGGCGATCATCAGCACCGTCTCACCCGAGTCGCCCCGCGTCGTCTGCGCGTCGGCGCCCGCCCGCAGCAGCGCCTCGACCGACGCGTTGTCGCCGTTGGTCGCCGCCAGCCACAGCGGCGCCACGCCATACCGGTTCTTCCGGTTCACGTCGGCGCGCGCCCGGATCAGCGCCTTCACGACGTCCACCTGGCCGTGCTGCACCGCCCAGTGCAGCGCCGTCGTGCCGTCGTGCTCCGTGGCGTTGACGTCGGCCCCAGGCCTGGCCAGCAGCGACCGCACCGTCGCGGCATCACCGGCTCGCGCGGCCGTCACCAGGGCGGAGACATCTCCGTCCGCCGCCCGCGCGAGCGCCGGGCCGGACAGCAGAAGGGCGGCGGCCGCCACGGCAGCACGGGGCAGTCGAATCATGGTCGTGCGAATCATGGTCGTGGTCCTCATGGCGTGGGCCGCTTCTCGGCGACGGCGCCACCCTGTTCGTTGTTGGAGTCGTACTTGTGTTCGGGAATCGGGAGGCCCCTGGCCCGCATCGCCTTCTCGATGATCTCCGCGATCTCGGGCTGGACCGAATAATTGATCCCCAGCGTCGAACCGCGGGCAAGATCCAGCGCCGTGCGGCCGCCGGCCGCCTGGACATCGAGCGGAATGCCCTGGGCGATCAGCCACTCGACCAGGCCGCCGGCAGCGCGGATGACGGCGCCGTGCAGCGCACCCGCCCCGTCCCAGCCACCGCCCATCCCGCCGAATCCGGAGCCCTTGGAGAGCTTCGCCACGGCCCGGATGTCGTTACCCGCGGCGGCGAGCACCTTCACGGCCTCGAGGCACTGCTCCGGCGTCCCCGGAGCCTCGCCCTTCGCGTACCCGACGCCCGCGGCCGCCAGCAGCGGCGTCACGCCCTGCTCGTTGTTGATGGCGGGGTCGGCGCCGTTCGCGAGCAGATACTGGATGAACTCCACGTCACACCCCTTCGACGCGATGAAGAGCGGCGTGACGCCGTTCCAGCTGATCATCGTGAAGTAGGCCAGCGCCATGTGGGTCGGCGCCGCCATCCCGTTCCTGTACTGGGTCCGGTCGTTGATTGCGGCCCCGCGGGCGATGAGCTGCCTGGCGACGTCGAGCGAGCCGATCCGGCCCGTGGGACGGCGGGGCAACCACGCGGACAGCCCGCGATTGTTCGCCGTGCGCATGTGGGCGACCAGGTGCAGCGGGCGTCCGCGCGGGTCGCTGGTGTTCGCGTCGGCCCCGCGGTCGAGCAGCGCGGCCGCCAGTTCCCAGTGCGCGTTGATGATCGCGAGCCCGAGATTCGTCGTGCCGTCCGGCGCCACCGCCTGCAGGTTCGCGCCGAGGTCGAGCAGCGCCAGCGTCGTCGGGATGTGCCCGGCGCGGATCGCGAACATCAGCGGCGTGATGCCCGTCGACGACTGCGCCTCGACGTCGGCCCCGACCTCGACGAGCACGCGCGCCGCGTCGGGGTGCCCCTCGGCCGCCGCCCACATCAGCGCCGTCTGCCCGCGGATGTTGTCCTTCGCGTTCGGGTCCGCGCCGTACGCCAGCAGCCGCTGCAGCACGCCCGGCGAGCCGGCCATTGCGGCGATCATCAGCACCGTCTCACCCGAGTCGCCCCGCGTCGTCTGCGCGTCGGCGCCCGCCCGCAGCAGCGCCTCGACCGACGCGTTGTCGCCGTTGGTCGCCGCCAGCCACAGCGGCGCCACGCCATACCGGTTCTTCCGGTTCACGTCGGCGCGCGCCCGGATCAGCGCCTTCACGACGTCCACCTGGCCGTGCTGCACCGCCCAGTGCAGCGCCGTCGTGCCGTCGTGCTCCGTGGCGTTGACGTCGGCCCCAGGCCTGGCCAGCAGCGACCGCACCGTCGCGGCATCGCCCGCCTTCGCGGCCGTCACGAGAGGACTGACATCCCCGCCGGAAGCGAGGACGCGCGGGCCTGACGACAGGAGCAGCAGGGCCAGGACCGTGCCCCACCCGTATCTCCTGACGCACCGGCCCAGCCGGAAGCCTCCTGGCCTCATGTATCGAAAGGTCTCCTGGAAATCAGCTTGAACTTTGTTAAGATTACCGCGTCCAATGGAAATACGCGAGCGGGCTGTTCGAGGTTCAGTCAGCATGACGCGGGACGTGACATTAGGAGTGGTGCCGATGAGAGTTCCGGTCCTTGGTGCGATGGTGTTGATGGCGGCGCTCGGCGTCTCCGGCCGATCCGACGCCGGCCAGCAGGCGGCCCCGGCGCGCGCGACGGTCGACACGAAGGCCACGGTCGACAAGTACTGTGTGAACTGCCACAACGACCGGCGGAAGATCGGCGGCCTGTCGCTGCAGTCAGTCGATCTGGCGGACACGAAGGCCAGCGGCGAGGTGCTCGAGAAGGTCGTGCGGAAGCTCCGCGGCGGTGTGATGCCGCCGGTCGGTATGCCGCGCCCCGAGCCGGCCGCCTACTCGGCGTTCCGCCAGACCATCGAACGGCAGCT
>JBFWUM010000159.1:0-2875 GCA_050247255.1 Vicinamibacterales bacterium | reverse complement strand
GCGGCGTCGGGTATCGGGAGGGCACGGAAGCGCGCGTCGTGGCGGGCCCACCGGCCGAGGCCGTGCTCCGCGAGGCGATGGTGGAGCGGGCCTGCCTGATCGTCATGGGCACGCGCGGCCGCGGGGCACTCACGCGCGCCATCCTCGGCTCCACGGCGCGGGACGTTCTCCGGCAGGCCACCGTGCCGGTGGCGATCGTGCCGCCGTCGGACCCGGAGATCGCGACGCTCGCCGGGGCGCGCACGATCCCGCGGTTCGGCATCGTGCTCGTGCCGGTGGACATGAAGTCGGCTGCGCCCTCGCAGATGGCGGTCACGGGCCTGCTCGGCTCCGGGTCTCAGCACCGGCCGATGCTGCTGCACGTCACCGACGCCGGTTCGGACCACGTGCTGATCCGGGAGCGGATGACGCCGCTCGTCCGGGAGATTCCCGGCGGCCGCGGCGCCAAGCTGCTCGTGCTGGAAGGCGACGTCGCCGAGGCGATCGTGCGCGTCACCCAGAAGGATGACGTCGGCCTGGTGATCCTCGGCCGCGCACGCGACGCCGCCGGGCAGATCGCCTGCGCCGTGCTCGAACGGACCCGCGCCGTCGTGGTCGTCGTGCCGTAGCCGGCCGGTCGGACTCCTCAGTCGGGAAGCGACGTCTGCGCCGGGAGCGTCACCGTGGCCCGCGTGCCGCCGCCCGGCGGGCAGTCGAGCGTCAGCGTGCCGCCGTGCAACTCGACGGAGCGCTTCGCGATGGCCAGACCCAGCCCGCCGCCGCGGGCCTTCGTCGTGAAGAACGGTTCGAACACGCGTTCGCGGACGTCGTCGGGGATGCCCGGCCCGGAGTCGCGGATCGTCACCTGCACCTGCCCCGGCCCGGTCGTCAGCTCCACGGCCAGCGAGCCGCTGCCGCCCATCGCCTGCGCGGCGTTGATGAACAGATTCGAGAAGACGGACCGGAGCATCGCGCGGTCGCCGTGCAGGGCCACCTCCGGTCCGACGATCGTCGAGGCCACCCCGGCGCCCACCGGGTCGCGACCGAGCAGCGTCTGCGCCTCTTCGACGACGCCGCGCAGTTCCAGCAGCTGCAGCTGTGGCGGTTTCGGCCGGGAGAACTGCAGGAGGTCCGAGATGAGGTCGTTCAGGGCGTCGGCGCGCTCGATGATCTCGTGCATGACGGGGGCGTCCGGGTCGCCCGCCGGCCGACGACTCACCATCACCTGCAGCGCTGCCTTGATGCCGGCGAGCGGATTCTTCACCTCGTGCGCCACCATCGCGGCCAGCTGGCCGACGCGGGCGAGGGCCTCCTGCTGGCGCAGCCGCTCCTCCCCGAGCTTCCGCTCGGTGATGTCGCTCCGGATCGCGACGTACTGATACGGGTGCCCCCGGGCGTCGAGGAACGGCACGATCGTCGTGTCCACCCAGTAGAGCGACCCGTCCTTGGCGCGATTCCGGATCTCGCCGTGCCAGATCTGGCCGCGCCCGATCGTCTGCCAGAGCTGCTTCATGAAGGCCTTCGGATGCAGCCCCGAATTGATGAGGCGGTGATCCTGACCGATCAGCTCCTCGCGTGAGTACTGCGAGATCTCGCAGAATTTGTCGTTGACGGCCGTGATGCGGCCCCGCACGTCGGTGGTCGCGACGATGGCGGCCTCATCGAGCGCGTGGCGCAGCTCCTCCAGCCGCGCGACCTGCGTGGCCGAGTGTGTCTCGACCCGGCGGAGCCGGAGGAGCAGCGCCGCGCTGACCCACAACACGAGGACGAGGAGCGACAGGTTGACGGCGGCCGCGTCCGGCATCGCCGTTCCGCTGAGCGCCACGCTGACGAGCACGAGCACCGTGCCGGCCGCGGCGGCCAGGACGGGATAACGGGGCGCGTCGATGCCGAGTCCGAGCAGGATGACCAGGACGTAACCGACGCTGACGAGATAGTCGGCCGGCGTGTAGAGATCGAGGAGGAAGACGCCCGCCGTCAGCGGGACGCTCGTCCACAGCAGGTAGCGGTTGAGCTGGGTTGACGCGGGCGGCGCGGCCATCCGGCCCACGATACAAGGAAACCCGCCGGCGGGGGGCGGCGCGGGATTTGCTCCCGGACGGCGGAGAACCGCCGCGCCGGGGGGTGCCGATGAAAACGTCCACGATCAGTCTGGAAAATTCCGCGCCGGTATACTACGGGGTCATGGCGAACGCCACGGTCCTGGTAGTCGACGATGAGGCGCTGGTCCGGTGGTCCCTGCGTGAACGGCTCGCACAGGACCGCTATACCGTGCTCGAAGCCGGCACGGCCGCGGCCGCGCTCGAGCAGGCCGGGGAGACGGTGGACCTCATCCTGCTGGACTACCGGCTGCCGGATTCCGACGGCCTGACGGTGCTCCGCAAGGTCAAGGAGCTCTATCCCGACACCCTCGTCATCCTCATGACGGCGCATTCGACGGTGGAGAACGCCGTCGAGGCGATGAAACTCGGCGCGTTTCACTACATCAACAAGCCGTTCAACGTGGATGAGGTGGCCCTGCTGGTCGAGAAGGCGCTCGAGACCAGCCGGCTCCGACGCGAGGTCAAGTCGCTCCGGTCCTCCGCGGGGCGCGAGTTCAGCTTCGACGCGATTGTCGGCTCCTCACCGGCCATGGAGGCCGCCAAGCTGATGCTGCGCCGCGTGGCGGTCAGCCCGGCGTCCACGGTGCTGCTCACCGGCGAGACCGGTACCGGGAAGGACCTCGCGGCCAAGTCCATCCACTACAACAGCGACCGCGCCACGCGCGCCTTCGTCAACATCACCTGTTCGGCCCTGCCGGAGCATCTGCTGGAGAGCGAGCTGTTCGGGCACGAGCGCGGCGCGTTCACCGACGCCCGGCAGCAGAAGCGCGGGCTGTTCGAGACGGCCGACGGCG
>JBFWUM010000158.1:0-2913 GCA_050247255.1 Vicinamibacterales bacterium | reverse complement strand
TCGCCGGATAGATCGCGTCGTGCCGGTGCGCCACGGTGCGGACGGTGAACACCGGGTAGTCGTGCCGCAGCGAGTAGTAGCCGTAGTGGTCGCCGAACGGCCCCTCCGGCCGGCGCGTGCGCGGCGCCACCTCGCCGATGAGCGCGAACTCCGCCGTCGCGACCAGCGGGTGCGGGCCGTACCCCTCGATGCGCGGCAGGCGCTCCCCCGCGATCAGCGACGCCAGCATCAGCTCCGGGATGTTCTCCGGCAGCGGCGCGATGGCCGAGAGGATCAGCGCCGGCGGCCCGCCGAGGAAGACCGTGACCGGCAGGGCCTCGCCGCGCGCCTCGGCCACGCCGTAGTGATGGCCGCCGCCCTTGCCGATCTGCCAGTGCATGCCGGTCGTCTGCCGGTCGTGGACCTGCATGCGGTACATGCCGAGGTTGCCTGCCCCGCCAGATCCTCGCGCCGCGGGGCTTGCCCCGCCGGAGCCCGGCGACGAGGGGTGGCCGCGCTTCTCCGGGTGCTGCGTGTAGACGAGCGGCAGCGTGAGGAACGGGCCGCCGTCCTCGTGCCAGCACGTGAGCGCCGGCAGCTCGTCGAGACGCGGGGTGCGTGTCACCCGCTCGACCACCGGCCCCTTCGGCACGCGGCGCAGGCCGACCTTCAGCACCTCGCCTGCGATGTCGCGGGCGCCCCAGAGCGCGGCCGGCGTCGGCGGCAGGATCGTCTCGGCCAGCTCGACGAGCCGGCGGATCAGCCGCAGCGGACGGTCGCCGAACGCGAGTTCGGCCCGGCGGGCCGTGCCGAACAGATTGGTCGCGAGGGGAAAGGCGGCGCGCGCACCCGACGCCGTCCTGACGTTCGTGAAGAGCAGCGCGGGGCCGCCGGCCGCAATCACGCGCCGATGGATCTCCGCCGCCTCGAGCGCGGCATCCACGGGCGCGTCGACGGTGACGAGGTCGCCGTCGGCGCGCAGCCGGTCGAGGAACGTGCGGAGGTCGGGAAAGGACACGGAGTCGCCGGCTCGGCTAGTGCGCCGGTTCGGCGTCGGCGCTCGGGCCGTAGATGTTCGGCACCTTGCCGCCGATCGCGCGCAACGAGGCGGCCAACTGGCCGCGGTGATGGATGCTGTGGTTGTTGGCAAAGCCGATGAAGTTGACCGCCGGCATCTGCATGACCCCGAAGAAGTCGATGGTCCGGGTGAGCTGCTCGCCGCTGAGCGCCTTGAGCGCGGCCAGCCGCTGCGGCATCGCGGACTTGTAGAAGGCCACGACGTCGTCGGCGTTCTTGAAGGCCGCCGTCGCCGCCTTCGCGGCTTCAGGGTCGAACGTGAAGCTGCCGGCCACGATCGAGTCGAGGAACCAGACGTCGGACGTCGCCAGATGGGTCGCCACATCCCAGGCCGTCCGGGACTTCGGGTCTGGCTTATAGGTCTTGCCGGCCTCGGTCACGGCGGCCAGCGTCTGACACGTGGCCGTGTGTTCACCCTGCATGATGTCGATCAGTACATCGGCGGCAGCCTTGGCAGCTTCGGGGGTCATGGGCGTCTCCTTCGTCTCGGGTCGGTCTAGCGTGTCAGTTTCCGGTATTTGATGCGGTGCGGGCGGTCCGCCTCGGCGCCGAGACGACGCTTCCGGTCCGCCTCGTAGTCCTGATAGTTCCCCTCGAACCAGACGACCTTGCTGTCGCCTTCGAACGCCAGCATGTGCGTCGCGATGCGGTCGAGGAACCAGCGGTCGTGGCTGATGACCACGGCGCAGCCGGCGTAGTTCACGAGCGCTTCCTCCAGCGCCCGCAGCGTGTCGACGTCCAGGTCGTTGGTCGGCTCGTCGAGCAGCAGCAGGTTGGACCCCTTGCGGAGCAGCTTCGCGAGGTGGACACGGTTGCGCTCGCCGCCGGACAGCGCGCCGACCTTGCGCTGCTGCTGCGCGCCCTTGAAGTTGAACCAGGATACGTAGGCGCGGGATGCCACGGTGCGGTTGCCGACGAGCAGCTCGTCGTTGCCGTCCGAGATCTCCTCCCAGACCGACTTGTCCGGGTTGAGGCTGTCGCGGCTCTGGTCCACGTAGCCGAGCTCGACCGTGTCGCCGAGACGGAAGGTGCCGGCGTCCGGCTGTTCCTGCCCGGTGATCAACCGGAAGAGCGTCGTCTTGCCGGCGCCGTTCGGGCCGATGACGCCGACGATCCCGCCGCGCGGCAACGTGAACGACAGGTCCTCGAAGAGGAGCTGGTCGCCGTACGCCTTCTTCACGCCGCGGGCCTCGACCACGATGTCGCCGAGCCTCGGACCTGGCGGGATGTAGATCTCGACCTGGTCGATCTTCTGCGCCGTGTCCTCGTTCAGGAGCTGCTCGTAGGCGTTCAGGCGCGCCTTGCCCTTCGCCTGCCGTGCGCGCGGCGCCATGCGGATCCACTCCAGCTCCCGCTGCAGCGTCTTCTGCCGCTTGCCCTCGGTCTTCTCTTCCTGGATCAGGCGCGCCTGCTTCTGCTCGAGCCAGGACGAGTAGTTCCCCTTCCACGGGATGCCTTCGCCGCGGTCGAGCTCGAGAATCCATTCCGCCGCGTTGTCGAGGAAATACCGGTCGTGGGTGACGGCCACGACGGTGCCCTTGTATTCCTTGAGGAAGCGCTCGAGCCAGGCCACCGACTCGGCATCGAGGTGATTGGTCGGCTCGTCGAGCAGCAGCAGGTCAGGCGACTGCAGCAGCAGCCGGCACAGCGCGACACGCCGGCGCTCGCCGCCGGACAGCTTCGTCACGTCGGCGTCGGGCGGGGGACACCGCAGCGCGTCCATCGCCAGCTCGAGCTGCGAGTCGATCTCCCACGCGTTGGTGGCGTCGATCCGGTCCTGGCAGCGGCCCTGCTCCTCCATGACCTTCTCCATCTCCTCCGGAGGCAGGTCTTCGCCGAGCTTCATGTTCAGCTCGT
>JBFWUM010000157.1:0-2919 GCA_050247255.1 Vicinamibacterales bacterium | reverse complement strand
GCTACTTCCAGGACGAGTTCGACCTCGAGGGCGGCCGCGCGGCCGACAAGCTCGTGCCCGAGGGCATCGAGGGCCGCGTCGCCCACAAGGGCAGCGTCGCCGCGATGATCCACCAGCTCGTCGGCGGGCTCCGTGCGGGCATGGGCTACACCGGGTCCGGTACGATTCCCGACCTGCAGAAGCGCGCACAGCTCATCCGCATCACACCGGCCGGCGTCCGCGAGAGCCACGTCCACGACGTGACGATCACGAAGGAAGCGCCGAACTACCGGATGGAATAGGCGTGTCCTCGCTCACGGCCTTCCGCGCCGTTCCCCGAACGGGCGTCATCTTCGTCACGAGCGAAGCCGAGCGCCTCGGCTATCGCGCATCGGATTCCACCTGGTGCAATCTCGGCCAGGGCCAGCCCGAAACCGGGCCGCTGCCAGACGGTGCGCCGCGCATCGAGCACCTCGACATTCCGACGGACGCCTACGAGTACGCCCCGGTTGCCGGGCTGCCCGACCTCCGTGCCGCCGTCGCGGACGCGTACAACCGCCGTTTCCGGAAAGGCCTCAAGAGCCAGTACTCCGCCGAGAACGTCGCAATCTGCGGCGGCGGGCGCCTCGCGCTCGCGCGCGCGGCCGTCGCGCTCGGCGAGGTCAACCTCGGCCACTTCCTGCCGGACTACACCGCCTACGAAGAGCTGCTCAGCGTCTTCCGGCTGTTCAACCCCATTCCGATCCTGCTCGAAGGCGAACGGCGGTATGCCTTCTCCGTGGACGACCTGCGCCGCGAAATCCTGGGCCGTGGTCTGTCCGCTGTCCTGCTGTCCAATCCGTGCAATCCGACCGGCCGGACGATCGCCGGCAGCGAGCTGGCCGCCTGGGTCGCCACGGCGCGCGCGCTCGACTGCTCGCTGCTGCTCGACGAGTTCTACAGCCATTACATCTGGCGACAGGTGGACGGTGCGCAGGTGCCCATCGTCTCCGCCGCGGCCTACGTCGAGGACGTCGAGAAGGACCCGGTCGTGATCTTCGACGGGCTCACCAAGAACTGGCGGTACCCCGGCATGCGCATCTCGTGGACGGTGGGCCCGCGCCAGGTCATCGAGGCCGCCGCGTCGGCCGGGTCGTTCCTCGACGGCGGCGGGTCGCGCCCCGCGCAGCAGGCCGCCATCGGCCTGTTGACGGACGAGATCATCGACGCCGAGACGCAGTCCATCCGCCGGACCTTCTCGACCAAGCGGCAGTTCCTGCTCGACGCGCTGACGCGCCTCGGCATCACCGTGGACCTGCCCACCGAAGGCGGCTTCTACGTCTGGGGATCGGTCGCGAACCTGCCGGACGGCATGAACGACGGGATGAGCTTCTTCAGGAAGGCGCTCGAGCAGAAGGTGATCACGGTGCCCGGCCAGTTCTTCGACATCAACCCGGGGAACCGGCGGTCCGGACGGGCGTCCAGATTCGAACGCCACGTCCGCTTCTCGTTCGGCCCGTCGCTGGATGTCCTGCAGACCGCCTGCGACCGGCTCGCCTCGATCGTCGCGCCGCGCTAGCGGCCGCGTCAGAACTTGACGAACTTGCCTCTCTTCGCTGTGTCCTTCGCGCGAGGCTGGGCGTACGGAATGATCCCGTAGTCATTCCACTCGCGGATCTTGCCGTCCTGCATGTAGAAGCAGCCGATGTACAGGTCCTCGTGGAGCCCGCGCTCCTTGTTCTCGAAGAGCTGGTGGTGGCACGTGATCACCACGGGGTCCAGCGCGAACGCGTCGAGGATCTTCATCTCGATCTTCGTCGCCTTCAGAAAGCCCGTCATGCTCTTGAGGAACGTCTCGACGCCGACCATCGGCGGCGAGTCCATGTTCTCGGCGCTGCCGCGGAACGCGATCTTCGGGTGCATGTAGGCGGCAATCTTCGCCGCGTCGCCCGTGGCCCAGGCGGCGCTCATCGCCTTCACGACCTCGATGTTCGCCCGGTCCTTCGGCGTCATCGTCTGCGCCTCGGCGATCGCCCCGCCACCGACGGCGGCGCCGGCGGCCATCCCGCTCATCGCCATGAACATCCGCCGCGTCACCTGCTGTAGATCCTGAGTCATCGATGCCTCCCGCCGGAGATGGTAATCCGGCGCGTGGTCTCGCCGGCATGGGTCAACGTCACGTAAAGGGCGTCCGGCCACGGCCGCGTGAGGCGGTCGGGCCATTCGACGGCGAGGATACCGCCGGAGGCCGCCAACTCGTCGAGGCCGAGATCCTCGACTTCCTCGGGTGAAAGCCGGTACAGGTCTGCGTGGTGCAGCACGAGCCGGCCGCCGGTGTATTCGTGGAGCAGCGAGAACGTCGGGCTCGAGACGTCGTCCGCCGGGATACCGAGGCCGAGCGCCAGCCCCCTGACGAACGCGGTCTTGCCCGCGCCCAGATCGCCCGACAGCAGCACGACGTCGCCGGGGGTCAGCGAGGCGGCCAGCGCGCAGGCCGCGGCCGCGGTCTGCTCGGCCGACCGCGTGACCCGCTCGACCGTCACGACGCGCTGTTCGTCCTGGGAGCCGTGAGCTGGCGCAGCGCCGGCCCGAGCGCCTGCAGCAGGTCCGACGCCACCAGCGCCGACTGCCCGTCCTCGGCCTCCGCGAGATCGCCCGCGGCGCCGTGGAGGAAGACGCCCAGCCGGCAGGCGCGCTCGGCGTCGAGCAGTTGCGCCAGCCACGCGGCAATCACGCCGGTCAGCACGTCGCCCGTGCCGCCGGTGGCCATGCCCGCGTTTCCGGTCGGGTTGATCGCTACCCGCCCGTCCGGCGCCGCCACCACGGTGCGGTATCCCTTCAGGACGACGTAGATCTGCCGGGACTCGGCCAGCCCCAGCGCCACCTGCAGCCGGTTGACCTGCACCTCGTCCACGCTGAGGCCGGTCAGCCGCGCCATCTCCCCCGGATGCGGTGTGATGA
>JBFWUM010000156.1:0-2923 GCA_050247255.1 Vicinamibacterales bacterium | reverse complement strand
CCGGAGTCACCCGGCGACGAGGCATCTGCCGGAGCACTGGACGCTCGACGACGAGTTCTATCAGTTCACGAAGACCGTGGGCGTGCCTGGGCCGACGAAGGTGCCGGCTCCCCTGGCGTTCGACCGCCGGAATGTGCACGTGCTCGTCAGCTTCGATTCCGAGCGCACTGACTTCACCGGCGCGCCGAAGGGGTGGGAGAAGGGCGGCGACTACCCGCAGGTCTGGTACCAGACACCGGGGAAAGGGCGGACGTTCTACACGGCGATCGGGCACCGCGAGGACCTGTGGCGTGCCGACCCGGTCTACCGCGAGTTCATCACCGGCGCGGTTCGCTGGGCGCTCCGGCTGCAGCCCCAGGGGAGAGTGCCGTGAGCGAGATCCTGCGCCGCCTGCGCACGGGACGTGTCGTGGCAATGGCCGCGGCCGTGCTGACGGCCGCGATGGGGCTGCGGGCGCAGACCGGTTCGACGAGGGCCGCGAACGTCGACTGGCCCCTGCACAATCTGGATCAGCACAACACGCGGTACGCCGCGCTGGACGAGATCAACGTGTCCAACGTGTCGACGCTGGCGCTGAAGTGGACGTTCGAGACCGCGAAGGCGGACAGCCTCGGGGCGGCCACGCCGGTCGTGATCGACGGCGTGATGTACACCAACGCCGGCTCGAAGCTGTTCGCCGTCGACGCCGCCACCGGCAAGGGCCTGTGGACCTACGAGGCGCCGATCGCCTTCGGCGGAGGCCGCCGGGGCCCCGCCTTTGGGGACGGCCGGATCTACGCCGTCGGGCAGCGGTATCTGTACGCCGTCGACGCGAAGACGGGCAAGGCCGTCGAGACGTTCGGCGACAACGGTGTGCTGAGCGTCGCGAACGAGGCGCTCGAGTTCAAGTATCCGGGCAAGTACAAGCCGGACCTGGACCCGGTCTCGATCGGCTACTCGATCGTCTCGGCGCCGACCTACGTGAACGGGACGGTCATTCTTGGGCTCGCGAGCGCGGAGATGATGATTCGCGGTGGCCTGGTCGTGGCGATGGACGGCACGACGGGTGCGGTGAAGTGGGTCTTCAACACGATTCCGCAGGGACCGCAGGACGACGGCTGGGAGCTGGCGAAGGATACGTGGGGCGGCGGCCCGATGGTCGGCGGCGGCATCTGGACGCAGCCATCGGTTGATGTCGAGCTGGGCCTGCTCTTCGTGAACGTGTCCAATCCCGTTCCGGCGTACGACGGCACCGTCCGGAAGGGCATCAACCTGTTCACGAACTCGATCGTCGCGATCCGGCTCGACACCGGAAGGCTCGCGTGGCACTTCCAGATGATCCATCACGACATCTGGGACTACGACAGCGTGTCCGGGCCCGTGCTGTTCGAGACGACCGTGCGCGGGCGGCGGGTGAAGGCGCTCGCCACGTTCGGGAAGACCTGCTACGGCTACATCCTGGAGCGCGCGACCGGCGCGCCGCTGAACCCGATCGTCGAATCCGCCGTGCCGACCACGACGGACGTGCCTGGCGAGCAGCCGTGGCCGACACAGCCGATTCCGTACACCGCGCGCGGCGTTCCGCAACAGCCGTTCTGCACCATCTATCCCATCGTCGAGGACCCGGAGCTGGCGAAGCGGGTGCGTCCGCTGTTTCATCCCTACCTGATGAACGAGTACGTGATCACGGCGCCGGCCAACGTGGGCGGGGCCAACTGGGGCTCGCCGTCGTTCAGCCCCCGGACGGGCCTCGTATACGCGAGCGGCAAGAACGCCGCGCATTCGTTGAAGCCGAAGCTCGTCGGCAACACGATGGCCGACAACCCCGGCCCCGACAACATCCGCCATCCGGATGTCGATGGCCCGCGCGGTCCGACGGGCTACACGGACAGCATGGGGATCGCGGCCTACGACCCGGGATCAGGGGAGCAGGTCTGGTACACGGAGCTTCCGGGAACGACCAGCTCAGGCAGCATGGTCACGGCCGGCGACCTTGTCTTCCAGGCGGTCGGTGATCTCTTCGCCCTCGACGCGCGGACCGGGAAGCAGGTGTTCCGGTATGCCGGTAAGCCGCGCCTGAACACGAGCCCGATGACGTATCGGGTCGGGGGACGGCAGTTCGTCGCCCTCGCCAGCGGAAACGCGATTCTGGCCTTCGGTCTGCGCTGACCGCGTCCGCCGACTGTCATCTGCCGGAGGGACTTCACCGGAGGTTCCTGATAGACATTCCTTGCTTCAGTCAAGGACTTCACTTATCATGCCGCGCCTTGCGTCAATTGATGTCCATGGGAGGGTTAGATGAAGAGCTTCGTTCCTGTCGCCGCCCTGTTCTGCGGCGTGCTCACCGTCGCCGCCGGTTCCGCGTCCGCGCAGACCACGACCAGCGGCGCCATCGCCGGCATTGTCAAGGACACGACGGGCGCGGTGCTGCCCGGCGTGACCGTTGAAGCGGCCAGTCCGGCCCTGATCGAGAAGGTCCGGTCGGTCGTGACCGACGACCAGGGGAACTACAAGATCACGGACCTGCGGCCCGGCGTCTACTCCGTGACCTTCGCACTGACAGGCTTCTCGACGTTCAAGCGAGACGGCCTCGAGCTGAGCGCCGGCTTCACGGCCAACATCAGCCCGGCGATGGCGGTCGGCTCGGTGGAAGAGACGATCACCGTGTCCGGCTCGACGCCGATCGTCGACGTGCAGAACGTCCGCAGCCAGAACGTTATCAGCGCCAAGATCATGAGCGAGGTACCGACCTCGCGGAACTTCATGGGGATGGTCGCGCTGACGCTCGGCGCCACGGGCGGCGGCGGCTTCAGCGGCCCGAACGGCCAGCGGGACGTCGGCGGCAACAACGGCGAGGGCACAGCCGCCCCGGCGATTCACGGGAGCCGCGCGGACGGCGTGTTCAACATCGAAGGCATGAAGGCGCAGACGCTCTCGGGCGACG
>JBFWUM010000155.1:0-2951 GCA_050247255.1 Vicinamibacterales bacterium | reverse complement strand
TCTCGCGGCGCACGTCCTCGCCGAGGTCGATCGGCGTCAGGTCGAAGTAGCCGCCGGCGTCGTGCGTCTCGGTGGTCGGCTCGCCGCTGCTGCGCTGGAACAGGAAGAACTCCGCCTCGGGCATCGCGCGCAGCGTGTAACCCTTGGCGGCCGCGTAGGCGACGGCCCGCTTCAGCGCCGAACGCGGGCAGCCGGCAAAGGGTGAGCCGTCCGGCGCGGTGATGTCGCAGATGATGCGCGCCACGCGCTCGGCGCCGTTGTACGTCCACGGAAACACCTGGAACGTGGCGAGGTCCGGCTGAAGGAACATGTCGGACTCTTCGATGCGGACGAAGCCTTCAATCGAGGAGCCGTCGAAGAGCACGTGCCCGTCCAGCGCCTCGGCCACCCGGCCGTTGGGCACCTCGACGTTCTTGACCTGCCCGAGGATGTCGGTGAACTGCAGGCGCAGGAACTTGACCTTCTCGCGCTCCACGCGCTCGAGAATGCGCGCCTTCGCGTCGCTCTTCGGCATGGCCGGATTATGAACCAACTTTTTCGGTGACCCCCGCGTCAGAACCACCAGTGCATCCGCTCCGGCCACCGTCCGGAGGGGGCTGGCGTGTGCCGCCGGCGTCGCCACGGCGCCGCGTGGCCCGTTGAACTGGAGGAGTGAGCAGTCATGCGAACGACGCGAACGAGACAGACCATGGCGGTGTGTGTCGCGCTGGCGGCACTTGTTGGCGTGGCCGGTGAGGCCTCGGCGCAGGGTCGCGACCGCCGTGAGGTCCGGCAGTTTGCCGTGGCGGCGCCCTGGGGCGGCTCCATCGGCGTGCAGGTGAAGGACCTCACGCCGGAGGAACTGGCGAAGGCACGCACGCAGAGCGGCGCGGCCGTTGTTGACGTGGTCGAGGACAGCCCGGCGCAGAAGGCCGGATTGAAGGCGGGTGACATCGTGATCGAGTTCGACGGCGAGCGCGTGCGCGGGGCGCGCCAGTTCGCCCGGCTCGTCGAGGACACACCCGAGGGGCGCGCCGTGAAGGTCGTCGTGAGCCGCGCCGGTTCGAAGCAGACGATGGAGGTCACGCCCGTGACCCGCCGTGGCGAGATGGCCTGGCTGGAGGATCTGGGTCCCCGCGTGCGCGAGGGAGTGGGGCGTGGCATGCGCAGGTTCGAGTTCGACGCACCGGTCGCGCCCGGCATCCTCGTCGGGCCGAACCGGCCGCGCCTCGGCGTGGGCGTCGAGCCGCTGGGCGACCAGCTGGCCGCCTACTTCGGCGTGAAGGACGGCGTGCTCGTGGCGTCGGTGGAGGCCGACTCGCCGGCCGCCAAAGCGGGCCTGAAGGCAGGCGATGTGATCACGGCGGTGAATGGCGAGAGCATCGCTGACCCTGGCGACCTGACAGCCGAGGTGCGGAAGGCCGCGCCCGGCTCGACGCTCTCGCTGGAGATTGTCCGCGAGCGCAAGACGCAGACGCTGAAGGCCACGTTGCCCGACGCACGTCGCCGCACGCCCGTGCGCGACCGCCTCACAGCCCGCCGCATCTGACCCGCGGACGGGATCGGCCGGCCGGGCCGCCTAGATCAGGTGCGAGAGGAGCCCGTCGCGCAGCTTGGGCTCGAACCACGTGGACTTCGGGGGCATGATCCCGCCGGAGTCCGAGATCTCCATCAGGTCGCTGACGCGCACCGGGAACATCGAAAAGGCGACGGCGGCCCGGCCGCTCTCGACCAGTGACTCCAGCTCCGTTGTCCCGCGTGCCCCTCCGACGAAGTCGATCCGCTTGTCGCTGCGGACGTCGCCGATCTTCAACAGCGGCGTGAGCACGGTGTCCTGCAGCACGCTGACGTCGAGCCGATCGCTCGGGCTCGCGGAGGCCGGGGCGGGCGTCAGCGTGATCTCGTGCCACGCGCCGGCGAGATACATGCAGACGACGCCGGGCTTCGCCGGCAACGCCGCGCCGGGCACCACGGCGTGCACGGCCGAGATCTTCGTCAGCAGCGATTCCGGCGTCTCGCCCGCGAGGTCCTTCACGACGCGGTTGTAGGCGAGTACCTGCATCTGGTTGTCCGGGAACGCGACGGCGAGAAACGTGTCCCACTCGCCGGGCGTCTTCGCCGCGCCGCCGAGCTCCGTCCGCGCGCGGGCCGCGCTGGCCGCGCGGTGGTGGCCGTCGGCGATGTAGAGCGCCGGGATCCGGCCGAACGCGGCCACGAGCGCGTCCTGTTCCCCGGCCGGCACCGTCCAGATCGTATGGACGATGCCGTCCGCGGCCGTGAAGTTGAAGAGCGGAAGCTGCAGCGTGGCGCGGGCGATGATCGCGTCCACGTCCGCGGAGGCCTTGTAGGTCAGGAACACGGGGCCCGTCTGGCCGCGCGTGGCGAGGATGTGCCGCGTGCGGTCGTCCTCCTTGTCGCGGCGCGTGCGCTCGTGCTTCTTGATCAGGTCCCGGTCGTACTCGTCGACGGAGAAGCACGCGGCAACGCCGGTCTGCACGTGCGCACCCATCCGCAGACGGTAGACGTAGAGCGTCGGCTCGGCCTCGACTTCGAGGGGCGCGGCCGCGCGCAGCGCGGCGAAGTTTGCGACGGCCTTCTCGTACACGGCCGGCGAGTACGGATCCGTGTCGGCGGGCAGGTCGATCTCGGCGCGCGACACGTGCAGGAAGCTCAGGGGCTGGCCGCTCGCCAGGGCACGCGCCTCGTCGGTGTTCACGACGTCATAGGGCACAGCAGCCACCGCGGCGGCGGCGGCGGGAGCGGGACGAAGGGCGCGAAACGGAAACAGACGTGCCATGTACGGGTGTTCTCCAGTCGAGGGCGACGTCGCCCTCAGTGTGTGGTCTTCTGGCCCTTGAGCCGGACCCAGATGATGAAGTCCGTGTCAGGAGGCCGGTGGCCGGCCTGGCGCAGCAGGGTGGTCACCTGGCCGCGGTGATAGGACGAGTGGTTCACGACGTGCCGGAACAGGT
>JBFWUM010000154.1:0-2964 GCA_050247255.1 Vicinamibacterales bacterium | reverse complement strand
CAACTCGGACCTGCACCTGCCGCTCGAAGTGCCGACGCTCGTCGTGGCGGGGAAGGATGCGGGGATCAGGACGAACCAGCACATCAAGGCGGCCGCGAAGACGCCGCTCTCGAACCTGCAGCTGGCGTTGCTGGAGCGGATGGGCTGCCGCGTCGACTCGTTCGGTGACAGCACGGGCGCGTTGCGCATCCTGTCCATCTGAGCCGACGCCGTTCTCGCGAACCCTTCGAACCCGGACATCAGGGCCGGCCTTCACGGGCCGGCCCGATTGCTGTACGGCGCATCGGGCCGGGACCGGAGGCGTGCGTTGACACGCCAGGCCCGGATCGGAAATCATGTCGATGTGAGATTGAGTCTCAGTATTGACGTGGTCCGCCGGGCGGTCGCGCTGGCGCTCGTCGGCCTGGCCCTCACGGGAGCGGCCGAAGCACAGGCCCCGGTCGTGGTGTCCGGGCGCGTCGTGGACAGCACGGGCGGCGTGGTGCCGGGCGCGAGTGTGACGGTGCGCCGGCAGTCCGGTCAGGTGCTCGCGTCGGCCCACACGAACGCCGAGGGCCGCTTCGAGGCGGCGTGTCCCGCGGACGGGCCCGCGGTGGTCTCGGCCGTACTCGACGGCTTCTCGCTGGCCCAGACCGATGTGGTGCTCGGCGGCAGGCCCGTGGCGGTGGAACTGATGCTCCGGCCCGGCAATCTCTCCGAGGACCTGACGGTCATCGGCGCACGGCTGGTTGGCTCCGAGGAGATGCTGCGCCGCGTGCCGGGGTCGTTCAACTTCCTGTCGGGCGACGTCCTCGCGGCCTCCCACGTGTTCAGCACGTCGGAGGCCCTGCGCAAGATTCCGGGCGTGTCGGTTCGTGATGAAGAGGGGCTCGGCCTGCGCCCGAACATCGGCATGCGGGGGCTGAATCCCACGCGCTCCAGCAAGGTCCTGCTGCTCGAAGACGGCGTGCCCGTCGCGTTCGCGCCCTACGGCGACAACGCGAGCTATTACCACCCCCCAATCGAGCGTTTCGACCGCGTCGAGGTGCTGAAGGGGGCCAGCCAGGTCGTGCACGGACCGGTCACGGTCGGCGGCGTCATCAACTACATCACGCCGGAGGCCCCGGCCGAAACCTCCGGCACGTTGGCAGTGACCGGCGGCAACCGTTCCTATGTCAACGCCGCAGGGTCAATCGGCGCCACGATGGGCCGGACGGGCCTGTTCGTCCAGGCGGCACAGAAGACGAGCGACGGCGCGCGCGAGAACATCAACAGCGACCTGACCGACGTGATGGTCAAGGTGTCGCGGCCGTTCGGCGCCACGCAGCATCTGACGGTCAAGACCTCGTTCTACCGCGAGAACTCCCAGGTCACCTACAGCGGTCTGCGCGAGGCCGAGTACGCGGCGAACCCGCGGCAGAATCCGTTCGCCAACGACGGGTTCGACGGAGATCGTCAGGGGTTCGCCGGCGCGTACCGGGCTCTGCTCTTTTCCCGTGTGGCCTTCACCGGCACCGTGTATGCCTCGCGGTTCTCGCGCGACTGGTGGCGTCAGTCGAGCAACTCGGCGCAGCGGCCGAACGACTCGGCCGACCCCGCGTGCGGCGGCATGGCCAACCTCGGCACGACGTGTGGCAACGAGGGCCGGCTTCGCCGGTACTGGCACCTGGGCGGTGAAGCCCGCGGTCGCGTGGCGTTCACGGCCGGCTTCGCGCAGGAGACCGACTTCGGCTTCCGGCTGCACACCGAGGACCAGAAGCGGCGGCAGGTGAACGGCGCCTCGCCGCTCGCCCGGACCGGCACGCTCGTCGAGCACAACCTGCGCGGCACCGAGGCCGCTTCCACGTTCGTGCAGCATCGCGCGATGGCCGGCGCCTGGACGGTGACGCCCGGGGTCCGGATCGAGCGCATCGCGTACAGCCGCACGAACCAGCTCGCGGGCGTCTCCGGGGAGACCCGTCTGACGGAGGTGGTGCCCGGGCTGGGTGTGTCCTACGCCGTGGCCACGGAAACCACGCTCTTCGGCGGCGTGCACAAGGGCTTCGCGCCGCCGCGGGCCGAGGACATCATCAGCAACACGACCGGCGGGGTCGTGGATCTGGACCCGGAGCGGAGCTGGAACTACGAGGTGGGTGGCCGCACGCGCCCGACCCAGGCGGTCTCGCTGGACGCGACCTTCTTCCGGATGGACTACGAGAACCAGATCGTGCCGGCCAGCCTGGCCGGCGGCGTCGGCGCGGCGCTCACCAACGGCGGCCAGACGCTGCAGCAGGGCGTGGAGGCGGGCGCGGATCTGAACTGGCGCGACATCGCCCGCAGCCGCCACGGCGTCTACTCGCGACTGGCCTACACGTGGCTGCCCGTGGCCCGCTTCGAGGGCCGGCGCACCAGCGCCATCTCGGGCTTCACGACCGTCTCCGTCTCCGGCAATCGACTGCCGTATGCGTCCGAGCACACCGGGGCACTGACGCTCGGGTACCGGCACGCGGCTGGTCTCGACGTCCAGGTCGAGGCCCAGTTCCTCGGCGACCAGTTCTCGGACGATCTCAACTCCGTGGCGCCGTCGGCCGACGGCCAGCGGGGCCTGATTCCCCGCTACACGTACTGGAACGCGGCCGCGTCGTGGCGGCTGCCCCGGAGCGGGTCGATCTTCGTGGCGGTCAAGAACGTGGCGGACCGCACGTTCATCGTGGATCGGGTCCGCGGCATCCTGCCCGGGAGTCCCCGGCTCGTCCACGTCGGCACCAGCTGGCGTTTCTGAATCCCGCCCGGTGTGCGCCGCCGCCCGGATCCCCGGGGCGGTCAGCGACAGGTCGTGTCGACCATCTCCAGCACGTTGATGTTGATGCGGACGCCCGTGTCGTCCTTCATGTAGATCCCCTTGGCCTGGACCCTGTGGCCCGCGTGTTCCTCGGGCGTGATCACCGTGTCGGGGTCGGGATAGATGTCCATCAGCGCGATGGTGGCCGTGCCGGGGGGCTGCCC
>JBFWUM010000153.1:0-2988 GCA_050247255.1 Vicinamibacterales bacterium | reverse complement strand
GGTCGTCCGGGGTCAGGCGCTCGGGGATGGGCACGGCGACGTTGCCGCGGTCGACGACGCCGTGTCCGAGCGCGGCGAGCTGCTCGCCGAGCCCCGCGATGCGGACGGCCGACGGACCCATGTCCACACCGCGCCGGCCGCTGCCCAGGTCGAGGGGCACGCCGATGAGGTGGACCGTGGCCATCAGTGCTCCGCGGCCTGCCTGGTGGTGTCCATGGCGCTCGCGCCCATCGCGCGCCCGTCCGCGATGCAGTCGGGGATGCCGATGGCCCGGAAGCCGCTGCCGGCAAGGAAGAGGCCCTGCACGCCGGCGAGGACCCGGTCGATGGCCGCCACGCGGTCCAGGTGGCCGACGTCGTACTGCGGGCTCCGGTCGGTCCAGCGGTACACCCGCGAGAACAGCGGGTCGCCGGTGATGCCGGTCAGCGCGGCCATGTTCGCGTGGGCGAGCGTGCGCAGCTCATCGTCGGACTGCTCGAGTCGCTTCGGGTCCCGGCCGCCGCCGAAGAACGCCCGCATCAGCACGTGTCCGTCCGGCGCCCGGTGCGGCCACTTCGCGCTGACCCAGGTGCCCGCCAGCAGCGGCGACCCTTCGACCTTCGGCACCACGAAGCCGGTGCCGTTCAGCGGATGGCTGACCTGGCTGCGCCGGTAGCCCAGGGCCACGGTGGCCGTCGAGGCGTAGCGCACCCCGGCGGCAAGGGCGGCGGCCGCGGGCGCCACCTCGCCGAGCAGGCGCGCCGCGACGTAGGCCGGCACGGCGAGGATGACGCTCGTCGCCCGCACGAGGTCGCCGCCGTCTGTTTCGAGCACGAACACGCCGTCGCGCCCGAGCGACCGGACCCCGGTGTGCAGCCGGATGGTGCCGGCCGGCAGCGCCGCGGCCACGGCCTCCGCGAGTTCACCCGTCCCCCCCGGCAGGGACATGAACGCGCCATCCGGTGACGGCGCGGCGCGGAGCTTCCGGAAGGCGCGCAGCACGCTGCCGGATGTCGCCTCCGCGGCGACAAGCCGCGGGAAGAGCGCGCGGGCGGACAGGCGCTCCGCGTCGCCTGCGTGGATGCCGGCGAGCAGCGGGTCCGCCAGGTAGTCGGCGGCCTCCGACCCGAACCGCCGCCGGACGAACGCGCCGATCGACTCCTCGGACGGGTCGGTGCGTTTCGGCACGAGCGGCTCGAGGGCCATCCGGATCTTGCCGGGCCACGAGAACAGCGGTGACCTGGCGAGGGCCGAGGCGCTCAGCGGGAAGCCGAGGAACGACCCTTCGACGAGCGGGTACAACCGTCCGCCGCGGAGGACGAACGACGTCCGCGGGGTCTTCGTCGGGTGGAGGCGGTCTCCGAGGCCGAGCTCGCGCGCGAGGCCGACGGCGGCCGGCTTCTGCGTCAGCAGGGAGTCGGGGCCGGCGTCGACGGTCCAGCCGTCGAATCGCTCGGTGAGGATCACGCCACCCGTGCGGCCGGTGCGCTCGAGCACGCGGACCGACCCGCCGCGCTTCGTGACCTCGTACGCCGCCGCGAGGCCGGCGATGCCGCCGCCGACGACCGCGACGTCGAGAACTTCGGGCACGGGCCGCTAGGCCGGGACGGCCGCGCGCGTGCGGGCGTGCACGTGCTCGGCGACGCGCTGCACCTGCTCGAGCGGCGTCATCGGCAGGATGCCGTGGCCGAGGTTGAAGATGTGGCCGGGCCGTCCGCCGGCGCGGCGCAGCACGTCGTCGGTCGCGGCGAGCAGGCGATCGGTGGGTCCGAGCAGCAGCGTCGGGTCGAGGTTGCCCTGGATGCCGCGGTCGTGGCCGATCCGGCTCCACGCCTCGTCCAGCGGGATCCGCCAGTCGGCGCCGATCACGTCGCCGCCGGCCTCGCGCATTTCGGGGAAGAACGTCGACGTGCCGGTGCCGAAGTGAATCGTCGGTACGCGTCCGTTGACCTTCGCGAAGATGGCCTGTGTGTGCGGCAACACGAATTCCCGGTAGTCGGCCGGGCTCAGCGCGCCCACCCACGAGTCGAACACCTGCACCACGTCGACGCCGGCTTCCACCTGCGCGACGAGGTAGTCGCCGACGATCGAGGCGAACAGGCCGCAGAGCTTGTGCCACGCGGCCGGGTGGCCGTACATCAGCGACTTGGTGTGGGCGAAGTTGTTGGAGTGGCCGCCCTCGATGGCATAGGAGGCGAGCGTGAACGGCGCACCCGCGAAGCCGATGAGCGGGATGCGGCCGTCGAGCTCACGCTGGATCAGGCGGATGGCCGTCAGCACGTGCGCGAGGGACTCCCGGGGCTCGAACGCGCGCAGCCGGTCGATGTCGGCCGTGGACCGGATCGGCGTCTCGATCTGTGGCCCCTCGCCCTTGATGAAGTCGAAGGGCAGCCCCATGAACTCGAGCGGCAGCAGCAGGTCCGAGAACAGGATCGCCGCGTCGACGTCGATGCGTCGCACCGGCTGCATCGTCACTTCCATCGCCAGTTCGGGAGTCCGGCACAGGTCGAGCAGCGAGTGCTTCTCGCGCAGCGCCCGGTACTCGGCCATGTAGCGGCCGGCCTGGCGCATGAACCAGACAGGCGTGGCGTCCACCGGCTGCCGCCGGCACGCATTCAGGAATCGGGTATTGGTCACAGGGAATGCCGGGGTGTCAGATGCTGCTCGCGAGCGGGCCGACGAGGCCGCGCGCCAGGCTGACCAGTTCGTCCAGCCAGAGGGGTTTGTAGCGCAGTTCCGCGCCCAGCGCGGTGATCTCCTGCGTGTGGGCGTCGTCCACGTAGTAATCGCCGGTCACGATGGCGACCGGCGTGTGGCTGAGCCCGGGAATGGCCCGGACGGCCCTGAGGAACTGCAGGCCGCTGGCAAGCGGCATCCGGAGGTCCAGCAGGATCGCGTGCGGCCGGTGGGCCTGGGCCAGGGTCAGCCCCTGGTCCGCCGAGAGCGCCGCCCAGACCTCGAACCCGTCCAGCCGGAGCATCCGCGCAAAGGTATCCGTCACGCTGGGGT
>JBFWUM010000152.1:0-2995 GCA_050247255.1 Vicinamibacterales bacterium | reverse complement strand
CACCCGCCTGACCACCCGATTCGAGGGCCAGGGTGCCGGCGCCTGGCACATCTCCGACGCGCCGCCGGACTTCATCGACGGCCTGCTCCGCGCCATCGTTGGCTTCGAGATGGAGATCGCGTCGTTGACCTGCAAATGGAAGACGAGCCAGAACCGCACCGCCGCCGACCGCGCCGGCGCCCTTCGGAGGTCCGGGTGAAGCCGGACACTACGGCTGCTCTATGCGTTCGCGGTCCGATAGTCGGCGATGAACTGGGCGACCTGGCGTTCGAGTTCCTCGTGGGCCACGTCCGCAAGTTGGGCACTCTCCGTGACGACGATTCGCGCGTCGGCCTTCCACGTCTGCGCCCGGTTGAAGGTCACCGCGGGGTTGCGGCGCATGAAGACGATCTGCACGAAGTCGACCTGCAGGTCGCAGGCGACGAGGCCGCCGCGCCCGGCAGCAGTGAGCGAGATGCGCAGGTGTGGATCGCCGGTCGGGAAATCGCCCATGCCGAGGACCCGGATGCGCGCGGCCCGCAGCTGCTGCTCGACGCGGGCGCGCAGCGGGTCCCGTGCAAACGGCTCCGGCACCGGCTCCTCGACGACGACGCGGACGCCGTCGAGGTCCTTCAGGCTCGGCAGCCAGTCCGAGCGCTGGGCCATTTACGCCAGGTCGGCGGGCTTCACCGGCAGCGTGCGAATGCGCCTGCCCGTCGCGGCGTAGATCGCGTTGATCACCGCCGGCACGGTGGCCGGGTTGGTCGCCTCGCCGGCCCCGGTCGGGCGCTCGCGGCTCTCGACGAGATGGACCTCCACCACCGGCGCCTCGTCGAACCGGAGCATATCGTGGGTGTTGAAGTTGTTTTCCTTCACCCGCCCCCGCTCGATGGTGATCTGCCCCTTCAGCGTCGCCGAGAGCCCGTAGATGATGCCCCCCTCGACCTGCTGGCGCAGGATGTGCGGGTTGATGATCTGCCCGCAGTCGAGCGCGCACACCACCTTGTGGACGCGGACGCGCCCGTTCTCGACAGACACCTCGGCGATCTGCGCGTTGAAGCTGCCGACATTCGACCCGAGCGCCACGCCGCGGCCGCGCCCAGCCGGGAGCGGAGTGCCCCACCCGGCGCGCTCGGCGGCGACGTTCAGCACGTTGAGCAGCCGCGGTGCCCCGGCCAGCAGGCGGCGGCGCGCCTCGACCGGATCCTTACCGCCGGTGGCGCACAGCTCGTCGAAGAACGACTCGGCGAAGTAGGTGTTCTGCGCCGCCCCAGGGGAGCGCCAGAACGACACCGGGATGTGCGTGTCGGACCGGCTCCATTCCACGCGGAGGTCCGGCAACTCGTAGAGCAGGTCAGACATGCCGCCGACGGCAATCGGATCGAGCCCGTCCCGCACGACGAAGAACGACGGGCAGGCGATGGTCGCGCGCAGGGCGGCCGGCCATCCGTCGGCATCGAGCGCGCCCGCCAGCCGCGCATACGACGCCGGCCGGTAGTAGTCCTGCGTCATGTCGTCTTCGCGGGTCCACGTCAGCTTCACCGGCGTGTTGCGCAGCCGCAAGGCAATCTCGGTGGCGTCCTCGAGGTGATTGATCTGCCCTTCTCCGCGCCGGCCGAAGCCTCCGCCCATGAACGTGGTGTGGACGTTGACCTTCTCGGGAGCCAGGTTGGCGATCTGCGCGATGCGGGCGCGCGAGGTGGTCGGGCTCTGCGTCGGCACCCAGGCCTCGGCGGTGCCGTCGGCCTTGACGTGCACGGTCGCGTTCATCGGCTCCATCGGCGCGTGCGAGGTGAACGGCACCTCGTAAGTCGCCTCGACCTTCCTGGCCGCGCGGGCGATGGCCGCGGCCGCGTCGCCGTCGTTCCGGGCGACGGCCCCGGGGGTGGCGGCGTTGGTGACGAACATCTGGCGGATGCTCTCGCTCGATACCGCCGCGTTCGGCCCCTCGTTCCACTCCACGGTCAGCGCCCGCTTGCCCTGCATGGCCGCCCACGTGTTGTCGGCCACAACGGCGACGCCGCTGCTGATCTGGAAGACGTCGCGGACTCCCGCCACCGCCCTGGCACGCGAGGCGTCGAAGCGGGCGACGGTGCCGCCGAACACCGGGCACCGCTCGACCGCGGCATAGACGAGGCCGGCGGGACGCGCATCGATGCCGAACATCGCCCGCGCCGTCACCTTGTCGCGCGTATCGAGCCGCTTCTGCGGCCTGCCGATGATGCGGTACTGCGACGGGTCCTTGAGCGAGACGTTGGCCGGCACCGGAAGCCGAGACGCGGCCTCGGCAATCGCCCCGTAGTTGATGCGCTGGTTCGTCGCCGGGTTGACGACGAACCCGTTCTCGGCGCGCAGCCCGGCAGCGCTCACACCCCACTGCTGCGCCGCGGCAAGAATCAGCATCTCCCGCGCCTGTGCGCCGGCCTGGCGCAGCGGGTCCCAGCTGGTGCGAATGGCCATGCTGCCGACGGTCGTCTGGTGGCCGTATGAGTCCGGATCGACCGGCGCGACCTGCATGCGCACCTTCGACCAGTCGCACTCGAGTTCCTCGGCGAGCATCTGCGAACAGGCGGTGGTCGGCCCCTGCCCCATCTCGCTCTTCGGGATCAGGAAGGTGACGCTGTCGTCGGTGCCGATCCGGATGTAGGCATTCGGCTTGTTGGCCGGGGGCGGCGCGAACAGCCCACCCTGCGCCTGCGCGCGGCTTGGCGGCAGGACGAACCCGATGACGAGGCCGCCGGTGAGGCCGAGGAAGCCTCGGCGCGTCAGTTCGAGGCTCATGACCGCCCTCCCTGCCCCTTCAGATCTGCGGCGCGATGGATCGCGGCGCGAATCTGCGAGTAGGTGCCGCAGCGGCAGATGTTGCCGCGCATGGCCCGGTCGATCTCGGGGTCGGTCGGCCGCGGCGTCCGTTCGAGGAGCGCCGCCGCCGACATCATCTGTCCCGACTGGCAGTAGCCGCACTGCGGGACGTCGATCTCGATCCACGCGGCCTGGACGGGATGGCTGCCATCGG
>JBFWUM010000151.1:0-2999 GCA_050247255.1 Vicinamibacterales bacterium | reverse complement strand
TCGCCAACGACTTCCCGGCGGAATCCATCGGCGTGCTGCGGAGCCTCGCGGGTGCGTTCGGCTTCTCGGGCGATGACACGAAGAAGAAGATCAAGGTGCTCTCGGGCGGCGAGAAGACGCGGCTCGTCATGGCGCGCATGCTGCTCGAGCCGCCGAACTTCCTGGTGCTCGACGAGCCGACCAACCACCTCGACCTTGCGACGAAGGAAATGCTCGTGAAGGCCCTCAAGGACTTCGAGGGCACGATGCTCTTCGTTTCGCACGACCGCGCGTTCCTGCGCGAGCTGAGCAACCGCGTGCTGGAGCTGGGCGGGGAGAGCGGCACGGACGCCGAGCCGCACCTCTATCCGGGTTCCTACATCGAGTACGTCGAGCGCACCGGCCACGAGGCACCGGGCGTGCACGCCTGACGCCGGTCGGACCGTTGCGGGGGGAGAGTCGATGGCGAAGGCAGCGGTGTCGGGACGGAAGCGGACGTCCTCCCGGACGGGTGCGACGCTCGCACCGATGAAGTCGGCCGACGGGACCCGCGACTTCATCCTCGGGCAACTCGTCGGCGTGACTGGCCTGACGCCGAAGGCGATGTTCGGCGGGTTGGGGCTCTATGCGGGCGACGTGTTCTTCGCGCTCGTCGCGCGCGACGCGCTCTACCTGAAAGTGGGCGACGCGAATCGCGAGATGTTCGAGGCCGCCGGCAGTCGGCCCTTCAAGCCGTACCGGGACCGGCCGATGACGATGCGCTACTGGAATGTACCGCCGGAGGTTCTGGAGGACGCCGACGAACTTCTTCGATGGGCGAAGGCGGCCATCGCCGTCGCTCGCGCCGAGGCCGATACGCCGAATCGGACCACGCGGGGAACGCCGCGACGGCGAAAGTCGGGCGTATGACCCGCCCTGTCACGCCCGCCTGCCACGATGCGCGTGGAGGTTGGGCATGTCCGCATCCGCCGCACGCACATCACGCCGGAGCCGCCGTCTCTGCCACCAGTGCCAGGACCACCGGGCCCTGTATCAGTACCGGGGACTGGTCCGCGCCGGCCGGCACCACACGCTGTGCTTCCAGTGCTACCGGTCCGAGCGCGAGCGCCGTCGGGCGGCCCATCTGGCGGATCGGCTCGCGATGCTCGATGCGCTGCCGGCGCCCGCCGCGCGGCACGCGCCACTGACTCCGCGCGAGGTCGACCACCGGCGGCGGATGCTGGCGCATCTGGTGCGGTAGCATCCTCACTCCTGGGGGAGAACAAGCGCGTCGACCGCATCCGTCAGCGCGTAGGTTGTCCTCGACGTCTCCGGCCAGCGGCTCAAGGAGAAGGCCGCCAGGGTGACGACCGCCGAAGCGCTGTGGGTGCCCGCCGTGAACAACCACGGCGCTTCGGCCGCTGGGCGTTCGCGGAAATCACCGACCCGTGGAACGCGCAGCATGCAGTTCGTGCGGCCGCGCGCCAAGCCGCAGACTCCTAGACACCCAGCAACGGCTGGAGTCGCCGACGGACGGCGTTGACCAGTTGGACTGGCGAACGGCCGATGAACTCCGCGCGGCGGCCCACCCAGTCGACGCTTTTCAACTGGTCCGCCATGACGACACCGTCGACAATGCTTCCCTCCGGGATCGCCACCTCAAACGGGTAGCCCTTGCGCCGACTGGTGATGGGACACGCCACGGCCAGGCCCGACGGTCCGTTGTAGGCCCTCGGCGAGAGCACGATCGCCGGACGCCGCCCACGCTGTTCGTGGCCAGCTTGCGGGTCGAACGTCAGCCAGACGAAGTCGCCGGCGTCGGGGATGT
Organism: Vicinamibacterales bacterium; assembly: GCA_050247255.1. Classification (GTDB taxonomy): domain Bacteria; phylum Acidobacteriota; class Vicinamibacteria; order Vicinamibacterales; family UBA2999; genus JBFWUM01. The sequence goes on along the minus strand of JBFWUM010000151.1, from coordinate 1,213 downwards.
ACTTCCGGGCTACCACTCTTCGCGACCGACCGGCGGCCCCCAGTCGACCTCCGGGTGCCGGTTCTCCGGCGTGATGCCCTTGACCAGTTCTTCGATCGTGAGCCGGCGCGCCACAGGCGTCAGGACGATGGCGCCGTCCTTCACGCTCACCTCCACACTGTCGCCTTCCGCAAGTTTGGTTTCCATGGCAACGCTCTTTGGCAAGCGAAATGCCAGGCTGTTGCCCCAGCGCGCCAGTTGCGTGGTCATCGCACCCTCCGTATCTACAATGAATATACGGCATCGCTGGGCGAACCCGAACGACTACGGTCGGGTAGCGCCGCAGGTGCGCTGCGTCACGCCGGCCGGGCTGAAGCCGACGAAGGGCAGAGTGGCTCCTTGTATGTCACGTTGACAAATACATATGTCACGTTGACAATTCGTGCATGTCCGCCCATGAAGCGATCCTCGAAACCGCCCGGCGGATTGGCTCGACCCGCGGCGACTGGACGTTCACACCCGACGAGATCGTCAAGGCGCTCCCGCACCTGAACGCCAGCACGGTGCGGACGCACGTCGTCAGTCGGTGCTGCGTCAACTCGCCGCAGAACCACGACCACCAGTGGCCGTACTTCAAGCGGGTCCGGCGCGGGTGGTACGTGGTGCTGCCGCCGATGCGGCGGGAGCGCAAGGTTCCGGCGGTCGAGCGTGTTGCCGAGGCGCAGCCCGTGTTCGGGGCGCGCTCCACGTCCGTACGCCTGCGGGATGCGGTGCACGGCTTTGTTTCCCGCAGCGACGGGTGGTTTGTCGCCGAGTGCCTGGAACTGCCGGTCGTCACACAGGGCCGGACGCTTGACGAGACGCTCGCGAACCTGAAAGACGCGGTGACGCTGTTCCTCGAGGACGAGGATGCGGCTCACCTCGGTCTCACAGTGGATCCGCGGCTGGTGATGACCTACGAGACGTCGCTCCGTGGCTCCGAAGCCTAGGCAGCTCTCCGGGTCGGACGTCATCAAGGCGCTGGGCCGGCTCGGATTCGACGTCGTGGCCCTGCGGGGGAGTCACGCCAAGGTGCGGCGCGTCACGGACGACGGTCAACGACAGGCATTACTCGTGCCGATCCATCGAGAGCTGGCGACAGGCGCGCTGCTGGCGATCTACCGCCAGGCGCGGAAGTTCGTTGCGGAGCGTGACCTGCGGCCCGTGTTCTTTCCGTCCCTGCACTGACACCCAG
>JBFWUM010000150.1:0-3010 GCA_050247255.1 Vicinamibacterales bacterium | reverse complement strand
GTGAACTCCTGGCTCGGTCCCCAGATGATGTCGCCCTTGGCGGCCGTCCGGTCGTCCGTGTGGGTCACGTTGGCCGGCCGCTTGATCGCCGGCTTCGCCCAGGTCACGTTCGACCCGCTGAAGTTCGGGGCTCCCTTGCCCTGCAGCGTGATCGTCACGGAGGTCTTCTCACCGGCCGGGATGTTCTTGATCTTCCACTGCGCCATGGTGACGGTTGCCTTGATGACGTTCGGCTTCGGGTTCATCGCGCGGAACGGCGCGAGCTGGCCCGGGTTGGTGACCGTCTCGACGCCAGGCTTGGCACCCAGGTACTGACCGCCGGAGCCGGAGACCGCCGTGAAACCCTCGGGCACCACGAGCGAGACGAGCACGTCCTCAGCCGCGAGGCCCGTGCCCTTGTGTCCCCGGTTGTCAAGCGTCAGCGTGTAGGTGAGCTTGTCCCCATCCTGCGTCGCAGGCGACATGGAGGCGAACAGCAGCGTCCGGAAGCCCGCCGTCTCCATGTAGTTCCAGATCTCGCGCGCGATCGACTCGTTCAGGCGCTCCTTGTTGAAGAGGCCCATCTGCGTCGGACCCTTCTCGTAGATGACCTTCTTGAACTCCTCGAAGCCGAAGGCCTTCACCTTCTCGCCGATGTCGCGGCGCGGATGGCCGATCTCGGGGCCGTGGCACTGACCGCACCCGAACTGGATCTGGAGCTGCTGTCCGAGCGGGGCGTTCGCCGGCGCGGCGGCTACGCTCCAGGTGGCCGGCTCCGGTGCGGGGGGAAGGCTCTTCAAGTAGGCGTAGATGTTCGCAAGGCCTTCGTCGTTGATGTTCGGGTACTTCGGCATCACGCCCCACGGCTGCTGCACCGCTCGCTTGAACTGCTCGAAGGTGAGGCCGCGGCCGCCGGCCAGGCCCGGGCCGAAACTGCCCTGCGCCTGCAGTCCGTGGCAGAGCATGCACAGCCCGCTGCCGCCCTGTCCGGAGAACATGGCGCGTCCCTTCTGGGGATCGCCCTGTGGGGCCTGAGCCTGGGCGGCCGCCGTCGTCAGCAGCAATGCCGCGCACGCAATGAAAGCAATCTTTCGCATGAAACCATGACTCCTTTGTGCGAAGTGAACGTCGCCTAACTCTTTGACATCACAGGAATTGGCGCCGTAGGATAACACACCGCTTCCGCGAGATCCCGTAGCCGCATGCCGGTTCCCCGCCTGATAGCTGCCGCACTGATTCTCCTGATGGCTCTGGCCGTGCGCACCCGTACGGCGCAGCCGTCTCCCGATGAGCTGATGGCCCGTGCGGACGCGGCGCTGCTGGCTGGCCGCGTCGACGAGGCCGTGAAAGGGTTCGACGCCGTCATCGCGGCGCGGCCCGCGAACGGCCCGTACCTGTGGCAGCGCGGCATCGCGCTCTTCTATGCCGGCCGATACACGGACTGCCGGCGCCAGTTCGAATCCCACCGCCATGTGAACCCCGATGACGTCGAGAACGCCGCGTGGCACTTCCTGTGTGCGGCGCATGAGACTTCGTTCGCCGCGGCGCGCCGCGCGCTGCTGCCGGTCGGGCCGGACCGCCGGAGCCCGATGCGCGAGGTGTACGAGATGCTGCGCGGCGCCATGACGCCGGATGAGGTACTGGACGCGGGGAAGGGCAGTGCGTCCGGCCGTTTCTACGGCGCGCTGTACGTGGCCCTGTTCTACGATGCACAGGGCGACCGGGCTCGCGCGCGGGCGCACATGGAAACGGCCGCCCGCGAGGAGTTCAGCCGCAGCGGCGGGTACATGCATCAGGTGGCAGTGGTACATCTCGGGAGGATGCGGTGAGGCGGAGACACACACTCCGGGGCGTGGCGGCAGGTCTGGCGGCGGTATTGCTCGCGACGGGTGCGGCGCTGGCCCAGCCGAATCCGGAGGCGGCCAAGATCAGGAACCCGGTTCCCGTCACACCGGAGTCGCTCGCCGCCGGTGAAGCGGCCTATGCGAAACACTGCCGGGGCTGCCACGCCCGTGACGGGGCGGGTTCGCTGGGCCCGAGCCTCATCGACGACGAGTGGAACCACGGTTCCAGCGACGGCGAGATGTTCGTCGTCATTCGCGATGGCGGCGGTCAGTTCATGGACCCGTGGGACGACCGGCTCAATGAACAGCAGATCTGGAGCGTTGTGAACTACATCCGCTCACTCAAGCCGGCAAAGTAGCAGCGGTCGATCAGCCCCGCTTGAAGATCTCCGGCAGGCCGGGTTTGGTGTCCCGCAGAATCTCGATGATCGCCGTGCGGTCGGCTGCGGAGAGCCTGCGGTAGGCCGGGTCGGCGTCCTGCCCCGAGAGCACCGTCCACAGGCGCTCGTAGACCAGCGTCTTCGCGCGCGCCGGCAGCGCGTCGAACGCGGGCGCGTAGATCAGGTAGCTGCACGGATACTTCATCAGCCGCTTCGTCAGGTCGAACTCGCGCAGCGAACGCCCCTTCGCATCCTTCGGGCCCTGCGCCGCGAACGCGTCCGCGAAGCCGGAGCCGCCCTGCACCTTCGCCGGCAGCGGGACTTCATCGATGAAGAGCAGGTGGTCCACCAGTTCCGCGGCCGTCGCCGCGACCGGGTCACGGTCCGCCTGCAGCGACGCCTGCTTCGCCGGCGCGGGCGGGTGCAGCCGCTCCCAGTCCTGCACGCGCGTTTCCCAGTTGAGGCGTGTGATCAGGTTCGTCATGTACGTCTGATGGTTGAAGACCAGCAGCGCGACGACATCGCTGTGGCCGGTCAGGTAGGCGGTCGTGTCGACGGCCCCGCTGACCGTGTTCAGCTTCGGCACGACGGCCGCGCGCACGCCGCCCTTCTTCACGTGGTAGACGGGGACGTTGCCGAGATGCCGCGGCGGCACGGCCGCGCCCGTGACGAACCATCCGCCCCAGCGGTCCTCGTACGGCGTGCGCTGATCCACGGCCCAGCCCTGTGCGTACTCGTTGGGGTCGTCCGAGAGGGGCAGCATGCTCATCGTCAGCATGCCCGCGATGCCGCTGGTCAGGTTGCCCT
>JBFWUM010000149.1:0-3035 GCA_050247255.1 Vicinamibacterales bacterium | reverse complement strand
TCGCCACCGCCAAGCCGACGTTTCTCGTGCACGGCGAGGAGGACGAGCTGATTCCGATCGGCCTCGTCCGCGAGTTCTACGCGAAGCTCGAGGAGCCGAAGGAACTGGTCGTCATCGACCGCGCGAACCACCTGTTCGACGGGCAGGCCAGCGAAGTGGGCGACGCCCTCGAGGATCTGCTGAAGGACTTCTCCGCGCGGGCGGAGCGGTATAGTTCGAGGTGATGCGCCGTCTGCTGTCCTGCACGCTCGTCGCCGCCGCCGCCACCGCCTGCTCCTCCGGTCCGACTCCGCTCGACGACTCGACGTCCTACATCGAGCGGGTGCGCGAGGATCGCGCGCGGAAGGATGCGTTCTTCCTGTCCGACGACCGGGACAATCCCGTGCCGAAGGAGAAGCGGTCGCAGTTCGTGCCGCTGGCGTACTACGACATCGATCCCGAGTACCGGGTCCCGGCCCAGCTCGCCGTGGCGAGCGATCAGCCCGTGTTCGACATGCCGACCTCGACCGGCAAGATGCGGAAGACGACGCAGATCGGCACGTTGTCGTTCACGGTCAAGGGCCAGACGCTGACGCTGACGGCGTTCGCCGGCGAAGGTGCGGGCGGCCGGCCCGACATGAACCGGGTGTTCCTGCCGTTCAGCGACGCGACCAGCGGCACGGAGACGTATGTGGCGGGCCGCTTTCTCGAACTCGATCGCACGGCCACCGGCGTCTACGTCGTCGACTTCAACACGGCGTACAACCCGTACTGCGCCTACAACGCCAGCTTCGACTGCCCGCTGCCGCCGCGGTCGAACCGGCTGGAAGTACCAATCCTCGCCGGAGAGAAGATCCGGCCCGAGATGCCGGTACCCGCGACCCCGCAGGGCTGATCCGCCGGATGCCCGCTCATCTCGACGCCGTCATCTTCGACTTCGACGGCGTCATCGCCGACAGCGAACCGCTCCACTACCGGGCCTTCGCGGATACGCTCGCCGCGGCAGGGTTCACGCTGACGCGCGAGGCGTACTACGCCCGCTATCTCGGCTACGACGACGTCGGCGCCTTCGACGCCGTGGCGAAGGACCAGGGCCGTCCGCTCGACGCCGCGGCGATCCGCGGCCTGGTCGAGGCCAAGGAACGGCGGATGCACGAATTGACCGCCGGCTCCGACGTCCTCTTCCCCGGAGCCGCGGACTTCATCCGCGCGTGCGCCGCCGAGGTGCCGGTCGCGGTCTGCTCGGGGGCGCTCCGGCAGGAGATTGCCGCGGTGCTGGACGCCGCGGGCCTCGCATCGGCGGTACGCCTCGTCGTCGCGGCCGGCGACACGCCGCAGAGCAAGCCGTCGCCGGAGCCGTACCGCCTGGCGTTCGCGCGGCTGAACGCCGCGGCGGGCGGCGGGCTGCGCGCGGACCGCACGGTGGCGATCGAGGACTCGCGCTGGGGTCTCGAGTCGGCGCGCGGCGCCGGGCTCCGGCTCGTCGGCGTGACCAACAGCTACGGCGCCGAGGCGCTGCCGGGCGCCGAACTGGTGGTGGCCGGGCTCCACGCGCTGTCGGTGGAGATGCTCGATGAGGTGTGCGGTGCCGCACGCGCTCGCTGACGAACTCAAGGCCGCGCTCGCGGTCCCCGGTGATGGCCTCGTGCGCGCCGCCCTCGTCATCGCGCGGCTGGAGTATCCCCGGCTCGACCCGGCGCCGTGCCTGGAGCGGCTCGAGGCGCTCGGCGAGCGGGCCGCCGCACGGATGCAGGGCGGGGACGCCGCGATGCGCGTGGCCGGGCTGAACACGTTGCTGTTCGAGGAGGAGGCGTTCGCCGGGAACAGCGCGCAGTACGACGACCCGCGCAACAGTTGCCTGAACGTCGTGCTGGACCGGCGGACCGGCATCCCGATCACGCTGTCGGTGGTCTATATGGACGTCGCGCGCCGCGCGGGCCTGCACCTCGAAGGCGTGAACTTTCCGGGGCACTTTCTGGTCAGGCACCCCGGCGCGCGTGGAGGTGACCTCATCATCGACCCGTTCCACGCCGGCGCGGTGCTCTCGGTCCGCGACTGCCAGCGGCTCCTCGGCCGCGCGCAGGGTGACGTCCCGTTCAGCCCGAAGCTGTTGACGTCAGCGCCGCCGGCACACATCGCGACGCGGATGCTGACGAACCTGAAGCGGCTCTATCTGGGCATGCGGTCGTTTCCGCAGGCGCGGGCGGCGACGGACCTGCTGGTCGCGCTGAACCCCGCGTCGGCGGACAACATCCGCGACCGGGGACTGCTCGCCTATCAGCTCAACGACTTCGCCCCGGCCCTGCGCGACCTGGAAGCGTCGCTGGCCCTGGCGCGCCCGGCCGGGCCCGGGTCGAGGGGGGACCAGCGGGTGGTCTGGGACCACATCAAGACGCTCCGCCGCCGGCTCGCATCCCTGAACTGATCGTCCTGGCCCTGCCCGGCGGGGCGCTCGACTCCCGCTCAGGAACCCCGGCCGGACCGTCCCAGCCCTGGTTGAATCCAGTACTTTGAACCTATCGATGCCTTTCTATTGGATTTGAACTCAGGCGACTGCCCACACTCCCCCGTTTGTCGCGGGATAAACGGCCCTGCTTGACGCTCGAGTACGGCCCGGATGTTGCCAATACATCTCTCCGGGTCGGACTCCCCCCGTGGGGCGTCAGGCCTGGCAAGAAGGCTCTACCGGTCTGCCGGCGCCACGTCGGGCCAATCCACGCAGGGCGGTCAAAGAACCCGAAAGTCGCACCAGGAAGTGCTTCGACGGCGGCATGGTGCCGCCCGAGGAACAGGGAGTCACTACAGATGAATGTTCGTCGTACCGGATGGTTGCTCGCCCTGCTGGGCGTGCTGCTCATTCCGCAGTTCGCGTTGGCGCAGTCCACCGGCACCATCTCCGGGATCGTCAGAGACGCATCGGGCGGCGTGCTGCCCGGTGTCACGGTCGAGGCCGCAAGCCCCGCCCTCATCGAGAAAGTCCGGACCGTGGTCACGGACGCCACGGGCAACTACAAGATCATCGACCTCCGCCCCGGCACCTACACGGTCACCATCAC
>JBFWUM010000148.1:0-3046 GCA_050247255.1 Vicinamibacterales bacterium | reverse complement strand
CCTCCACCAGGTGCTGGAGTGCGTCGCGCACCAGCCGCGCCGTCCGCAGGGCGTTCGGGGAATCCGGCACCGTCAGCCTTTCGCGGACTCGTCCAGCAGCGCGTCAATCAGCCGGTCCGCGAGCGCGTCCGGGTCGCGGCCGAGGGCGCCGCTCTCGAGCAGCGCCTTGCCGCGGGCCACGGCGTCCGGCCGGATGGCGGGCGCGTCCGCAGCGGCCCTGAGCGCCTCGGCGCGCAGCCGGGCCTCGTCCGAGAGCTGCACGGCGTCGGCTCCGGGTGCCGTCGTGGACCGGGGGGCGTCCGCCATCTTCGGGGCCTGTCCGGCCCGGCCGGCCTGGCTCGCCTGCGTCGTGCCGAGGTCGGCGGTCTTGTACGCGTCGTCGATCTTCATGTGTCCTGCCTCAGCCTCGTCGGGACCGGCGGCGTGGCCGTCGCGGTCAACCCGCGCAGCCAGGCCTGCGGGTCCACCGCCTCGTTGCCCACCGTGACCTCAAAGTGCACATGCGGACCGGTCGACCGGCCGCTCGACCCGGCCCGGCCAATCGTCTGGCCCGCCGCGATCACCGCGCCCTCCACCACGTCGGCGCCGGCGAGGTGAGCATAGCGGGAGCGAGCGCCGCCGGCGTGTTCGATGACCACCGTGGTGCCATATCCGCGCTGCTGCCCGCTGAACACGACCCGCCCCGGCGCTGCCGCCCGCACGTCATCGCCGTACGCAGCAGCAAGGTCTATGCCTTTGTGAAACCGGGCGTGCCCGTCGAGCGGATCGGCCCGCCAGCCGAAGCCGGAGGTGACCTGCCGGGCCACCGCCGCCGGGTCCACCGATGCGGACCGGCCCGGGACCATGGCCGGCAGTGGTGCGTCGGGCACACGGCCGAGCGGGGCGCCGCCACCGGGGCTTCCGGGCAGCAGCGGGTTCGGCGGGCGGGAGCCATCCGGCGCGAACGACCGCTCCAGGCTGCGCTGCAGTTCCCGGCCGAGGCCGAGCCCGCCCGACCGTGACAGCTCGGCGACCAGCTCGACGTCGATCACCTCGAACAGCGCCTGGCCGCCCAGGCCGTCGCCGTCCTCGCTGTCGCCGCCCCACTTCGCGGACTGCCGCATGGCGCTCAGCATCTGGCCCATCAGCATCGACTCGAACTCCGCCGCGATGGACGCGAGCTGCGCCTTCCGGTCCTCCGGCGCGGCGTCGGTGAGGCCGCTGGCGGCCGCCCGCGCCCGGGAGACGAGGTCGTCGATGCGGTCGACGCTCACAGGATGACGATCTCCGCGCGGAGCGCCCCGGCAGCCTTCAGCGCCTGGACGATCGAGATCACGTCGCGCGGCGACACGCCGAGCGTGTTCAGCGCCTGCACGACCTCGCCGAGCGTCGTGCCGCTCTGCAGCGTGACGAGCTGGGCGCGGCCCTCCTCGACGCTGATGTCGACCTTCGGCGTCACGGCTGTCTGGCCGCCCTTGGACATCGGCGCCGGCTGCGAAACGTCGTACTCGGTCGCGATCTTGACGGACAGATTGCCGTGCGCCACCGCCGCCGGGCCGAGGCGGACGTCGCCGCCGAGCACCACGGTGCCCGTACGCTCGTTGATGACGATCCGCGCCACGGCGTCCATCAGCACGGGCACGGGCTCCAGACGGGCGATGAAGTCCGGCACGGACGTCCGATACGAGCTCGGCACCTGCACCTGCACGGTGCCCGGGTCGATGACGCGGGCCACGCCGGTCCGCAGTTCCTGGTTGATCGCGGACGCGATATGGCTCGCCGACGTGAAGTCCGGTTCATGCAGCGTCAGCCGCAGCAGGTCCGTCGGCTCGATGGCCGTCTGCCGCGCAATCTGCACCGTGGCGCCGCGCGGCACGCGCCCCACCGTCAGGTGGTTCACCGACACGCTGTTCTCGCCGCCGGCGGCGCCGAAGCCCCCGATGGAAAGCGGCCCCTGCCCGAGCGCGATGACGGTGCCGTCCGGGGCGTGGAGCGGCGTCGGCAGCAGCGTGCCGCCCTGCAGGCTCCGGGCGTCACCGATCGAGGAGACCGTGATGTCCACGCGGCTGCCCTGCTGCGAGTACGCGCCGATGTCGGCCATCACCATCACGGCCGCGACGTTCTCGACCCGGACTTCGAGCGGCGGCACGACCACGCCGAACCGCTGCAGCATGTTGACCAGTGACTGCGTCGAGAACATGGCCTGGCGGCGGTCGCCGGTCTTGTTCAGGCCGACGACGAGGCCGTAGCCGACCACCGGCGTCGAGGCCGGACCCTGGAGAGCCGCGACGTCCTTCAGCCGGACGGGCGCGACCGACTCCTGCGCGGCGGCGGGCGCTGCGGCCGCGGACCCCAGGGCCGCGAGCACGAGGGACGCGATGACGAGGTGATGTGCAGGCATCTCAGAAGATCCGGTTCAGGACCCGGGCGATCCAGCCCGGGCGGAGATGGTCGCGCATCAGGCCCTGGCCGAAGTAGCGGATGCGCATCTGGCCGACGGCCGTCGACTCGACGACGTTGCCGGGCCCGACGTCGGCCGTGCGGATCACGCCCGTCAGCACGAGAATCTGGCGGTCGCCGTTGATCTCGAGCTCGCGGATGCCCTCGATCACCAGGTCGCCGTTCGGCAGCACTTCGGCGACGCGCGCCGTGACGGTCGCCGTCAGCAGGCCCTGGCGGGTGGTCGTGCCGGCCCCCTTGAATGTGGACTGCGCCGTCAGCGCGGCGAGGCTCGACGGGTCGAGGAAGCCGGAGTACTTCGTTTCCAGGCCGAACAGCTTCGAGAGCGACGCGCCGGTCTGCGTGTCCTTGTCGAGGTTTGATTCAGCCGACCCGGACGCGGAGATCGTCTCCGACACCCGGACGGTCACGAGGTCGTTCAGCCGGCGCGCGCGGAAGTCCGCGTAGAGGTTGCTGACCCACAGGTTGCCGGGCGTCTGCGGCGTGGTCGGGACGGCCCGGGCCAGCGCCAGATAGTGCTGGTACAGCTCGTCGTAGTTCGAGGACGGTCGCGGCGGCGCCGCCTTCTTGTCCTTGGCGACGGCCTCCGTCGTGAGCCCGAGCACGG
>JBFWUM010000147.1:0-3129 GCA_050247255.1 Vicinamibacterales bacterium | reverse complement strand
CTGCGCGAGGAAGCGCGCCGGCTGCGCGAGGACCCCTCGGCCATCGAGGACATCGCCCGCCGCGAGCTCGGCCTCATCCGCCCCGGCGAAAAGCTGTTCATCCTCAAGGACATCGCGCCGCCGGACTAAAATCCCGGCGTGGACCCCCTCGAGCTCTTCTTCGACCGCGCGCTCGACGGCTTCTTCTTCATGATGCTCGACGAGCCCGTCCGCTGGGACGACTCGATCGACAAGGAGCGCGTGCTCGACTACGTCTTCGAGCACCAGCGGGTCACGCGGGCCAACGACGCCATCCTGGCGCAGTACGGCGTCACCCGCGAGCAGTTCCTCGGCCACACGCCGGCCATGTTTTTCGAGCACGACCTCACCTACGGCCGCCGCCTCTGGCGGGAGCTCTTCGACCGGGGCGCGCTGGTGGTCGAAACCGACGAGCGGCGCGCCGACGGCACGCCGATCCGCATCGACGGCCACTACGTCTGCCTTTACGAAGACGATGGGCGGATTGCGGGACATTTCGGGATCCAGCGCGACGTGACGTCGCGGGTGTCGAACGCCTACCTGCAGGAGGAGCTGCGCACCGAACGCGCCTTCGGCGACATCGTCGGCGCGACGCCGTCGATGAAGAAGATCTTCCGCGCGGTTGAAATGGTGGCCGCCACCGGCACGACCGTGCTGGTGCTCGGCGAGACTGGCACCGGCAAGGAGCTGGTCGCCCGCGCCATCCACGGCACCAGCCCGCGGCGCGACGCGGTGATGGTCAAGGTGAACTGCGCGGCAATCCCGGCGGCGCTTGCCGAGAGCGAGCTGTTCGGCCATGAGAAAGGCGCGTTCACCGGCGCGGTGCAGCGCAAGCTCGGACGCTTTGCCGTCGCGCACCGCGGGACCATCTTCCTGGACGAGGTCGGCGAGCTGCCGCTCGACGTGCAGGCGAAGCTGCTGCGCGTGCTGCAGGAGCAGGAGTTCGAAGCCGTCGGCGCCACCAGCCCGACGCGCGTCGACGTGCGCGTGATTGCCGCCACCAACCGCAACCTGTTCGAGGCAGTGCAGAAGGGGACGTTCCGCGAGGACCTCTTCTACCGTCTCAACGTGTTCCCGATCCAGGTGCCGCCGCTGCGGGAGCGGAAGGAGGACGTGCCGCTGCTGGCCCGCCACTTCCTGCGCGAGTACGCGCGGCGCGTCGGACGGACACCGCCCCCGATCGAAGAGGCGGCCACGCGCGCGCTCGAGGGCTACCACTGGCCGGGCAACGTGCGCGAGCTCGCCAACGTGCTCGAGCGCGCCATGATCCTGTGCGACGGCCCGGCGATCCGCGCCGAGCACCTCGGGGTGCTCGCGCGCAGCGCCCCCGCGTCCGGCTTCCTGCCGCTGCGCGAAATCGAGCGGCAGCACATCGTCCGCGCGCTGGAACAGACCGGCGGCGTCCTGGCCGGTCCGCGCGGCGCCGCGCGCCTCCTGGGAATGCGCCGATCGACCGTCTGGTCGCGGATGAAGAAGCTCGGAATCGAGCCGACATTTCGGCACGGTACCGATATTTCGGCAGCAGATCGCAGCAATCCGCAGAAATCCTGAATAAATTCGTGTGTCTGACCGGGCACGCCGTTAGCTCTATGCGGCGGCATGCTGAAAACACTCATCGTTCTCGCCAGCGTGCTGGCGATCCCGGCGGCCGGCGCCCAGACCCTCTCTGAGGCGCCGCTGGCCCCGGAGCTGTCCGGGCTCGGCACGCATCACTTCGAGGTCACCACCGACACCCCGCGCGCGCAGCGGTTCTTCGACCAGGGGCTGCGGCTGCTCTACGCGTTCAATCACCCCGAGGCGATGCGCGCCTTCAAGGAGGCGGCGCGACTCGATCCCGATCTCGCCATGGCCTACTGGGGCCAGGCGATGGTGCTTGGACCGAACCTCAATCAGCCGATGCCACCCGAAAACGAGGCGCCGGCGTTCGAGGCGGCCATGAAGGCGCGCCATCTTGCGCGTCACGCCAGCCCGCGTGAGCGGGCGCTGGCGGCGGCGATTGCCGTGCGCTTCCCTGCCGCGGCCGGCGATCGCAAGGCGCTCGATCGCGGCTATGCCGAGGCGATGAAGCAGGTGGCGACCGAGTTTCCGTCGGATGCCGACGTACTCACGCTCTTCGCTGACGCGGTGATGAACGTATCGCCGTGGGACTACTACGAGAAGAACGGCCTGGCGAAGCCACTGCCGGCGCTCGCGATTGCCGCGCTCGAGCGCGCGTTGACCGTGAATGCGAACCATCCCGGGGCGCTGCACTATCACATTCACGCGCTCGAGGCGTCGAACACGCCGGAGCGGGCGGAAGCGAGCGCCGATCGGCTGCTCCCGCTGATGCCGGCGGCCGGGCACATGGTCCACATGCCGGCGCACATCTACCTGCGCGTCGGCCGCTACAAGGATGCCGCCGATGTGAACGAGCTGGCCATCCTCGCCGACGAGAACTACCTGGCGCAGTGCCAGGCGCAGGGGCTGTACCCCGTCAGCTACTACCCGCACAACCTGCACTTCCTCTGGGCCGCGTCCACGCTCGAGGGTCGCCGCGCGGCGGCGATCGACGCGGCGCGCCAGACGGCGGCGAAGGTGCCGCACCATCACGCGGGCAAGCTGGCGTGGACGGCTGACTTCCCGGTGACGCCGATGCTGTCCTACGCGCGATTCGGCGCCTGGCGCGAGATGCTTACCGAGCCGAAGCCGCCGGCCGACCAGCCGTACGCGATCGGCATCTGGCACTACGGGCGGGCGCTCGGCTTCACCGCGCGCGGCCAGCTCGATCGCGCGCAGGTCGAGCTCGAGGCGCTGGCGACCATCAAGAAGCACGAGGCCTTCAAGACGACGCTGAAGGACTATGCGCTGCTGCCGAATCTCGAAATTGCCTCGCGGATGGCGGCGGGCGAGCTGCTGGCGAAGCAGGGCAACTACATGGATGCCGTTCGCGTGCTCGAAGAGGCCGTCTCGCTGGACGATGCGTATCCGTATTCGGAGCCGCCGCTGTGGCATCACCCGCCGCGGCAGGTGCTGGGCGCGGTGCTGCTCGAGGGTGGCCGCGCGGGCGATGCCGAGCGCATCTACCGCGAGGACCTGGCGCGTTTCCGCGAGAACGGCTGGTCGCTGTTCGGG
>JBFWUM010000146.1:0-3133 GCA_050247255.1 Vicinamibacterales bacterium | reverse complement strand
CCGCATGACCGCCGCGCTCTACGGAGCGTTCTTTCTCTCGGGCTGCTCCGCGCTGATCTTCGAAACGCTCTGGTTTCACCAGGCGGGGCTCGCCTTCGGCAACAGCATCTGGGCGTCGAGCCTCGTGCTCGCCGGATTCATGGCCGGCATGGCGGGCGGCAACCTGCTCGCGACGCGGATTGGCGACCGGCTGGCGCGGCCGCTCCGCGTCTACGCGGCGGTCGAAGGGCTCGTGGCCGTCAGCGGCGTGCTGCTCGTCGTCGCGCTCCCGGCGATGGGCGCCGCGCTGGCGCCGCTGCTCCGCCCGCTCTCGGCACACCTCGGCGTGCTCAACCTTGTCCGGCTGACGCTCGCGTTCCTGCTGCTGCTGATTCCGTCCACGGCGATGGGGCTGACGCTGCCCCTGCTCACGCGCACGCTGACCAGCCAGCCGGGCCGGTTCGGCGCCGTCCTCGGCCAGCTCTACGGCTGGAACACGGCCGGAGCCGTGGCCGGCGTCGCCGCCACGGAGTTCGTGCTCGTCGGCGTGGCGGGCATCCGCGGCACGGCGGTCGTGGCCGCCGGCCTGAGCGTGGCCGTCGCGACGGTCGCCTTCGCATTCGACCGCCGGTGGCGCGCGGAACCGCTCTCCGCGGCACCATCCTCAACGCCGTCGGAACCGGCGTCGGCCACGGCGGCGCCGTCGTCCGCGCCCGTGGCTGCGTGGCTGCTCGCGTCCTTCGGTGCGGGCTTCGCGCTGCTCGCGCTCGAGGTGATCTGGTTCCGGCTGCTGCTGCTCGCCGTGATCGGCTACTCGAGCACGTTCGCCGTCATGCTCGGCACGGTGCTGACCGGCATCGCGCTCGGCGGCTTTGCCGCGGGGCTGGCACTCCGGCGCTGGCCTGACGCACACGTCTACACCGGCCCGGCGCTCTGGGTGTCCGGCGGGCTCGGCGTGGCCTCCTACGCCGTCTTCCTGCTGCGGATGTCGGCGCTCTCCTCGCACCTGGTCACGGAGGTGCCCGAAGTGCTCGCGATCGGCGCACTGCTGATGCTGCCCGTCTCGCTCGTCTCCGGGGCCGTGTTCACGCTGGCAGGCGCCGGCCTGCGCGCGACCCGCCGGTCCGACGCCGACGCGGCGGGCACGCTGACGTTCGCGAACACGCTCGGCTCGGCGATCGGCTCGCTGGCTGCCGGCTTCGTCCTGCTGCCGTTCCTCGGCATGGAGCGGGCGCTCTTCGCCGTCCTCGCGCTCTATGCCCTGACCGGCGCCGCACTCTGGGCGCACACCGCCCCGCGCCGGAGCCACGCCATCGCCGCGCTCGTCGTCGTGGTGGCCGCGCTGGCGGCGTTTCCGTTCGGCAGCCTCTCGGCACGTCTCCAGCGCTTCCCGATCGAGCGCTACGCGAGCCTCCGCACGCACACGACACCGCGCGCCGTGAACGTCGCGGCCGTGCGGGAAGGCGTGGCCGAAACGCTGATCTATCTGAACGCGCCGATCCTGCGCGACGTGCGGACGCACGCGCTGTTCGTCAACGCCACGTCGATGGCCGACACCGACTGGGAGTCGCGCCGGTACATGAAGCTGTACGTGTACTGGCCGATGGCGCTCCATCCGAACCTGAAGAAGAGCCTGCTGATCGCGTTCGGCGTCGGCAACACGGCGAAGGCCATGACGGATTCGCCCGGGATCGAGCGCATCGACGTCGTGGACATCTCAAAGGACGTGCTCGACAACAGCGTCGTCATCTATCCGAAGGACACCGAGAATCCACTGCGCGACCCGCGCGTGCGCATGCACGTCGAGGACGGCCGCTACTTCCTGCAGACGACCCAGGAGCGGTACGACCTGATCACGTCCGAGCCTCCGCCCCCGCGGAGCGCCGGCGTCGTGAACCTCTACACGCGCGAGTACTTCCAGCTGATCCGGTCGCGCCTGGCCGAGGGCGGCATGGCCGCCTACTGGCTGCCCATGCACACGATGTCCGGCGATGTGAGCCGGTCGGTGATCCGTGCGTTCTGCGAGGCGTTCGACGACTGCTCGCTGTGGCACGGCGAGACGAGCAACCTGATGCTCGTCGGCACGCGCGGCGCCACGGGGCCCGCCACGCTCGAGCGCGTGTTCGCGCAGTGGCAGGACCGCGCGGTGGTCCGCGAACTGCGGGCGCTGGGACTCGAGCGGCCGGAGCAGCTCGGCGCGCTGTTCATCGGCGACGCCACGTTCCTGAAGCGCATCTCGGCCGGCGTGCCCCCGCTCGTGGACGACCGCCCGGGCCGCATCAACGACCCGTCGGTCTCGGCCGAATCCGACACCGCGCTGCGACAGGACATGTTCGACCCGGTGGCGTGCCGCGAGCGGTTCCGCACGAGCGCCTTCATCCGGAAGCTCTGGCCACCCGAGTTGATCGAGGCCACGCTGCCCTACTTCGAGTTCCAGGGCTTCATCAGCGGCGCGGACACGGCGGCCGCCCAGTCGATGGACGCCGTCCACCGGCTGCTGACCGGCTCGATCCTGAAGACGCCCGTGCTGTGGCTGCTCGGCAGCAACGGCGACCTGCAGCGCGGTGTCGAGATCGCGACGGCCGCCGAGCTGGCGCAGCCGCCGATGCAGTACCACCTCGGTGCGCGGCTGGTCTCCGAGCGCAGCTATTTCGCCGCGTCCGCCGCGTTCGGCCGCGCCGAGGCCGAGCCGGCGCTCCGGGAACGCGCGCTCGGCCTGCGGCTCTACGCGCTGTGCCTCGCAGGGCAGAGCGAGGAGGCCCGCGCGCTCGCGCTCGCGAGGCGCGCCGAGATCACCACGCATCCCTTCTGGGCCTGGCTCGGCCGCACGTGCCAGGTGCTTCCCCCGCCCGCATGACCACCGCGCCCACGCGCCTCGGCAGCGACGCGCTCCTCGACTCCGGCCGCCTGCGCGGCCTCACCGTCGGCATCGTCTGCAATCACGCGTCGGTGGACGGGCGCTTCCGTCACGTCGTCGATCGGCTGGCCGCCGCCGACGGCGTCCGGCTCGGCGCGATCTTCGGCCCGCAGCACGGGTTCCGGTCCGACGTGCAGGACAACATGATCGAGACGGCCCACGCGAAGGACGCGCGGCGCCGCGTACCCGTCTACTCGCTCTACAGCGAGACGCGGGAACCGACGGCGGAGATGCTCG
>JBFWUM010000145.1:0-3194 GCA_050247255.1 Vicinamibacterales bacterium | reverse complement strand
CCGGCGGCACGCTCGCCGACCGCTGCAAGCCGGGCCGCGACCTGCGCAACGTGCAGCGCGGCAACGTGCCGCTGCCGGAGGACCTCGCGCTGCCCGCGCAGTAGCGTAGACTCCGCGCGTGTCGCGGCCGGGCTGTGTCGTGTGGGGCCTTCGCGCCCTGGCTCTCGCCGTCCCCCTGTGGACGGCGAGCGCGTGTACGGCGCCCGATCCCGACCGGCCGTTCCGGCCCGCACGCGTCACCGCCGATGGCTCGGCGCGCCCCGCCGACTGCCGCGGCTGCCACGCCAGCCAGCACGCGTCGTGGACCGCGTCGTTCCACCGCACGATGACGACGGAGGCGGTACCCGCGGCGGCGCGGTTCCTGGCCGACGGGCAGCCCCCGCCCTCTACCTGGGGTGCGATGCGGATCGAACCGCGCGACGGGGGCCTCTGGGCGGAGTTTCCGGACCCGGATCACATCGTCCCCCGCGGCGCCGTGGCCCCGGGGGGCGTGCCCGGGCCAGGCGGCGGCCGGCCCGTCATCGGCCGGGCGGTGGCGCTCATCACCGGCTCCCACCACCAGCAGGTGTTCTGGTACGAGACGGGGAAGACCCTGGTGCTCGGCCGTTTTCCGCTGACGTACCTGATCGGCGAGCGGCGCTGGATTCCGCGGTCGGCGGCGTTTCTCCAGCCGGCCGCGCCCGTCTTCCTGCCCGGCGCCGGGCAGTGGAATCAGGTCTGCATCAGTTGCCACGCCACGCGCGGCCAGGCGCGCGTGCCGTCGATGTACCGGCGCATGACGCCGGAGACGATGTCCGCGGATTCCCGCGTCAGCGAGTTCGGCATCGCCTGCGAGGCCTGCCACGGGCCGGCGGGCGCGCACGCGGATGCCCCCCGCGAGGTGGCCATGACGAACCCGCGCCGGCTCGACCCGCGTCGCTCGGCCGACGTCTGTGGTCAGTGCCACAGCGTCTGGGAGTGGCACGACGCGGCCGGCGAGCAGGCCGAGAACACGCACGGTCCCGCCTTCCGCCCAGGCGACGTCCTCGCCCGCACGCGCTTCGTCGCGCGGCCCGGCAGCGACCCCGGCGTGGACCGGCTCCGGCAGTTGCTCGCCGACGACCCGGGGTTCGTCCGCGAGGCGTTCTGGCCGGATGGCACGATTGCCGTCGCGGGCCGCGAATACAACGGCCTCATCGAATCCGCGTGCTTCACCGGCGGACGGACGCCGGAGCGCACGATGACCTGCCTCTCGTGCCACGCGCTGCACCAGGAGCAGGATGACGCGCGCGAGCCGCGTGCGTGGGCGGACGACCAGTTGTCCCTGGCCGGCGCCGGGGACGCCGCGTGCCTCTCGTGCCATCCGTCGGTCCGCGCGGGGCGCACGGCGCACACGCGGCATGCGGACGGGTCGGCCGGCAGCCTGTGCGTGAGCTGCCACATGCCGTACACGACCTACGGTCTGCTGAAGACGGTGCGCAGCCACCGCATCACGAGCCCCGACGCGGGTGTGGCGGTGCGGACGGGGCGGCCCGACGCCTGCAGCCTGTGTCACGTGGACAAGCCGCTCGCGTGGACCGCCCGGCGCCTGGAGGCCTGGTACGGTCAGCCGGTGCCCGAGGGGATCGACGGAGACGAGCCCGCCGCGGTCCGGTGGGCGCTCTCGGGCGACGCGCAGCAGCGGGCCGTCGCGGCCGAGGCGCTGGGGCGCGCCGAGACAGGGCGGGCGGACGACGCCTGGGTCATCCCCGCGCTCGCCATCCTGCTCGACGATTCGTATCCGGCCGTCCGCTTCATCGCGGCCCGCGCGCTCGGCGCGCGCCTGCCGGGCGCGGTTCAAGGCTATGACTTCCTCGCGCCACGCGAGGTGCGCGCGCAGGCACGGCGCCGTGTGGCCGCCGCCTGGCGGCAGAAGGCCGGCGCCGGTGCCCATGTGCCGGATGCCGTGTTCGAGGCGCTCGCCGCCAGGCGCGACGACCGTCCGGTCGCGCTGCGCGAATAGCCGGTAGGGGCTACTTCGCCGGCCGGACCGCCGTGAAACGGATCCCCACCAGCGCCTTGATGTCCGTCGTCAGCTCGCGCGTGCCTGCCGGCATCTCGTTGAGCTTCAGCAGGAACGCGACGATATCGACGCATTCCTCAAGCGGCAGCGAGCCGGGCCGGGTCTTCGGCATATTGGTCGCGATGAAGTCGTACAGCTCGGCCACCGACGCGTCTTCCCAGTTGTGCGTGAAGTTCGGGCCCCGCAGCGGCGGCTCGGAATCATCGCCCCCGGACGCGTCGTCGCGGTGGCAGCCGCCGCACGAGCGCTTGAACGCCTGCTCGCCGCGCGCGGCCTGCTCCGGCGTGTAGACGCCGTCCCACACGCTGGCCGGTGTCTGCGCCTGCAGCGTGAGGGCGGCGAGCAGGACGCCGAGACCAACGGGCGCGAGCAACGGGCCGACGCGTGACATATGTGAGGGAATCTAGCACGCAGGTTCGATAGGCTAATGTCGTAATTGATGCCACGCCCCACACGCGTCCTTCTCGCGGTGTGCGCCTGCGGATGGGCGGCGATCGCGGCGTCGGCGCAGGACCGCCCGGCCGTCGTCGTGCGGGACGCCACGGCGTTTGCCGGTGCGATGGCCCGCATCGGCGAGGACTGGACGATCGTCGACGAGGCGATCGCCGGACCGACGTATCTGCTCAACAGCGTCCGCGGCGACGGGCTCACGCGGCTGGACCGCATGACGGACCTGCTGTCCGGTGCGCGGACGTTCCTGAAGGAACGCTCGCGCACCGACGCCGCCACGCTGGTCGAGACGGCCCTGCAGGCGGTGGCGGCATTGCGCATCGAGCTGACCCGGGCGGAGCCCGATCAGGCGGCCGCCCAGGAGGAGGCGGCGTACGTCCGCGAGGCCTGCGCCGCGTGCCACGGACGATTCCGCGAGGGTGACGCCGCCACCGGGTACCGCTTCAGGCCCGGCGTGCTCGACTGATCTCCACGGCAGAGGTGCCGCGGCCAGCCGGGCGGTTGCGAAAACGCCGTCGTGCCGCCAAGATCAAACCGGAGGTGCGTGAGATGCGGAAGACGCGAATCGCCGGCACTGGCATCGGAGCGGCGCTGGCGCTGGCGTTGTCCTGGGGCGCCGGGCCGATCGATCTCAGGGCGGCCGACAAGCCCGAGCAGATACCGATCTTCGAGTACGACCCGACCTGGCCGAAGATGCCGCTCC
>JBFWUM010000144.1:0-3318 GCA_050247255.1 Vicinamibacterales bacterium | reverse complement strand
CTGGAAGCCACCCGCGAAACCCGCGGAATTGCAGGGGTTTCAGGCCGCCGAAGGGTGGCTTCCGGCGGGGTGGCTTCCCAAAATAAAAGGCTGTCGCTACCGGGCTATCGGGCTGCGTCCCCCCGCATAGGTTGATGCCCAGGGAGGACCCGTGCGTTCACATCGGCATGCCGACCGTCTCGCCGACCGTGATCTCGTCAGTTACACCATGATCTCCCGCGTCGCACGCGCCTCGCCCGAGGCTGATCGCAAACTTACCGATATCTGCCCGATCCGTCTCAGCGAAAAGTGTCTGCCGGACACTTTACCCTCCCGTTCTCACGAACGCGC
This sequence comes from Vicinamibacterales bacterium, assembly GCA_050247255.1. Classification (GTDB taxonomy): domain Bacteria; phylum Acidobacteriota; class Vicinamibacteria; order Vicinamibacterales; family UBA2999; genus JBFWUM01. Next base: position 2,988 of record JBFWUM010000144.1, on the reverse strand, counting down.
GCCACGGATCAGCGCGATCACGTGCTGGCGCGAACGCTTGCCCGGCGCCCGCCGTCCGTTGAGCCGCCATGCGATGACGCAGAGCCCGTAGAGCCAGTGCTGGTGCGCGGCGGCACGCTGCAGCCCGACCGTCCAGCAGATCGTCTTCCAGCGTTCGCCGAAGGCCCGCATCCACACGATCTTGCCGTCGACGGGATCGAGCCCGATCGTCCATGTCAGCGTCTCCTCCATGCGCGTGATGGCGGCCGGCGACGGCGCCGGCCGACGCAAGGGCTGGGGCTCCTGGCCGACGAGATCGCCGAACTCCCGGAAGATCGCCGGCCAGGTACTGAAGTAGCCCTGGTGCCGTTCGCCGGGCAGGCGCCTGAGCACAGCGGCGGCCTCGGCGAGGCGCTCCTCGACCAATGACGGTGTCCACTGCATCTCAGCCATGGCGTGCCTCCGTCGACTCGCGACGGCCGTAGAGCTTTTCGCCGAGCTGGCGGACGAGCTCGCGCTCCGGCCAGGACAGGCGCTCGTCCTCGGGGCTGACCACCAGGACACCCTGCTCGCGCCAGCCCGTACGCTTGACCTCGTCCGGGGGACGCCGCGTGCCGCCGAAGCCATTCGGCGCCCACCTCATCGCACGACCTCCCGCAGCACGGCGGCGTAGCCGGCGACGTCGACGGCGCTGTCGAGGTGGCCCGGGTCATGGGCGAGACGCGCGAGCTTGAGATCGATCAGGCACAGCACCACCTGCGCCGGCGTGACCGGATGTCCAAGCGTGATCGCCCAGCGGCGGGCGACGGCCTCGACGTTGACGCGGGGTTCGCCATAGGTCTCGCGCCGGTTGGCAACGACCGCGGCGGCCTGTTTCAGCAGCAGCGCGCCGTTCATCGCACGCCCCCGCCGGTCTCGGTCGCCCACAGCAGGATGGCGATGGCGTCGGCTTCGTTGTCGTCGGTGGGAGCGAAGCCGCGGACACGGATTGCGGCGATCACGGCAGCCTTGTCGGCGTTGCCCTTGCCGGTGACGTGGCGTTTGACGGTGCCGACCGGCACGCCCTGGTAGGCGATGCCGCGCGGCTCGCACCACGATGTCAGCGTGGCGAGGAAGCCGCCATAGACGTGCGAGCTGTCGACGCCGGCATGCCGCCGTACTTCTTCGAAATACACGGCGGCGATGCCGGTGCAATCCTCCGCCAGCCCGTCGAGCCAGCTGCGGAAGCGCAGGTAGCGCATGCCGCCGCCGTCGTATCGGCCCGGGCGGAACGAGACCGTGCCGCTGTGGATGGCCCCGCCGGCGAGGCGCAGGGCCCAGCCGGTGATGGTGCCGAGGTCGAGGGCGAGGATGGCGGGCGAACCGTTGTCGGGTGTGGCCGAGGCGATGCGAGGCGGACAAGGGCCCGGGCTTGCATCCGCCGCCGGCAGAGTCAAAGTGGCGGCAACCATGATGGTCTCCGTGATAGGGGGCTTCGTGGCGAGGGTGGCGGCGGAGGACTGGCCGGAACGCCGCCGCCACCCGCTCTCATGGTCGGTGAGGGTCAGGGCATGGGCGGCCCTCCTGCCGGGACGTAGAGGCAGAGGCTGGTCGCTTCCGGCACCCACCAGCTCGGGAAGTCCCCCGGAAAGCTCGCGCGCAGACGATGCCGTGCCGCCATGGCGTCGATCTCGGCGCGCACCCGTGCCGGGTTGTCGTAGAGGTGGGCGGCGACGGCTGCGGCGCGACGATCGGGCGTGCGGAAGAAGTACGGGTGATCGATCAGGCGATAGTTCCACGCGCCCAGACCGTCGCCGCGACCGTCCCATACGCCGCGCCGCGCCAGCACGGCGGGCGAGAAGTCGGCGCTGCTGCAGCGCCAGCCGTGGCGGTCGCCGAACTGCTGCGCGAGGCGGAGCCGCAGCGCCGTGAGCTCGATGTCGGCCTCGATCCTGGCGGCGCGATGCGGGGCGCGCGCGTGGGTCACCAGCGCCTCGGACAGGCGGGCGGCGAGTTGCCAGGGCGTGCCCGAGATGGTGCGGGCGTGGCGAATCACGTCCGCCTCCGTGACGACGGTCATCTGCTCCTCCGATATGCGCTGAAGGGTCGTGGCCGGGCGGGACGCGGCGTTGCCGCCGGTGCTGCGGGCCAGTAGGCACCAGTAGGCACCTGCGAAGGCGAGGTGCCTACTGGCAAAGCCGCAGAAATGCTGGCCAGTAGGCACCGTAGGCACTGTAGGCACCTGAAAAGATATAATAATAAGGGGGCCTCTCTTCCTCCCCGCCTATGCCTCTCTCCCGCTATATCCGTCCTCGCGCGGTGCCTACGGTGCCCAGAGTGCCTATTCCCGCGGAATCCGTGGCTTTGCGCGTAGGCACCGGGCTTCGCGAGGTGCCTACTGGTGCCTACAAACCGGCCCGCAGCAGGCACAGTAGGCACCGTAGGCATCCGTCGCTGCGGCGTTACCCCACTGTGCGCTGCTCCCACCAGGCACCGTAGGCACCGTAGGCACCGCGCGTGCAGTAGGCACCATAGGCACCGTAGGCACCCGCTCGCGGGCAGCCGCGCACTCTTCGCAACGATGCGCTCCGGCATCGGGAAGGGGGTGCTCATCGCTCGCCCCCGTCCACGAGCGACAGCCCGTGAACGTGGTGCGAGCGTCCGAACGCGTCCCGCCGCAGAGCGTAGCACTGCACCTTCCCCACCTTCGGCACCCATTGGACCGCGGCGCGCTTCTCGTCGTGCCGTCGCGCCAGCAGGTTGCGGTCGGTCAGCGCCTTGACGACGTGCTGGGCCTTCACCGTCTCGCCGACGGCTTCGCGCAGGCGCTGCGTCGGCACGTAGATGGCCGTCTCGTCGTACCAGGCGACGGCTTCGCGATTGTTGAGCTTGCGGTCGAAGCTCTCGGCGCCGATATCGACCGACTTGATGGTGACGTCCCAGCGTTCGGCGATCCAGGCGCGCAGGCTGGCGATGGCCTGCTCGTCGGGGGTCAGCGCCTCGGCATCGGAGGATGTCTGGAAGCGCGCC
>JBFWUM010000143.1:0-3336 GCA_050247255.1 Vicinamibacterales bacterium | reverse complement strand
TCGGGAGAGAGCTCGAGCAACTGGTCAGGCAGCGATCGGAGGGCGTCGACGGACATGGCGGCGGGGGCGCCCCATGTTACCCGTGCGTGATGCCGGAGTGGGACAGGAACGAACTGCTGAGCCGCGCATGCCGACCTATCGCGTCGAGGACGGCGCCGACCTCAGTCCCGAGACATTCCACGAGCACCTCCGGAACTGGACCGGATGCCCGCAACGCGTCCTCCATCTCCCGGGCGACCGCCGAGAGTTCGAACGCCATGATGTTGCCGGCGACGCCGGCAATGGAGTGCGCCGCCCGCGCCGCGGCGGGACGGTCGCCACCGGCCAGCGACGCGCCGAGCGTGTCGAGTCTGTCCCGGATATCCGCCGCGGCCAGCCGCAGCAGTTCGCAGCCATCGGCTTCGCCGAACAGCGTCACCACCGCCACCGGATCGAACGCGTCTGCCGCCATCGCTGCCTCCTTCAGGCCCGGGCCGGTCCTGCCCCGCGCCGGCCGCCCGTCGTCATGCCGCGGGCTCCGCGACGGGCTCCGCTGCGGGCGCCGCGACCGGCTCGGCGACGGCCGCCGCTTCGGGCTCGGCCGGCGCGCCGGCGGCCGGAGCCGGCAGCGCGGCGTCGCCGCGGTCGACCACCGTCAGCGACACCAGGAAGTCGCCTCCGCCCGGCAGCGCGTACCGCCGCACCGTGCCGCAGATCTCCGCCGGCCGCACCACCTCCGCGTCAGCCACCGCGGACGCCGGCGCAACTTCGCCCGGCATGCCCTTCTCCTGGAAGCGCGTCTGCAGACGCCCGGCCAGCAGACCGGCCAGGTCGCGCACCACGGCCTCGCCCGTAGCGGCGTCTCCGGCGGCGCCGCCGTCGACGGCGCGCATGCGGCCGGCGACGGACGCCGCGGCTGGCCCGGGCAGGTGCAGCGCGAGCTGGATGGTGAAGCGGTCCGCCAGCGTGACGGCCGACTGTCCGGTCCACACCACGGTCAGGGGCTCATCCGCGCGCGACCGCACCACCTCGGCCTTCACCCGCGTGCCGAACACGTTCACCGTCACGCCGTCGACGACGTCCGGCAGGTTCGGCACCAGGCGGGCGAGCGCGCCCATCGGTCCCGGCATGCGGACGTAGGGGCGGATGCCGTCGCGCAGCACGTCGGGCAGGAACGTCCGCGGGAGGGTGCCGTCCCACAGCGCGGACGGCCCCCGCCGTTCGTGCAGCGCGTCGATCACGCGGACGAGGCGGACGCCGCCGAGCGGATACTCCTCGCGGATCTTCCGCGCCAGCCGTTCCCCGTCGACGACGCCGAGGTCGCGGCCCACGAACACGACGCCGGACGGCGCACGCCGGAACGCAGCCAGCGCGGTGGCGCCGCACTCGGCCTGCACGACGGGTCCGTACGCGGACACCTGGCCGGCAAAGAAGCTGCGGAACTCCGGGTCGCCGTCGGCGATGATCGCGGGCGCCTCCGGCGTCACGACGATCGTCGTCGCGTCGGTGGCGTGGAGCAGCCGGGCGGGCAGCGACTGCACGACGGCTTCGATCTTCGACGTGAAGGTGGCGGGCCGGATCGGCTTGAGGATGTAGTCGGCGACGCCGAGCTGCATCAGTCGGATGATGACCTCCTCGCGCCGCTCGTTCGACAGCACGACGACGGGCAGCCCGCGTGTGACGTCCGACGCGCGGACCTCCTCCAGCGTGTCGTGGCCGCTCAGGCCCGGCATGTCGACGTCGAGCAGCATGAACGTGAAACGCTGCTCGGCCAGGACGGCGAGCGCCTCGGTGCCGTCGGCGGCCTCGTGCACCTTGCAGCCGAAGCGCTCCTCCAGCAGGCGTCGCGCCGCGAAGCGGGTGGAAGGGTCGTCGTCACAGACCAGAACCTGCATGGCCGGTAAATCGACACTCGCGGCGCACGCTTGAACTCGAGCGACCACGAACGTCCCGTAGTGCCCGGACACCACCGAACGCCCCCCACGTCCCGGACGCCCGGCCTGGCCGGGCACGGGGAGCGAGCCCCGGACGCCGCCGGCATACACGAGTCCCGGACGCACGGCCGTGTGGCCGCACTCGGGGGCGGTTCCGCATGCCGGACAAACGCATCTCCGGCGGACCTGTCGCATCCGGGCGGGAACCCTGTCGACGCCCGTAGCCTGATCGACCTACGGGTCCCACCGTCGACATCCCACCCGGCGCCTGCGACGCGTTTGTCGTGAACATGACGGCATGCTCCACAGCCCCACTCGCGCGGCCACACGGCCGTGCGTCCGGGACCCGCTGACGGGTGGCGGCGCATGCCACGGCACGGCGGTTGGCGGACAAAGTGGCGGCGTCCGGATCCCGCCCCACTGGTGCGGCCGTACCTCCGCGATTACAACGCGGCGTGCCGGGGTACGAGGCGGGCGGCGAGGGCGTCGGCGGCCAGGCGGTGGCCGGCGGTGTTCCAGTGGCCGTCGTGGAGGAAGTAGTACTGCAGCGGGTTCCCGCCGGCCTCCATGGCGGGCCGCAGGTCGAGCACGTCCACATGCCGCGCGCGCAGCGCGGCGACGAACCGGCCGTGGGCGTCGTCCCAGGCGCCGGCGTCCGGGCCGAGCCACAGGCCGCGCGACGGAATGATCAGCGCCGTCGCCGCGTAGGGCTCGACGAGGTTGGCCGTGAGGACGGCTGCCGCCTCCACCTCCGCCGGCGTGGGCGGCACGTTGTCACCGAGGGGACCGGCCAGCAGGCCCGCGCGCGCCGCCAGCCCGCGGAGCGCCGGGATCCGATGCACCGCCGCGGACGCGGCCACGTAGAGCGACGACTCCGCGGTCAGCCACGCCTTGACCGTCTCGCGCACCGGCGCGCCGGGCGCGGTGCCCTCCGGCCCTCCGTCCCCGTCCGGCCGCAGGTCGTTCTCCATGCAGACGCCGACGACGAGGCGGCCGACTTCGGCCCCCCGGTCCCGGGCCATCGCGAGGAGCGCCTGATAGCCCGTCAGCCCCGTCGGCACGGCGAGATTGAACGTACGGAGGCCGGTCTCCGCGCCGAACACGGCGCTGAAGCGCGCGTCCTCGCGCACGCCCCACCCGAGCGTGAACGAATCGCCGACGAAGACCACATCGTCCGGGCGCGCCTCGGCGATGTCGAGCGGGTCGCGGAGGCCGTGCCGGTTGAAGATCACCGGCACGTCGTAGTCGCCGCTGTTCTTGTACAGGCGGCGCGCCGCACCCGGCGGGCCGAGCGCGACGCCGTAGCCGGGATCGTGGGTGAAGGCGAGCGAGCCTGACGGATCGAACTGTGGAAGGAGCCGGCGGACGGCGAATTCCGCCGCCGTGCCGGCTATCGCGAGCGCCGAAAGGACGAGCAGGACAC
>JBFWUM010000142.1:0-3387 GCA_050247255.1 Vicinamibacterales bacterium | reverse complement strand
GTCAAGGCACGAGAGGACGGCAGGCTGGGCCCGGGCCTCGTGCCGTCAACGGTTGACTGCGCGGCGATGATGCGCGCGGCCCGGCCGGCTGGAGGACCACCCGGCGCACCGCCTCCCGCAGGACCGCTGCCCTTCGCCCCGCCCAAACCGGGGGAACGTCCCACCTGCGGGGTGATGATGGGCCCCGGCCGTCTGAGCGCCGGCGGCTGGCCGATCGGAAACGTGCTGGGCGTGATCGAAGGCCAGGCTGGGCGGATCGTCATCGACCGCACCGGGCTCACCGGCAACTTCGACCTCGATCTGACCTGGACACCCGACTTCATGGCCAACTTGCCGGCGGGCGCGGCCGGGGCGCCGACGACGATCTTCGGTCAGGCCATCGATCCGAACGGTCCGTCACTCGCCACCGCGATCCAGGAGCAACTCGGGCTCAAGCTGGAAGCGACGAAAGCACCCGTCGAGGTGCTCGTGATCGACAGCGTCTCGCGTCCGACACCGGACTGATCGCTCGGCGAGGGCCGACACGTACGACGCGCCTACTGCCGCGCGTCTACCGCCCGGAGGCGCGTTGCCTTCGCAAAGGTCAGCAACGCGCGATCGGCCGTGACTGTTCACGCGACGCAGCCTGTTCTATCAGCCGCACGGCCCTTCTCCCGAGCCGGGTAGAAGCCTCGATTGCCCAGATCCAGACGTGCGTGTCGAGAAGAAGCATCGAGTGCCGTCAGAGAATCGGGTCGCCGGGCTGGTCCGCGTCCCACACTTCGTCCAGTGGGTCCAAAGGCCGGTCGTATCGGAGCACCGTCCCTTTCATCGAGCCGATGAACTTCGTACGACGCGGCTTCTCCTCTGCATACGGCACGACCTTCGCCACCGGCTTGCCGTGCTTGGTTACCACGATGTCCTCACCGGACTCCCGCACGCGGTCGAGCAGTTCCAGACAGGTTGCCTTGAACTGGGCGGCCCCAACGTAGTTCACCGGCGGCGCGCCGGGGCGACGGCTGAGGGACTTCGGCTTCGTCATGACCAGAAATATATGACTACTTCTACGTGGCCGCCAGTAGCCACTTTGCCGACTCGGCATGTCGCGGAATGGACCGGCCCTGGGCCATCCGTCTCCAGGTCTCCGTCCGTCGGTCGCGTCGTGATCGACCGCACGGGGCTCGACGGATTGTTCGACTACGACCTCACCTGGACGCTGGACACGCCGACGACCCCTTCTGCTACCGCGGGCAGCGGCGCACCAGCGTCACCCGGTCTCGATGGCTCATCTTTGTTCAGAGCGCTGGAGGAACAGCTCGGCCTGAAGCTTCAGCCAATGACGGCACCCCTCGATGTCGTCGTCATCGAGCGCGCCGAGCTGCCGACGGACAACTGAACTGGTCGCCGACGACACGGGCCGTGTCGACGTTTACCAGCCAGCAGCAAAGTTGCGTCAACTGGATCTGAGAAGGGCCGCGACGAGCTGAACCAGCCGTGTCAGCGAAGATTCACCAGAGCGCCGATGACGGTGAGTGCCGCGGCCATCTGGATGCCAATCACCCACATGAAGTGGCTGCTCATCTCCGCCCGGATGGTCAGGAGTTGCTGGTCCACGTGACCGAACCGCTGGTCGACGTGCTCGAAGCGACGACTCATTTCGTCGCGCAGGGTGCGCATGTCGGCGCGAAGCTCGACGAGTTGGCTCTCGTGATGGGTCACGATCGTTTCCAGGATGACGGTCCGGTGCTCAAGGTCTGCCATGGCGTCCTCTATCCGGGCTGTCGGCGGCCCGAGTGTAGCACCCGGTCCTCTGCACGTGGCGTGCCGGCCCGGCCGACCTCGCCCAGCGGCGCCGATGCGCCGGATGTACGCCATTCCTGAAGGCGCGGGCCGACGGCACAGTGCGGGTTCGCAACTACCAGACCATCCGGCGATCTCAGGTGTCTAATGTTCCAAGCGTGGCGCGCCGGATCACGTCAATCCTTGTGCTGACCGCCGTTCTGGGCGGCGATCTCCTCGCTGCTTCAGACCTGATCGGCCGGGTCGCCACCGGGTCGGTGCCCGTTCCGGGCGCGACGGTCGTCATCAGCCAGGGGGCGCGGTCGCTGACCACGTCGACGGACCTGGAGGGTGGGTTCCGCTTCGCGGCCATCGACGACGGCACCTGGGCGCTGAAGGTCGACATGCCTGGCTTCGCTCCCGCCGCGCAGGACGTCGTCGTGCCGGTCGACGGCGAGCCGCCCGTGATCGCCCTGAATCTGCTCAGCCTCGACGAGATGACGAAGGGAACGGCCCGCACCGGCACGGTCGCGGCGACGACGCTCCCGAGCGCGTTGGGCAGCCCGGGCGCCTCCTCATCGGCACCAGCGTTTCGGCGGGCAGAAGTCAGAACCACGGGCGCGGCGCCGCCGCCGCCTCGGCCAGCCGCAACAGAGGACGCTCCCGCCGAGGGCATGGGCGCGGCGGACGGCCTGCTCGTGAACGGCAGCGTCAACAACGGTGCGGCGTCACCCTTCGCGCAGCTCCGCGCCTTCGGCAACAACCGTCCGGGCCAGCGCTCGCTCTACAACGGGAGCTTCGGCGTGTTCGGGCGCACGTCCGCGTGGGATACGCGCCCGTATTCCTTCGGTGGGCTTCCCACGCCGAAGCCGGACTACACGAACATCCACCTGGTCGGAAACCTCGGCGGCCCGTTGAAGATTCCGGGCATCCAGACGAACCGGCCGACCTTCTTCCTCGGCGTCCAGCGGACGGTCAACACGACGGCCACGACGCAGTCCGCCCTGGTGCCCACGGCTCTCGAGCGCGCTGGCGACTTCTCGCAGTCGGTGGACGGCAGCGGCCGGCCGGTCACCGTCCTCGACCCGCGGACCGGGCAGCCGTTCGCGGACGGCACGATCCCCACAGACCGGCTCAGCCCGCAGGCCGCGGCCCTCCTCGGCTACTACCCGACGGCGAATGTGGACGGCACGGGTCGCACGAACTACCAGGCGCCGGTGGTCAACCAGCTCACGCAGGAGAACGTCCAGCTCCGGCTCACGCAGCCGATCAACCGGAACAACCAGCTCTTCGGGAACCTGTCGTGGCAGCGGACCACCACCGCGTCCCGAGATCTCTTCCGCTTCGAGGACGAGACGCGTAGCTCCGGCTTCGACGCGGCCGTGAACTGGAACCACCGCTTTTCGCAGATGCTCTCGCTCCGGATGCGCTATCAATTCACCGGGCAGACGACGCGCACGACGCCCTACTTCGCGAACCGCACGAACGTCTCCGGCGACGCGGGCATCACCGGCAACAACCAGGCACCCGGCAACTGGGGACCGCCGAGATTGACGTTCGCGAGCGGCATCGTCGCGCTCTCGGACGCACTCCCCGCGCATACGGCGAACCTCACGCACACCGCGGCGG
>JBFWUM010000141.1:0-3388 GCA_050247255.1 Vicinamibacterales bacterium | reverse complement strand
GCGACGCGCGGGACGCCCGGCGGTCATCCGCCTGAACAGATGCCTGCGCGGCCAGAATCTGAAGCGCCCCACCCTCAAAGCACAGATCCCGCAGCGCGCCGGTGAACGGCGCCGTCGTGAGGTCGCGCGCCACCCGCCGCGCCAGCGGCGCGATCGGCGACGCCACGACGAGGCTCTCGTCGCGATGCCGCTCGACGAGCGGCACCAGTGGCTGCGGGACGCGGTCGCCCAGGACCTCGTCGACGGCATCACCCGTCAGCCCGACACCAACGGTCGTGACCCGTTGTCCGGCAGCGAAGTCGAAGCGCATCCGCGGTCCAGACAGCGCGTAGGTCAACGCGCGGCGGGGGTCCATCCAGTTGGTCGAGCCGTCCAGCGTACGCACGCTCGACCGGCCGGCCAGCGGCAGTGTGAGAAACACGTTGCGCGCCTCGGCTTCGTCCCGGGAGGGCTCGAGCGTCATCGGCTGCGTCGTGGCGCACTCGTTGATGTAGACGCGCAACCCGGGACGTGGCTCGACGATCGTGCCGGTAAACGTCCACCCCTCACCGGACGCATCCATGCGCGCCGTCCCGGCCACGCGCACGAGTTCGGCCGAGGAGGGCTGGAACAGCCAGTCCACCCGGCGGGCGGTGAGATGGCGGCGGCTGGCGCTCATACAAAAAATGCGGCCCCTCCTATATCAGGAACGGCCGGCGGCTCGCAATCCACGGCATAGCATTTTCCGGAACGCGCCCGGTGCGCGAAAAGGTGGACAGATGAGCGGATTTGCAGAGGAAACATCGATGTATCGCGGCATGCGCCGCCGGCTGATCGCGTGTGCCCTGAGCATCCTGGCCGTCATGGCGGCGGCCGTCCCGGCGGTGCACGCCCAGGTGGTCCCGCCCCCGTACACGTTCACCGGAGGCACGGGGCTGGGCGCCGCGCCGAATCCCTGGCAGGTCACCTTCAGCAAAAACGGCGGCCTGATGGCTGTCGTGAACCTGCCGCTCAACGCCACGCCGAACTCACCCATCTCGATCTCGATGTTCTCGGTGGACGGCAACGGCCTTCTGACCCCCGCCGCCGGATCGCCGTTCGCGGTCCCCGACGCGGTGAACTCGGTGGCGTTCAACGAGTCGGGGACGTTGCTGGCGGCGACGAGCGGCCTGAACACGTTCCTGATCTACGCGGTCAGCCCCACGGGCACGCTGTCACTGCTCTCGACAAACTCGACGGTGGCCGAGGTCACGCTTCCGTTGTCGGTGGCCTTCAGTCCGACATCCGACCTGCTGGCCGTGGCCTTCGGGGCGAACGTCGTCGCCACCTACGCGATCTCGCCGGCCGGTGATGCCACGCTGACGGGCTTCGCGGAGGTGTCGTCGCCGCAGTCGGTCGCGTTCAACCCGTCCGGCACGCTGCTCGCCACGGCCAACCTGGAGACGGACAACGTCTCGGTCATCGCGGTCGCGCCTGACGGCTCGCTGACCCCCGTCGGTGACTTCTCGACCGGTGCCGGATCTGGTCCCGTGTCCGTGGCGTTCAGCCCCAACGGACAACTGCTCGCCACCGCGAACACGTTCGCCGAGAAGGTAAGTATGTTCTCCGTCGCGCCGACCGGCGTGCTGACCCCTGTACCTGGCTCGCCATTCATGGCGTCGTTCACGACGAACGCCGGAACGCGCCAGGTCAACTTCCACCCGTCCGGGACGCTCCTCGCCGTGGCCAACCCCGGCGGGAACACCGGACACGTCCGGCTCATGTCCGTCGCGGCGAACGGCGCGCTCGGCGTCGTGCAGGACATCGACCCGGCGTTCGCGGCCGTGTCGGCGGCCTTCAGTCCGAACGGCGCGTTCCTGGCCACGGCGCAGGCCAGCATCAACACCGTCATCATGTACAGGACCGGGCCACCGAAGGTGACGATCATCACCCCGGCTGCGAACGGCCTGATCGGGCCAGCGCTGCCGACGTTCCCCGTGAAGACGAACTTCTCGTGCACCAACGCGCCCTACGGGCCTGGCATCGCGTCATGCGTGGACCAGAGCGGCAACCCCTCCGGCACCGCCATCGACACGTCGGTGCCCGGACCGCGCGTCCTGACGGTCACGGCGACGTCGAACGACCAGCAGACCACGACGTCGACCATCGACTATACGGTCATCGCCGGGCCGACCGCCACGATCTCGTCACCGGTGGGCGGCGGCGTGTATCTCACCGGTCAGGTCGTGCCGACGAGCTTCAGTTGCGACTCCGCGCCGGGAGGCCCGAGCATCGTGTTCTGCCAGGACAACAACGGCGGGTTCGCCACGTCGTCCGGGCACGCGCACGAGTCCGGTACCGGCACGCTGAACACGGCGACGGTCGGGGCGAAGACGTACACGGTCAACACGTGCGCCGGCGCGTTCTGCACGGGCGGCCACGGCACCACGAGCATCAGCTACACGGTCGTCGACGCGATCGTCGCCACGACGCTGACGGTCCCGGCCGTGCCGGCCGGAGGCCTGATCGAATCGGCCATGACGGCCACCACGACGCTGACGCGCGCGGACGCGGGAGGCTCGGCCGTAGGCGGTCAGCCCGTGGTCTTCACGTGGGTCCTCCCGGGTGGCAGCCTGGTGACGCAGACGGCAACGACCGACGCCAGTGGCGTGGCCTCGGTGGCCTACACGCCGACGACCCGCGGCGTCCACAGCGTGGCCGCCAGCTTCGAGGGCAGCCCCGGGCTGCTCGCATCCAGCACGCCCGCCGCGCTGGTCAGCGTGTACCAGCGGACGGCGCTACAGATAGCCCCCGTCTCGGTGTCGGCCGGCAGTGTCGCGACGCTCACCGCCACGCTGACATCCGCACCCAGCGGCTTCCCGCTCGGTGCACAGGTGGTGACGTTCACGTTCAGCGGCCCCGGTGCACCGGCAGATCAGACGGCCGTCACCAACGGCAGCGGGTCGGCAGCGGTGTCCGTGGTGCTCCCGTCGCCCGGCACGGTCACCGCCACGGCCTCGTTCCTCAACGGCGCGGCGTTCTACACGAACAGCGCCGGCGCGGTGCCGCCGGCCGCGGAAACCGCATCCGCCGCGGTGACCGTCACGGACGCCACGCCGCCCGTGATCGCGTCGCATCCCGACATCAGCACGCCCGCCACGAACGCGGCGGGCGCCACGGTCACCTACACGGCGCCGGCCGCTAACGACGACGTCAGCACCGGCATCACGGCCGTCTGCGGGCCTTCCTCGGGCTCGGTGTTCCCGCTCGGTCCGACGACCGTGACCTGCACGGCCACCGACGAGGCCGGGAACAGCGCGTCGACGTCGTTCCTCGTGACGGTCACCAACAACGCGCCCACGTTCACGCCGCCGGCGGACATCACGGTCGCGGCGGCCTCGGCCGCGGGAGCCGCGGTCACGTTCACGGC
>JBFWUM010000140.1:0-3403 GCA_050247255.1 Vicinamibacterales bacterium | reverse complement strand
ACCCGGCCGGACCCCGCATGCGAGTGAACCGCTTCTACCTGCCCGGTGCCGCGCCGCGAGCGGTGCTGCCGTTGCCGGAGGACGAGGCCGCGCACGCCGTGCGCGTGCTCCGCGTCGCGCCGGGTGACGCCGTGCGCGTGTTCGACGGCGAGGGACACGAGTTCCCGGCGGTCGTGCGAACGATCGCGAAGGGCCGCGTTGAGGTCGAGCTCGGTGAAGCCGTCGCTCCGCCCGCGCCGGAGATGGCGCTCGACGTGACGCTGGCCATGGCCGTCCTCAAGGGCGACCACATGGACGGCGTGGTGCGTGACGCTACGATGCTCGGCGTGCGGGCGCTTGTGCCCGTCGTGACGGCCAGAACGGAGACGTCACGGGCGGCCCTCGAACGGGGCAGCAGGGCGGAACGGTGGCGGCGCGTGGCCGTGGCGTCCGCGAAGCAGTGTGGCCGCGCCGTCGTGCCGGCCATGGGCGCTCCAGTGGACGTCGAAACGCTGCTGGCTGGGTGGCAGGAGGCACCGGCCGCGGAGACGCGCCTGGTGTGCGTGGAGCCGTCGGCCGCGGTCGACGCCGGCCGTGTGCAGGATGTCGGCCGTCCCGCCTCCGGCCGCGCGACGATTCTCGTCGGTCCGGAAGGGGGATGGGCGCCCGCCGAACTGGAGGCGTTGCTGCGACACGCCGGCGCGGTCATGATCGGCCAGCGCACGCTGCGGGCCGAGACGGCGCCGCTCGTGGCGCTTGTCGCCCTGCTGACTGCCTGGCGCGAGATCTAGGGGCTGGTCCTGCTGAGGTTCCCTCGGGATTCCGGTAGAGTCCACCTGAATACGCGCTGTTAGGATCGGTTGCTCTTCTGATGGTGAAGCCTCCGGACCGAGCCCGTGTTCGCCGCTGCCGGCGCTGGGGCGCCCTGCTGCTGGCCCTGCTGCTGGGCGCCGGTTCCGCCGCCCGTGCGCAGACCCCGGCCGTCCAGCGAGGGGCCGCCGGGGGCTGGACGATCGATGGTCCGCCACCGCCTCTGGCCCCCGATGTGATGACGCGCGACGAGCTCGGCCGGGCGACCGTCCGCGCGGTCCGGATCGCCGTGCCGATCCGCATTGACGGCCGCGTGGATGACCAGCCCTACGACGACGTGCCGCCGATGACCGACTTCATCCAGATGGAGCCCTACGAGGGGCAGCCGGCGACCGAGAAGACCGACGTCTGGGTGTTCTTCGACGACCGGAATATCTACGTGACGGCGCGCTGCTACGAGTCGCATCCCGAGCGCATGATCGTGAACGAACTGCGCTACGACAACGCCAACATCACGCAGAACGACTACGTCGCCTTCGGTTTCGACACGTTCTACGACCGGCGCAACGGCTACGGCTTCACGGTCAATCCTCTCGCAGGCCGCATCGATGGCCAGGTGACCGCCGAGAAGCAGTGGAACGGCGACCTGAACCTGATCTGGCAGGTGCAGACCAGCCGCTTCGAGGGCGGCTGGGTCATGGAGGCGGCGGTGCCGTTCAAGTCGCTGCGCACATCGCCGGTGAAGGGCCTCCCGTGGGGCTTCCAGATGCTCCGCTACAGCAAGTGGAAGAACGAGGGCTCGTTCCTGACGCGGGTGTCCAACGCCCGCGGCGGGCCTGGTGGCGGGTGGATGGCGGTTTCGCAGTGGACCACGCTGGTCGGTCTGGAGATTCCCGCGTCGGGCCGTGTGCTTGAGATCAAGCCGTATGCGATCACGGACCTGACGAGCGACCGCGTGGCCACGCCGCGCGTGGACGACCGGCTGGGTGGCAAGGTCGGCGTGGACGCCAAGTACACCCTGACGAGAAACCTGGCGGCCGATCTGACCTGGAACACCGATTTCGCCCAGGTGGAGGCGGACGAGCAGCAGTTGAATCTGACGCGCTTCAGCCTCTTCTTCCCGGAAAAACGGGAGTTCTTCCTCGAGAATCAGGGGACGTTCGCGTTCGGGACCAACACCACCACCGGTGCGGGCGACCTCCCGCTGCTGTTCTACAGCCGGCGGATCGGCCTGAGCGCCAGCGCGCAGGCCGTCCCGCTCGTGGGTGGTGCACGGCTGACCGGACGGCTGGGCCGGTACAGCGTCGGCGCGATCAACATCGGGTCGCAGGATGACGCCGCGAGCAGGGCCGTGGCGACCAACTTCAGCGTGCTGCGTGTGCGGCGGGACGTCCTGAAGCGGAGCGCGCTGGGCCTGATCTACACCGGTCGCTCGGTGGGGCAGGGCGGCACGGGGCGCAACGACGTGTTCGGTGTCGACGGCGTGTTCGCGTTCTACCAGAACGTCTTCATCAATACGTACTGGGCCCGGAGTGCGACACCCGGCCTGCGCGGCTCCGACACGAGCTATCGCGGCCAGTTCGACTATGCCGCGGACCGCTACGGCTTCCAGGTCGATCATCTGCTCGTCGGCGACAACTTCCGGCCGGAGATGGGATTCGTCAGGCGCGACGACATGCGGAAGACGTTCGTGCAGGCCCGCTTCAGCCCGCGGCTGCGGCAGGGCGGCGCCATCCGCAAACTGTTCTGGACGGCGTCACAGAACTACATCGCCACGCCGGCCGGCCGCAGGGACTACTCCGAGCAGGTGGGCGAGTTCGCCGTCGAACTGAACAGCAGCGATCGATTCACGGCCGGTCTGACGCGCACCTTCGAGTACCTGCCCGCGCCGTTTGCGATCGCGGCGCGCACGACGGTTCCGGCCGGGGGCTACGACTATACGAACGTCCGCCTGGCCTATCAGTTCGGCAATCAACGGAAGGCGGCGGGCACGGTCACGGTCGAGCGGGGCTCGCTCTACGGGGGCCACAAGACGACCCTGAGCGTGAGCCGCGGGCGCATCGAGATCACGCCGCGGTTCGCCGTCGAGCCGACGTTCTCGATCAACGCCGTCTCGCTGCCGTTCGGCCGGTTCAACACGAACCTGGCTGGAAGCCGGGTCACCTACACCGTGACGCCGCTGATGTTTGTCAGCGCGTTGACGCAGTACAACTCGGCCACACGCTCCGTGGCGACCAACGTCCGGATGCGGTGGCAGTACCTCCCGGGGAGCGACCTGTTCGTCGTCTACAACGAACAGCGGGACACGGCCGGGCGGGCCTTTCCGGACCTCGCCAACCGGACGCTCGTGGTCAAGGTCAACAGACTCGTCCGCTTCTGAGCGTCCGCGGCCTCCACCATCGCGGCGTGCAAGAGACGGATGTCCGCCTTCACGAAGGGGAGAGCGGCGCCGGGCAGGTGGGCCGCGACCGTGCCGGGCTGGGACGGAGCCTGCTGGCGATCAACGCCGCAAGGTGTTCAGAAATGCCACCAGGTGCGAGACCTCCTCGCCGGTGAGGTGCGGCCACGCCACGCCACTCCCCACCATCTGCCGGTGCATCTCACGACCGGATCC
>JBFWUM010000139.1:0-3428 GCA_050247255.1 Vicinamibacterales bacterium | reverse complement strand
TCGATCGGCGCCGGGGTAAAGCAGAGCACGAACATCAGCACGGCGAAGGCAGCCAGCCACAGCCGGGTGCGATCCAGCGGCATGTCTTCGTCGTAGACCCGCGGGTGGCGCGGGCCGAAGACCACCAGCATGGCGACGGTCAGCACCGTCCAGACCAGCCAGGACATCGAGAGGAACGTCAGGCCGATCAGGCAGATGACCATGCCGAGGGTGATGAAGGTGCTCTTGCGTCCGAGCACGGCGTAGGAGATGTGGCCGCCATCGAGCTGGCCAATCGGGAACAGGTTCAGGGCCGTCGCCAGCATGCCGAACCAGGCCGCAAACCCGACCGGGTGCATGTTGACGGTGTAGCCCTCGGGGATCGGGCCGAACGTCAGCCACGCCGCCAGCTTGAAGAGCAGCGGCTCGCCCAGTTCGATGACCGATCCTTCGAAGTCGGGCGGAATCTGCACGACGTTCGACATGTACATGCCGATCAGGAGCACCGGGACGGCGACGACGAAGCCGGCAATCGGGCCGGCGATGCCGATGTCGAACAGCGCCCGCTTGCCCGGAATGGGCTGGCGGATGCGGATGAAGGCGCCCAGCGTGCCGGTGAGCGGCAGCGGCGCCGGCAGGAAGTAGGGCGCTGACGCATCGACCCGGTAGTAGCGGCAGGCGAAGTAGTGCCCGTACTCGTGAGCGCCCAGAATGCCGAGAATGGCGACGCTGTACCAGAGCCCCCGCGCGAACAGGTCCCAGCCGCCGATGTCGAGCGCGCGATCCGAGAAGCCGACCAGGAAGCTCGCGTAGTGCAGCTGCCCCGCGTAGGTCGTGGTGAGGACCGTCAGCGCAAAGAGGATGATGTATTTGAGCTTCCGCTCCGGCCGCTGCATGTAGCCAAGCGGGATCGGTGGCGGCTGAAGATCGGGGGTTTCGGACGGCGAAGGGCCCATGCGGGCGCGTTACCCGATATTCTGGAGGTCTTTCCCGGGCTTGAAGCGGATGGTACGCCCGGGGGGGATGCGGACTTCCTTGCCAGTCCGCGGGTTCCGGCCGATGCCGCGCTTTCGGGGCTTTACCTGAAACACCCCGAAGCCGCGCAGCTCGATCCGGTCGCCGCGCTGCATCGACACCCGCATGGCGTCGAAGACCGCGTCGACGGCCACCTCAGCCTTGACCTTGGTGATGTCGGCGACCTTCGAGACTTCGTTGACGATGTCGACCTTGATCATGGAAACGGTAACCATCATAAATAGAGTCACTTAGCCTGTCAATCGCGCCGCGGTACACTCCTGGAAACGCCCCAAATCGCTCCGAATGCCCAAAACTCTGCCATCTGTCGTGCTCGTCGGCCGCCCGAATGTCGGCAAGTCCACGCTCTTCAACCGGTTGAGCCGCACCCGCCGCGCTATCGTCACCCCCATTGCCGGGACCACGCGGGACGTCATCGCCCTGCCGGCCGACTGGGAGGGGCGCCACTTCCAGCTGGTCGACACCGGGGGGATGTTCGGCGCCAGCGAAGACCCCCTCCATGCCCTGGTACTCGAACGCGGCCGCCGGGCCGTGACGGATGCCGACCTTCTGGTGCTCGTCGTCGACGGGCGGGAGGGGCTGGTGCCGGGCGACCAGGAGATTGCCGAGGTCGTGCGCGGGTCGGGGAAGCCGGTCATCCTCGTCATCAACAAGACCGACGACAAGCGGGCGCGCGCCGGCGCCATGGACTTCTACGAGCTCGGGTTCGAGCGCTCGTTCGAGATTTCGGCCGAGCACGGCGAGGGGATCGGCGACCTGCTCGACGCGGTCGTGGAGCTACTCGGCAGCGCCGCCGGCGTGTCGTCCACGAGCGACCCGGCGCCGGAAACATCCATCGCCATCATCGGCCGGCCGAACGCGGGAAAGTCGTCGCTCGTCAACCGCTTGCTGCGCGAGGAGCGAATGATCGTCAGCGAGGTCCCCGGGACGACGCGCGACGCGGTGGACAGCGTGATGACCTGGCACCGGCGGCAGTTCCGGATCGTGGATACCGCGGGCATCCGCCGCCCTGGTCGTGTCGCGCGCGGCGGGCAGGTGGAGTCGGTGAGCGTGCTGCTATCGAAGCGCGCCATCGAGGCGGCCGACATCGTCGTCCTCGTGATCGATTCCACGCAGGGGGCGACCGACCAGGACGCGGCGATTGCGGGGGAGGCCGACAAGGCGGGTCGAGGCGTGGTGATCGTCGCCAACAAGTGGGACCTGATGAAGGACCGCGGTCAGGACTTCTCGAAGGGGTTCGACGAGATGCTGCGGCGGCAGCTCAAGTTCCTCGACTACGCGCCGATCCTGCACATCTCGGCGGCCACCGGTGAGCGGGCGGTCAAGCTGCTCGAAGCAATCGATCGAGTCAACGCGTCGCGGATCAAGCGCGTGAAAACGCCCGAGCTCAACCGGTTCGTGAAGGAGATCACGCTGGCGCACCCGCCGGCCAGCCCGACGCGCCGGCATGTCCGCGTGCTCTATGCGGCGCAGACCGCGGTGGCGCCGCCGACGTTCGTGTTCTTCACCAACGTCGCGACCAGCTTTCACTTTTCCTACGAGCGGTTTCTCGTCAACAAGCTGCGCGAGGAGTTCGGCTTCGAGGGGACGCCGATCCGGCTGCACGTCCGGCGGCGGGCGGAACACAGAGGGGCGCCGAAGGCTCAAGGCTCAAGGCCCAAGGCTCAATGAGTGGCTTCCGCCTTCAGGCGGAAGGATTGGGCTTTGGGCCTTGGGCATTGGGCCTTTATACTGAGTTCCGAATGACCCCGAAGCTGTTCAAGGCGTCGGACGTCTGCGACCTGGCCAAGGTGCAGCCTTACGTGCTGCGCTCGTGGGAGAAGGAGTTCCCGGGCATCGGGGTGCAGAAGTCGGCCGAGGGGCCGCGGCTCTACCGGCAGTCGGACGTCGACCAGGTGCTGCGGATCAAGCAGCTGGTGTTCGGCGAGGGGTTGACGGTGGCCGGCGCGCGGCGGCGGCTCGAGGAGTCGGGCGCGGTGGCGGCGCCGCCGGGCGACACCGACGTTGCCGAAGTGCTCGAGACGCTCGGCGCGCACGCGCGGACGAAGATCGCGAGTGTCCGCGACAGCCTCCGGCAACTGCACGCGCTGTTGTCGAAGGGAGTCGGCGAATTCGAACTGCGGCCGCCGATGACGGCAGCGGCTGCCGGTGGTCTTGGGCGCCGAAGCGCTGGGCGCGAAGGCGGCAAGAAGGTGGCGGCCAGCAGCAAGAAAGCCGCGGTGGCTTCCGCCTTGAGGCGGAAGATCGCCACGAAGAAGAGCGCGCCGGCCAAGCGCCGCCGCGCAAGCGCGTAGGACGGTCGTGGCTTCCGCCTTCAGGCGGAAGGTCAGACAAACGGGATGTGGCGCAGCCTGGTAGCGCACCTGACTGGGGGTCAGGGGGTCGCTGGTTCGAATCCAGTCATCCCGACCAAT
>JBFWUM010000138.1:0-3436 GCA_050247255.1 Vicinamibacterales bacterium | reverse complement strand
TGGCCGCACACGGGCTCGACCGCGACGTCGTCGCGGCGATGGTACGGAAGATCAACGCCAGCGAATACAAGCGGCGGCAGGCCGCGCCGGGCCTGAAGATCTCGTCGAAGGCCTTCGGCCTCGGCCGGCGCTTCCCGATCGCGGCGCGTTACTGAAGCGGTGCGTCGTGTACAGTCGCCGTCGCGGAATGCAGCCCCCGGTTCCTGTCGAGAGCGCGGACGCGCGTCATGAGGAGGCGCGGTGAAGAATCGTCTGCCTGTCGCCGTCTGCGCGGCCGTTGTCCTTGGGGCGGCGACCGTGCTCGACGCATACGAATTGCTCGGCCGTACCTGGCGGAGTGGGTCGGTCGTGACGCTGGTGCTGCGTCTCGGTTCCAACCCCGTCGATCTCATCGACGGCAGTACCTCGTGGAACGACGTTGTCGAGGACGCGTGGCGTACCTGGGGTGAGACCGTCGGTGGCGTCACCCTGATCAGCGAGATTGACGCGGTTGGGGCCCGGGGGTTCTCGAACGGGCGAAACGAAGTCGTCTGGGCGGACAGCGTCGACGGGCAGGCGTTCAACGCCGCGACGCACGCCGCGACATTGCGGATCAGCGGTGGAGACGGATACCTGCAGGAAGCGGATGTCTTGTTCGACCGGGCTGCCATGTGGAACGCGTACCGCGGAGCGGCGATCACGCAACCGGACGGGAACCGGGTGCTCGACATGCGACGGATCGCCCTCCGCGAACTCGGGTACGTACTCGGCCTCAACGCGGCCGTGGCTTCTCCGACGGACACGGCACCCCCACTCTTGTATCCGTTCAACCCGAATACGGACGCTTTGACGCCGGACGACGTGCAGGGGGCGCGGGCCATGTATGGCTTGCCCTTTACCTCGAACCGATCCCCCCAGGTGACCCTGCGCTGTTCGCCGTGCGTGGTCCGGGCTCACGGAACAGTGACGCTCATAGCAGACCCATCTGATCCGGACCTGGATACCCTTCGGCTTCATTGGCCGGCGAACGCCTTCAGCCCGCCCGTCGGCAGTGGACGATTCGCGGCCGGTTGGTCGGCGCCTCTGGCGCCGGGGCTCTATCCGGTTCGGGTTACGGCGACGGACGGGAGAGGTGGCAGTGGATACGGCGAAGTCATGGTACAGGTGACGCCGACGGACCGTATGGCCAGTCTGGAGTCGTTGCCGCCGTCCGGGTACATCGTCTCGCCCAATGGCCGCTATCGGCTGACGTATCAGAGCGACGGCAATCTCGTGCTGTCGGACGACGTCGAGCAGGTGGTTGTCTGGTCCACTGAAACCGTCGGTCGTGCTGGAGACCTGACGATTCAGGCAGACGGGAATCTCGTGATGCGGGACGCTGCGGGTCAGGTCGTCTGGGCGACGTACACCACCGAGCCCCGCGTGCTCACGCGGCTGGTGCTGCAGGATGACGGCAACCTGGTTCTGTCTGCCGGTACTCGGGTTCTCTGGGACAGCAAGAGCGCGTAGGCCGGGCCACTACTCGGAGCCGTCCGCCCGGCTGACCTCCACGTCGCGCGCGCCGTGCCGCCGCACCACACGCAGCCGCCACGGATTGCAGCACACCTCACAGTCCTGCACGAACGTGCCGCGCACGTCCGCCTCGACGTAGATCTCCACGTCTTCGCCGCAGTACGG
Organism: Vicinamibacterales bacterium; assembly: GCA_050247255.1. Taxonomy (GTDB): domain Bacteria; phylum Acidobacteriota; class Vicinamibacteria; order Vicinamibacterales; family UBA2999; genus JBFWUM01. The sequence goes on along the minus strand of JBFWUM010000138.1, from coordinate 1,780 downwards.
GCACGTGACGGTGAAGTAGTCGTCCATCGCTCAGTCTCCCGGTCCGAGTGCGTGGTGGAGCAGGGCCAGCAACGCCACGCAGGCCGTGTCTGTCCGCAGCGTGCGTGGGCCCATCGAGACCGGGGTGAAGCCGCGGTCTCGGAGCAGCGCCCGCTCGAAGTCGTTCCAGCCGCCCTCGGGCCCCACGGCGAGCAGGACGCGGCCGGTCGCGGGCCTGACCACGCCTGGGAGGTCGGGGTGCGTGCCCGGGTCCGCGAGCAGGCGGACGCGGGCATCGCTGAGGAGGTCGAGTTCGTCCTCGACCAGCTTCCTGAACTGACGGTGCACCGTGACGCGCGGCAGATGCGTGTCGCGCGCCTGCTGCAGGCCCTCGACGAGCAGCGGACGGTAGGCCGCGGGATCGAGGACGTGCGTGTCGAAATAGGGCCGCTCGACGCGGGCGGCGTTCGTCAGGATGATACGGCCGACGCCCAGGGCCGCGAGTTGTGCCCACAGTCGCTTCAGGATTTTCGGGCGCGGCACCGCGAGCAGGAGGTCGATGCGCGGCCTCGGTGGCGCAGCAGGTTCGAACGTGCAGGTCAGCGTGACGCTGCCGGCGGCGACCGCGGTCACCGTCCCCGTGCCGGCGGGGCCGTTCTCGACGCCAATCCGTACCGTCGAGCCCTGTGTGACCTTCAGCACGCGCAGCAGGTGGCTCGCCTGCGGCCCGCCGAGCGTGAGCACTCCCTCCGCGGGTCGTTCAGGGAGCAGGAGGAGATTCATGCACGAACCGGTGAGCGGGCGACACGCGAAAGGCGTCGCGGGCTACATGCCGCTGCCGGCGGACTTGCTGACCCAGCGCGCCCGGCGGTCCGGCGGCAGATCCCGGATCAGCGCGTCCAGATCGCCGCTGTCCGGGCCGATGTAGAACTGAAACGAGTAGCGTTCGAGGTCGGCCGGCGCGTCCCTCGGAATGTCGGCGCCGTGAGCGCCACCCGAGTTCAGGAAGATCAGCGCCGTGTTGGGGACGAACGGCACGAGCTTGGCCAGTTCCACCTGCGCGCCGGACTCGGCCGGGTAGTAGGTCTGCGTGTACGGCGCCTCCTGGTCGCCGGTGACCTTGAAGATCTGCGTGCCCCACGCCTCGCTGTCGCCCGGCTTGGCCAGGTACATCAGGCATGTCAGCCACGCGCGTTTCGGGTCGCGATGCGGGTCGAGATGGTAGCCGGGACGGCGGAGCATCAGGCGGCCTCCCGAGACGGACTGCGGCAGCCTGCGCGCCCGCACGCGGAAGGCCTCGCCGAAAAGCGTGTCGTAGTGGGCCGTCAGCGGCTCGCGGAACTTCTTCATCACGTGCGGGACGATGCACTCGCGCGATACGCGGTCCACGAACTCCCAGACGCGGGCCGCGAAGATGGGCGCGAAGTCGATCGGGACGCGGATGTTCTGCTTGATCGGATCCTTGTCCGGAAAGAACGGCTCGGGTGGAATGCCTCTGAGGATCAGCTGGTAGACCTCCTTCGGCCACATACGGTCCACGACGATGTGCGGGAAGGGCTCCATGACCAGCTCGGCGCGATGGATGACGCTCTCGATGTGCGCGCTGACACGGGCGAAGTCAAGCAGGCTGTCGAGGGTCTCGATCTCCCGGCGCTCGCGGTCGTTCAGGCTGAACGCGAGACGGATCTGTGTCGCGTCGCGCTCCATGCGGGCCGCGCGCTCGAAGACGGTCTGCTGCGCATCCGCGAGTCGCTGCACCGACTGCTGGAGCGCGCGCAGGTCGCGCTGGATCTGTTCCTGC
>JBFWUM010000137.1:0-3462 GCA_050247255.1 Vicinamibacterales bacterium | reverse complement strand
GGCGGCTTGACGATGCCGTGATGGCGGACGCCGTGCTCGCGGTCAGCACGACCAGCGCGAGCACCGGGCGGCAGCGGATTCGCTATCGGGACCTCGACGTCGAGGAGCTCGGCACGGTCTACGAACGGGTGCTCGACTACGAGCCGGCGACCTTCACCAGGGACCGCGACGTCCGCAAGGCGACCGGCACCTTCTACACGCCGCGACAGATGACGGCGCACCTGGTGCGGGAAACGTTGTCGCCGCTCGTGCACGGCCGCACCGCCGGGCAGATCCTGTCGTTGCGCATCCTCGACCCGGCGATGGGTAGCGGCGCCTTCCTGGTTGCAGCCTGCCGGTATCTGGCGGCCTCGGTAGAGGATGCCTTGATTGCCGAGGGGCAGCGGCATCCGGCAGACATTTCTCCGGATGATCGAGCGGCAGTGCGACGGCAGGTCGCCCAGCGGTGCCTGTATGGCGTCGACCTCAACCCGATTGCCGTGCAGCTCGCGCGGCTATCGCTGTGGCTCGCCACGCTTGCGTCGGGCAAGCCGCTGACCTTCCTCGATCATCACCTCGTCACGGGCAACAGCCTCGTGGGGGCAACCCTGACCGACATCGCGAGACAACCCGGTGGCGGCCGGCGCCGGGGCGGCCGAACCGCTGGTCCGCTTTTCGACGATGAGGCGATGCACACGACATTGACGGCGGCAGGAGCGGCGCGGGAGGCGATGGCGACGCGGGCCGACGACAGCGCTGCCATCGTCCGTGACAAGGAACTGACGCTCGCTGCGCTGCAGGCGTCGGGATCGTCCCTCGGCCGCTGCGCCCGGCTGCTCGATCTCTGGTGCAGCGGCTGGTTCGTGCCGAAGGCTGATCGCTCCACGAGGGGGATGTTCAACGAACTGGCGGATGTCGTGCTGCGCAGCCGTGGGAGCCTTCCGGTGGCGGCCACGGCGCCGTTCATCGCACGGGCGCAACAGGCGGCGGCGAGTCACCAGTTCCTTCACTGGCCGCTGGCGTTCCCGGAAGTCTTCAACGACGGCGGCGGATTCGACGCCGTGCTCGGCAACCCGCCGTGGGACATGGTGCGAGGCGACAGCGGCGACGGGCAGTCGCGCGAGTCACGGCGCGACGCGGCGGCGGCGTTGACCGCGTTCGTCCGCGAATCGGGCGTGTACCGGGTGGAGGCCCAGGCACACCTCAATCGATACGCGCTCTTCACCGAGCGCGCGCTGCAACTCGTTCGTCCCGGCGGGCGGCTCGGGTTCGTGCTGCCGGCTGGCGCCGTGACGGACGTCGGGACGGCGCCGCTGCGGCGTCATCTCTTCGACCGGGCTGCCGTCGATGTGCTGACCGGGCTCGACAATCGTGCCGGCATCTTTCCCATTCATCGCAGCGTCCGCTTCGTGCTGCTCAGCGCCACGGCCGGATCGCCGACACAGCAGATCGCCTGCCGGTTCGGCGTAACCGATCTCGACGACCTCGATCGTGGCCACTCGACAGGCCCGGCGCTCCTCCTCACGCGCAGCCTCCTGGCGCGAGTGTCCGGGCAAGACGATTGCGGCGTGCCGGACGTGCAGTCGGCAGCGGACCTGCGGATCCTCGAGTCGATCAGCGCCACTGTTCCCCGCCTCGGAGACGCGGAGGGCTGGCACGTGCGGTTCGGGCGCGAGCTGAACGCCAGCGACGATCGGCAGTGGTTCGTCGCGCGCGCGGAGTACAGCAACGAGCGGCCGGTGCTCGAAGGCAAGCACGTTGCCCCCTTCCGCGTCGACGAAGCGGCTGCCTCGGTCGCGCTCGCGCCTGCTGCCCATGGCCGTGTCCGCCGCCGCGCCCGTCTCGCTTACCGCGACGTTGCCGGCGCCGGCAATCGCCTCACGCTCATCGCCGCCATCGTTCCGCCCCACGCCGTGACGACGCACACGCTGTTCTGCCTGAAGACGCCGCTGCCGCTCGAGTCTCAACAGGCGCTGTGCGCCTTGATGAACAGCTTCGTCGCCAACTACCTGGTTCGCCTGCGGGTCAGCACGCACGTGACCGCGTCGCTCATCGCCCGCCTCCGCGTGCCGGTCGTCCGCGAGGGAACGCGCGACTTCGCGCGGCTGTCCGACCTGGCGCGATCACTGGCGAGCGGCAACGGACCGGCGGAGCAGCAGGAGGAGTACGTCGAGCTCCAGGCACTGGCCGCCCGCCTCTACGGCCTGGAACGCGAGGACCTGCGGCACATCTTGTCGAGGTTTCCGTTGATGCCGATCGAGCTGAGGGAAGCGGTCTTGTCCAGGTTCAACGACAGCCGCTGCTCACGGGCCACCGAGGCACCGAGACACCGAGGATCTTATGTACGAGCATGACCCGCTCACGGAACAAATCATTCAAGCGGCTATAGAGGTCCATCGACAGCTGGGACCAGGCCTGCTCGAGAACGTCTACGAGACAGCGCTCTGCATCGAGCTTCGCGCTCGACGACTGACTTATCAAAGGCAAATCGGCGTTCCGGCGACGTACAAGGGCCAACGAATCGGCGAGTATCGGCCCGATCTCGTCGTCGCCGAGGCCGTGGTAGTAGAGGTGAAGAGCGTAGAACGGCTCGACCCGGTTCATCGCGCTCAATTGCTTGCCTATTTGCGTGTGACCAAGTTGCGGGTAGGGCTGCTGATGAACTTCAACGCCGAGGTTTTGAAGGACGGCCTGAAAAGATTCGCCCTGTGAGACTCTCGGTGTCTCGGTGCCTCGGTGGCCCGTGATCAGTGGCTGTCGCTGGCAGCTGCTACCACCGCAACACCCGGAAGCCCCGCCACAGCGGCCCTTCCTTCACGTACCGCCACTCAGGATTGCGGGCGGTATCGCGGAGCGATTCGTGGACGCGGCAGAACGTCGCCACGTGGTCGTCCTCGCACTCGAAGCAGGTGATGAAGTCGAACTCGCCCTGGCGCTCGTAGCCATCGGGGTTGTGATACAGCCGCCGGTAAATGGCGCTGATCCCTTCCTCCGCCGTCTGCGCGTGGCCGTGGACGGGGCAGCCGCTGCCGGAGTCGACGTGCGGGTAGAAGAAGGCATGCCGCTCGAGCGAGGACATGGCCCACCATTCGGCGGTCTTACTCATCGGCAGGACGAAGATGTTCCGCGCGACGCGGCCCGATTTGCGGGGCGCGGAGCGGCGATAGGCGTACTCGTAAAGTTCGGAGCTGGTGTAGCGCGGCGTCCGCTCGGCCCCGTCGAGGGCCAGCACGTCGCCGGCATCACCCAGCCGGCGGCGGAGCTCGGCTTCCAGCTCGTTCAAGCGCGGCCGGTACTTCCCGGTGAACTGCACGGCATAGCGCGCGGCGGCAATGCCTGAATCGGCGACCGTGTCGCCCTGGGCGACGTAGAAGTGCACGGTCTCGTGCGGCTTGGCGTCGCGGGTGCCGTCGGCGTCGAAGTCGTTGAAGAAGCCACGGGCAATGCTGGCGCCCGCGGACTTGATCCGGCCCATGCCCGTCT
>JBFWUM010000136.1:0-3476 GCA_050247255.1 Vicinamibacterales bacterium | reverse complement strand
TCGGACCCCGCACCTTCGGACCTTCGCACCCCCGGACCCTCGGACCTTCGTGTCATCCGCTCCGACATCGGCGACTGCACGCGCTGCAAGCTGCACACGCTGGGGCGGAAGCAGATCGTCTTTGGCGTCGGCAACCCGAACGCGGACCTGATGTTCGTCGGCGAGGCGCCAGGGGCCGACGAAGACATCCAGGGCGAGCCGTTCGTCGGCCGCGCCGGGCAGCTGCTGACGAAGATCATCGAAGCGATCGGCATGACGCGCGATGAGGTCTACATCGCCAACGTCATCAAGTGCCGGCCGCCGCAGAACCGCAACCCGGAGCCGGACGAAGTCGAGCAGTGCGAACCGTTCCTGTTCCGGCAAATTGACACGATCAAGCCGAAGGTGATCGTCGCGCTCGGCAAGTTCGCGGCGCAGTCGCTGCTGCGGACGACTGACCCGATCACGAGGCTGCGCGGCCGGGAGTTCAGCTACCGCGACGCCATCCTCATGCCGACGTATCATCCGGCCTACCTGCTGCGAAACCCGTCCGCCAAGCGCGAGGTCTGGGAAGACATGAAGCGGGTCAAGCAGCTGCTGATCGAGGGGGACTGATGGGGAAGACCGTCGAGTTGAAGGCCGCCGATGGCCACACGTTCTCGGCCTACGTCGCGGAGCCGTCCGGCACGCCGCGGGGCGGCATTGTGGTCATCCAGGAAATCTTCGGCGTGAACAGCCACATCCGCAGCATCGCCGACGGCTATGCGAAGGACGGCTACCTGGCGGTGGCGCCGGCCATCTTCGACCGCGTGCAGCGCGGCTACGAGACGGGCTACGAGCAGGCCGACGTCCAGAAGGGGATGGAGTTCGTCGGCAAGCTGAACTTCGACGATGTGCTGAAGGACGTGGCGGCGGCTGTCGAGCACGCGAAGAGTGCGGGAAGGGTTGGCCTCGTCGGCTTCTGCTACGGCGGCACGGTGACGTGGCTCGCGGCTGCACAGGTGCCGGGACTGGCCGCGGCCGTCGGCTACTACGGCGGCTTCATCCCGAACTTCATCGACTCGAAGCCGGCGATCCCGACGCTGCTGCACTTCGGCGAGCACGATACTCACCCGAGCCCGGAAGGGGCGCGCAAGACACTGGCCGCCCATCCCGAGGTCACCGGCCACTTCTACGACGCCGGCCACGGCTTCAACTGCGATCAGCGCGGCTCGTTTGACGCCGCGGCGGCGAAGCTCGCCCGCGAGCGGACGCTGGAGTTCTTCCGGACGCACGTCGGGTAACCGCAGGTCGTTGCGCCTTCTCTCCGTCGCGGTCCCCGTTCCCTACCTCGACGAGCTGACGTACGCGGCAGGGGATGGGCCGCTGCCGCCCGTCGGCGCCCGCGTGCGCGTGCCGATCGGCCCGCGCCTCGTGACCGGGTGCGTCGTCGGCCACGACCCCGACGCTGCGGCGCTCAACGGCATCGAGCCCAAACCGGTTCGTGAGGTCATCGACCGCGAGCCGTACCTGCCCGGCCCCGTCGTCGACATCTGCCGCTGGGTGGCGGAGTACTACATGGCCGGCTTCGGCGATGCGCTCGCCGTGGCCATGCCCCCCGGCGCGCGCAAGCAGGCGACCAGTTTTCGCACGCGGCGCGTCGTTCGTGTGACCGCCGTGGGGGCTGGCTTCAGCCAGCCCAAATCGGAAAAACAGCGAGCGGCCCTCGAGGTCCTTTCCGCCGCCTCGGCCGGCCTTCCCACTTCCGAGCTGCGCGAGCGCGGGATTACGCTCGACGTCATCAACCGCCTGGCCAGGAGCGGGCTGGTCACGATCACCGACGAGCGCGACGAGCGCGATCCGTTCGAACGCGCGGTCATGGCCGACGTGTCGCGTGACGATGCCCGGGAGCTGACCGGGGAGCAGCAGGCGGCCCTGGCGCAGCTCACACACCTGGCGGATGCGCGCGCATTCTCGGTGGCGCTGCTCCAGGGGGTCACCGGCAGCGGCAAGACCGAGGTCTACCTGCGCCTGGCGCAGCACGTCTGCGCCAGCGGCCGCCGCGTGCTGCTGATGGTCCCGGAAATCGCGCTGACGCCCTCGGTGGCGGCACTCTTCCGCAGCATCTTCGGCGCGCGCGTGGCCATCCAGCACAGCGCGTTGTCCGACGGCGAGCGCCACGACCAGTGGCACCGCATCCGCGCTGGCGAGGTGGACCTCGTCATCGGCACGCGCTCGGCTGTCTTCGCCCCGCTCGATCGCCTCGGCCTGGTCATCGTGGACGAAGAGCACGACGGCTCGTACAAGCAGGAGGAGGCGCCGCGGTATCACGGCCGCGACGTCGCCATCGTCCGTGCCAGCCGCGAAGGGGCGCTCGTGGTGCTCGGGTCGGCGACGCCGTCGATGGAAAGCTTCCAGAACGCCGCCACCGGCAAGTACGCGCACATCGTCCTCGAGCGCCGCGTGCTCGATCGCCCGCTGGCCGACGTGTCGCTGGTCAACATGCGCGACGAGTATGCCGAGGAGGGGCCTGACGCGGTGATCAGCCGGGCCCTGGTCGCGGCCATCGAGGATCGCCTCGCGCGGCGCGAGCAGGTGCTCGTGCTGCTGAATCGGCGCGGCTACTCGACGGCCGTCTTCTGCCGGCAGTGCGGCGATACCTTCGAGTGCCCGAACTGCAGCGTCTCCCTGACCGTGCACACCGCCCGGAACGGGTGGCGCGCGCGCTGTCATTACTGCAACTACTCGCTGACCGTGCCGAAGGCGTGCCGCAAGTGCGCGGCGCCGTATCTGGAGCAGGCCGGATTCGGTACCGAAAAGGTGGAGCAGCACCTGCGCGATCGGTTCCCCGACGCGCGCATCGGTCGCGTCGACCGCGACTCGATCCGGCGGAAGGGGGCGCTGGCTTCGCTCCTCTCGTCCTTTGCCGCCCGCGAGCTCGACATCCTCGTCGGCACGCAAATGATTGCCAAGGGGCACGACTTCCCGATGGTCACGCTGGTCGGCGTCATTTCAGCGGACGTCGGCCTGGGGCTGGCCGATTTCCGGGCGGGGGAGCGCACCTTCCAGTTGCTCACGCAGGTGGCCGGCCGCGCCGGCCGCGGCGAGCGGAAGGGTGAGGCGATCGTGCAGACGCTCTACCCCGGGCACTACAGCATCCAGTTCGCCTGCCGGCAGGACTTCCGGTCATTCTTCGAGAAGGAGATCGTCTTCCGGAAGGCGATGCGCTATCCCCCGGCCGTCGCGTTGATCAACGCCGTCGTCAAGGGGCGCACCTTCGAGGAGGCGATGGCGACCGCTGCGGACATCGTCGAGCGACTGGCGCCGGCGACCGCGACGGCGAACTTCATCACGCTGGGACCCGCGCCGGCACCGCTCGGCCGCCTGCGCGGCGAGCACCGCGTGCAGTTCTTCCTGAAGGGAACGCGGCGGGCAGACATGCGGCAGGCGTTGAAGCATGTGCTCGCGGGGATGCCGGAGATCAGGCGGCGGGTGGTGGTGGACGTCGATCCGCTGAG
>JBFWUM010000135.1:0-3508 GCA_050247255.1 Vicinamibacterales bacterium | reverse complement strand
CCGGCTTGCCCGCCGGGTTGTGCACGGCGCCGGCCCGCACGAGCAGGCGCACGCTGACGGCGGGCTGCTCGTGGTGCGACACGGTCACCAGTTGCATCCCGTTGGCCAGCGCCGAGATGTCGTACGGCGGAAACTTCGCCTCGCGCATCGAGAGCGGACGCGGCGGATTCTCCGACGGCCAGTCCTGCACCTGCCCGCAGACTTCGGCGGCCAGCGCGACGGCAAACAGGCCGAACGCGACGAGACGGAGCCCCTCGAACCGGCGGCCCGTCATCGCCCGTCCCCGTTCTTCGTCGTGATTGTCAGCACCGTGCGGTTCTCCGGCCGGAAGTAGGTCTTCGCGACGCGCTGCACGTCGGCCACGGTGATGTTCTGGAAGATCTCGAACTCACCGTCCGCCGTCGTGATGTCGTTGTGGATCACGGCGCCATGCGCCAGGTGCATGGCCTTCTCCTGAATCGACTCCCGGCCGAGGATGTAGTCACGCGCGAACTGGTTCTTGGCGCGCTGGAGCTCCCGCGCGGTGATCGGCTCGTCCTTCAACCGCTCGATCTCGGCGATCAGGGCCTTCTCGACCTCGGCGGTCGTGCGACCGGGCTGCACGATGGCCACGGCGTAGAACAGGCTCGGGTCCTCCTCGATGTTGCCGCTCGCGAAGGCGGACGCGGCGATCTGCCGGTCGTAGACGAGCGTCTTCGTCACGCGGGCGCTCTGTCCGTCCGAGAGCACCTTGCCCACGATGTGCAGCGGGTAGGAGTCCGGGTGGCCGTCGTAGGTGATGTGGTAAGCCACGACGACCGCCGGCAGCGGCCACGACTCCTCGATGGTGACCCGGCGCTCGGCCGTCTGCGGGGGCTCCCGCGGAATGTCGCGCGGCACGGGCTTCGCCGCCTTCGGCACGCGGCCGAAGTACCGCGTGATGAGCTGCAGCGTCAGCGCGGGGTCGAAGTCGCCGACGACGGTCAGGGTGGCGTTCTCCGGCACGTAGAACGTGTCGTGGAACTCGCGGACGTCGGCCACCGACGCCGCCTCCAGGTCCGCCATGCTGCCGATCGTCGGGTGCTTGTAGGGGTGCGTCGTGAACGCGTGGTCGTAGACGATCTCGGTCAGGCGGCCGTACGGCTGGTTCTCGATCCGCATCCGCCGCTCTTCCTTCACGACCTCCCGCTCGCGCTTGAACGCGTCCTCGTCGACGCGCAGCGTGGCCATGCGGTCCGCCTCCATCCACAGCACCAGCGGCAGGTAGTGCTGGGGCAGCGTCTGCCAGAACACCGTGGTGTCCTCGGTCGTGTACGCGTTGCTCTGCCCGCCGATGCTGGCGACGATCGACGTGTGGGCTTCGGGCTCGATGTTCTTGGAGCCCTTGAACATCATGTGCTCGAACAGGTGCGCGAAGCCGGTCCGGCCGGGCCGCTCGTTCTTGGAGCCCACGTGGTACCAGACCGACACGTGCACGATGGGCGTGGAGTGGTCCTCCGAGAGGATCACGCGCAGGCCGTTCGGCAGGACCGACGTCTGATACTGCAGCTTCGGCGGACGCACCGCCGCTTCGATGGTCGCCCGCCAGGTCCACGAGAGGCCGGCGACGACCGCGACGGTCAGCGCGACGAGGAGTCGGGTCCGCATGGAGGGATTATCGCAGGCGGCCTAGCGTCCCCGGAGGCGGAATCCCGCCGCGAACCAATTCCGGGAACCGAGGGTGAGCAGGTCCGGGTCAATGCGCCGTTCGCCCGCCAGATACAGTTCGACCTCTCCGCCGGCGCCACTGAAGCGCACCCCGCCTTCCGTACGCGCCTCGGTCTGGGTGCCCCGGTTGCCGGTGCCGTCCACACCGACGATGCGCACGCGGTTGTTGGACATGAAGCCGATCCGGGGACGCCACTGCCAGGTCAGGTTGGCACGGCCTTCTGTTTCATTGCGATAGTCCACGAACGACTTGGCGATCACGTCCCGGAAATCGCCCTGCAGGGTGATCCCGACCGGCCCACGGACAAACGTTCGTTTCGCCCGGACGCCCCACGTGTTCCAGTCCACGGCCTGACGCTTGCCGCGGTCCGAGAGGTGCCTCGACAGGTGATGGAACACGGCGGAGACCTCGACGCCCCGCACCTGCTGCGACACCGACCCGTCGATCTGGTAGTTGCCCTGCTCGGGATCGAACCGGCGGAAGTCGTTGCCGAGGACGACCTCGTAGTTTGCCAGGAAGGTCGCCCGCCCGCCATGCGCCCACGACGCCAGGTCCACATCGCCGTGAAAGTCCGCACGCCACTTGTAGTGCACCGAGTCGGTGCTGAGGTGCTCGGCACCCATGAAGAAGCGCGTGGACGGGAAGAACTCGACCTTCGGCTGCGCCATGGCCGGTGCGGCGAGCCCCAGGCAGGCGAAGCCCGCTAGAACAGCGTTCTTCAGAGAGGTGCGACGGATCACGAAGGCTCCTTGGTGAGTAGGGACGCCAGCCGGGCTTCGAGGGCGTCGAGCCGGCGCTTGAGTGTGGGCAGGTGCCGCAGCAGCACGGTGGCCCGGCGCCACTCGGCGACGGGCACGCCGGGATATCCGGCCAGGTGCGCGCCGGGCTCGACGTCCTTCGACACGACGGTGCCGCCGGACAGGCGCGCCTGCCGTCCGATGGTGACGTGGTCCGTGACGCCGACGCGGCCGCCGGCCACCACGCCGTCCTCGATCGTGACGCTGCCGGCCAGGCCGACCTGTGCCGCCAGCACCACGTTGCGGCCGATGGTCGACCCGTGGGCGACCTGGACGAGGTTGTCGATCTTGGTGCCGGCGCCGATGCGGGTCTCCCCGAGCGGCGGACGGTCGACGGTCGTGTTCGCGCCGATCTCGACGTCGTCTTCGATCACGACGCCGGCCAGTTGCGGGATCTTCTCGTACACCCCGTCGGGCCGGCGCACGTACCCGAAGCCGTCCGCGCCGATCACGGCGCCGTCGTGCAGCACGACGCGGTCGCCGATGCGGACGCGGTCCCGGACGGAGACCTGTGCGTGCAGTTCGCAGCCGGCGCCGATCTCCACGTCGTTCCCGATGGTGACGTTCGGATGGATGCGAGTGCCGTCGCCAATCCGGGTCCGCTCGCCGATCACGGCGCACGGACCGACCGACACGCCACGGCCGAGCACGGCAGACGGCGCCACGACCGCCGCCGGATGCACGCCGGGCGGAACCGCCGAGGCAGGTGCGAGCGCCGCCAGCGCACGCGCGAACGCGAGGTACGGCTGCGTGGCCCGCAGCGCCGGACACGGCGGCACGGGGGATTCGAGCGGCAGGATCACGGCGCCGGCGCGGGTACCGGCCAGCGCGTCGAAGTACCGGCCCCCGGCGCACAGCGCCACGTCGGTCGCCGTCGCGTGCTCCAGCGTGGCCAGCCCGGTGACCTCCACGTCCGCGCCGCCCTCAAGCCGGCAGTCGAGGCGCGCGGCCAGGTCGCTCAGTCGCATGGGTGTGCAGACCGCCGACGATATCACGCGCGTCGCAGGCGGACGCGCTCCACGAA
>JBFWUM010000134.1:0-3592 GCA_050247255.1 Vicinamibacterales bacterium | reverse complement strand
GGCCTCATTGAAGCACAGTTCCGTGGCGCCGGACGCGCTCGCCGGGCGCGTTTCCGCCCTCGATCGAGGGCGGCCTCATTGAAGCCAGGAGTCCCAGCAAGACGACCGATGAAATGCGCGCTTGTTTCCGCCCTCGATCGAGGGCGGCCTCATTGAAGCTCGAGGGCGGCGGTCATCGCCCGGCGGCGGTTCGTCCGTTTCCGCCCTCGATCGAGGGCGGCCTCATTGAAGCACCGTGATCGGGAGGGTCTGGTTCAGAATCGCCTGCTGGTTTCCGCCCTCGATCGAGGGCGGCCTCATTGAAGCGCGGCCATACTGGCGCGGTGTCATGCCGTGCCACGGCAGAGTTTCCGCCCTCGATCGAGGGCGGCCTCATTGAAGCGCATACTGCACGATCCGCGGCTTCCCATGCAGAAAGTGTTTCCGCCCTCGATCGAGGGCGGCCTCATTGAAGCGATGGCTGCGTAGAGTGGGGCCATTCAACAGTGCTGGAGTTTCCGCCCTCGATCGAGGGCGGCCTCATTGAAGCCCGTGGGTCGCGTGGTCCCCTTCACGGCTGAGGCGTTTCCGCCCTCGATCGAGGGCGGCCTCATTGAAGCGGTAGACGACGTGGTGCCGATGCAGCCCGTAGGAGGTTTCCGCCCTCGATCGAGGGCGGCCTCATTGAAGCTCGCCGTAAAGGAACACCAGCGCCTTCAACGATGCCGTTTCCGCCCTCGATCGAGGGCGGCCTCATTGAAGCTCAGACATGGTGGGTTAGCTCCCGATCGTGACGCCGTTTCCGCCCTCGATCGAGGGCGGCCTCATTGAATCGTGTGCCTCCAAGTGATTCGCGGGTTCGGCGCGGCATTTCCGCCGTCTATCGCGCTGGGCGTTTCGGCGCCCACTGGGTAATCGCTCCTTCTGGCTAGGGCTCGCCGTCCTTGGTAGGCGCGACCGGATGCGTGACTCGTTGTGGGTGAAACTGGCTGTTGAGGCTGTCCACCGCTTCCTGCCCGAGCCTCCTACCGAATCCTGGCGGCAGATGCTTGCCAAACCGCACACGCGACCGCTCGGCCATCGCAGCGTGCCCTCGGTCAATGAGCAAGTCTATGTCCTGGCGCGTGGTCTCCGGATCCTCGGGAGACTGCGTGACTTGTGCCGAGGCCGGTTCATCAGGGTCTACCGTCATTGGCGTTCATCCCTCTACCGGTTTGTCGTCCGGGCGGGGCCGCCACAGCGTGAGCACGCGCCCCACCTGCTGCACCTCGACCGCGCCGGTTTCCGCGCACAACGCGTCCGTCAGCTCCGCACGGCTCTGCCGGTCCGCGCCGTTCAGGCGCACCTTGATCAGGCCGTGTGCCGTCAGCGAGCGGTCGACCTCGGTGATGACCGCCGGAGAGGTGCCCGCCTGGCCGATCTGCACGACGGGCTCCAGCACGTGCGCGCGGGCCTTGAGCGCCTTGCGCTGCCGCGGCGTCAGCGCAAGGGCCGGTCGCGGGTCAGTGGGACGCACGGCCACTCCAGTTGAGTCCGGCTGCCATGCCGTTCATCTGAATCAGGTCGATGAGCGACCGGCAGCGGTCGAGCACCCCGTCCCGTTCGAGCAGCGCCTGGCGTTCGATGGGCGCGAGCCGCATGTACTGCGAGAGCCCGTTGACGAGGTCGTCGTCCGGGATGGCGGGCGGAAAGCGGGGCTCCGACCCCGCGCGCTCGAGCGCCGCGGCGAGCACGGCCTCCAGTCGCTGGCGCTGCCGGTGGAGCTCGTCGCGGGCGGCCTCGTCGATGAGCTCCGGCAGGTGCTCGACGACGCCGACGCGGTACGCCTTGCCGCCCTCCTCGTCGGCCACGCGGAACTTCTCGAGGCCGCGCAGCACGATGTTGTAGCAGCCGTCAGGCAGGCGTTCCGTGTGCGTGATGACGCCGGCGCAGCCGATCGGATACACGGCCGGCCGGCCTTCGTACTCGACTTCGTACCCCGGCTTCAGCAGCACCATGCCGATCAGCCGGTCGCCCTCCAGCGCGTCCGCCACCATCGCGCGATAGCGCGGTTCGAAGATGTGCAGCGGCAGGAACACGTTGGGGAAGAGCACCGTGTTCGGCAGCGGAAAGAGCGGGATGGCCCGGGGCAGCATCGACATGGCTAGTGAATCGTGCGCGTCTTCTTGTCCATGTAGTCCATCAGGACGTACTGGCCCAGCGTGTATGGCGTCGTGAAGTAGGCCTTCCCCCGGCACACGGCGGCGACACGCCGCACGAACGCCACGAGGTCCGGGTCCCGCGCCAGCATGAACGTATTGATCATGATGCCGGCCTTCGCGCAGTTAGCGACCTCGGCGAACGTCTCGGCGATCACGTGCGGGTCGAGCCCGAACGCGTTCTTGTAGATGCGTCCGTCGGGCTGCGTCAGCGCCGACGGCTTGCCGTCCGTGATCATGATGATCTGGCGCATGTCCTTGCGCTGCCGTTCCAGCAGGCGCCGGGAGAGGCGCAGTCCCTCGCGGGTGTTCGTGTAGTAGGGGCCGACGCGCACGCGGCCGAGCTGCTTCAGCGGAATCTCCTCCGCCGAGTCGTGGAAGAGCACCGCGTTCAGCGTGTCGCCGGGAAACTGCGAGCGGATCAGGTGCGACAGCGCGAGCGCCACCTGCTTGGCGGGCGTGAAGCGGTCCTCGCCGTAGAGGATCATGCTGTGGCTGCAGTCGAGCATGATGACGGTCGCGCACGAACTCTGATACTCGCTCTGCGCCACCATCAGGTCCGGGTAGTCGACGTCGATCCCGGACGGCCCGGCCGGGGTGTCCGGGCCCATCCGCCGGACGGCGTTCAGAATCGTGCCGCTGGCGTCGAGGTTGAGGGTGTCGCCGAACTCGTACGGCTTCGACGCTGCCGCGGCGTCCACACCGGTCGACAGCGTGTGTGTGTCGTGGCGGCCGGCGCTGGACCGTCCGGTCGCGCCCATCAGATCGCGCAGCGCGCGGTAGCCGAGGAAGTCCAGGCTCTTGTCGGTCACCTCGAATCGGGCGGGCCCGGCGGGCTCGCCGTCGCCCGGGCCGCCGCCGGCACGCCGCCGGGCCTCGCTCTCGAGATCCGGCGCCCCCGTGATGAAGCCTTCCTCCATCATCCGGTCGATGACCCGCTGGATGAGCTCCTCGAGCTGTTGCCGCGCGGCCTCGTGGTCGCCGTCCGCCGGGTCGCCGAGCAGCCGTTCGATCGCCTCGTCGGACAGCACGCCGCCGCTGAACAGCGCGTCGAGGATGGCGTCGTGCAGCGCCTGCATCGTGCGGTCGCCCTCGCCGTCACCCGGGTCCCAGGGGTTCGTGAAGCCGCTCGAGAGAAACAGCTCCGCGAGCTTCGACACGAGGTCGTCGAGGTCGATCTCGTCGAGCAGGTCCCCCGTGTACTTCGTGTAGCGGAACTTCATCGGGCACGTCCGGCTGTGGTCGTCGCTAGTTGTAGTAACGCTTCTTCGAGGAACCCTGTGGCGGTGTGTCGCCCGCATCATCAGCGGGCGTGGGCCGCGTCGGCTTCCGGACCGGCGTCTCGCCGGCATGGAAGCCGCGCTCGTCGCTCCGGCTGATCTTCTTCAGCGCGTAGAGCCCCTCGAGGATGAAGT
>JBFWUM010000133.1:0-3642 GCA_050247255.1 Vicinamibacterales bacterium | reverse complement strand
CGCGGGCCGAGGCGCAGTTCGTCCGGGAGCCGGGGCTCGAAGGGGAGCGGCCGGTCGTGCTGCTCGAGATGACGCTCCGGCAGCTCACCGTCGGCGACGAGATCAACCACCGGGACTTCCTCGACCGGGTCGACATGCTCAGCGCGCTCGGTCATCCCGTCCTGATCTCGAACTTCCTGCGGTATCACCGTCTGGTGTCCTACCTCTCGCGCTACACCCCGAAACCGATCGGCCTCCCGCTCGGCGCGGTCCGCCTTCGGGACGTGCTCGACGAGCGGTTCTACACGGACGTGCCCGGTGGCATCTTCCAGGGCCTCGGCCAGATGTTCCGGCGCGGCGTGAAGGTGTACGTATATCCGTCCCTGGACGGGCGTGGCGGCGTGACGACCGCGCGAACCCTGACCGTGGCGCCGCATCTGCGGCACCTCTACGCGCACCTGCTCGAGAACCGCCTCGTCGAGGATCTGCCGGAGTACACGCGCGAGTTCCTGCCGACCAGCTCAGGCCGCGTGCTCGAGCAGATCCGGTCAGGGGACCCGGCCTGGGTGCATCACGTGCCCCCGCCGCTCGCCGCCGTCATCCGCGACAAGCGTCTGTTCGGCTACGCGGGCCACGAGCCCGTCCTGTCGGAACCGACCCGGTAGCCGGCCGTCCCGCCAGGCCCGAACCGGGCGCCGGCCCGGGGGGCCTGTCTCAGAGGACGCGCGCGGCCCAGGTCAGCAGGACCAGTGCCACGATCGCGCCGCCTGCCGTGAAGCGCCGCGACCGCTGCCGGTCCGCGGCGAGCGCCCGGATCTGCCAGGTCCGCCACCGGGCCGCGGCGTCGGTCCCGATGCTGCCGGTGTGCCACACATCGGCCGTGCGCGCCACCGCGGGGCCACTCATGGCTGGAACGTCGCCTTGTTCGTGGTCCGGGTCGCCGCGTCGGCCGCTTTCGCGGCCGCGGCCGCGGCCTTCAGGCGCGCGGACTCCAGCGCCGGCGCTTCCCGCTGGTCGATCACGACGGCCGCCGCCTGGGCCTTGCGGGCAAGGGACTCGCGCGCCTCCGAGGTGACGACCAGGCCGAACGTCCCGCTGTACTCGGACGTGTGCAGCACGACGGACGCGTCGCCCTCGCGCCAGGCGGCGATCGCGCGCGTCGTGTCCACGCTGTCGTAGCTGGCCCGCTGCTTCGACGGCGCCGGCAGCGAGGAGACCGGACCGTAGACGGCGATCAGTGCGGCCGTCATGTCGCCGTGACTCAGGCCTTCGGTGCCGCTGCGGCTGTACTCGACGGTAATGCGGAAGAGCTGGTCGTCGAGGAAGCTGAAGAGAATGGCGCTGATGGAGGCATGCACGTCACCCGGGCCGCCCCGTGCCGGGCGCCACGAGAGTTCCTGCAGCAGCGACGGGCGGCTGTGAAGCGTCCGCAGGTCGCGCGGCAGGGCGGCCGTTGCCGCGAGCACGTCGGCAGTCGACGCGCCCAGGGCGAAGTCGCGGTACCGGTCCAGGCCGGCCGCCGCGGCCGGCGTGCCGAGCAGAACCGTCAGGACGAGGGCGAGGAAAGGGCGGATGACAGGCGTGTTCATGACTGAAGGCTACGGCGCCACGGTCCGCCCGTCTGTGCACTTCGGTACTGCCCACGGCCGCGCACGACGCGTGGGGATGAGGCCGCCTGCCCCTGGGCCGGCTCTCGTCCAGCGACCCCCGGTGTCGCGGGTGGTCGCTGGCCGCCGCCGTGCGCGCCGGGCATGTCACTATGTGCGGTGCTGCCTGTGCCGCTCCCGGCGCGGGTCCGTGTGCGGTGACCGTGCCTTTTGTGTGGAGTGCGTGACGTGATCAACAGCCCTCGACGGGCGCCCGGGTGCTTCCGTCGCCTCGCGGGTGCGTGCCTGGCAACAGGGCTCGCGGCAGGGTCGGCCGCCGCGCAGGCGCCGCCCGCGCCCGCGCCTGCCGGCGCCGTGACCGTGCCCGGCCTGTCCGTGCCGATCTTCGGGCCGCCGCCCCCGGAGCTGCCGGCCACCAGTGCCCGCGACGCGGCCGGTCGGCTGACGATCCGCGCGGTGAAGCTCCCGGCGCCGCTCAAGATCGACGGGAAGCTCGACGAAGCCGTGTACAGCACCGTGCCGGCCGTGACCGACTTCATCCAGATCGACCCGCAGGCCGGCGCGCCGGCCACGCAGAAGACCGAGTTCTGGGTCTTCTACGACGACCGCAATCTGTACGCGGTGGTGCGCGCGTACGAATCGAATCTCCGCGGCATGGTGGCCAATGAAATGCGGCGCGACGCGATCATGCTCACGCAGAACGAGTACGTGAACTTCGTCTTCGACACGTTCTACGACCGCCGGAATGCGCAACTGTTCGTGATCACGCCGACCGCCGGACGGATGGACGGGCAGCTCACCAGTGAGCGTCAATACAACGGCGACTGGAATCCGGTCTGGATGCTGCGCACGAGCCGCTTCGAAGGCGGGTGGACGGCGGAGGCGTTGATCCCGTTCAGGTCCCTGCGCTACCGCCCCGGCACGGGTCAGGTGTGGGGGCTGCATGTCAGCCGCTTCAACCGCTGGAAGAACGAGATCGCATTCCCGATCCCGATGGATCGCGCGCGCGGAACGGCCGGCGCGTTCCAGATGTCGGTGGCGCCGACGCTGGTGGGCATCGAGGCGCCGCCGCAGGGGAAGAACGTCGAGATCAAGCCCTACGGCATCGCCGGCATGAGCAGCGACCTGCTGGCGAACCCGCGGATCGACAACGACCTGACGACTGCGGTGGGCATGGACGCGAAGATCGGCATCACCGACGGCATCGCCGCGGATCTCAGCTACAACACGGACTTCGCGCAGGTCGAAGCCGACGAACAGCAGCTCAATCTCACGCGTTTCAATCTGTTCTTTCCGGAGAAGCGCGACTTCTTTCTCGAGAACCAGGGCACGTTCCAGTTCGGTGGCGTGGCCGCGGCGGGCGGCGACGCTCCGGTGCTCTTCTACAGTCGGCGGATCGGCCTGAACGGCGCCCGTGTCGTGCCCATCTACGGGGGCGGGCGCGTGTCAGGTCGCGCCGGGCGCTACAGCCTGGGCGTCGTGGACATGCAGTCCAAGGAGGACACGTTCTCCGCGTCGCCGAGCACGAACTTCTCCGTGTTCCGTCTGCGACGCGACATCCTGCGCCGGAGCAGCATAGGCGGCATCTACACGGGACGCTCGCACGCACAGGTCGGCCCGGGCTCGAACCACATGTACGGCGCCGACGGTACGTTCGCGTTCTACCAGAACCTCGTCATCAACACGTACTGGGCGCGCACAGCCAGCAAGAACCGGAGGGGCCAGGACACCAGCTACCGGGCACAGCTCGACTACGCGGGCGATCGGTACGGGCTGCAGGCCGAGCACCTTGGCGTCGGCCGGAACTTCAACCCCGAGATGGGGTTCGTGCGCCGCAACGACATCCAGAAGACGTACGGGCTCGCCCGGTTCAGCCCGCGCACGAAGCGGTTCACGTCGGTCCGCAAGTTCTTCGGGTCCGTGTCCGGTCAGTATCTGCAGAACGCAGCCGGGCGCCGCGAACTGCAGAGCGTCGACCTCGAGGGCGCGATCGAGTACCAGAACAGCGACCGGCTGGCCGTCGCCTACACCGGCACCTACGAGTACATCCCGGCGC
>JBFWUM010000132.1:0-3678 GCA_050247255.1 Vicinamibacterales bacterium | reverse complement strand
AACAGCTGCCGCAGCCCGTCGCTGCGGACCACGGTGTTGCCTTCGAACACGACCTCGCCGACGCGGTAGCGCGGCCCTTCCGTGACCGGAATGCGGAGCTGCACGAAGCGCTCCTTGCCGTCCGTCGAGTCCTCGAGCGTCCGCAGCTCCGGCGCCCCGACCTGCGCGCGCACGTAGCCGCGGTTGCGCAGGTACTGCAGCACCAGGTCGGCGTCGGCCTCGTACATGTCGGCGCGGTAGGTGCCGCCGCCGGTGATGAAGCCGAAGAGGCCGCGCGGCTTGTTCTCCTTCAGCTGCTTCTGCAGCGCGCCGTCGCTGATGGCGGTGTTGCCGATGAACTCGACGTCGCGAATCTTGATCTTGGGCCCTTCGCTGACGTTGAAGGTGATGTTCACCAGCTTCGGCCCGCCAGCCACCGGCGTGATCGTGTGGGTGACGACGGCGTCGGTAAAGCCCTTCTCCGCCATCATCGCGCGCAGCACGTTCTCGACGCGGGCGATCGCCCCCGGGTCGACGAACGAGTCGAGCCGCAGCGAGATGTTGCGCTCCTGCAGCTGCTCGTCGATCTTGGTCCGGTCGATCTGGCGCGAGCCCTGGTAGTCGACCACGCGGACGCGGTCGCGCTCTTCCATGTTGTAGACGATCAGCTTGCCGACCACGCCGTTGGCGAACGTGTAGTCCTGCGCGACGATCGACAGGTCGTCGAGGAAGTTGGTCCCCCACAGCCGCTTGAAGTCCTCGCGGGCCAGGTCCTGCGCGGCTTCGTCGTACGGGACCCAGCGTCCCTGCGACGGCAGGCTCGGTCGCAGCTGGATGTAATAGAGGTAGGTCTCCGGCTCGACGTTCGACACCCCGCCCTGCCTCTCGAAGCAGGGCACGATCTGGTAAATGACCGGTCCGGACCCCTCGGGCGGCAGCGCCGCCGGCGCGGGAATCGGCAGGTTGCAGACGGTCGGGGGGGCCGCCGGGGCGGCCGGCGCCTGGGCGGCGGCGACCGCCGGCAGGGCCACGACCGCCAGGGTGGCCAGGGCCAGCGCGCGCAGTTTCAGGCTATGCATGCGAAGTGTCCAGAACGCCTTATTTTACAGGACGTTCTGGACTATAGACGCTGGAATGGTCAGGAGAGCCGGCGGCCGGCCGTCAGCACCCCCGCCGGCCGGTAGGCCAGCTGCCCTGCCTCGACGTAGACCTCGATTTCGCCGTCGTGCAGGTGGCCCCGGATGAGCTCCTCCGAGAGCGGATCCTCGACGTGCCGCTGGATCGCCCGGCGCAGCGGCCGCGCGCCGTAGGAGCGGTCCTTCAGCGTGTTCTCGATGATCCAGTCGATCACCTCGGGCGACACCGTGATGTGCATCCGCCGGTCGGCCAGGTTGGCGTTGAGCTGCTCGATGAGCAGCGACGTGATCCGCCGCAGGTCGTCGTCGGTCAGCGCCTCGAAGACGATGATCTCGTCGATACGGTTGATGAACTCGGGGTTGAAGGTCCGCTTCACCTCGCCGAGGACCATCTCGTTGACGTTCTTGTCGATGGCGCCGGCATCGCTGGCCTGGAACCCGAGCGACGCCTTCTTCTGGATGAAACGCGCCCCGATGTTCGAGGTCATGATGATGATCGTGTTCTTGAAGTTCACCCGGTTGCCGAGGCCGTCCGTCAGGTGGCCGTCTTCGAACACCTGCAGCAGGATGTTGAAGATGTCCGGGTGCGCCTTCTCGATCTCGTCGAGCAGCACGACCGAGTAGGGGTTGCGCTTCACCTTCTCGGTCAGCTGGCCGCCTTCCTCGTGGCCGACGTAGCCGGGCGGCGAGCCAATCAGCTTGCTCACCGAGTGCTTCTCCATGTACTCGGACATGTCGAAGCGGATCAGCGCGTTGTCGCTGCCGAACAGGAAGTTGGCGAGCGCGCGCGCCAGCTCGGTCTTGCCGACGCCGGTCGGCCCCAGGAAGATGAAGCTGCCCACCGGGCGGTTCGGGCTCTTCAGCCCGGCGCGCGAACGGCGGATGGCCCGCGAGATGGCCGAGATCGCCGTTTCCTGGCTGATCACCCGCTTGTGCAGGTCGGCCTCCATGCGCAGCAGCTTGTCGCCCTCGTCCTGGTTGATCGAGGCGATCGGCACGCCGGTCCACTTCGACACGACCTCGTCGATCTCGCCCTTGCCGACCACGACACGGCGCGCGCTCGACTTGACGTCGAACTTCTCGCGCACGAACTGCAGGTTCTCGCGCGCGTTCAGCTCCTCTTCGCGGAACTTCTGCGCCGTCTCGAAGTCCTTCTGCGAGACCGCCTGCTCCATCCGCTCCACGGCGACGCGGATGCTCTTGTTGATCTCGCCGAACTCCTCGCTGTAGCCCGCTTCCTTCAGCTTGGCGCGCGCACCCGCCTCGTCCACCAGGTCGATCGCCTTGTCGGGGAGGAAGCGGTCGGTGATGTAGCGGCTCGACTGGTAGACGGCCGCCTCGATCGCCTCGCGCGTGTACTCGACGTGATGGAACTGCTCGTAGCGGTCCTTCACGCCCATCAGGATCTCGATCGTTTCCTTCTCCGCCGGCGGGTCGACCTTGATCGCCTGGAAGCGGCGCTCGAGCGAACGGTCCTTCTCGATGTACTTCCGGTACTCGGCCGGGGTCGTCGCGCCGATGCAGCGGATCTCGCCGCGGCTCAGCGCCGGCTTGAGGATGTTGGCGGCGTCGAGCGAGCCCTCGGCCGATCCGGCGCCCACCAGCGTGTGCAGCTCGTCGATGAACACGATGATGTTCGGGTTCTCGGTGAGCTCCTTCATGATCGCCTTGAGGCGCTCCTCGAATTGCCCGCGGTACTTGGTGCCGGCGACGATCAGCGAGATGTCGAGCGCGAGAATGCGCTTGTCGGCCAGGAAGTGCGGCACGTCGCCGTAGACGATCTTCTGCGCCAGCCCCTCGACGATCGCCGTCTTGCCGACGCCCGGCTCGCCGATCAGCACGGCGTTGTTCTTGGTGCGGCGGCAGAGCACCTGCTGCACGCGCTCGAGCTCGTAGTCGCGGCCGACCAGCGGATCGAGCTGGTTCTTCATCGCCGCTTCCGTCAGGTCGCGGCTGAACTCGGCGAGCAGCGGCGTTTCCTTGACGCGCGTCAGCGTCGTCTTCTCGTTGAGCAGCTGGACGATGTCCTCGCGGACGGTGTGGAGGCGCATCCCCTTTTCCATGAGGATGGAGGCCGCGACCGAGCGCTCTTCGCGCAGGATGCCGAGCAGCAGGTGCTCGGTGCCGATGTAGTTGTGCAGCAGGCGGTCCGCCTCTTCGGCGGCGAACTGCAGCACGCGCTTGGTTTCAGCGCTGAACGGAATCTCGACGGAGGTGGAGACCTTCTCGCGGAACACCGTGCGTCCCTCGATCTCCTTGCGGATGTTCTCGAGCGAGAGGTGCGAGCGCGCGAAAATCCGGCTCGTCAGCCCCTTGCCCTCCCGGATCAACCCGAGCAGCAGGTGTTCGGTCTCGATCGAGATGCTGCCGAGCTGGCTGGCCTCGTAGCGGGCGAAGAAGAGAACCCGTCGCGCCCTTTCCGTGTAGCGTTCGAACATCCGGCCCGCCTAAGGGTTAGAGGTTGGTGAGGAAGAGTGATGACCTCTTGAGCGTCATTATAAGGCATCAGCTCACTTGGGCAGATGCCCGCTAACGGGCTCCAGCCGCCGGATCTTCCTCGACA
>JBFWUM010000131.1:0-3789 GCA_050247255.1 Vicinamibacterales bacterium | reverse complement strand
GCCGGATGCCGAGGCCGAACAGCAGCCGCCACAGCTCGTTCGTCTTGCTGCGCTCGATCTGCGCCACGAGCTTGTCCGCCGACTTCTGCCCGAACCTGCGGACGATCGGCGTGCCGTCCGCCTTCTGGGACTGGCTCTCCAGCGCCGCCAGCGTCGCGGCGTCCAGGGCGTAGACGTCGGCGTAGTCGCGCACGAGGCCGCGCGTCACGAGCTGGTCGACCAGGGCCTCGCCCAGGCCCTCGATGTTCATGGCCGGGCGCGACGCAAAGTGCTCCAGCCCCCGCCGGATGCGGGCCGGGCACGACGCGTTCTCGCAGCGCCAGACGGCTTCGTCCGGCTCCTTCACGAGCGCCGAGTCGCACCGGGGGCAGTGTGCCGGCATCTGCCACGGCACGGCGCCGTCGGGCCGGCGGCTCAGCACGGGGCCGACGACGCGCGGAATCACGTCGCCCGCCTTCTCGACGATGACCCAGTCCCCGGCGCGGATGTCCTTCCGGGCCACGTCATCGGCGTTGTGCAGCGTGGCGAACGACACGGTCGACCCGGCCACGACGACCGGCTCCAGCTCCGCATAGGGCGTGA
Source organism: Vicinamibacterales bacterium (assembly GCA_050247255.1). Taxonomy (GTDB): domain Bacteria; phylum Acidobacteriota; class Vicinamibacteria; order Vicinamibacterales; family UBA2999; genus JBFWUM01. Next base: position 3,207 of record JBFWUM010000131.1, on the reverse strand, counting down.
CGGCGCCGGTGCGGCCGACTTCGACGTGGATGGCCACGAGCCGCGTCGTCCGCTGCTCGGCCGGGAACTTGAACGCGATGGCCCAGCGCGGGAACTTCGACGTCGCGCCCAGCCGCTCGCGCTCCGGGATCGCGTCGACCTTCACGACCACGCCGTCCGTCTCGAAGTCCAGCCCGCGCCGCGCCTCGGCCCAGTCGGCGCAGAACTGCAGCACGGCATCGATGCCCGCGCAGACGCGGCGGTTCGTCTCCACGGGCAGTCCCCATTGCTCGAACGCGGCAAGCTGCGCCCAGTACGAGTCCGGCAGCGGCTCGGCCTCCGGTTCGACGACCACCGCCTGGTACACCCAGGCCCCGAGCTGCCGGCGCGAGACCAAGCCGGGGTCGAGCGTGCGGATCGTGCCGGCGGCGGCGTTGCGCGGATTCGCGAACAGCGGCTCGCCGGCCTCCGCGCGTTGCCGGTTGATGCGCTCGAAGGACGCCCGGGGCAGGAACACTTCCCCGCGGACTTCGAGGACGCCGGTGTGCGTCCCGTCGAGCACGAGCGGAAGCGCCCGGATGGTGCGGACGTTCGGCGTGACGTCCTCGCCGGTGTCGCCGTCGCCGCGCGTCGCCGCGCGTGTGAAGTGCCCCCGCTCGTAGCGCAGCGCGATGCTCAGGCCGTCGATCTTCAGCTCGGCGGTGTAGGTGACCGGGGCGTCGGCCTCGGTCAGTCCCAGCCCCTTGCGGACGCGCTCGTCGAACGCACGCAGGTCGGCCTCGTCGTACGCGTTGTCCAGGCTGAGCATGGGCTCGGCATGCCGGACGGACGGGAACCCGTCGGCAATGCGTCCGCCGACGCGCTGGGTCGGCGAATCCGGCGTCACGAGGGCGGGGTGCGCGCCCTCGAGCGCGCGCAACTCGCGCATCAGGTCGTCGAAGTCGGCGTCGCTGATCTCGGGTTCCGCGTCACCGTAGTACAGCGCCTCGTGACGGCGGATCTCCGCGCGAAGAAACTCGATGCGTTCGGCGGGCTGCATGGAACGGTGCGCCTCGGAGAGGCCGGGCCGCTAGTGGTCGCGTCCGAGGACGAAGTCCGGCAGCGCGAGCAGCGCCTTGCGCTCGGACCCCGCCGGAAAGGCGTCCAGCGCGGCCTTGGCACTGTCCGCGAACTCGCGCGCACGGGCCCGGGCGTACTCAACCGACCGGTGCTCGGCCATCAGCGCGAGCAGACGCTGCCACTGGGCGGCGGTCACATCGCGGCTGGCCATCACGGAGGCCACCAGCTCGCGGGCCTCGGCACTCCGCGCCTGCAGGTGAATCAGCGGCAGCGTGACCTTGCCCTCACGCAGGTCACCGGCGACAGGCTTGCCGACGACCTCCTTGGCCCCGGTGTAGTCGAGCAGGTCATCGACCATCTGGAACGCCATGCCGATGTTCAGGCCGTAGTCCCACAGCGCCTCCTGCTGCGCGGGGCTGATCGGGCCGAGCATGCCGCCGATGCGCGCGGAGCCCGCGAACAGGTACGCCGTCTTGCGCCGGACGATGTCGAAGTGCTCGTCCTCGCTGATGGCGGCGACGCCGTTCCGCGTGAGCTGGTGGAGTTCGCCCTCGATCATCCGCAGCGTGACCTCGCAGAGCAGCCGGACGAGGTCCAGGCGATCCGGCGTCAGCGCCATGGACATCGACTTGATGTAGAGGAAGTCGCCCAGCAGGACCGTGACGTCGTTGCCCCACTTCGCGTGGACGGCGGGCCGGCCGCGGCGCGTGTCGGCCTGGTCGATCATGTCGTCGTGCACCAGCGTCGCCGTGTGGATGAACTCCACGACGCTCGCATAGAGCACGGCGTCGGGCCCGCGATACCCCGCCATCCGCGCGGCCATCAGCAGGACGGCCGGCCGCACGCGCTTGCCGCCGCCCGCCTGGATGTAGGTCCCGATCGTCGGAATCAGCGCGACGTGCGACTGGACCTGCTTGACGAATTCGGTCTCGACGGCCGCCAGGTCGTCGCTGATCGGCTCGAAGAGCCAGGCGAGGGTGGCGGCGCTGGGGCTGGTGGTCGGCACGGGGTCGCCTTCGGATCTGACCACAGTTCCCGCGGGGCCGTCCATCACCGCGCCCTACCCGAGGGGCCCGAACAGCCGCTGGAAGTTCGCGGTCGTCTGCGCCGCCAGCTCCGCGACGCTCACGCCGCGCTCCCGCGCGAGGACGTCCGCCACGTGGACGACGCGCGCGGGTTCGTTCCGGGAACCGCGGTGCGGGACCGGGGACAGAAACGGGCTGTCCGTCTCGATGAGCAGCCGGTCCGTCGGGACCATCCTGGCCACCTCCCGCAGTTCGGGGGCCTTCGGGAACGTCGCGATGCCGGACAGCGAGATGTGGAAGCCCGCGTCCAGCGCCCGCCGGGCCATCGGACGGTCGCCCGTGAAGCAGTGGAACACGCCGCCCACGTCGGCCGCCGACTCCCCGGCGAGGATCTCGAACGTGTCCGCCTCCGCCTCCCGCGAGTGGATGACGATCGGCAGCCGCCGTTCCCGCGCGAGCCGGATCTGCTGGCGGAACACCTCCCGCTGCACGTCCCGCGGGGAGAGGTCGTAGTGGTAGTCCAGCCCGATCTCCCCCACCGCCCGGCAGCGCGGCTGCGCGTCGATGACGGCCGCGACGGCCGGCCCGGCCGCGGACGGATCGGCTGCGAAGTGCCCGGCGGAGTGCGGATGGATCCCCGTGGCGCAGACGACCGCCGGCCACACCGCCGACACGGCCGCCATGCGCGCCACCTCGGCCGCGTCCTCGGACGCCAGGATCACCAGCGCGCCGGTCAGGCCCGCGGCCTGCGCACGCGCGGCCACCTCCGCAAGGTCGCCGGTGTACTCGTCCCCGGCAATGTGGCAGTGCGAATCGATCACGGCCGGCGCGTCCTAGTGCTCCGACCGAGGGATAGTGATCCGCCGCGCCGCCGATCCATCGGTGATCGCGGCGTTGCCGCTCCTCGACTGACGCCCGGTCAGCCGTCGTCGCGGCGCCTTGCGCTCCCCGCGTCTCGGCGACGCCATCGGCTCACTATCCCTCGGTCGGAGCACTAGCGCACCCGCGCGCCGGGCACGTTGTCCACGGTGACCAGCACCGGCAGGCCGTCGCCGACGCTGGCGGCCAGCACCATGCCGTTGGACTCGATGCCCATCAGCTTGCGCGGCGCCAGGTTCGCGACGATCACGATCGTGCGTCCCAC
>JBFWUM010000130.1:0-3822 GCA_050247255.1 Vicinamibacterales bacterium | reverse complement strand
GGGTGCTGCTGCGGCAACTGCGGGGCGTGCCGTCGGGTGAGCACGAGGTCACCCTGCGGTGGTGGTCCTATCCCCGGGTGCTGGCACAGGTGCTGCCGGCCTTGCGCTTCGTGCCTCGGCTCCAGCGCCGGAACGCCCGCATCCGCGCCGGCCAGCCGCTCGCAGCCGCGGACCATGCGATCGGGCCCGGTGGTGGCGATGTGCTCGCCGACGCTGACGGCGGGTCCGCGGCGCGCGGCTAGAAGAGCAGCTTCAGCGCCACCTGAACGACGCGCGGATCGAGGGCACTGGTGATCGAGCCGAAGTCCGCCGCCCCGATAACGGCGGCCGGGCTGTTGAAGTTCGCGCGGTTCAGCAGGTTGAACGCCTCCGCGCGCAGTTCGAGCGAGACCCGCCCCGCGGGGATTCGCCGCGCCACGGCGAGATCGACGTTCTGATACCCCGGCCCGCGCACCGGGTTGCGGGACGCACTGCCGAGCGTGAACTGCGGCGCAACCGCAAAGGCATCCGTGTTGAACCAGCGCGCGGGGGTCCTCTCGTCAGCGGGCAGTTCGGGGTCGCCGATGAGATTCGGGCGCTGAATGCCGAAGCCGGCGAAGGCGTTGAAGTTGGTCGCCTGCCTCACGGCGACGGGCAGCCCTGACTGCGCGGTCAGGATGGCCGTGACGGTCCAATCGTTGACGATCCATCCCAAAAGGCCGCCCGGCGCGTGCGCGCGCCCGCGTCCCGCCGGGATCTCCCAGAACAGCGACGCGACGAACACGTGGGGGATGTCGCCGTTCGAGTAATCGCGCTCGCGTCGGAGATCCCCGCTGTCGGCGATGGGCGCGTTGGCGAGGGGGCCGGTGAGGATCGACGCATCGAACACGGACGACGCGTCGTCCTTCAGGACGGAGCGCGTGTAGGACACGGAGGCCGACAGGCCCCCGGCCATGCGCCGTCGCGCGCTCAGCTCCAGTCCCCGGTAGGCGGTGGTACCGACGTTGTTGCGGTACAGGCTGACGGTCGAGTACTGCGGGTAGGGCTTCAAGAGCTGCGCGACCGGAATCGTCGGGTCCCCGAGCGTTGACGACCTCGGGATGGTGCCGAACCAGGGATTCGCGACCCGCTGCAGCAGCGGCGACCCTTGCGCGAGCTGCTCGACGGTCAACTGATTCAGGTTCGAGTCGGGGATGCCGACGTTGGCAATCGCCGACCCGGCATAGGACACCTGGACCTCCGTGTGGCGGCCGATCTCGACACGCGCCGACGCGTGCCACTGCTGGACGTAGCCGGACCCGAGGTCGGCGTTGACGGCGAAGACGCCCTGCCCGAGGCCGGCGAGCGGCGTCGGGCCGACGGCCTCCACGGTCGGGCCGTCGCGCAGCACGAACGCCGGCGTCAGCGTGTCGAGGGCACGCTGCGCGACGGTCTGCAGAAAGGGGAACGTCGGCGTCGTGAACGGCGTCGTGATGCCGGCCATCTCGATCCAGACAAGTCCGTATCCGCCGCTCAGCGTCAGGCGGTCGGCCGGCTGGAACGACGCACCCAGCCGCGGACCCAGGTTGGCCTTCTTCAGCGGGCGCACGGGTTCCCGGCCCGGGTACGTCAGCACCTGTCTGGTGAGATCGAAGACGGCCGTCTGGCCGTTGATCTCGGTCGACGGGAAGTTCAGCGTGTAGCGGACGCCCGCGTTGACCGTCAGCCGCGAGGAGACCTTCCAGTCGTCCTGCACGAAGTACTCCTGCACGCGCGCGCGCTCCTGGATGCGGTCGTGCTGCAGATCGATCGAGAACGCCTGCACCTGGCCGAGCAGGAAGCTCGCGAGCGGCGTGCCGGTGCCGGTCGTACCCGGGAGGTCGGTGCCGAGGGCGTTGAACGTGAAGCTGCCGGTGGGCGAGGGCGGCTGGACGACGTCGAGCCGCGACCAGCGCCAGTCGAGCCCGGCCTTGAACGTGTGGCGGCCGCGGAGCCACGTCAGCGCGTTGGCGACTTCCGTGACGCTCGTCTGGAAGTCCGTCGCCGTGTTGGCGGGCGAGCCGAGTTGCTGATACCCCGCGATCAGGAAGGTCGGCAGCGTGTCGGGAAAGCGGGCGGTCGACGGGATGCCGGGCAGCCCGAGCGCGACCGACGCGGGCCTGTCGAGCCGGGCCGCGGTGCGCGCCACCCGGCGCCGCGTGTCGCCGGCACGCGTCTCATGCAGGACGAACGGCGAGAACGCGCGCCGGTGCGTGACGGCGATCGCCTGCGCGGCGGTCCGTTGCGGGCCGAGCGTGACGGTCGTGACGCCGCTGCCGTCCGGGAGCGGCGTCACGGGTGTGAAGCGGCCCCGGAAGAACGAGGCGCGGCCGAAGATCTGGTCGCCGCTCGACGGCGCCACATGGTCGACGCGGACGTCCCACTGGTCCTGGTCGTCACGTTCGGCCGCCGTCCGCCGGTAGTTGTTCGCCGTGCCGCCGCCGGTGGGCAGCGGGTACCGCGCCAGCAGGGAGGCGGCGACGGGGTCGAACCGATCGGACGGCACTGTGTTCCCGGCGAAGGGCGTCCGCGCCGTGCCGCTGCCGCTGGCCGGATCGTAGACGGCCGGGACCCGGCCGCCGATCGGCTCGGTGAAGATGCCCTGGCGCTGCAGCAGCGTCGGCACCGTGGAGATGACGGTGCGGTCGAGGCGCTGCCGCTGCCCCTGGTAGTCGGCAAAGAAGAACAGCCGGTGCCGCACGACGGGCCCGCCCACGGTCCCGCCGTACTGCCCGCGGCGGTAGTCGGGCGTCGTGGCGTTGGCTGCCTGAAAGTAGTTCCGGGCGTTGAGGGCATCGTGCCGGACGAAGCCGAAGGCCGTGCCGTGCAGTGCGTTGGTGCCCGACTTCGTTGTCAGATTCACGACGCCGCCGTTGAAGCGCCCGAACTCGGCCGGCGGGCTGTTGCGCTCGATGCGAAACTCCTGGATCGCGTCGATCACGGGGAAGAACGCCACCTGGCCCGGTTCCGGCTGAAGGACGGAGATCCCGTCGAACAGGTACTCGTTCGTGCGCGGCCGGCCGCCGTTGATGCGCGGCAACTGCCCGCCGGGCGGCAGCGCGACGCCGGGCGAGAGCGCGACGAGGCTGACGAAGCTCCGGCCGTTCAGCGGCAGGCCGGTGATGGCCTGTCCCTCGACGGTGTGGCCGAGGCCGGCGTGTTCCTGTCGCGGCGTCCGGCTGGCGTCGACCTCGATCGCCGCGCTGATCGGGCCGATGTCGAGGGTGACGTCGAGTCGGAGCGTGGCGCCCGTCGCGACCTGCACGAGCGCGCGCGATGGGCGGAATCCGTCGGCGGTGATCGTGAGGTTGTATCCATCCGGGGCGAGGCCGGCCAGCACATAGGTTCCGTCCGTGTTCGAGCGCACGGTGCGCGTGGCGCCGGTGCCGGCCTGCGCGATCGTCACGGCGGCACCCGCAATCGCCTGGCCGGTGGCGTCCCGGAGCACGCCGGTGATGGCACCCGCGCCGACCTGCGCGAGCGCCACGGGCGTCGCGGAGAGGACCAGCGCGCAGGTGGCGAGGAGCCGTACCGCGACGGGCGCGGGCCGACGGACGGACCGACCGGATGTGTACGACATCCGGGAGTTTGTACTATCGGATTGATTCGACGATCAAATCGTGTGAAATCGACCTGATCGGATCCGTTATAAGACAAAGAGGAAGTCGGTGAACCGGCTGGCGGCCGTCCCGCGTCAGCGACCGTACCGGTCGTCGAGCCACGGCTCCGCGGTGTCCGAGTAGCCGCGGCGCTCCCAGAAGCCGCGCTTCGGGAGCGTCAGGAACTCGATCTTCCGGATCCACTTCGTGCCCTTCCACGCGTAGA
>JBFWUM010000129.1:0-3836 GCA_050247255.1 Vicinamibacterales bacterium | reverse complement strand
GGCATCAACCAGCTTCGCGCCCTGCTCGGCGAGGGCATCACCGTGATGGCCGTGCCGCTGCCTCACTGGCATGGCTCGGGGGAAGTGCTCCACCTCATGTCGCTCATCAGCCCCGTGGATCGCGATCTCGCCGTCGCCTATTCGCCGCTGATGCCGGTGCCGTTCCGGCAGTTCCTGCTCGATCGCGGATACCGTTTGGTGGAGGTGCCGGACGCCGAGTTCGAGAGCATGGGAACCAACGTTCTGGCGATCGCCCCCCGGAAGTGCATCGTGCTGGCGGGAAATCCGCTGACACGCGCCGCGCTCGAGCAGGCTGGCGCGGAGGTCCTCGAGTACGAGGGGACGGAGATCAGCGTCAAGGGCGCCGGCGGGCCGACCTGCCTCACGCGCCCGATCGCGCGCCGTGCCTGACCTCCTTCGCATCCTCGGCGTCGCGTTCGGCGTCGCCGTGGTCATCGGCGGCACCATCGGGTCGGGCATCCTGCGCACACCCGGCGCCGTCGTCGCCCAGTTTGGGAGCGAACGGCTGGCGCTCGCGGCCTGGGCGACCGGCGCAGTCTACGCGCTGCTTGCCGCGTCGGCCCTGGCCGATCTCGTCACCAGCGTGCCGCGTTCGGGCGGTTTCTACGTGTTCGCCAGGCGTGCGCTCGGCAACGCCGTCGGCGTCGCCATCGGCTGGGCCGACTGGGCCAGCAACTGCGCCGCGGTCACCTACGCAGCGATCACCTTCAGCGAGTACATGGCGCTGCTCTATCCGGGCATGGCGGCATTCGGGAACGCTCCCGGAGCCGCTGTCGTCGTCGTCTTCACAGCGCTGCAGTTCGGCGGCATGCGGCTGAGCGGCCGCGTCCAGGAGGTCACCAGCTTCGGCAAAGCGCTGGCGTTCGTGCTGCTGATCGCCTTGCTGTTCATGGCCCCTGCGGCATCCGCGGATGCGACCGCCCTTCCAGGACCGGCTGGCGGATTCGCCACCTTTGCCGCCGCCATCATCGCCCTGCAACTCGTCGTTGGCGCCTTCGACGGCTGGCAGCAGGCCATGTACTTCGCGGGCGAGGACACCAACCCGTCGCGCAACCTGCCGCGTTCGCTCATTGGCGGCGTCGGACTCGTGGCGGGCGTCTACCTGCTGATCAACGTCGCGTTCATGCGGGTGCTGCCCACCACCACGCTCGCCGCGTCGTCGCTTCCGGCGGCGGACGCGGCCACGGTGGTATTCGGCGCCAGTGGCACGCGCATCGTCACATGGCTGGCGGCGTTGTCGCTGCTGCCGCTCATCCACGCCGTGCTGATGAGCGCATCGCGCGTGCTGTATGCGATGGGCCGCGACGGGTTGCTGCCATCGCGCGTCGGACACGTCAGCCCGTCAGGAACGCCGACGGTGGCGCTTGTGGCTTCGGCAGCGGTCGGCCTGCTGTTGCTCGGGGTCCAGACGTTCGATCTGATCTCGGCCGTGATGGCCTTCTTCGCCGTCACCGGCTACACCGGCGCGTTCGTGGCGCTGCTCGTCCTGCGCCGCCGCGAGCCCAGCCTGGAGCGCCCGTTCCGTTCGTGGGGTTACCCCTGGACCACGCTCGTGGTGCTCGCCGGCGCCCTGGCCCTGCTTGGCGGACTCGTCGTCAGCGCGCCAATCGCCAGCGCCGTGGCCATCGCTGTCCTGGCGCTGAGTTATCCCGTTGCTCTGGCGACCAGCGCTCGACGCGCTTAGAGGCGGGTCGCGCTCACTCCACGGCGTAGCCAAGTGCGCTCGCGTTGGCACGAACTCGTTCGTCTCGGGTCACCATCGTGATCAGCTGCGGCGCCTCGCCCAGCAGCTCCGTCGTCGCCAGATGCACAGCATCGAGCGTACGGACCGGCTCGACGGGAAACGGCCGGCGGACGCGCGCGAGCACGTCCTCGGTGACCGAGACGACGTAACACCGTCGTTCGAATCGCCTCAGGGCTCGCACGGCGGCGCGTTCTGCGTCCGGCGTCAACCGCCCGGAGGCGCGCGCCCGCACGATGGCGCGGGCGGCTTCTGCGAACGTCAACGCTGACGTAACGGGCGTGAGCGTCGTCCGCAGCGATTTCAGGGCGGCGTCATCGCGCTCCAACAGCGCGGCGACGAGCGCACTCGACTCGATGTAGCGAATCGCCGTTGGCGCGCTGTCGGCGGCGGCCGGCCGCGCGGTGCCCGCGGTTCGGGACCGTCCAGGGCTACGCTTCGCCACGGTCCTCGTCGATCAGCCGGGCGGCCGTCCCTCGAGGAAGCCGGATGTTCGGCCAGCCCTCTGTCGGATCCCCTGATTCGAGCGGCGGCCGGATCGCGCCCCCTGCGACGAGCTCGTCGAATCGGCTGGGGCCGCGACGCTTGCCGGTCGTTCCAGGCGGCACCAGCTCGGCGACGACGCGCCCGTGGGCGGTGATGGCGACACGTTCGCCGGCCTCGATTCGCCGGATGAAGCGACTGAGATGGTCCTTGAGCTCGCGGATCCCGGCTGAGGTCATGGCTGAAATATAGCCATGTATGGCCACATGTGCAAGCGGTCATAATCACGGTGATGACCATTCGCTCGGTCGCGGTGCTCGGCGCGGGAACGATGGGGGCGCAGATCGCCGCGCACTTCGCCAACGCCGGCGTGCCCGCCCTCCTCCTCGACCTGACGCTCGAAGCGGCCCGCGAGGGGCTTCAGCGCGCGCGCGCGACAAAGCCCGACCCCTTCTTCACGCCGGACACCTGGAAGCTGATCACGCTCGGCAGCTTCGACGCCGACCTGGGCAGGATTGCGGACGCCAACTGGATCGTGGAGGCCGTCGTCGAACGGCTCGACGTGAAGCGGGCGCTGCTCGAGCGCGTCGATGCCGTTCGCCGCCCCGGCTCCATCGTCACGTCCAACACCTCGGGCATTTCGATCACCGCGCTCGCAGAGGGACGATCCGACGACTTCCGGCGCCACTGGCTCGGGACGCACTTCTTCAATCCGCCACGCTACCTGCGGCTGCTCGAGCTGATCCCGACACCGGAGAGCGAACCGGCGGTCGTCGAAGCGGTGCGCCACTTCGCCGACCATCGCCTTGGCAAGGGCGTGGTGCCGGCCAAGGACTCGCCGGGGTTCATCGGCAACCACATCGGCATGTTCGGCCTGCTGCGGCTGCTCGACACCGTCGTCTCCGGCGACTACACCATCGAAGAGGTCGACGCGATCACCGGCCCTGCGCTCGGACGGCCTCGGAGCGCCACCTTCCGCACGCTGGACCTTGCCGGCCTGGACATCGTCGCCCACGTCGTTCGCGACATGCACGAACGGCTTCCAGCACCGGCCCGCGATGCGTTCGTGCTGCCGCCGCTCGTTGAGCGAATGCTCGACAAGGGGCTGACCGGGGAGAAGGCCGGCGGCGGGTTCTACAAGCGGGTCAAGCGGCCGAACGGGGAGTCCGAAATCCTCGTGCTCGACCTGGCTACCTTCGACTACAAGCCGCAGCAGAAGCCGCGGCTTGCCGCGCTCGACGCGGCCGCGTCCCTTACTGACGTCCGCGAACGCGTCAAGGCGCTGTTCGAAGGCAAAGATCGCGTCGGCGCCTTCCTGCAGCGAACCCTCGAGCCGACGATCCGCTATGCCGCGCAGATCACCCCGGACGTCGCGTATTCGCCCGACGATGTGGACCGCGTCATGCGGTGGGGGTTCGGGTGGGAACTCGGGCCGTTCGAGCTGGCAGATTCCCTCGGCATCACAACCGGGGTCACCGTCCTGCGGCCTTCGCGCGAGCGCCCGCCGGTCGTCAGGAAGAATGCCGGCGCCAGCCTCGTCGACCTCGGCGACGGCGTCCTCTGCGTCGAGTTCCACTCGAAGATGAACACC
>JBFWUM010000128.1:0-3929 GCA_050247255.1 Vicinamibacterales bacterium | reverse complement strand
GTGCAATACAATGACGCGGCTTCGAACATCTTCCACTTCGGAAAGGAACCTCACTCATGGCGTTTTCTCTCGCGGGCAAGACTGCAATCGTGACGGGTGCGGGACGCGGAATCGGACGGGCGATTGCGGCACAGCTGGCCGGCGCGGGCGCGGCGGTCATGGTGAACGACCTCGACGCGACGGTCCTCGGTGAAACGGAAGCCCTGCTGACGGGCGCGGGCGCGCAGGCCGCCTCGCTGGCGGGCGACCTGACGGACCCGGCGCTCCCGGCCGCGCTCGTGGCGGCGACGCTGGAGCGGTTCGGCGCCGTCGATATCGTGGTCAACAACGCCGGGTACGCGTGGGACAGCGTGATCCAGAAGACGACCGATGAGCAGTTCCAGGCGATGCTCGACATCCACCTGGTCGCGCCGTTCCGCATGATGCGCGCGGCCTCGGAGTACATCCGCGGCGCGGCGAAGAAGGAAGCCGCCGAGGGACAGCGCGTGATGCGCAAGGTCGTCAACATCACGTCGATTGCCGGCACGGACGGCAATCCGGGCCAGGCCGGCTACTCGTCCGGCAAGGCCGGCGTGATCGGCCTCACGCGCACGATGGCCAAGGAGTGGGGACGCTACAACGTCAACGTCAACGCCGTCGGGTTCGGCCTGATCGGCACGCGGCTCGTCCAGCCGCTCGGGGGCGCCGACTCCCAGATCACGATCCACGGCAAGCAGATCGGCATGGGCGTCCAGCCCGCCCTGCTCGAGGAGGCCGCCAAGCGGTGCCCGCTCGGCCGGGTGGGCACGCCGGAGGAAGCCGCCAGCGCGGTGCTGTTCTTCTGCTCGCCGCTCTCAGACTACGTGTCGGGTGAAGTGCTGATCTGCGGCGGGGGCTATCACTTCTAACGCTTCTTGCCCCGGCGGGGAGTGCCCGGCTTGCCGGGCTTCCCCGCGCCGCCGAGTCGCGCCTCCAGTTCCTCGAGGCGCCTGAGCAGCGCACCCATCTCCTGTCCCGGCGCGGGAGCCTGGGCGGGAGTCTGGGCCGGCGGCGGCGCCGCCGGAGTCGGCGCCGGTGGCGTGACCCCGGCGATCGGCGAGATGGTGCGGTAGGCGTTCTGGTACAGCTCGAGCGCGGCGTTCATGTAGGTCAGCGCCGCCTCGTTGGTCGCCCGTCCGGTGGCCGCGACCATCTGCCTGAGCACATCCAGCGGGAAGGGCGATTCGTCCCCCTTCGCCTGCTCCACCACGATCTGCGTCAGGATCGCGCGGGTGCGGTCCTCGCCCGTCGTGGCGTCGAACACCTGCACATCACGCCCCTCCCGCACCATCTGCGCCACCTCGTCCAGGTTCACGTAGCGGCTGTGCGTGATGTCGTACAGGCGGCGGTTGCCGTACTTCTTGATGACAACGGACTGTCGGTCCATGCTGCTGGTCTTTCCTTGAACGCCGGGGTCGCCCGGCCCGCTTGACACGGAATGCTGCGATGCAGCATAGTATGTTGCATCGCAGCACCGCGCCGCGGCAACCCGGAGAGATTCTAACAAGAGGAGTTTACGATGGCAGCAGCACAGCAGCTCAACACGAGCCAGATCGACGCGTTTTTCGCGGAGTACGTCAAGGGTATCCAGACGGTGGTGGACGCCGGCCGGCAGGCGGTCGACAAGGCCGCCGCGCAGAACGGCGAGGCGGTGACGGCGCTCAAGAGCGGCCTCACCCAGTTTGAGGACGCGTGGCAGAAGTCGGCGCAGGCCCAGCAGGCGGTGTCGGCCGTCATGGTCGAGCGCGTGCAGACGGTCTCGCGGCTGGTGACGGAGAACGTGGAGTCGGTGGCGAAGACGCTGACCGGTCTCGCGTCCGCCCTGCAGGTGCCCGCCACCCTCGTGGCCAGCGCCCAGAAGCAGGCGACCGAGTTCGTCGCCGCCCAGAAGAGCGCGCTCGATGCTGCGACGCAGCAGGTCGAGACGTCCAGCAAGGCGGCGCTCGAGACGTTCCACCGCGGCGTCGAGACCGTCATCGAGGCGCAGAAGTCCGCGCTCAAGCGCACGCACGCGGCCTGAGCACGCCTCGCCTATACTCCGGTGTTGTTCGCCGTCGGGGCCGGCACCCGCTGCCGGCCCCGGCGGCACCTGTCCGGGCAATCGAGAGGATGTATGAGCAACAATCAGCCGCCGTTCCCGAATCCGTTCGACCCCGCCGCCTGGCGTGAAGGCCGCGACTCGTTTCTCGATGTCTGGTCGAAGGCCATGGTGGACGCGGTGAACACGGAGCAGTACGCCCAGGCCACCGGTGCCCTGCTCGACGCCTACCTGACGGCGTCGTCCCCCTTCCGCGACACGCTGGAGAAGTCGATGCAGCAGGCACTGCAGCAGGCGAGCATGCCGTCGAAGGCGGACGTGGTGTCGCTCGCCGAGCGGCTCACGAACGTCGAGATGAAGCTCGACGATATCGACGCCAAGCTGGACCAGCTGCTGCGCGAACGCCGCGAGCCGGCCGCCGGCGCGACGAAGACTCCGAAGAAGAAGACCGTTCCGTCCCGTTGACCGTTCGATTCCCCGCGGAGTTACAGGTGGCCGACCCGTCCAGCGTCAATCCCGCCGAAGCGTTCCAGGAACGCGCCAGGACCCTCAACGAGGTCCTGACCAGCAGGGCCCCGATCGCCCAGACGCCGAAGGAAGTCGTCTGGACGCTGAACAAGGCGAAGCTGTTCCACTACACGCCGGTCGTCCCGCCGGAGAAGCGGCACAAGGTGCCGCTCCTGCTCGTCTTCGCGCTGATGAACCGCGCGTCGATCATGGACCTCCGGCCGGGTCACAGCTTCGTCGAGTACCTGCTCGGGCAGGGCTATGACGTCTTCCTGCTCGACTGGGGAACGCCCGGACCCGAGGACAAGGGCCTGAAGTTCGACGACTACGCGCTCGAGTACATCCCGCGTGCCGTCCGGAAGATGAAAGCCGTGTCCGGGTCGGACGAGTTCAGCCTGCTCGGCTGGTGCATCGGCTCGATCCTCACGACGATCTACGCGAGCCTCCGGCCGGACGACGGCCTGCGCAACCTGATCCTGCTGACGGCGCCGCTCGACTTCACCGAGAAGGCGTCGCTGACGTTCGCCCGCTGGACCGACGAGCGCTACTTCGACCTCGACAAGGTGCTGGCCACGTTCGGGAACATGCCGGGGGAGATGATCGACTACGGCGCGCGCGCGCTGAAGCCGGTCGACAACTACGTCACCAGCTACGTGAAGCTGTTCGACAATCTCGACAACCCGAGCGCGGTCGAGGCGTGGCACGCGATGAACACGTGGGTCACCGACATCGTGCCGATCGCCGGCGGCGCATTCCGCCAGCTCATCGACGACTTCTATCGCAACAACCGGCTGATCAAGGGTGAGCTGCAGATCCGCGGCGAGCGCGTGGACCTGAGCCGGCTCAAGGCGAACCTGCTGAACGTCATCGCGACGAGCGACCACATCACGCCACCGTGCCAGTCCGAGACGGTGATGGACAAGGTCGGCAGCCGCGACAAGGAAGTGATGCGGTTCAAGGGTGGTCACATCGGCATCGTGGCCGGCGGGCAGGCCCGGCGTCAGACGTGGCCGTCGATCGACGGCTGGCTGGCCACGCGTTCGGACTAGCCCGCGTTCATCGGAGCCGGCGGGCCGCGCCCGCCGGCCGCCAGGCCCGGATGGCGGTATCCTGAGACCGTCAGGGCAACAGCAGTGGCGCGGATTCCCTCAGCACGGCGGCGTCTCCGGTTTCGGCGCGCGCCGCACGCCTTCCCCGTCGTCATCGTCGCGGCGCTGGGGGCCTTCTGGGCCCCGCCACGCTCCGCGGCCGCCCAGCAGAAGACGACGTTCAGCCGCGACGTCGCGCCCATCCTCTACACGCACTGCGTGGAGTGCCACCGCCCGAATGCGGCGGCGCCGTTCAGCCTGATCGGCTATGCGGACGC
>JBFWUM010000127.1:0-4008 GCA_050247255.1 Vicinamibacterales bacterium | reverse complement strand
GTGGGTTCACGTGGTATTCCTTCATCAGCCGTGCGCCGATCACGTCCTGGGGCTCGGCGGGCTGGTAGCCCATCGTGTAGATCTCCGAACGGGGCCGCAGGTACTTGGCAGGATTGCGGTGGCACTCCAGGCACCATTCCATCTGCAGCGAGTTCTCCTGCAGCATCAGCGGCATCTTGTCGACACGACCGTGGCAGCTCTCGCAGCCGACGCCCTTCTTCACGTGCGCGCTGTGGTTGAAGTAGGCGAAGTCCGGCAGGTCGTGCACGCGAAGCCACCGCAGCGACCGCTCGTCCCGGAAGCTCGAGCGCACGGGCTCGAGATACGGGCTGGTCGCCCAGATCTGCGAGTGACAGTTCATGCAGGTCTTGCTGGGCGGAATGCCGGCAAAGGTCGAGGACTCAGCCGAGGTGTGGCAGTACCGGCAATCCAGGCCGACCGTCTGCACGTGGTGCTGATGGCTGAACTGGACCGGCTGTTCCCGGACCACCCGCTGATTGTTGACCCACGACCAGCGGTTGGCCGTCGTCAACAGCCCGAGCAGAGTACCCACGACGAGCACCAGACCGACGATGCTGGCCTTGGCGGCGAAGTTTGCTGAACGTTTGAAGATCTGCATGCAGCCTGTCGCAGCGCCTCTGGGCGCTCACGGATTCGTCCGACGGGGAACAACACGGAAACACGATGGGCGCACGCCCGTCGAGACCGGCGCCGTGACGAAAGATACATGTACCACACAATGTGAAAAAAGGCTCAACACCATACGATTCAGGCCTGAAAACGCGGGTTTGTTGTTGAGTTAGGCCCGGGACTACCATTTCCCGGTCCGTTCACATCCCTCCCGCATGAGCGACCGCAAGTACAGACAACGCGGCTACCAGGACGATCCGCGCGATCGGCCCGAGCGCCCGAGAGAGGCCCGGCCCGCCCCGGAGCCCGGCGCGCCCGCCGGTGCCCGCCGCCTGCAGCGCGACGGCATGAAGGCGATTCAGATGCCGGGCTTCCGCGAGGTGATCCGCTGCACGCAGTGCGGCGCGACCGTCACGGAGGACGTCGGCCTGCTGAGCCGATGCGGCCGCTGCGGCGCCGAGCTGCATTCCTGCGCGCAGTGCGTGTCCTTCGATCCCGGGAGCCGCTTCGAGTGCGCCGACCCGGCCGTCACCGCGCGGGTGTCACCGAAGAACGAGCGCAATTCCTGCCCGTCGTACGGCCCGCGGACCACCGTCGAACGCGAGACGACGGCGCCGCGTCAGGACAGCGCCCGCAAGGCCTTCGACGACCTGTTCAAGTTCTAGCGGTCCGACCAGAGCCGCGCGACTCGACGGCGTGGGTGGCGGCGGATGGGGCCGCCCCGCCCGCCGCGCAGGCGCCTCTCCCGTTGCTGTGTTCCTGGCGCCGAGGACGGGTGGTGCAATCCGCCGACAGGACCCGCGACGGGAGGGAGCCTAGAATCTGAGGCATGGTGGTCCTGCTGGCCCTGCTCGCCGTTCTGCTGGCCGTCGTGGTCTACGACCTGGTGCAACGGCAGCACGCCATCCTCCGCAACTTCCCGCTCGTCGGGCACTTCCGGTACTGGCTCGAGGCCATCGGACCGGAACTGCGGCAGTACATCGTCACGGACAACAACGAGGAACGGCCGTTCAGCCGCGATCAGCGCCGCTGGGTCTACGCCTCCGCGAAGCGCGAGAACAACTACTTCGGCTTCGGCTCCGACAACGAGATGGAGCTGCAGTCCAACTACCTGATCATCAAGCACGCGACGTTTCCGCTGCCGACGCCGGTGCCCGGCGATCCGGACTACGACCCGCAGTACGCCATCCCCTGCGCGAAGGTCATGGGCGAGGCGCGCGGCCGGCGGCACGCGTTCCGCCCCGGCTCGGTCGTCAACGTGTCGGGCATGAGCTTCGGGTCGCTCTCCGGACCGGCGGTCGAATCACTGAACCGCGGGAGCCGGATCGCCGGCTGCCTGCACAGCACGGGCGAAGGAGGCGTCTCGAAGTACCACCTCAGCGGGGGGGATCTGGTCTGGCAGATCGGCACCGGCTACTTCGGCTGCCGTGACGCCCACGGGCGCTTCAGCCTGGACGCGCTGCAGGCGACGCTCGCCCGCGCCCCGCAGGTCCGCGCGCTCGAGATCAAGCTGAGTCAGGGCGCGAAGCCCGGCGTGGGCGGCTTGCTGCCGATGGTCAAGATCTCCCGTGAGATCGCCGAGGCCCGCGGGATTCCGATGGACCGCGACTGCGTGAGCCCGTCGGTCCACTCCGCATTCGGCGATGCCGACAGCCTGCTCGACTTCGTGGAACGGCTGGCGGACGCGACCGGCCTGCCGGTCGGGATCAAGTCGGCCGTGGGCGAGACGGCCTTCTTCCGCGACCTCGCGCGTCTCATGCAGGACGGCCGGCGCGGCGTGGACTTCATCACGATCGACGGCGGCGAGGGTGGCACGGGCGCGGGCCCGCTGGTCTTCGCGGACCATGTGGCGCTGCCGTTCAAGCTGGCGTTCAGCCGGGTGCAGAAGATCTTCGCGGAAGCCGGCCTGGCCGAACGCATCGTGTTCGTCGGCTCGGGCAAGCTCGGGTTCCCCGAAGCCGCCGTCTTCGCGTTCGCCCTCGGCTGCGACATGGTGAACGTGGCCCGTGAAGCGCTGCTGGCCATCGGCTGCATCCAGGCGCAACGCTGCCACACGAACCACTGCCCCACCGGCATCGCCACGCAGAACCCCTGGCTCGTGCGGGGTGTCGACCCGACGCTGAAGTCCGCGCGCCTCGCGAACTACGTGATCACGCTGCGCAAGGAACTGCTCGCGCTGAGCCGCGCCTGCGGCGTGGCGCATCCGTCGCTGATCTCAGCGGACCACCTGGAGCTGGTGGACGGCCGGTACGGGTCGAAGACCGTCGCCGAACTGTTCGGCTACGGCAACGGTGTCGGCATGCCGTCCGCCGCCGACGCCGCGAACGCCGCGCGCATGATGCGGCACTGACCCCGGTCGCCGGCCGTTAGCGCCCGCGGCCGAGACGGCAGACGATCTCGAACTCCGCCTTCGTCACCGGCTGGATCGACAGCCGGCTGCCCTTCTGGACGACCACCATCTTCTCGAGACCCGTCGTCGCCTTCAGCGTCTCGAGCGGCACGATGGCCGGAAAGCGCTCGACGAAGCCGACGTCGACCGTGTACCAGGTCGGCGCGTCCTTCCGGCTCGTCTCGTCGTAGTACTTGTGCCCCTTTCTGAACGCGAACGGGTCCGGGTACCCCGGCTTCACGATCTTGGCGAGACCGGTCACGCCCGACGGGTCGGCGTTGGAGGCGTAGAACAGCACCGGGTCGCCGGCCTGCATCTGGTCGCGCATGAAGTTGCGGGCCTGGTAGTTCCGCACGCCCTCCCACCCGGTGGTCCCGTCCCGCTCGAGCGCCTCGATGGTGTACGCGGACGGCTCGCACTTCATCAACCAGTAACGCGGCGGCATGGCGTCAGTCTACCCAGTGGCCCGGTCGGCGGTAAGATCGCCCCGGCCGGCGGAGGGATCCCCACCGCCCCACTTGTTTCCGGAATCGCGAACGAAGGAGAGAACGTCATGTCGGACCACACGCACGACGATGCCCGGACCCTGTCCGCGGACGGGCTGACCCGCCGCAGTTTCGTGAGCCTCTCGGTTGCCGCCGGCGTGGCCGCCGCGGCCGGCACGGCCAGCGCTCAGGGCCTGAAGGTCGCCGAGAGCGAGGTCACCCTCACCACGGCCGACGGCGCCTGTGACGCGTTCTTCGCGCACCCGGATGCCGGCCGGCACCCCGGCGTCATCATCTGGGCCGACGCGTTCGGCCTCCGGCCGGCGGTCAAGGACATGGCGCGGCGGCTCGCCGCGCGCGGCTACGCCGTCCTCGCGCCGAACCCGTTCTACCGGGTCACGAAGGCGCCCGGCATCGACAGCACGAACTTCAGCTTCGGCAACCAGGCCGACCGCGCGAAGCTCGGCACGCTGATGGGCTCGGTCACGGCGGCGGGTGCCGCGG
>JBFWUM010000126.1:0-4026 GCA_050247255.1 Vicinamibacterales bacterium | reverse complement strand
ACTCGATGTTCGACATGCGGCGCGTCGCGGGCTACTTCTCGGCGCAGGCCGGCGTGCAGACGGACAAGACGGCTGACGCGCTGCGGGAGTTCTTCAACGAGTTCGCGCGCATCACGACGTTCGAGCCCGCGGAGCTGACGCGCACGAAGAACAACCTCGCGCTCAGCTACCCGGCGGAGTTCGAGACGTCCACCCAGCTCTCGCGGAAGCTCGAGGACGTGCTCGTGCACCGGCTGCCGGACGACTACTTCGACCGCTACGTCGGCCGCGTGCAGGCCGTCACCGGCGAGCAGGTGCAGAAGGCCGCGCTGACGCACCTCGATCCGTCCCGCTTCGTGGTCGTGATCGTGGGCGATCGCGCGAAGATCGAAGCGGGTGTCTCCGCGCTGAAGCTGGCTCCCGCGATCGACACCATGACGGCCGAGGAGATCCTCGGAACGCGGTAGGTCGCTCCCGCGAACTCGCCGACCCGTCGATCAGACGACGGCCAGTTCGAGCAGATCCCGGAACGGCGCGCTGGTGCAGTTCAAATCGGCGAACGATCCGGTGGCGACCACGGCCCCGTCGCGCAGCCAGATCAGCGTCGAGCAGTCGCGTACGCTGCTCAGGCGATGTGCCACCACGATCACCGTCTTGCGGCCCCGGAACGTGTCGATGGTCCGATTGATCGCCGCTTCGGTTTCCACGTCGACGGCCGACGTCGCCTCGTCGAAGATCACGACATCCGGGTCGTGGTAGAGCGCCCGGGCGATCGCAACGCGCTGCCGCTCACCCCCGGACAATCGCACGCCGCGCTCGCCCACCCGCGTCTCGAGTCCCCGGGGTAGTGCGGCGACGAACGCCTCGAGCTGCGCCTCCCGCACCACCGCCATCACACGGCCCTCGTCAATCTCGCCATCGGGGATACCGAGCGCGATGTTCCGGCGTTGCGGTCCCTCTCGCGCGAGGAGATCAGCCGGTGGTCACGCGCGGTGACGGACATGCTGTGCGGCTACGCTGGCATTCCGTCCGTCCGGGCGGCCGGGAGCGAGGCGCCCCCGGCCCGGATGCCCGTACCGCGCATCGCGCGCGGGTGAGTCGCATGCGTCGCGCCCGCTACCGGCGGTGCGCGACGGTGGCTAGACCGCGGTAATCATCGGCAGCTCGCCGTTGCTGTCGCCGAACTGCTCCATCGGCATGCCGAAACGATCCAGCATCGTGAGCTGCAGGTTCGCCAGCGGCGTGCGTTCCGGCGCCTGGATGTAGCGGTTACCGGCGATGCCGAAGCGCTTGCCGGAAACGAGCAACGTCGGCACGTTGGTCGGGATGTGCAGGTTGCTGTCGCTCATCCCCGAGCCATACAACAGCATCGTGCTGTCGAGCATCGATCCGTCGCCGTCGGGCGTGGCCGCCAGACGGTCCACCAGATAGCCGAACTGTTTCATGTGGAACAGGTTCACGCGCGCGAGCCGCGCGAGCTTCTCGGCGTTGTTCTGGTGATGCGAGAGCGGGTGATGCGAGTCCGGCACGCCGATCTCGGGATACGAGCGGATGGAGGATTCGCGGGCGAGCACGAAGGTGGAGACGCGCGTCATGTCCGTCTGGAACGCGAGGAGCTGCAGGTCCAGCATCAGCCTGACGTAGTCCTCGTAAGCGGCCGGGATGCCGGTGGGCTGCTCGATGGCGGGAAGCTCCCGGTCTGCCTGCTGCTCGGCCCTCTGAATGCGGCGCTCGGCGTCGCGGACCGCATCCAGGTACTCGCCCAGCTTCTGCCGGTCGCTCGGGCCGAGACCGCGGGTGAACCCGCCCACCTGCTCGATGAGGGAGTCCAGCACGCTGGCGTTGGCGCGGCGGATCTTCGCCTGGGCCGCGCGGTCGGTGGAATCGCTGGCGCCGAAGAGACGCTCGAACACACTCCTCGGGTTGTTCTCCATGGGGAGGGGCGTCGTCGGCGTGCGCCAGGCGATGGTGTTGTTGTAGGCGCAGCTGAAGCCATAGGCACAGCTGCCGGCGAGGTCCGTGGGCTCGACGGTGAGCTCAAGAGAGCCCAGCTGCGTCTCGCGCGCCATCTCCTTCGCGATGATCTGGTCGAGCGACGTGCCCAGGCGGATGTCGGGGCCGTCCGTCTTCTTCGCGCGGCAGCCGGAGAGCCAGGCAGCCTGGGCGCGCGGATGCTGTCCCTGGTCGTTGGAGATGGCGCCCTTGCTGTCGAGCCCGGCGACGACCACCACGCGGTCGCGGTGCGCCGTGAGCGGCTGGACGATCGGATTCATCACCAGCGGACCTGCGGCCTGCGTCCACGAGCGCATGTCCATGCCCATGCCCACATACATGGCGCCAAAGCGCTTCACGGGCGGCGCGGCGTTCCGCGTCGCGGCAAACGCCGGGACCATGCCGTCCAGCATGGGCAACGCGAGCGCAATGCCGGTACCCCGCAGGAGGGTGCGGCGCGAGAGGTGCTGTCTGGTGACGATCATGGCGGTCTCCCTGTGGTGTTCCCGGACAAGCGGGCCCCGGAACACCCCCAGTGTCCCGCCGGACGTTACATAGAGGCCAACACAACGTTTGTCTTCCAGTGATAGCCTTCTGCTATGTCTCAGATCTTCGCTCCCCCCTCGGTGTCACTCCGCCAGCTCCAGTACCTGGTGGCCGTGGCCGATCTTGGCGGCTTCGGCAAGGCCGCCGCGGCCTGTCACGTCGCGCAGCCGTCCCTCTCGGCCCAGGTCGCCCAGGCGGAGAGCCAGCTCAACGTGCAGGTGTTCGAGCGCGGTCAGCGTGGTGTGCGCGTCTCGACGGCCGGAACGGCGGTCCTCGAGCAGGCGCGGGTGGTGCTCAACGCCGTCCGGCATCTGGAGGAACTGGCGGCCCAGTTGACCGACCCGTTCACGGGCACGATCCGGTTGGGCGTGATCCCGACCGTGGGGCCGTATCTGCTCCCGGAGATCGTGCCGATGCTCAGAGCGGCCTACCCGAAGCTGACCATGCAGTGGACGGAGGAGCGGACGCCGACGCTCGTGCGGCTGCTGCAGGACGGGCAGCTCGATGCGGCCATTCTGGCACTCGACGACTCCGTGGACGGACTCGCGCATGCGAAGCTGACGTTCGACCCGTTCGTGATCGCCGCCGCGAAGGACAACCCCGTGAATGCCGGCCACAAACCCGTCCGGTTGCGGGAGCTCGACGGGGCCGAGGTGCTGCTGCTCGAAGACGGTCACTGCCTGCGCGATCAGGCGCTGAGCCTGTGCGATTCAGCGGGCGCGCGTGAGGGCAACTTCCGGGCGACGAGCCTGGCGACGCTGGTGCAGATGGTGAGCTCGGGAAAGGCAGTGACGGTGTTGCCCGCGATGGCCGTGCCCGTCGAGAACCGGCGCGGCCAGCTGTCCGTGCGCGAGTTCGCGCCGAAGAGCCCGGGGCGGACGCTCGTGCTCGCGTGGCGCAAGGGTTCGGCGCTTCGCTTGGCGCTCGACGCGGTCGCGGCGACGATCCGGGAGGGACTCGCATCCACCGCGAAAACCAGCACGCGGGCGCGGAGCTGACCGATGCCGCCGTCCTTCCGAGTCGAGTCCGCCGGGCCCGCCGATGTCCCCGCCATCTTCGCGATGATCCGCGCGCTCGCGGACTACGAACGGCTGTCGGACGCCGTGACGACGAGCGAGGCGGCGTTGCGTGACGTCCTCTTCGGCGCATCCCCGGCCGCGGAGGTCCTCCTCGGCTTCGAGGACGGGACGCCCGTGGGCATGGCCATCTTCTTTCACAACTTCTCCACCTTCCTCGGCAAGCGCGGGCTCTACCTCGAGGACCTGTTCGTGAAGCCGGAGTACCGCGGTCGCGGGTACGGGAAAGCGCTGCTGCGACACCTCGCCGGCATCGCCGTGGCGCGCGACTGCGGGCGCATGGAGTGGTCGGTGCTGGACTGGAACGCACCGGCGATCGGCTTCTACCGGAAGCTCGGCGCGGTGCCGATGGACGAGTGGACGGTGTTCCGGCTCACGGGCGAGGCGCTCGCGGCGCTCGGTTCGGACAAGGGCTGAACGCCCCGACACCGGT
>JBFWUM010000125.1:0-4054 GCA_050247255.1 Vicinamibacterales bacterium | reverse complement strand
GGTCGATCACGTTGTGGCACCCCGCGCAGACGGGGTTCGCCCGATGCTTCGCCATCAGCTCCCGGACCGAGAGCACGCGTCCGTCGTCCTGCTTCTGCTCGGGCAGCGGCGGCACGTTGGCGGGCGGTGCGGGTGGCGGCGTGCCGAGCACGTTGTCCAGCAGCCACTTGCCGCGCTTGACGGGCGAGGTCCGCGTCGGCACGGAGGTGACCGTCAGAATGCTCGCCTTCCCGAACAAGCCTCGCCGCGGACTGTCGGCCGGCAGGGAGACCCGGCGGAAGTCCGGGCCCGCGACGCCCGTGATGCCGTAGTGCTTCGCGAGCCGCTCATTGAGGAAGGTGTAGTCGGCGTCGAGCAGCGTCAGCACGCTGCGGTCCTCGGCGCGGATGCTGTCGAAGAAGAGCTCCGTCTCGCGCGCCATCGCCTGCTTGAGCGTCACGTCGAAGCTCGGATAGAGGTCGGGGTCCATCTGCGTATCCGCCACGTTCCGGATCCAGAGATAGAAGGACGCGAAGTTCTGCGTCAGCGCCGCCGCCTTCGGGTCCTTCAGCATCCGGCGCACCTGCGCCTCGAGCACGGCCGGCGTCGTGAGCTGGCCCTTCACGGCGACGTTCAGCAACTGGTCGTCGGGAATGCTGCTCCAGATGAAGAAGGACAGCCGTGACGCCAGTTCCAGATTGCTGATCTTGTAGGGAGCCCCCGCCGGCACACCGGCCGGGTCGAACTCCGCGCGGAACAGGAAGTCCGGCGTCACCAGCAGCGCCCGCACGGCACGCTCGATGCCGGCCTCGAAGTCCGCCTCCGCCCGGCCCTCCTTGAAGAAGCGCATCAGGTACGCGAGGTCGTCATCCGTCGACGGCCGGCGGAATCCGCGGCGGGCCAGCGCGGAGAGGATCTGCCGCGCGCACGGCTCCTCGGCCGTCGCCGTGGCCGGCGCGCACGTCAGGATCCGGCGACGGCTTGCCGTCTCCCCCTTGCCCAGCACCTGCAGGGGGCCCGTCACCACGACCTCCCGCACGCCGGGAGGCGGCGCGTTGCCGGGGAGCTGCTGACCGATGATCGGCAGCCGGTCGCCCTGCTGCTCGACGACGGCGCGGACCTGCTTGAACGTCGCAATCAGCTGATGGGCACCCGCCTTGATCGGCACCTCGACGGTGTAGGACGGAGCGCGTTCGCGACGCCCGACGGCCACGAGCGGCCACTCCTTAACCATGTCGCCGTCCAGGCTGAGTTCGAGCACCTCTCCGGCCATTGCGGGCTCGGTGCCCGCGCCGGTCTGTGCGGGCAGGGACGAGCCCACCGTGATGTCGAACTTGTAGATCGCGTCGAGCGGGAACACGTAGTCGACCTTGAGGCCGCCATGCGTGCCGAACGGCATGCCCTCCAGCCGGACATCCTGACGCATCTCCTGAATCGGCTTGAACGACTGCGTGTTGGGCGGCACGTTGCCGCTCAGCGCCGTGCGGCTGACGCGGCGGGCCACCGTGATGTAGCGCTCGAGCAGCGACTGGCTCATGCGCAGCGAGCTGGCGATGTTGTCGAAGTTGGCGTCGCCGCCGCCGAGCGGGTCGGGGGGCAGCAGGTTCTCGACGTCGATCTCGAGGCCCAGCAGGTCGCGGACGGCGTTCTTGTACTCCGTGCGGCTCAGGCGGTGCAGCGCCTCCTTGCGGCCCGGGTTGGGCTTCGCCGCCGCGTGGCGGTCCAGTTCCGCTTCCAGCCACCCCGCCACCTGATCCGACAGCGCACGGTCCGGACGCCGGGCGCTCGCCGGCGGCATCTGCCCCGCGCGCAGCTTCGTGACCACCTTCTCCCAGATGTCGCCACGCTGACCGGCCACGGTCACGTCCACGGCGTCGAGCGCGAAGTTGCTGACCGCCTTCTTGTTGCGCTCGTTGTGACAGCCCACGCAGTACTGCTTCACGAACGCCTGCACGTCCGGCGCGGGCGCCGCGGCTGACCTGGCTGCCGCTGCTGTCGGCGCGGTCTGGGCGGGCGCGGCAAACGCCGGTCCGGCCAGGCTCAGACCGAGGGCGACCGGGAGGGCGTAGGAGAGTCGTCTGGTGATGCGCATATGCAGCGTCCTTGATTGAAACGTGACCAGCACGTCCGCGAACGGTCAGGGCAACGCGAACACGTAGATGGCCGACCCGGGCCTGGCGGGTAACGTGATGTCCGGCACCAGTTGGATGAAGCCGGTGGAGTGCAGCGACCCGAAGCCGGTCACCACCGCGATGTACTGCTTGCCGCCCGCGGAATAGGCGATCGGCGCCGCGGACGGAACGTCAGCCAGCGTCGTGCTCCAGAGCTTCCGGCCCGTCTTCTCGTCGTAGGCCGTGAACTGCCGGTCGAGGGAGCCCGCGAACACGACGCCGCCGGCCGTCGCGAGCACACCGCTCGTCATCGGCGCGTGCTGCCGTTCGGTCCAGAGCACCTTGCGGGTCTGCAGATCCATCGCCTGCACCCGGCCGTAGCGTCCATCGCTGTTCGGTACGGGGCGCGTGCGTGGCATCACGCCGCTCGAGAGCGCGGCCGTCTCACCCGGAAACACCGGCGCCAGGTCCATGCACGATTCGTTCTGGGTGGTGAACACGACCTTCGTGTTCGGGTTCACGGCGCCGGGGAGCCAGTTCTTGACGCCGATCCAGTTCGGACACACCGTCCAGACCTTCTCCTGGCCGGGAATCGGGACGAGCGCCGGATTGATGGTCTTGACGCCGGTCACCGGGTCGATGTGCGTGATGAAGTTCTGCACCCCCGCGTCGACGGAGAACAGGTACTTCCCGGTCGCCGCCTCGAGGGCGTCGAGCACGCCGGCCTTCCCCATCGTGACGATGGCCTTCGTCATGCGGCCGTTGACGGGCAGCGACACGACCATCCGCTCGAACGAGTAGTCGAGGTCGAAGGGATCGCCGTGCTGATGCTGGTAGTACCACGCCAGCTTCCCGGTGTCCGCGTGCAGGGCGACGGTGGAGTTGGTGAAGAGCGCGTCCTTCGTGACGCCGGGTGTCTTCGTCGGAAGGCCGATCCAGCCGGTGTCGTACGTGTTGCCCGTGCCGAAGAACAGCAGATTGAGGTCAGGGTCGTAATAGGACGTCGTCCAGATCGCCGCGCCCTTGCGCTGCTCATCGGGGACATCCCCCCACGAGTTCCCGCCCGGCTCGCCCGTCTTCGGGACGGCCGACCACGACCACAGCGTCTCCCCGCCCTGTGCGGTGAAGGCCTGCAGGAGCCCGCGCGCACCGGGGTTGGATCCGACGCCCTGGAAGACCCGGCCCGCAAACACGGACGGACCGCCCGTGGAGTTCGCAGCCAGCTTCGCTTCCCAGCGCGACGTCCCCTGGCGCGCATCGAGGGCTGCCAGGCCCAGACGCCCCTTGAGGAGGAACAACGAGTCGCCGTAGAGCGCCAGACTGCGACTCGCCGCACTGGCCGCGGACGCATCCGGCGCGTAGCTCCACAGCACCTCGCCCGTCGCCGCATCCAGCGCATCGACGGCCGAGCCGGCACTGCCGGCGAAGACGACGCCGTCGTGCACGAGCGGTGTCGTGTGCGTGGGGCCGGGGCGGAGCGTGTGCGACCACACCAGCTTCAGCCCCGCCACGTTGCCGGCCGTGATTTCTGTGAGCGGGCTGAACCCCTGCCCGTCCATCGTCCGGCGCCAGGTGAGCCAGTCCCCCGGTGCCGGGTTTCTGAGCATGTCGTCGGTGACAGGCGTCAACCGTGTGAGTGGGTCGACGGCCTTCGGCCAGTCCGGCAGCGCCAGGCCCACGGCGAGCGCGCCGCCTGACGACCAGCGGACACCAGGGAACCCCAGCCGCATCTTCGCCAGCGCCTGATCGCTCGACGGCAGCGCCACTTCGGAGGGCGCCAAGCCGTTGTCTTTCAGCAGGAGCGCGACAAGGCCCGTGTACTCATCCTGCGTGAGCGCGCCCGCCCGGCCGGGTGGCATCTGGCGCCGGAGGTAGTCGCGCAGCGCGGCCGGAGACTGACCGTTCCACCGCACCTTGAACGTGCTTCCGACAAGTGAGGGAGCGAGACCCCCGCTCAGTTCCCC
>JBFWUM010000124.1:0-4076 GCA_050247255.1 Vicinamibacterales bacterium | reverse complement strand
TTGAAGATTGAAGATCGAAGATCGAAGGGGGAACCCCACGCCATGATTCAGCAGATCAGCATTCGCAACTTCCGCCACATCGCCGAGCTCGATCACGACTTCGTGTCGCAGCGGGCACTCCTGATCGGCGCGAACGGCAGCGGCAAGACCTCGGTGTTCGATGCGCTCGAGTGGCTGCTCACCGGCCGGTGTAACGGGATCGACGGACGCGGAGGCGGCGCCAAGCTCCAGATCGGCCCAGACGGGGACACGATGGAGGTCGCGGCCGTGATCGACGGGCTGGGCGCCGTCACCCGCAGCCTCAGCCGGGGCGGGAGCACGGCGTGCTCACACCAGCAGGACACGATCTACGCGCGGCTCGGCACGAGCGACGCGCTGGTCCGCGCGGCCCTCCATGGCGAGCGCTTCTTCGACCTGGACCACACGGCGGGAAAGGCGCTGCTCATGGAGATCCTCAACGTGACGATCCCACCGAAGGATCTGCCCGCGCTGGGGCCGTTGCCTGGGCCCCTCGGCCTCGCCGAGCTCGACGAGCGCTACAAGGTCGCCTACGAGGACCGCGCGGCGACGAAGAAGGCCTTGGCGGCACTGCCGGCGTTGCCCGACGCCGTCGCCGAGGCCGACGAGGACGGGCTGGCGGCCGCTCGCGAGCGGCTCCGCGCCGCACGGCTGGCGGAGCAGGCCGCGCTCGAGCAGAAGGCGACGGCCGAAGCGACGCTGCAGCAGCTGGCGAAGGACGCCACCGCGGCCGCGGTCCGCGTCGCGGCCCTGCGATCGGCGCGGGAGGCGCAGCCCGCACGGCGGGCGCGGCTGGACGAGGTCGAGGCGGCGCTCGCGGCGTTGCCGGACGACGGCCGCCCCGAACTGCTCGAGCTGCGGGCCGGCGCACAGGTGCGGCTGCGCCAGGTGGGCGACCTCTGCGGTGCCCTGGCGCAGCACGCCTGCGGCGGCGCGTGCGTGCTCGACGCGGCTATCCCATGCGGCACCGCAGCCGAGGCGTTCGCCGAACGGCGGGCCGCGCTGGAGGCCGACCAGTCGACGATCCAAGCCGGGCTCGACGCCCTGCAGCGGAAGATCGAGCGCGCCAACCAGGTGGCCGAGCAGCGCGCCGCGCTCGAAGCCGAACGCGCGGAGTTGGTGGCGGACGATGAGGGCCCCGACGACGAGGCCATCGACGACGCCGAGGCATCGCAGGAAGCCCTCCAGCGGGAACTGGCCGCGGCACGGTCGTCCTTCCAGGAAGCCGCGGCCTCGGCCGAAGCGGCAACGGTGGCCGTCGACGTCGAGCAGGAGACGGTGAGCGCACTGGACGCTGCCGTGAAGACGGCTGCGAGCCTCAGCGCGACGAGGGCGCGGCGCGAGAAGCTCACCGCGAAGCTCGAGGACCTCGAGCGGCAGGTCGCCACCCTCGGCCCGAAGGGCGTGCGGGTGAAGGCCATCAGTGCCGCCGTGGGTCGGTTCGAGCAGGTGATGGCCTCGGCGCTGTCTCCATTCGGCTTCCAGATCGTGTTTCAGATCGAACCGTGGAAGGTCTTCGTGCAGGTCGGCCAGGCCGAGCCCGTGCCCTTCGTGCAGTTGTCGCGGGGGTTCAAGGTGCGGGTGGCGACCGCGTTTGCCCTGGCCATCGGGACGTTGTCGGGCCTGGGGTTCTGTGTGATTGACGACGCCGACACCATCGATCCCGATTCGCGCAAAGCCTTCACGGAGTTGGTGATGCGGGCCAGCGTGCCGCAGGTCTGGATCGGCATGATGAAGGGGACCCGAGAGCCGGCGCCGCAGATGCCAGGTTTGCAGGTCCTGCGGATGCAGGGCGGGTCGATGGTCGAGCGCATCGACCCCATGGCGGCGGCCGGGTAACTCCGGATAGTGTCCGGAGCCTGTCCGTTGACAGTATCCACAGATCGCGGGGATGCTTTTCGACGCCACCGGCGACACGGACGTCGTCATCGTCGCAAACGCAAGGAAAGCGGCCCTGCCAGGGGGACACCCGGCGGAGGGGGACGTGTGCGCAAGGAAAAAAAGGACACGAAAAGAAAAAGTACCGGGTTGACAGGCAAGCGCCGCGGAGGTAGCTTACCCGACGGGCAGGGCAAGACACGACGCGCCACGAGCCGACACGGCGACGCAACTGACAGCCTACCGGGGCGCCTACGCTCCGAACGGCTCCGGTTGCGGCTGACGTGGCCGGACTATGCGCAACTCTTCGATGGCGACGTTTCACAGGCGACGCTCTGGAAGATTGCGCACGAGAAGGTCACCCCGCATGACCTCACGGTGGTCGTCGTGAATGACGCGCTCGGTCGCATCGCGCGGCTGAAGCCGTCGAGCAAGAAAGGCACGTCGGTTGACGAGCTCGTCGGTCAACTGGCGAAGCTGACGGGCAAACGGCGGTAGGGTCCCACCGTGGAGGGGAAGCCAGGTACCATCCCCCCCCGGCCCCCCACGATGGGGCCACACCGCACGCGACCCCGTTGAAGGTGAGGGCAGCACCGCAATGGCAGACACTCCGCGTTCGTCCCGCTACATCACGCCGGCCGAAGCCGCCGACTACTTGGGCCTCGGGCTGGAAACGATCTACCAGGCCTGCAAGGTCGGGGGCCTGCGCCACGTGCGCGTGAACGGCAAGCGCAACATTCGCACGACCCGGGAGTGGTGCGACGAGTGGATGGAGAAGGACGCTCGCGCTGTCACGGTGCCGGGCGGCCAGAAACAGGACACCCACGCGGCCACGGTATGAGCCTCTGGAAGCGCTGCGCGCACCGCGGCCGGCAGCGGGATGCCTGCGACCACCCTTGGTGGTCCGTCATCCGTGTGCACGGCCGCCGCGTGCAGGAGAGCCTCGAGCAGTACTTCGGCCAGTCGGTCCGCGGGCGCGGGTCGAAGACGCTGGCCGCCGCGCTCGACCGGCGCCTGCGCGACGACGTGCTGAGCGGCGTGTACCACGACAAACGCAGCCAGGCGGAGGCCCTGAACATCCCGAAGGGCGGCCTGACCTTCGACGCGCTCATCCCGCTCTATCGCACCGGCTACGCGGAGCTCCGCGGGCTGCGGAGTTGGGACGGCGATCGCCGGTGGAAGCTCGAGAAGGTGCGCCGGGCCTGGACGGGTCGCCGCCTGAGCGAGATCCGGCTGGTCCATGTCCAGACCTTCCTCGCCGGCTTGAAGCACGACGGCGCCAGACCGTCCACGGTCCGCCGCTACTACGCGTTGCTGCACCACCTGTTCGGCTGGGCCGCGACGAACGGCTGCCTGGACGCTTCCCCGATCACGAAGGGCGCGATCCAGCTCGAGCAGGAGGACAACGAACGCAGCCGACGGCTGCACCCGGACGAAGAGACGCGCCTGTTCGCGGCCGCCTCGCCCTACCTGTCGGACATCCTCACGGTGGCGCTCGACACGGGCCTCCGCATGGGCACGATCCGGCAGATGCAGGTGGCCCACGTCGACTGGTCAAAGGGCCACCTGAACGGCGCCACGGCCAGGCACCATGGTCTGCTGCGGCTGCCGGCGCGCACGTTGAAGTCGAAGCGCCCGCTCGTGATCCCGATGACGGCGCGCGTGCGCGAAGTCCTCGAGCGCCGGGCGATTGCCATCGAGCAGGCCCCCGACGGGTATCTGTTCGGCAACGAGATCGGCGAGGCCTACAAGTCGAACACGCCGATCCGGAAGGACTGGATCGCCGCGCTCGCGAAGGCCGGGATCACGTACCCCGCGGACCAGGACCAAGGCATCGAGGCCCGCGACGGGGATCTGCACTTCCACGACCTGCGCGGCGAGGCGGCCTCGCGACTGCTGGAGATGGGGATCCCGATCGATGCGATCCGGCGGTTCCTCGGGCACGGCTCGCTGGCGATGACGCAGCGCTACCTGCGCGCCAGGGTGGGCGAGGCCGACGAGCTCGTGGCGGCGCTCGAGCAGTGGGTGCCGCTCATGGACCGCCAGCGCGGCGAGTCTACGAAAACGTCTACAGTGGAGATCTTTGGGCGGAGGGCCCGGTGATGGGGAACCGCCTGCGGAATCAGACGGTTAGGAAGTGGTGGCCAGGGACGGAGTCGAACCGCCGACACCGTGATTTT
>JBFWUM010000123.1:0-4124 GCA_050247255.1 Vicinamibacterales bacterium | reverse complement strand
GCGGAGTCGGTCATGCCGGCCATGGGGGCCACGACGAGCGGCGTGTCGAGCGTGACAGCGCCGATCTTCACGGGGGCCAGGGCACGCGGCCTGGGGTGAGCGGGTGCCTCGACTCCGCTCTGAACCCCGGCTGCGCTCGGCACTCCCTCGCCGGCGCCCCTCGGTGAAAGCAGGGCGGCGGCGCTTCGGTCGCTAGTAAGCGCGGACATCGGCGGCATCCACTTCCACGCTGACGGCCTGGCCGATCATCTCGACGGAGAGCACGAGGCGCGCGTGCGTGCCCTTGCGCACGAGCCGGCCGATCACGCCCTTGAGCGGCCCGTGCTTCACCTCCACCAGGTCCCCCTCGTGAATCATGGGACACGGGTCGTAGGCGAGATCGCTCTCGACGAGCTGCCGGATGCCCTCAATCTCGCTGTCGGGAATGGGGGCGAGCTCGCTCTCGAACGAGATGATGTTCACGACGCCGGTGCACTTGAGCACGGAGAGCTTGTCCTGCGGGTCGAAACGCGCGAAGCAGTAGCCGGGGAAGAGCGGCCAGGCGATCTGCTTCTTGCGGTCCTTCCACCGGCTCCAGCGGGTGACGGTCGGAAGGAACGCCTCGACGTGCTTCCGTTCGAGCTGCTCGCGGACGACCTGCTCGTGGCGGGAGCGCGTCCAGATGGCGAACCACGCGACGTCGTTCAGCGCCGGCGCACTGATCTTGTCGGGCGAAGCGGACATGGCGGTCACTGTGCGCCGGGCGGAGTGGGTGCCTCGGTCTTCGGCGGGCTGACGAGGGCCTGTCGCTTCGTGAGCGCCTGTTCGTAGGCCTTCTTCAGATCCTCGTTGCGCCACGTGATGATGGCCTGCGCGCGCTGCTGCTCGAGATACTTCTGCAGCTCGACGCGCTGCTTCTCCTGCGCCACGCGGTCGCCGATGGCGCCGCGGGCGTCATCGAACCCGAGCACCTTCTCGGCGGTCTTGTCCTCGAGCTTGAAGAGCTGGTAGCCGCGCGCCACGCGCAGCGGCTCGGAGACGTCGCCGACCTTCAGGCCGTCGATCACCTTGAGCAGCGCGGGCGAAAGATCCGTCCGCTTGAAGGGGCCGATGAGGCCGCCGTTGGCTTTCGAGGGCGCGTCCGAGTGGTCGGCGGCCAGACGCGGGAATGGCTCGCCGGCGAGCAGCCGCTTGCGGATGCCTTCGGCCTCGGCCTTCGCCTCTTCGTCCTGCGCCACATTGGTGGTGCCGTTCACGACGGGCACTTCGATCAGGATCTCGCGCAGCGAGATGTCCGCCGGCGTGGTGAACTCCTGCCGGTGGGCGGCGTAGTAGGCCTTCGCCTCGTCGTCGGTCACGCCGATCTTGTCCGAGACCTCCTGCTGCTGCACGCGGCTCACGAGCATCTGCCGCTCCATGTTCCGGCGCAGGTCGGCCATGGTCATGTTTTCCTGCTTGAGCGCGGCCTGGAAGTCCGCTTCGCTCTCGAGCTTGTTCTCTTTCTTGATGTTGTCGACGATGCTCTGGAACTGCTGGTCGCCGAGCGCGTAGCCGAGCTCGCGGCCGCGCTGGATGAGGAGCATCTCGTCGACGATGGCGAGGATCAGGTCCGGCGTGATCTCGAGCAGCGCCTTCCTGACCTCGTCCTGCGCGGCGTTGCCGTCCGCGAACTCGGGCCGGTTCCGGATGGCGGCCACCTGCCGCTGCTCGAACTCGCTCTTGCTGATGATCTCGCCGTTCACCTTGACGAGCACCTGCTCGACGATCTCGCCGGCCAGGAGACGTGCGCCGAAGACCGCAGCGCTGACGACGAGCGCGAGGGCCAGGGCGGGCACGAGAAGCGCTGGGCGTTTCATCATGGCAATTCCTTGCGGATCAACATGTTAACAGGAGATCGCCTCCCTCACCGGCCAAGCATGACGTCGATGCCGTGGAGGAGCTGGGTGACGTGCTTCGGCGTGAGCCTGCCGGCCTGTTCGCTGAGCAGCGACCGGTCGAGCGCCACGATCTGCGAGACGTTCGCCACTGAATCCCTGGGCAGACCCGTCTCCCGTGCCTGGAGCAGGACGTTGCCCGGCGCGCCGGCCCATTTGACGTTGCTGGTCAGGGGCACGCACACGACGGTCGCAATCCTGCTCCGATTCATGGCGTTTCCCTGCACAACGACGACGGGACGCCGGAGCCCGGGCCCCGACCCCGCCGGTTCCGGCAGGTCGGCCCACCAGACTTCACCCTGTGTGATGTCTACCACTCGACGTTCACCAGCAGCCGTCGCCCGGCCTGGGTCACAAACGGGTCGGGTTCCGGCGCGTCGAGCTGGTCGACAACGGCATTCATATCGGCCGTCACGTCGTCGGGAGCGTGGCGCGCCAGATACTCGGCCAGCGCCTCCGCATAGAGCTGACTCCGGGACTTCTGAGTCCGTTCTGCGTACCGCTCGGCTTCACGAAACACGCGATCGGGTAACGAGACCGCCGTCTTCATACCGGGAGTATAACTCTAGGACAGGGCTCTGAGCAGGCCGCCCAGCCGGTCGAAGAGGCCACCCTCGGCCCGGGGGTCCTGCTCGGGTTTCTTCAGGATTTCAGCCTTGCTGAAGCCCGGCTCAACCGTTCCGGCGGTCGCCCGGGCGGTCCACCAGCCGGCGGACTTCCCTGGTTCGGACGCCCGGCCGGCCCGTTTGGCGGCCTGAAGCCCGGCCAGCCGGCCTTCCCATGGGTTTCCGGCGGGGCGGCCAGCGGCGCCGGGACCCGGTCGGCCTGGAGCGGAGTTGGGGACCACACGTCCACCGGTCGGGCCCGCGACACCTGCGCCGGGTCGAGCCGGCGGCACGACGGCCGTCTTCGTCGTGACGTCCAGGTCCAGCTTCAGCGAGACGGGCGGCACGAGGATGGCGCCCGGCCACTGGGCGACCACGTTCACGAGCCGGGTCGGGTCCACCTTGGCGTTCTGCCGGAAGCGCAGGACGACCATGCGGCCCTCGCGGTCAATGGACTCCACGCCGAGCCGGTCGGCCGCCACCCGGATGCGGCCGTATTCCGCGAGGTTGAGGACCGAGGGCGGGAACGGCCCGTAGCGGTCGCGGACGTCCTGGAGCACAGTGTCGAGCTCGGCCTCGGTGCGCGCGGCGGCGATGCGCCGGTACACGGTCAGCCGCTGGTTCGTCTCGCCCACGTAGGACGGCTCAATCTTCAGGTCGATGCCGAGGTTCACGGTGGCGCGCGCGTCGTCGTCGATGTCCTCGCCCTTCAGCTCCTTGATCGTTTCGTCGAGGAGCTTCATGTACATCTCGAAGCCGACCGAATCGATCTGCCCGCTCTGCTCGCCGCCGAGGAGATTCCCGGCGCCGCGAATCTCGAGGTCGAGCGCGGCCACGCGGAAGCCGCTGCCGAGGTCGCTGAACTCGCGGATGGCGGCGAGGCGTTTGCGCGCCACGGGCGTCAGCGATTGTTCGGGCGGGATCAGCAGGTACGCGTAGGCGGGCCGGTCGGACCGGCCGACGCGCCCGCGGAGCTGATAGAGCTGCGAGAGGCCGTAGCGGTCGGCGCGGTTGATGATGATGGTGTTGGCGTTCGGGATGTCGAGGCCGTTCTCGACGATGGTCGTGGCGAGCAGGATGTCGGCTTCCTTCTGCACGAACGCGAGCATGGCGCGCTCGAGCTCTTCCTCGCCCATCTGCCCGTGGCCGACGACGATCCGCGCGTCGGGCACGAGCCGGTGCAGCAGGTTGCCGATCGAGAAGATGGACTCCACGCGGTTGTGGACGAAGTAGATCTGCCCGCCGCGCGCCATCTCGTTTTTGACGGCGCGCTCGATGACGGCGCTGTCGAACTTGACGACGTTGGTCTGGATCGACAGGCGATCCTTCGGCGGCGTCTCGATGATGGACATGTCGCGGATGCCGACGAGCGACATGTTCAGGGTGCGGGGGATGGGCGTGGCGCTCATCGTGAGCACGTCCACGCGCTTCTTCATCTGCTTGATGCGCTCCTTGTGGGCCACGCCGAAGCGCTGCTCCTCGTCGACGATCAGCAGGCCGAGGTCCTTGAACTGCACGTCCTTCGAGAGCAGCCGGTGCGTGCCGACGACGATATCCAGCTTGCCGGCGGTAGCCTGCTCGACGACGGCCTGCTGTTCGGCCTTGG
>JBFWUM010000122.1:0-4197 GCA_050247255.1 Vicinamibacterales bacterium | reverse complement strand
ACTTCATCCTCGAGGGGCTCTACGCGCTGAAGAAGATCAGCCGGAGCGACGAGCGCGGCTTCCATGCCGGCGAGACGCCGGTCCGGAAGCCGACGCGGCCCACGCCCGCTGATGATGCGGGCGACACGCCGCCACAGGGTTCCTCGAAGAAGCGTTACTACAACTAGCGACGACCACAGCCGGACGTGCCCGATGAAGTTCCGCTACACGAAGTACACGGGGGACCTGCTCGACGAGATCGACATCGACGACCTCGTGTCGAAGCTCGCGGAGCTGTTTCTCTCGAGCGGCTTCACGAACCCCTGGGACCCGGGTGACGGTGAGGGCGACCGCACGATGCAGGCGCTGCACGACGCCATCCTCGACGCGCTCTTCAGCGGCGGCGTGCTGTCCGACGAGGCGATCGAACAGCTGCTCGGCGACCCGGCGGACGGCGATCACGAGGCCGCCCGGCAACAGCTCGAGGAGCTCATCCAGCGGGTCATCGACCGGATGATGGAGGAAGGCTTCATCACGGGGGCGCCGGATCTCGAGAGCGAGGCCCGGCGGCGTGCCGGCGGCGGCCCGGGCGACGGCGAGCCCGCCGGGCCCGCCCGATTCGAGGTGACCGACAAGAGCCTGGACTTCCTCGGCTACCGCGCGCTGCGCGATCTGATGGGCGCGACCGGACGGTCCAGCGCCGGCCGCCACGACACACACACGCTGTCGACCGGTGTGGACGCCGCGGCAGCGTCGAAGCCGTACGAGTTCGGCGACACCCTCAACCTCGACGCCAGCGGCACGATTCTGAACGCCGTCCGGCGGATGGGCCCGGACACCCCGGCCGGGCCGTCCGGGATCGACGTCGACTACCCGGACCTGATGGTGGCGCAGAGCGAGTATCAG
This sequence comes from Vicinamibacterales bacterium, assembly GCA_050247255.1. Taxonomy (GTDB): domain Bacteria; phylum Acidobacteriota; class Vicinamibacteria; order Vicinamibacterales; family UBA2999; genus JBFWUM01. The sequence goes on along the minus strand of JBFWUM010000122.1, from coordinate 3,312 downwards.
AGTTCGTGCGCGACCGTCATCATGCTCGACTGCAGCCACAGCATGATCCTCTACGGCGAGGACCGCTTCACGCCCGCCAAGCAGGTGGCGCTCGCGCTGTCGCACCTGATCCGCTCGCAGTTTCCCGGCGACACGCTGAACGCGGTGCTCTTCCACGACTCGGCGGAGGAGATTCCGCTGAAGCAGCTCGGCCGCGTGCGCGTCGGCCCCTACTACACGAACACCCGCGAGGGACTGCGCCTCTCCCGGCGCCTGCTGGAACGGCAGCGCAAGGACATGCGCCAGATCATCATGATCACGGACGGCAAGCCGTCGGCGCTGACGCAGCCCGACGGACGCATCTACAAGAACGCGTTCGGGCTCGACCCGCACGTGATCGCCGAGACGTTCGCCGAGGTCGCTAACTGCGCGAAGGCCGGCATCATGATCAATACGTTCATGCTGGCGCGGGACCCGGACCTCGTGGCGTTCGTGCGGCGTGTCGCCGCCGTGTGCCGGGGGAAGGCCTACTTCACGACGCCATACACGCTGGGCCAGTACGTCCTGATGGACTACATGGACAAGAAGACGCGCACGATTCACTAGCCATGTCGATGCTGCCCCGGGCCATCCCGCTCTTTCCGCTGCCGAACACGGTGCTCTTCCCCAACGTGTTCCTGCCGCTGCACATCTTCGAACCGCGCTATCGCGCGATGGTGGCGGACGCGCTGGAGGGCGACCGGCTGATCGGCATGGTGCTGCTGAAGCCGGGGTACGAAGTCGAGTACGAAGGCCGGCCGGCCGTGTATCCGATCGGCTGCGCCGGCGTCATCACGCACACGGAACGCCTGCCTGACGGCTGCTACAACATCGTGCTGCGCGGCCTCGAGAAGTTCCGCGTGGCCGACGAGGAGGGCGGCAAGGCGTACCGCGTCGGCGTCGTCGAGCACCTGCCGGAGCTCATCGACGAGGCCGCCCGCGACGAGCTCCACCGGCAGCGCCAGCGACTGGAGGCCGTGCTCGCCGCGGCGCTCGAGCGCGCGGGGTCGGAGCCCCGCTTTCCGCCCGCCATCCCGGACGACGACCTCGTCAACGGGCTCTCGCAGTACATGCGGCTCGCGCCCATCGAACGCCAGGCGCTGCTCGAACGGGACGGGGTGCTCGACCGCTGCCGGTCGCTCATCGACCTGATTCAGATGAACGGCATGGCAGCCGGACTCAACTGGAGTGGCCGTGCGTCCCACTGACCCGCGACCGGCCCTTGCGCTGACGCCGCGGCAGCGCAAGGCGCTCAAGGCCCGCGCGCACGTGCTGGAGCCCGTCGTGCAGATCGGCCAGGCGGGCACCTCTCCGGCGGTCATCACCGAGGTCGACCGCTCGCTGACGGCACACGGCCTGATCAAGGTGCGCCTGAACGGCGCGGACCGGCAGAGCCGTGCGGAGCTGACGGACGCGTTGTGCGCGGAAACCGGCGCGGTCGAGGTGCAGCAGGTGGGGCGCGTGCTCACGCTGTGGCGGCCCCGCCCGGACGACCAGCCGCTGCCCGCCTGACCGGACGCCCGTCCGGACGGTAAGCTGAGGTCAGGATGCGACGCTTCTCGCGCCTGGCCGGCGTGGCCGGGGCCGCGCTCCTCGTCTGTGCGATCGCGATCGTCGGCGTGCTGCACACCCCTCCGGGACGGGCGCTCGTCCGCTCCGCGGCCGTGTCGTGGCTCCGGTCGCAGGGTATCGACGTCTCGATCGAGCGGCTGACCTACAACCTGCTGACGCTGACCGTCGACCTGCACGGCGTCCGCATGCGGGCGACGAACGCGGACACCCCGTTCCTGACCGCCGACCGCATCGAGGCCGACGTGCCGTGGAGCATCGTCGGCGGCCGCCTTCACCTCGAGGCGGTCGCGTTGACGCGCCCCACCGTGCATATCGTCCGCGGCGCCGACGGCACGCTGAACCTGCCTGCCGGCACGGATGGCGGCGGAGCGCCAGTCGCCAGCGTCGGCATCGGGGAGTTGCGTCTCGAGCGGGCCGACGCGCGATACGACGATGCGCAGGCCAGGCAGCACGTCGACCTCCGGAACGTGACGCTGCGGCTGCTGCCGTCGGACGGCGGCCCACGCGGGCGCATCGAGCCCGGCGGCCGACTGTCCCTCCGTTCCGGCGACGTCACGGCCGACGGCGCGCTCGCCGGCGCGCTGGCCTGGGACGGCGTCTCGGTCACGCTGGAGCGGCTCGGCATCGCGAGCGACCTGGGCGAGCTGCGTGCCGGCGGCCGCGTGGACGTCTTCGGTTCGTCGCCCACCCTGGCGCTCCGGATCGACGGCACGCTGGCGCTCGGATCCATCTCGAAGGCGCTCGCGGTCGAACCGGCGGTGTCCGGCGCGGTGACGCTGACGGGGCGCATCGACGGGCCGCGCGACGCGCCATCGGCCACCGTCGAGGCGCGGAGCGACGAGGTTCGCTGGCAGCAACTGGCCGCACGCCCCGTCACGGTGCGCGTGGCGGCAGAGAGCGACCGGGTCACGCTCGAGACCGTCTCCGCCGGCCTGGGCCCCGGCCTCCTCGAGGCGCGCGGCGCCTACTCGCTGGCGTCCGGCCGCGCGAACGCCACGATGACGTGGCGGGATGTGCCGGTCATGACCGTGGCCGACCTCGGCGGACCGGCGCGGAACCAGACCCCGCTCGGCCGCACACGGCTCAGCGGTCAGGCCGCCGTGGAGGGGCTGGTGTCCGAGACGGCGCGGACGCTGGGACTGGACGCGACCGTCAGGGCCGACAGCGCCGGTGCGCGCACGCTCGACGGCCGGCTCTCGCTCACGGCCGCGGCCGGAGGCTGGCGCGCCGAGGCCGCCCTCGCGCTGCCGGGCGGCACGCGGGTGACCGGCCGGTTCGACGGCGGGCTGGCGGAAACGGCGCTGGCCGACTCCTCCGTGCGCGGCGCGCTCACGCTGGACGCGCCGGACCTCGCGGCCGTCACGCGCGAGGCCGGCCGGGTGGGCCTCTGGCCGGAGGCATGGCCGCAGCCGGAGACGGGTTCGGCCCGTGCGCGGCTCACCGTCGGGGGCACGCTCGCAGCACCGGCCGCCCGAGGTTCGGCGACGCTCGACGACCTGCGCGCCGCGGGCCTCGGTCCGCTGGCCGCGCGGACCGACCTGGCCGTTGACCCGCGCCAGTTCGCCCTCCGGGAACTCGACGCCACCATCAGCGGCAACCGGCTGGCGGGCAACGTCACGCTCGGCCGGGCGCGCGACACGCTCGCGGGCCATCTCGAGATCGCGGTCACCGACGTCCGCACGCTGGGCGGAGAGACCGTCGCCCGGTGGCATCCGGCGGGCC
>JBFWUM010000121.1:0-4198 GCA_050247255.1 Vicinamibacterales bacterium | reverse complement strand
GGCACGGGAGATCGGGCGATGGCTCGAAGGGCGCGGAAGGCTCCATCAGCCCATATCCGCGCTGACCATGCCGGAGCTGGAGGCAATGGCGACGAATGCCATCTCCCGCTTCACGGTGCTGGCCGCGGAGCGGATCCGGGACCGGCCCGACGACAGCGCGCAGCTGGTCCGTCTGCTGCACGCCTGACGTCCTGCGCCCTGTGCGGCCGGGAGGCGCGTGGCTTCGCCTACTGCCATCGCCTGCTGCCAGACCGCTACCCGCTTCACCGCTTCTGCTCGATGGCCTGCCTCGATGCCGGAGCCACGCTTGCCGCCGGGATGAACGGGATGATCGACAAGACCGCGATGGAGACAACAGCGATCCGCGAGGCGCGGCGTCATCTTGCGGAGGTGCTGAGCGAGCTCGGCCTGATGGCACCGTTCTTCGACCGTCGGCCGGAGGAGATCGATCGCGTGATTGAGGCCTGTGTCGATGGCTTCCAGGAGTCGATGCAGCGGCAGGCCGTCGCGCGATCCGCGCGCGACGGCGACCTCGCCGACCCGTTGCCGTTCTAGGACGCCCCCGTGCACGTCGACCTCAACCACGCCTCGGGCCACGTTTATGGCGTCGGCATTGCACCGCCGACACCGGCCCTGCGCATCAATGCGCTGGTCGATGCCGCGCTGGTCGATCGCCATCGCCGCCAGCCGCCGCGCGAGTACTTGGGCGGTAGCCGCGTCGGCGAGGCCTGCGCCCGGCGGCTGGTCTACGAAATCACGCACACGCCGCCGGACGAGGGCGCGGAATTCGACGGGGCGATGCTGCGCATCTTCGAGGCCGGCCATCGCTTCGAGGCGCTGAGTGTCGCGTGGCTGCGCGCCGCCGGCTTCGATCTGCGCACGACGCGCCGCGATGGCGGCCAGTTCGGCTTCGCCGCAGCCGGCGGCAAGCTGCGCGGCCATATCGACGGCGCGATTGTCGGCGGCCCCGAAATCGGCATCGCCTGGCCGGCACTGTGGGAACACAAGGCACTCAACGCCCGGTCCTGGACCGACCTCGTCAAGGGCGGCCTGCGCATCTCGAAACCCGTCTACTTCGCGCAGGTCCAGCTCTACATGGCCTACATGGAGCTCCGGTGCTGCCTGTTCACGGCGATGAACAAGGACACCCAGGCCCTCTACCACGAGGTCGTGGCGTTCGACGCGGCGGCGGCCCAGGCGGCCTCCGACCGGGCGGTCGACATCCTGCGCGCCGTGGCGGCCGGCGAGCTGCCGTCGCGTATCGCCACTGCGCCGGACTTCTATCTCTGCCGCATGTGCCCGTTCGCGCGCCGGTGTTGGGAGCGCGTGCCGTGACCTTCACGCCCTCGGCGCTGCAGGCGCAGGCGATTGCTGCCATCGGGGAGTGGTTCGAGAACCGTACCGCCGCGCAGCAGGTGTTCCGGGTCTACGGCTATGCCGGTTCCGGAAAATCCACCATCACCAAACACGCCATTGCCGAGCTCGGCCCCGGCGAGGGTGACGGCGTGCTTTACGCTGCATTCACCGGCAAGGCGGCGCTGGTGATGACCCGCAAGGGCACGCCGGCCTCGACCATCCATTCGCTCATCTACCGTGTCTCCGAGGCGACCCCGGCCGAGATCGAGCGCATCCGGCAGGACATGGCCGAGCTCACGGCGAAGCTGCCCGGCATGGGCGATGCCGAACGCCTGTTCGCCGCCTCGCAGCTGCGCTCGCTCGAACTGCGCCTTGCCGATATCCACAAGCCCCGCTTCGTGCTCAACGAGCAGTCCGCCCTGCGCGACGCCAAGCTGCTCGTCCTCGACGAAGTCTCGATGGTCGGCGAGGACATGGCGCGCGACCTGCTCGCCTTCGGCAAGCCGGTCCTCGTGCTCGGCGATCCCGGCCAGCTGCCGCCGATCAAGGGCGAGGGCGCCTTTACCGGCATCGCTCCCGACGTGATGCTCACCGAAGTCCACCGGCAGGCCGGCGACAGCGCCATCATCCGCCTCGCCACGCTCGCCCGCCAGGGCGAGCCGATCCCCTATGGCGAGCACGATGACTTCGTCTGGAAGATGCGCCGCGGCGACGTCGGCCCCGCCCAGATGCTGCAGGGCGGCCAGGTCATTTGCGGACGCAACGCTACCCGCCTGCAGCTCAACCTCGCCATGAAGCGCGCTGCCGGCTTCGAGGGCTTCTACCCGACGGGCCAGGGCGAGAAGATCATCTGCCTGAAGAACCGCAACGATCTCGGCCTCGTCAACGGCATGTTCCTCGAACTCGCCGAGGTGCGCGACGAGGACGAGATCAGCTTCTCCGCCATGGTCACGACCGAGGACGGGGACGAGGTCGGGGCCGGGCGCAACGGCCGCCCGCAGCGGTTCCGCATCTACAAGGGGCATTTCGACGAGCACGTCGCGCCCGACCCGGAGCGCGAGCGCCGCGACCACTGGAAGAAGAAGACCGCCATCGAGGCGGTCTGGGGCTGGGCGATCACCTGTCACCGCGCCCAGGGCAGCCAGTGGGAGAACGTCATCGTCTTCGACGACGGTCTCGGCCGCACGGCCGAGGATCGCGCCCGCTGGCTCTACACCGCCATCACGCGCGCCGAGCGCGGGCTGGTGATCCTTGATTGACCTCAACGATGCCGCTCCGCAGCGGTCGCCCGGCGTCCGCTACGACCTCGACGCCATCGTCGCGCGGCTGCGCGAGACCGCCGGGCACTGGGTCCCGCAGCACTTCCCGAACGGGCGCCGCGAGGGCGACGAATGGCGGCTTGCCAATATCCGCGGCGATGCGCCGCGCAAGCAGGGCTCCTGCGTCATCGCGCTCACGGGCGACCGCGCCGGCGACTGGCACGATTTCGATGGCGGCCAGGGCGGCGATCCCCTCGGCGCGCTGGCGCAAGCGACCGGTCTCGCGGGCCGCGATCTGTTCGCCCATGCTGCCGGGATCGGCGGCGTGCACGCATCGCCGGCGTCGTCGGCGGGGAAGCGCCCGGTACGCCAGTCCGCCGACGATGCCGCACGCGAGATCGCCTTCGTCCTGTCGGGCACGCGGCCGATCGCCGGCACCCATGCGGAGCGTTATCTCGCCGCTCGCGGTCTTGCCCTGCCGGCGTCGGCCGACCTGCTCTTCCATGACGACCTCGCCCACCGGGAAGCGAAGCGAGGCTATCCCGGCCTGGTCGCCATCGTGCGCGATGCCGGCGGCACGCAGATCGCTCTCCACCGCACCTACCTCGACCCGGCGGGGCCGGCGAAGGCCGATGTCGCACCCGCGCGCAAGACCCTCGGCCCGGTCGGCGGCGGTGCCGTACACCTCGCGGAGCCGCACGACGGCCTCGTCGGATTGGCCGAGGGGATCGAGACCGCACTCGCGGCGATGACCGCCTGCCCGGACCTGCCGGTCTGGGCGACGCTGTCGACCGCCGGCATGGAGAGTGTCCAACTGCCGGCGGACATCGCGCGCGCGGTGCTGCTCGCCGACCATGACGATGCCGGCCGCCGTGCCGCCGCAGCCGCCGCATCGAGGCTTGCGGGGGAAGGTCGCAACGTCCGCCTCGCACTGCCGCCGCGCGAAGGCGACGACTTCAACGATCTGCTGCGGCGCGAGGGCCCGGCGGCCGTCCGGACCGCAGTCGATGCCGCCGCCCCGTGGAGCGCGGCCGGTGCCGTCCTCGCCGGTGCGGACGGTACTCCCCGGCCGGAACCGGATGTCGTCGCCGGCACCGCGCCGCCCGAACCCGACGAGGTCGCGCGCGTCGAGGCCGCCTATCCATTGCCTCCCGTCGAAAGCATGGAGCTGCGCTACTTCCGCACGCGCCGCGGCGAAGTCCTCGTCCATCGCAATGCCGGTAAGGACAAGGACGGCCGCACCCTCTGGCGCGCCGTCGCCAGCCCGTTCGGTATTCCCGCCCGGCTGCGCTACCTCGACCATGACAGCGCCTATGGCCTGCGCCTGCTCGTCCGCGACATGCAGGGCGAGCCGCGCGCCGTCGACCTGCCACGCGCAGGGCTTGCCAGGCAGGGCGCGCAGGACGCCCGCTCCGCCCTCTACGCCGCCGGCCTGCGCACCTACGGCGATGGCGACCAGGTGGCGATCTCGGTCTTCAAGGCGGCCAATCCGGACGAGGAGATCCTCGTCGTCAGCCGCCCCGGCTGGCACCGCATCGATGGCTGTGACCACCCCGTGTTCGTGACGCCCTCCGGCCGCGCCG
>JBFWUM010000120.1:0-4202 GCA_050247255.1 Vicinamibacterales bacterium | reverse complement strand
GGCACGGGAGATCGGGCGATGGCTCGAAGGGCGCGGAAGGCTCCATCAGCCCATATCCGCGCTGACCATGCCGGAGCTGGAGGCAATGGCGACGAATGCCATCTCCCGCTTCACGGTGCTGGCCGCGCAGCGGATCCGGCATCGGCCCGACGGCAGCGCGCACCTGGTCCGCCTGCTGCACGCCTGACGCCCTGCGCCCTGTGCGGCCGGGAGGCGCGTGGCTTCGGCTACGTGCACCACCTCCGCCAGGACCTCTACCCGCTCCACCGCTTCTGCTCGATGGCCTGCCTCGACGCCGGAGCCACGCTTGCCGCCGGGATGAACGGGATGATCGACAAGACCGCGATGGAGGCAACAGCGATCCGCGAGGCGCGACGTCACTTCGCCGAAGTGCTCACCGAACTCGGCCTGATGGCGCCGTTCTTCGATCGCGGGCCGGAGGAGATCGATCGCCTGATCGAGGCCTGCGTCGATGGCTTCCAGGAGTCGATGCAGCGCCAGGCCGCTGTGGGGTCCGCGCGCGACGGCGACCTCGCCGACCCGTTGGCGTTCTAGGGCGCCGCCCGTGCAGGTCGACCTCAACCACGCCTCGGGCCATGTCTATGGCGTCGGCATCGCACCGCCGACAACGGCGATGCACATCAATACGCTGGTCGATGCCGCGCTGGTCGATCGCCATCGCCGCCAGCCGCCGCGCGAGTACCTTGGCGGCAGCCGCGTCGGCGAGCCATGTGCGCGACGGCTGGTCTACGAGATCGCGCACACGCCGCCGGACGAGGGCAGGGATTTCGACGGCGCAATGCTGCGCATCTTCGATGCCGGCCATCGCTTCGAGGCGCTGACCGTCGAGTGGTTGCGCGCCGCCGGGTTCGATTTGCGCACGACGCGTCGCGATGGCGGCCAGTTCGGCTTCGCGGCGGCCGGAGGCAGGCTGCGCGGCCATATCGACGGCGTCATCGTCGCCGGACCCGACATCGGTATCGCCTGGCCGGCACTGTGGGAACACAAGGCACTCAACGCAAAGTCCTGGACCGAACTCGTCAAGCACGGCCTGCAGACCGCGAAGCCGGTCTACTTCGCGCAGGTCCAGCTCTACATGGCCTACATGGGACTCGGGTGCTGCCTGTTCACGGCGATGAACAAGGACACCCAGGCTCTCTACCACGAGGTCGTGGCGTTCGACGCGGCGGCGGCCCAGGCGGCCTCCGACCGGGCGGTCGATATCCTGCGCGCCGCGGCGGCCGGCGAGCTGCCGCCGCGCATCGCCGCCGCGCCGGACTTCTACCTCTGCCGCATGTGCCCCTTCGCCAGCCGATGCTGGGGGCACGCGTCATGACCTTCACGCCCTCGGCGCTGCAGGTGCAGGCGATCGCCGCCATCGGGGAGTGGTTCGGGAATCGCACCGCGGAGCAGCAGGTGTTCCGGGTCTACGGCTACGCCGGTTCCGGCAAAAGCACCATCACCAAACACGCCATCGCCGAGCTCGGGCTCGACGACAATCCCCAGAGCGTCCTGTATTCGGCGTTCACGGGGAAAGCAGCTCTCGTCATGACCCGCAAGGGCACGCCCGCCTCGACCATCCATTCGCTCATCTACCGCGTCTCCGAGGCGACCCCGGCCGAGATCGAGCGCATCCGGCAGGAGATGGCCGACCTCGCGGTGCGGCTGCCCGGCCTGGGCGATGGCGAACGCCTGTTCGCCGCCTCGCAGCTGCGCTCGCTCGAACTGCGGCTCGCCGACAGCCACAAGCCGCGCTTCGTGCTCAACGAGCAGTCCGCCCTGCGCGATGCGAAGCTGCTGGTCCTCGACGAGGTCTCCATGGTCGGCGAGGACATGGCGCGCGACCTGCTCGCCTTCGGCAAGCCGGTCCTCGTGCTCGGCGATCCCGGCCAGTTGCCGCCGATCAAGGGCGAGGGCGCCTTCACCGGTGTCGCCCCCGACGTGATGCTGACCGAGGTCCACCGCCAGGCCGGCGACAGCGCCATCATCCGCCTCGCCACGCTCGCCCGCCAGGGCGAGCCGATCCCCTATGGCGAGCACGACGCCTTCGTCTGGAAGATGCGCCGCGGCGACGTCGGCCCTGCCCAGATGCTGCAGGGCGGCCAGGTCATCTGCGGGCGCAACGCCACCCGCCTGCAGCTCAACCTGGCCATGAAGCAGGCCGCCGGCTTCACCGGGCCGTACCCGACCGGTGGCGGCGAGAAGATCATCTGCCTGAAGAACCGCAACGATCTCGGCCTCGTCAACGGCATGTTCCTCGAACTCGCCGAGGTGCGCGACGAGGACGAGATCAGCTTCTCCGCCATGGTCACGACCGAGGACGGGGACGAGGTCGGGGCCGGGCGCAACGGCCGCCCGCAGCGGTTCCGCATCTACAAGGGGCATTTCGACGAGCACGTCGCGCCCGACCCGGAGCGCGAGCGCCGCGACCACTGGAAGAAGAAGACCGCCATCGAGGCGGTCTGGGGCTGGGCGATCACCTGTCACCGCGCCCAGGGCAGCCAGTGGGAGAACGTCATCGTCTTCGACGACGGTCTCGGCCGCACGGCCGAGGATCGCGCCCGCTGGCTCTACACCGCCATCACGCGCGCCGAGCGCGGGCTGGTGATCCTTGATTGACCTCAACGATGCCGCTCCGCAGCGGTCGCCCGGCGATCGCTACGACCTCGACGCCATCGTCGCGCGGCTGCGCGAGACCGCCGGGCACTGGGTCCCGCAGCACTTCCCGAACGGGCGCCGCGAGGGCGACGAATGGCGGCTCGCCAATATCCGCGGCGATGCGCCGCGCAAGCAGGGCTCCTGCGTCATCGCGCTCACGGGCGACCGCGCCGGCGACTGGCACGATTTCGATGGCGGTCATGGCGGCGATCCCCTCGGCGCGCTGGCGCAAGCGACCGGTCTCGCGGGCCGCGATCTGTTCGCCCATGCGGCCGGGATCGGCGGCGTGCACGCATCGCCGGCGTCGCCGGCGGGGAAGCGCCCGGTGCGCCAGTCCGCCGACGATGCCGCGCGCGAGATCGCCTTCGTCCTGTCGGGCACGCGGCCGATCGCCGGCACCCATGCGGAGCGCTATCTCGCCGCTCGCGGTCTTGCCCTGCCGGCGTCGGTCGACCTGCTCTTCCATGACGACCTCGCCCATCGGGAAGCGAAGCGAGGCTATCCCGGCGTGGTCGCCATCGTGCGCGATGCCGGCGGCACGCAGGTCGCTCTCCACCGCACCTACCTCGACCCGGCGGGGCCGGCGAAGGCCGATGTCGCACCCGCGCGCAAGACCCTCGGCCCGGTCGGTGGCGGTGCCGTACACCTCGCGGAGCCGCGCGACGGCCTCGTCGGATTGGCCGAGGGGATCGAGACCGCACTCGCGGCAATGACCGCCTGCCCGGACCTGCCGGTCTGGGCGACGCTGTCGACCGCCGGCATGGAGAGTGTCCAACTGCCGGCGGACATCGTGCGCGTGGTGCTGCTCGCCGACCATGACGATGCCGGCCGCCGTGCCGCCGCAGCCGCCGCATCGAGGCTTGCCGGGGAAGGTCGCAACGTCCGCCTCGCACTGCCGCCGCGCGAAGGCGACGACTTCAACGATCTGCTGCGGCGCGAGGGCCCGGCGGCCGTCCGCGCCGCAGTCGATGCCGCCGCCCCGTGGAGCGGGGCCGGTGCCGTCCCCGCCGGTGCGGACGGTACTCCCCGGCCGGAGCCGGATGTCGTCGCCGGCACCGCGCCGCCCGAACCCGACGAGGTCGCGCGCGTCGAGGCCGCCTATCCATTGCCTCCCGTCGAAAGCATGGAGCTGCGCTACTTCCGCACGCGCCGCGGCGAGGTCCTCGTCCATCGCAATGCCGGCAAGGACAAGGACGGCCGCGCCCTCTGGCGCGCCGTCGCCAGCCCGTTCGGTATTCCCGCCCGGCTGCGTTACCTCGACCACGACAGCGCCTACGGCCTGCGCCTGCTCGTCCGCGACATGCAGGGCGAGCCGCGCGCCGTCGACCTGCCACGCGCAGGGCTTGCCAGGCAGGGCGCGCAGGACGCCCGCGCCGCCCTCTACGCCGCCGGCCTGCGCACCTACGGCGATGGCGATCAGGTGGCGATCTCGGTCTTCAAGGCGGCCAATCCGGACGAGGAGATCCTCGTCGTCAGCCGCCCCGGCTGGCACCGCATCGATGGCTGTGACCACCCCGTGTTCGTGACGCCCTCCGGCCGCGCCG
>JBFWUM010000119.1:0-4203 GCA_050247255.1 Vicinamibacterales bacterium | reverse complement strand
TCGATGATGTCGCCGTCCCCGGGAATCAGCTGCCCGGCCTCGACGCGCACGATGTCGCCGGCGCGCAGGGTGCTGGCGTTGACGGTGTCCGTCCGGCCGCCGGGCCGTACCACGACAGCCGTGGTCTCCGTCTTCGCCCTGCGCAGGGTCGCCGCCTGGGCCTTGCCGCGTCCTTCGGCCATCGCCTCGGCGAAGTTGGCGAACAGCACCGTGAACCAGAGCCAGCAGGCGACCTGGCCCGTGAACAGCGGGTTGCCGGGCCCGCCGGCCAGTTCCTGGATCCAGACGATCGTCGTCAGCAGGCTGCCGGCCTCGACGATGAACATCACCGGGTTCCTGACTTGAATGCGTGGATCGAGCTTGCGGAACGAACCGGCGATCGCCTGCATGACGATGGTCGGATCCCAGATTGAAATGCGCCGTGCCTTGTCTGCCATGGTCTTCTCTCTCGCTACCGCCCGGTCGGGGCGGCGGCGTCGGCCGGAGCCGGTGTGCCGAAGCGCTCGTCGAGCGCCAGGTTCAGCTCCAGAACGTTGACGCGGGCCCTGCCGAGGAATCCCAGCGTCGGCGATTCGGTGTGCTCCGCGACGAGCGCGCGGACGCGGTCCACCCCGACGCCACGGCTGCGCGCCACGCGTGCGGCCTGCAACGCCGCGGCACTCGGCGGAATATGCGGATCCATGCCGCCGCCGCTGGCCGTCACCATTTCCGAGGGCACCTGACTGGCGGAGACCGCCTCCTGCTCGACGACCGCGTCGAGCCGTGCCCGCACGGCCTGCAGATGGTCCGGGTTGGCCGGCCCGTAGTTGGTGCCGCCGGTGGACGCGGCGTTGTAGTCGACGCCCGATGGCCGCGGGTGGAAGTAGTTCGGCCGCGTGAACCGCTGCGCGATGAGCCGCGAACCGGCGACCGTGCCGTCGGCGCGGCGGATCAGGCTGCCTTCCGCCTGCGAGGGGAAGAGCGCCTGGCCGAGCGCCCACAGGGCGGCGTGATAGCCGCCGCCGAGCAGCACCATGGCGACGATGGTGAAGCGAACGCCCTGCCTGAGTTCGTTGAACATGACGGGCTCCTAGCGCAGCGCCAGATACTCGGCAATCGGCCCGAGCACGGCGACCGGCATGAACATCAGCAAGCCGAGAATGACGACCACGGACCAGAGCGTGAAGCCAAAGGTCGCGCTGTCGACGCGGAGCGAGCCTGCGGTCTCCGGCGCGGCCGGCTTGGCGGCCAGCGCCCCGGCCAGCGCCAGCGGCGCGATGATCGGGATGTAGCGCGAGAGCAGCATGACGAGCCCCGTCGAGATATTCCAGAACGGGGTGTTGTCGCCAAGCCCCTCGAAGCCAGACCCGTTGTTGGCCGCGGCGGAGCTGAACTCGTAGAGCATTTCCGAGAAGCCGTGCGGCCCCGGGTTCTTCAGCCAGGCGAGGGCGCCGCCCGGGTCGGCCGTCGTCGCCCAGACGTAGCAGGCGAGGGCGGTGCCGACCAGGATGGCCAGCGGGTGCCACAGTAGCGCCACGCTCGCCAGCTGCATCTCCCTGGCCTCCACCTTCTTGCCGAGCAGCTCCGGCGTGCGGCCGATCATCATCCCGCCGACGAACACCGCGACAACCACGAAGATCAGCATGTTGATGAAGCCGACGCCGACGCCGCCGAAGACGTTGTTGAGCCACATCCCGGCCAGCGGCATCAGCCCGGCAAGCGGCGTGAGCGAGTCGTGCATCGCGTTGACCGACCCGTTCGACGTGGCGGTCGTCGTCACCGCCCAGAGCGCCGAGAGCGCGGCGCCAAAGCGGACTTCCTTGCCCTCCATGGAGCCCGTGGACTGGTCGACGCCCATGCGTGCGATGGCCGGATTGCCGGCGGCCTCCTGTGCCACAGCGACCGTGACCATCGGGATGTACAGCGCCAGCATCACGGTGAACAGCATCACGGCGAGCTTGCGCCGGCCCGTGATGTAGCCCAGCGTCCAGACCAGCGCCATCGGGACGATGGCAATCGCCCACGTCTCCACGAAGTTGGAAAGCGGGGTGGCGTTCTCAAACGGGTGCGTCGAGTTCGGGCCGAAGTAGCCGCCGCCGTTGGTGCCCACCTGCTTGATCGCGACCATGGGGGCGACGACCCCGCGGGCGATCGTCTGCGTCTCACCCTCGACGGTGGTGGCGGAGGCTGCGCCGTCGAACGTCATCGGCGATCCCTGCGACAGCAGCAGGACCCCGACCAGGACCGCCAGCGGCAGGAAGACGCGGACGGTGGCACGGGTGACGTCCACGTAGAAGTTCCCCAGCGTGGCAAGCCTGCGGCCCGCCAGGCCGCGAATGATTGCGATGCAGGCGGCAACCCCCGTGGCCGCCGTCACGAACTGTAGGAAGGTGACGGCGAACATCTGCGAGAAGTAGGACAGGCCGGTCTCCCCGCTGTAGTGCTGGAGGTTGGTGTTGGTCGTGAAGCTCGAGATCGTGTTGAACGCGAGCGTCGGCTCCATGTTGCCGATGCCGTCCGGGTTGAGCGGCAGGTGCTGCTGGAACGTGACGATCGCCCAGGTGGCGAACCACATGACGGCGTTCGAGACGAGCAGCGACACGGAGTAGCGCCTCCAATCCTGCTGCGCGCCGGCGTCGACGCCGGCCAGCCGCAGGATCAGTCGCTCGATCGGGCCAAGCACGGGGTCGAGCCAGGTGCGGCCGCCGGTGAAGACGCGGTGCATGTACCGGCCGAACAGCACGCTCGTGGCGACTGTGAACAGGATGGTGACGATGACGGCGACGTATTCAGTGCCCACGGGTCACCTCAGAAGCGCTCGGGGCGCAGCATCGCGTAAAGGAGGTACGCGAATGCGGCGACGCTGAGCAGAAGGGCGATGAGTGTCATGGGCTCCAATCTACGCGCCGATCGGCTAAGCGATCGCGCAAAAAGCCGTAAAGAGTTCGTAAAGGCGGGATCGCGTGGACACCACGCGCGCTACGATGGGCACGAAGTGCCCGAGAGGAGCCGTCCGACCGGCGAGCAGGTGCTGGCGACGCTGCAGGAGCCGGCGCGCGCACGGCTGCGCATCTACATCGGCGCCGCGCCGGGTGTCGGCAAGACGTACTCGATGATCGAGGACGCGCACACGCTGCGCCGCGAAGGGGTGGATGTCGTGATCGGCTTCGTGGAGACCCACGGCCGCGCCGACACCGAGGCCCAGATCGCCGACCTCGAGGTGATACCCAGACAGCGGGTGGCGTATCGCGGGGTCGTGCTCGAGGAAATGGATCTCGAGGCGATTCTGGCGCGGAAGCCGGCGCTGTGCGTGGTGGACGAACTGGCCCACACCAATGCGCCGGGAAGCCGGCACGAAAAGCGGTATCAGGACGTCCTGGCACTGTTGGATGCCGGCATCGGCGTCATGACGGCCGTCAACATCCAGCACCTCGAGACCTTGAACGACGCCGTGAGCCGGGTCACCGGCGTCCGCGTACGGGAGACGATTCCCGACACGGTGCTCGATCGCGCCGACGAGGTCGTCAACGTGGACGTGACCGTGCAGGAGCTGCAGAGCCGCCTGCGGCAGGGCAAGGTCTACAAGGCCGAGAAGGTCGAACAGGCGCTGACGCACTTTTTCCGCGAGACCAACATCTCGACGCTGCGGGAGCTGGCGCTGCGGGCGGTGGCCGACGAGGTGGGCGAGAAGGCCGCCTCGCGCCGGCAGCGGGAAGGGCTCGAGCCGGCGCTCATTCCCGAGCGCGTGATGGTCTGTATGAGCTCGGCGGCGGACGCGCCGAGGGTGATTCGCGCCGGCGCCCGCATTGCCAGCCGCCTGGGCGCCCACTGGTATGCCGTCTATGTCGAGACGCCGCGCGAAGCGCCGGGCCACATCAAGGCGGGCGATCGCGATGCGCTGCAGCGCAACATCGCGATGGCGGAAGAGCTCGGGGCCACGATCGTTCGCGTCAGGGCCGATCGCGCCGCGGACGGCCTGATCGCCTTCGCGAAGCGCGAGGGGATCACACACGTGGTGTTCGGCCAGACCGCACGATCGCGATGGGAGATCGTGCTCAAAGGGTCGACGCTGAATCGCTTCCTCGAGGAGGTGCGTGACGCCGCCGTTCAGGTCGTGCCGATCGGGGACGCCGGGGGAGCCTGACTCCCGGCGCTGGCGTCCGGTTACGGGAGGGTGCGACTGGGGCCGCCGCTCGATCCGACCTTGACGCCGAAGAAGGTGAC
>JBFWUM010000118.1:0-4266 GCA_050247255.1 Vicinamibacterales bacterium | reverse complement strand
TGGGCGTCGGGCAGAACGCCAGCGACCAGGACATCAAGAGCGCGTATCGGAAGCTGGCCCTCAAGTTCCACCCGGATCGGAATCCCGGGGACAAAGCCGCCGAGGAGAAGTTCAAGGAGGCGGCCGAGGCGTACGCCGTGCTGGCGGACGCCGAGAAGCGCCAGCGGTACGACCGCTTCGGACATGCCGGCGTGAGCGGCGCCGCGCAGGGCGGCCCCGGCGGCTTCGACCCCAGCGTTTTCACGGGCTTCGAGGACATTCTCGGCGGGCTCGGTGACATCTTCGGCTTCAGCGACGCGTTCGGCGGGGGCCGGCGCCGCGGCGGACCGGCGCGTGGCGCGGACCTCCGGTACGACCTCGAGATCTCGTTCGATGAGTCCGCCCGGGGCACCGAAACCAGCATCCAGATTCCGCGGCAGGAGACGTGCGAGACGTGCGGCGGCACCGGCGCCGCCGCCGGCACGAAGCCGGTGACGTGCCCCGGCTGTCACGGCCGCGGCCAGGTCCGCTTCCAGCAGGGTTTCTTCACCATGGCCCGCACCTGCGGGCAGTGCCGCGGCACGGGGCAGTTCATCGCCACGCCGTGCGGCACCTGCCACGGCATCGGCACCGTGGAACAGCAGCGCAAGCTGACCGTGAAGATCCCCCCCGGCATCGCCACCGGGCAGCGCATGCGCCTGTCCGGCGAGGGCGAGTCCGGCGCCGCCGGAGGCCCGGCGGGCGACCTCTACGTGGTGATCCACGTGCAGGAGCACGAGTTCTTCACGCGCGACGGCAACGACCTCCACTGCGAGGTCCCCGTCAGCTTTCCCACCGCGGCGCTCGGCGGCACGATCACCGTGCCCGGCCCGTTCGAGGAGCAGAACCTGAACGTGCCCGAGGGCACGCAGACCGGCACGACGTTCCGCCTCCGGGGGCACGGGATGCCGGATGTCTCCGGCCGCGGCAAGGGCGATCTGCTCGTCACGGTGCGCGTCCGGACGCCCGCGAAGCTCACAAAGGAGCAGAAGAAGCTGCTCGAACAGTTCGCCGCGGCGCTGCCCGAACAGCCGGCCACGCCGACCTCCCGTGACGAGCGGGACGAACGCGGCATCTTCGACCGCGTGAAGGACATCTTCGGATAGCGCGTGGCCGACGCTCCCGCGATCGAGATCCGGTTCCCCGCCGCCCCGTCCGCCACCGACGGCGACGCCGCCTCGACCGGTGACCTGCTCCAGGCCGCGCTGATGGACTTCGCCGTCATTGCCATCGATGAGGGCAGCCCGGAGTCCCTGATCTGGCGGGTCTTCTTCGCCGACGCGGCGGAGCGCGACCGCGCCGCGGCCGCGCTCGCGGCGGGCGCCGCCGTGCCCGGGCTGCACCTCCATCCGTGCGACGTCCCGGACGAGGGGTGGGCCGCACGGTCACAGGCGGGCCTGACCGCCGTGCGCGTCGGCCGCGTGGTCGTGACGCCGCCCTGGGACCCGGCCGCGCACGACCGCGACGCCGACGGCACGGTGACGGTGGTCATCCTGCCGTCGATGGGATTCGGCACGGGCCACCACGCGACGACGCGGCTCTGTGTCGCCGCGCTGCAGAGCGTGGACCTCGCCGGCGCCAGCGTGCTCGACATCGGCACGGGCTCCGGCGTGCTCGCCATCGCCGCGAAGCGGCTCGGCGCCGCGACAGTGCTCGGCATCGATGACGACCCGGATGCGATCGCGGCCGCGCGGGACAGCCTCGCGCTCAACCCGGGCGTGGACGTGACGCTCGGTGTCGTCGACCTGCGGCAGTCACACCTGCGGCCCGTCGACGTCGTCACGGCAAACCTGACCGGCGGCCTGCTCGTCGCCACGGCGCCGCTGCTGCAGCGCCTCGGACGCCGGCTCATCCTCAGCGGCTTCCTCACGCACGAGCGCGGCGACGTGCTGGCCGCCTTTCCGGGCTGGACGGTCGACGCCGAGGGCGCCGAAGACGGCTGGTGCGCGGCAACGCTGTCACGGAGCCAGGCATGAAGACGCAGTACTACACCGCGACCAGCCTCGACGGATTCATCGCCGCGCCCGGCGATTCGCTCGAGTGGCTCTTCCCGCTCGGCGACATCAACGACACGAGCTATCCGGAGTTCATCGCCGGAGTCGGCGCGCTGACGATGGGGTCTGCGACCTACGAGTGGATGCTGCGGCACGCGATCACGCCCGCAGACGGCCCGGCGGAGCCGTGGCCGTACACCCAGCCCACCTGGGTCTTCAGCTCGCGCGACCTGCCACCCGTGCCAGGCGCGGATATCCGCTTCGTACAGGGCGACGTGCGGCCCGTGCACGCCGCGATGGTCGACGCCGCGCAGGGAAAGAACGTGTGGCTCGTGGGCGGCGGCGATCTGGTCGGCCAGTTCCACGACGCCGGCCTGCTCGACGAGATCATCGTGCAGATCGGCTCGGTGACGCTGGGCGCCGGCAAGCCGCTGCTGCCGCGCGCGATCTGGTCGCCCCCGCTGACACTGACGTCCGCCCGGATGATCGGCCCCGGCTTCGCCGAGCTCCGCTACGACGTCCCGAAGGCCACGGCCGGCTGACCCTGCGCTCGGTCCGCCGCGGATGGCCCGCCGCACCACCGGCGCGACGACCGGGAGTATTTCCCCGCTCCGCCCGAAAGATCCCGAAGCGCGCTACATCGCTCGCAGACCAGCCACCGTTCCCGGCCATCCCGCCCGCATCCGCCGAGGTACAGCCTTTGCGACATGGCATGCGGAGGGAGACTGCTGCATGAGAACCACACCGATGTCGAAGGCCGGATGCGCCGTGGTCGCGTGGCTGGCCATGGCCCCCACCGCCATGGCGGCCGACGGGCTCTACACGGCGGAACAGGCCAGGCGAGGCCGCGAGGTGTACCGTCGGGAGTGTGCGCAGTGCCACCGCGACGACCTCAACGGGCGCAGAACCGACGGCGGCCCGGCGCTTCGGGGCAACGAGTTCCTCAACAAGTGGCGGGGACAGAGCGTGACCGAGATCCTGCGGCCGGCCGAGGAGTTGATGCCGGCGCACCACCCTGGCAAAGCCTGGTCGGGGCCGGACGCTGGCCCGTCATCCGCTCAGGGCCGGCCGTCAGCAACGCCCGCCAGTCCGCTGACGCGCCAGACCTATATCGATGTCATCGCCTACATCCTCCAGCAGAACGGCGCGCCCGCGGGTGACCAGGAACTGCCGAGCGACCCGGCGCTGCTCAAGTCGGTCATCGTGAGGTTCGGCCCGGTTCGGTAAGCCCGTGCGGGGCACGCCCGCGCATCACGTGCTGGATCTCGGCACACCCCGGTGCGGCCGAACCGGCTCCGGGCGTCCCTGCCTGGCCTCACCCTCGAAGTACGCGGACACCTTCGCGACGATCTGCGGAATCGTCAGCCTGTCCGCGGTCTGGACGACGACCGCGGGTCGCGGCCGTGTCCGAGCCTGCTCAATCCGACGGGCGAGTTCCCCCTTGGCCTCGCCCGGGCCGAGAATCAGAAGCGCCTCAGCGGGTCCGACGGCCTCGATGACATCGTCGAGGAACCGGGTCAGTGCGCGCCTGTGCCGCTCCTCGGCCCGCCGTTCGCTCCCACCCCCCTGGGAACTGTCGCCACCCGGGAACCCGCCTCCGCCGGAAAACCGTGTATGCCCGGGCACACCGGACTCCACGAGCGTGACCTCGTCTGATCCCACAGCCACGATCACCGCCTTCTGGTGGTCGATCCAGATGCCACAGCGGGTTGCCATCGTCGTTGCCTCCACGTCTTGTCTTGTTACCGGTTCAAGGGGCGGGCCGCGCCGCCCGCCCAGGGCTCTCATGCTGGATGCAGGAGGCTGCGCCCTGCGTGATGGGCCCCGCGCGGACTCAACGAGGCACGAAACGTGGGCAGCCCGCGATGGTAGGCCATCGCATCGCCGTAGTCCGCGAACTGCCGGTACCGCGCATGTGGCGATCGCGCCGAACGGGCGTGCTTGATCGGACACCAGTACAGTTCGGTCCGGCTCGCCACCTCCTGCACGTAGCCCAGCACGCCGTTGACGTAGCTGCAGTACAGGCAGTTCAGACGCTCCACCGCCGTCAGGTACGGGAGCCGATACCGATCGTGGACGAAATACGCAGCCCGTTGCACGGACGCGATTCCGTAGATCGGAAAGCAAACGGCCTCGTAGAGACGGACGGAGACATCGACGAACACGAACGGCACCAACAGTGCGTAGATGACCGGCGTCGTCAGCAGGTTCAACCATTCCCCGAGCGTTCGTGGCGCCACGCGCTTCGTCACCA
>JBFWUM010000117.1:0-4315 GCA_050247255.1 Vicinamibacterales bacterium | reverse complement strand
TCGAACGCATCGATGAGATGCTCGGGCACCCCGAGGTCGATCCGCACGGCGACCCGATCCCCGACGCCGACGGCGCGATTCCGTCACAGCCGCAGGAGACGCTGCTGACCTGCCCGCTCGACCGGTCGGTCGTCGTCACGCGGGTGCTCGATCAGAACCGCGCGTTCCTGAAGTTCGTCGAGACGAACCAGTTGAAGCCCGGCGAGACGGTCACGGTGGCGCTGCGGGATGAGTCGGCCGACAGCGTGGTCGTGACCGGGTCCGGCGATCGCCGGCTCACGATCGGCGCGCGAGCGGCCGGCAAGCTGCAGGTCCGCGCGGCGAACTAGAAGCTGGTGCCGCAGCCGCGGCGCAAGCGCTCAGAAACACACGAGGCACCGGCGCGCGGCGGTGACCGTACGCGCGGCGCCTCGCACCACTCTCCAGCCGCTACCAGTCGATCTGGGTGCCGAACTTGAACAGGCGACCCGTGAGGACGGACGTCGCGTTCAGCCAGACGGCCCCGTATGTCGCGTTAATGCCCTGAATCGGGCGGTTGTTGAACACGTTGTAGACATCGAAGATCGCCTGGATCCGGCGACGCCCGCCGAACCGGAACGTCTTCGTCGCGCGCAGATCGATGTTCGTGAGCCGCTGGTCGAACTGGGCGGCAGCACGCGCCCCGTCATCGCCACCCTGCGCGGACGGCAGGATGGAGACGGTCTGCGTGGCCGTGCACGTCCCGGCCGCCGGGCAGGCCGACAGATTGCGGCCGAGCGTCGCGGCCACCTGCGCGTTGGTCATCACGAGGTTGGCCGACTGCGGCACACCCGGCATGTGCCGGAACGTGCCGCTCAACTGGAACCCGAGCGGCAGCGGATACGCGGCCTGGCCCTTGATCTGCGTGCCGTTCCACCACGCGTTCTTGATGTTGCAGTGGCTCTCCGCCCGAGGATAGTTGGCGGGGAACCCCATCGGCGTCAGCTCGGGATGTCCGTTGGCGTAGCAGAAGTCGAGCACCTGCCGGCCGAAGCTGACGCCGCCGGACGCGAAGGCGCCCTGCCCCCACCGGCCGTTGACGTTGATGTCCACGCCGTCGTAGCGCTCCTCGGGCAGGCCGAGCCCGAAGTCCTTCGCCAGCTTCACGACCGAGGTGACCTGCCCAAAGCGGTTCGGGTTGACGTCGTAGAGACCGCAGACACGGCTCGCGCTGAAGTCACCGAGGCGGTCGTCGCTCGGCGTCGTGATGCAGTACTCCGTGAAGTCCGCCGGCGTCACGCGCGTGTTCTCCGTCACCGTGTGGTTGCGCCACCAGGTGCGGAAGTAGCCGACGCTCAGGCCGAGGCCGGGGCGCAGCTCGTGCTGCAGGCCGATCGTGCCCTGCCAGTTGTAGCCGCGGACGTTCCACCCTTCGCGCGCGCTATCGTCGAGCCGCGTGTTCACGACCGGGGTGCCGAACGCGTTGTTGCTGATCGCAGCGCACTCGCCGTTGTTCCCGAAGTTCGACAGGTCGCAGTCGGGCACGAAGTTGCCGTTGGCATCGTTCCACGTGCGCGTCGTCGTGCGCTGAATCGCCGCCGCCGGTGCGTACGCCGCAGCGATGCCACCACCCTGACCGAGCAGGTAACGGCCGAACGAGCCCTTGATGGCGGTCTTGCCGTTGCCGAACATGTCGTAGGCGCCGCCGACGCGCAGCGTCACGTCCTTGTAGTCCGGAATGCCGTCGAGCTTCGGCAGGCTGATCGCGCCGAGATACGGGCCTGCCGGCAGGTCGATCGCCGGCGCGTACCCGCGGAACTGGTCGTAGCGTCCGCCGTAGTTCAGCGTCAGCTTACCGACGGTCCACTGATCCTGCGCGAAGATGCCGAAGGAACGCACGCGCACCGCGGAATACAGCGGTCCGGCGGTCTGCGTGAGGCGTACGGGCCGGCCGGCCTGCAGCGCGAACCCGATATTCCGCCCGGGGAACTGGGCGAGGTCCTGTGCCGAGGGTCCGATTGTGTCCTGCATGCCCTGCAGCGTCTGGACGCCCACCTTGAAGGCATGCGACCCGGTGACGTACGACACCGCCACGCGCTGGTTGAAGTTGTTGTTCGGATTCATCGGCCCGTAGCTGTTGCCGCCGGGCCCGAGGGCGCCCCAGCTCCGCCCGTTCGTCAGCTCGCTGACGTTGACCGCGTTCGGCACGGTCGGCAGCGGACTGACGAACGTGAAGCGATTCCTCGTCTCCTCGCTGGTTCCCGTAAAGGCGACGCCCTGCCAGATGAAGCTGCTGCTCGCCTGCAGCAGAAGCTTGTTCGTCTGCGCGCGCGTCCAGCTCAGCTGCGTGAGCCACTGCGGGCCGTAGAGGAAGTGCGTGGTCGCTTCGGGCGACGACAGCGCGCCGCGGCCGATCGCCAGCCAGCACGAGCACCCGTGCTGCAGATGCTGTTCGAGAGCGAACTTGTCCTTGCCGGAGGCCTGCAGCGTGAGACGCACCGACGTATCGCGGTAGTACTGGTCGCCGTACGCCGGCCGGTCGAGGTCGGGGTCATACACGAACGGGTTCGTCGACTTGTTGAACCAGTTCGCGGGCGCCGGGCTCTGCGAGCCCCACCACCGGTTGGTGGCGTAGAACCAGAGCTTGTCCTGCTTGATCGGGCCGCCGACGCCGATGCCGTAATCGAAGATCACCTTGACGGTCGAGATCTCCCGGGCGCCGCGCGCCTTGACCTCGTCGGACAGCGACGTGGTCGAAAGACTGTCGTTCGTGTAGTTGGCGATACCGTACAGCGAGAAGTTGTTGCTGCCCTCGCGAGGCACGATGTTCTGGTTCGCGCCGCCGGTCTCGCTCTCGGCGACGTTGCCGCCGGTGTCGATGACGACCTCCTGCGCGGCCACCATGTTCGGGTAGTAGACGCGCATGCGGCCGCCGCCGGACCCGTTGAAGTTGTTGATGTTCATGCCGTCAAGGTTGACCTTGCCGTCGTCACCACGGCTCCCGTGCAGCGAGATACCCGTCGCGGACTCGCCTTTGTCGCCGCCCACGTCCATCGCGCCGGGCGACGAGGGCGCGGCGCCCAGCACGGAGTTCGTGAACGCCATCACGCTCTTGGAGCCCGTGGGCAGCGCGTCGAGGACGTCGGCCCGCAGCACTTCCTGCACGCGCGAGTTCTGGACGTCAACGACCGGACTGGCCCCGGTGACGGTGACCGTCTCCTCGAGGCCACCGACGCGCATCTCGGCGTTGGCGGTCGCCGTGAAGCCCGTGCTCAGCTCGAGTCCCTCGCGCTTGTAGGTCGCGAAGCCGGGCAGCGTGAATGTCACCGTGTAGGTGCCGGGGCGCAGGTCGATGATCTTGTAGTTGCCGGTGGCGTCCGTGACAGCCACCCGGACCTTCTCGATCAGCGCGGGGCTCGCCGCTTCGACGGTGACGCCCGGCAGCACGGCCCCGGTGGTGTCCCGGGCCACGCCGGCGATAGCCCCGGTCGTCGCAGACTGCGCCCGCACAGAAGCCACACTCGCCAGCGAGACGAGCAGGGCCCAGCAGAAGATCGTCGTCCAGCGCTTCATACATCCTCCTGATGCAGGTGTCACAAAATGGTGCGGCTGGGGACCATAACACTAGTGGCGCGCTTTGTCTTGAACGCCGTTAAGTCCTTGCTGACCGGACACTACCGGCGCCAGAAGTAGGCGCCGGCTCAGGGGCCCCTACGTTCGCGCGAACTGCTCGAACACCGCCGGCAGTTCCGACGCGTGGTCGACGGTCCAGCCGCCGGGCACCTCGACCTTCTCGGGCAGTGTGATGCGGCTGAAACCGTAGAGTGCCAGGCAGCACCGGATGCCGGCCCGCGCGGCCGTGTCCCGGTCGATCGCCGAGTCCCCGACCAGCAGCGTCGTCTCGGGCGTCGCGCCGGCGAGCCGCACCAGCTCCAGCAGCGACGCCGGGTCCGGTTTGCGGGGGAACGCACCATCCCCGCCGATCACGTCGGCGAACTCGCCCGCAATCCCGAGACCCTCGAGGATGCGCGCCGTCGGCGCGAGCGGCTTGTTGGTCAGCAGGCTGACCGTGCCGAGACGGCGCGCGGCGCGCAACGCCCCGGACACGCCGTCGTAGAGCCGCGTGTGCACGAGCAGGCGCGTGCCGTAGAGCTCGAGGAACCGCTCGAGCGCGCCAGGCGGGTCGCCGAGCCCCGCGGCGTGCATCGCGCGCTGCACGAGCAGCCGCGTGCCCTCCCCCACCATCCGGCTGACGGCGTCCTCCGTGAGGGGCGCGCCCCCGTGCTCGACGATCAGGGCGTTGGCGGCATCGGTGAGGTCACGGCGCGAGTCGATCAGCGTGCCGTCGAGGTCGAAG
>JBFWUM010000116.1:2022-4420 GCA_050247255.1 Vicinamibacterales bacterium | reverse complement strand
TCGGCCGTCGCCCCGGCATGGTCGGCGTGGACGTGCGAGTTGAGGATCCACCGGATGTCCTCGACCCTGAATCCAAGCGTCCGGATGTTCGCCGCGATCATCGACGCGTTCTGCGCCATCGGTGCGTCAATGAGGACATGCCCCTGCGGAGACGTGATGAGGATCGCGCTGAGCCCCTGCGAGCCGACGTAATAGGTGTTGCCGAAGATCCTCACCGGCTCCTGCGGCGCGAACCAGGCGGTCTGGGCCAGGGCTCCTGACGCAGCCAGGCAGGCGAGGAGCGCGACGGCCGCGAACCCGCGTGCGATCACCGGCCGGCCGGCTCCACGCCGGCGAGCTGGGCGTTGTGCAGCGACTCGCGCACCAGGGTCGTGGTTTCCGGCGTGGCGATGAAGCGATTGATCTCGGCCAGCAGCGCTGCCGACCCCTTCTTCACGACCATCGCCTGCGGAATCGTCGAGAAGTTGTCCAGGAGCACGCGCACCCGCGCGTCCGTTGCCGCGGTGTCTTCCATCCGCTGGCGATTGGCGGCGAACGCCTGGAACGTCCCGTCGACCAGCAGCCTCACCAGGTCGGCGTGGGGCGGCACGCCGTCCACCGAGCGCACGCGCGCCTGCCGCAGGTGCTCGGACACCCATGCGTGCTGGCTCTGCCCGCGCACCGCGCCGACCACGACTCCCGGTCGATCGACATCGGCCGAGCGCTGGAGCGGACTGGACGCGAGCACCAGGTACGCGTTCCCCATCAGCGCATAGGGCTCCGAGTAATCCACCTGCGTCGCCCGTTCACGCTCCCAGGCCAGGAAGCCGATTGTCGCGGTGCCGTCGTTCACCGCCGCGATCACCGCCGCGGCGTTCGGCATCGGCAGGATCTCGTAGCCGGTGTTCATGCGCCGGGCCAGTGCCGGCATCAGGTCGCCGACCGGGCCGATGATGCGGTCGCCCTGTGGCGACAAGCGCCCCTGCACCGGATTGGTCGACAGGAAGGCGGCTCGCAGCGTGGCCGGCCGCGGCGCCTCCTGGGCGACGCCGGTTGCCACCAGCACGGCGCAGACGCAGGCGCACGCCGCCGCAATCGACAGGCGTCTCACAGCGCGGCCGCCAGCGCCGCAAACTGCTCCATCGCCTCCGCCAGGGCGGGCGTCATCGACAGCTGCGGCGAGTGATCGGTCTCGAGCTCAACGACTTTCGCGCAGCCGCGCTCCTGGATCATTCGTCGCTGCAGCGCCGGTGGAATCGCGCGATCGCGCGTGCACAACACGTAGAAGCGCGGGATGCCGTCGAGCGACCCGGGCGGAATCGCCGCCGGCGTCGCAAACACCGCCAGCGGCTGCGGCCGCTGCTTCGCAATCGCCCACGCCGCCACATCGTCGGGACAGTCGCCGTAGAGCGCCGTCTTCGACGCCGCGTCCGGCATGGTGCCCACCGGCGGCGTCAGGACGATGTTGGCCTGGACCTGATCGTCGGCGCCTTCAGGGAGATGCGTGAGATCGAGCAGGCTCTGGCCGTTGTCGGGAATGAACGCCGCCACATAGACGATGGCGGCGACGCGATCCCGGGCCAGGGCCGCTCCCTGTGTGGCAATCAATCCGCCCATGCTGTTGCCGGCGACGATGGCCGGTTCCGGCCGCGACTCGAGCACGTCGACGAGCCGGCGGGCGCACATGTCGAGCGTGACCTCGCCCGGCGGCGTGGTGTCGCTCCCCAGCCCCGGCAGGTCGAACGTCTCGACCGAGTGTCCCGCCGCGCGCAGCGCCTTGGCCAGCGGCTCCCAGATCCACGCCCCGGCGAACGCCCCGTGCACGAGAACGAATCGCGCCATGTAAGCTCCCCTTCCGCGGGTAGCTTACATCCTTCCGAAGAGCCGGAGCCTAGCGCGGCTCGCCCCACTGCCAGCCGTCGCTCAGGCGCTGCTGGCCGGGTACGAGTGGTGCGCGCCCAGGGTGACGGTGACCAGCGCCGCGATCCCAAGGGTCAGGACTGCTCGTGCCATGCTCCGCGTCAGGGTCATATACTCACGGCGTATGCGGGTCACGATGATGGTGGTCGGGCTGGCGCTGCTCGGCAGCGCGGCTGTGGGGGCGCAGGCGGCCGGAGACGAAACCGCCATTCGCGACGTGGTGCGCCGCTACGTCGAGGCGCGAACGGCCGAGGACCCGACACAGATCGAGGCGCTGTTCACCGCCGACGCCGACCAGCACACAACCGCTGGCGAGTGGCGCCGGGGCCGCGAACAAGTCGTCCCCGGCACGCTGCGCTCGTCGGCCAACAACCCCGGCACGCGCCGCATCGTTGTCGAAGCCATCCGCTTCGTCACGCCCGACGTGGCGATCGTCGACGGCCCGTACGAGATCGGCGACCCGCCGAATGTCCGGCGCAACTGGACGACGCTCGTCATG
>JBFWUM010000116.1:0-1922 GCA_050247255.1 Vicinamibacterales bacterium | reverse complement strand
CGACTCGGTCACCCTGCACAGGGCGAACCGCCTACGGCTTCGTTGTCACGACACAACCCAGGGTGCCGAGCTCGGCTCGCTTCGCGAGACACCGGGCGCCGCGCTCACGACGAGAAGGACGAACGCGTCGGCAGTCGCGCGACTCTTGACGCGGCCGAAGGACGATGGCATCGTCGTCGACCATGAATATGACATCAGAGGAGGTGCCGATGATACGGACCTGCTGACGAGAGGACAACGATGCACATCAAGATTCCGCGCGGCACCGCCCGTGAGGGTGAGCCGACGCTCTGCCAGACCTGCAAGTGGGCGATGAACGTGACGGGGGCACGCTTGAATGAGGAGATCGTTCAGTGCAACCTGCTCGATCGGGTCATTCCGTTCCGTGTCACATCCTGCACCCGATACGTCGAGGCCAACCATCCATCCGTTCGCGACATGGAGGAGATCGCCTGGATCCTTCGCTCCGACGCGCATCGCCGCACGGTCGGCTTCGTGCCGTCGAGAAAGCTGAAATACGAAGAACGGTTCGCGTTGTCCGAGGACTGACGAGGTCTCCCGCGGGCTGGCAACCAGGAACCCGGCACGAGGAACCAGGAACTAGAGCGCCCTCTTCTTCTCCACCAGCACGTCCCACCAGCCGAAGTGCACGGCCAGCAGGTGGTCGAGCTCGCGCGTGTCGGATGTGGAGATGAACTGCCCCTCGAGCGGCAGGCAGTAGGCGGCGTGCCGCGAGGCGGCGAGCACGTTGAGCACGCCCGGCGAGAAGCCGGCGCCAGCGTAGGCGATGCACCCGGCGAGCGGCAGCGCGCGGATGTCGTCGAGCGCGTAGGGGATCTTCTCGTCCACTGTCCCCTGGCTGTCCTGGAACTTGCACTCGATGCCGAACGCCTTCTGGTCGTCGGCCGCGACGCAGAAGATGTCGATGCAGCGGTCCTTGCCGATGATCGTCTTGCCGACGCGGACCTCGCGGTAGACCTTCACCCGGTTGTCGAAGCGGCGGGCGATGTAGCCGGCGACGAGGTTGGCGTACTCGGAACCGGTCACGGGCGCGCGAGCTGGTCGAGGAGATCGGCCTGGCCGGAAGCCGTCGCAGGATCGGTTGCGACGGCCGGCGCGCCGGTGACTGCGCGCAGCCGCGCGTCGGCCGCCTTCACCGCTTCCGGATTGAGGTCGTTGCCGAGGAAGCGGCGCCCGAGCCGCAGCGCCGCGACACCGGTGCTGCCGGATCCCATGAACGGGTCGACAACCAGCTCGCCCTGTTCGGAGCTCTGGCCAATCAGGACTTCCGCGACCTCTGGCGGCTTCTCCGCCGGGTAGCCGCCGCGCACGCGCGGCGCCGAGATGACATCCGGGATGCCCAGATCGTTCAGCCGCCGCTTCCCCTTCTCGAAGAAGAGCACGAACTCGTAGCGGGCGCGGTAGTGATAGCCCATGCCGATCGTCTGCTTGTCCCAGACCAGCGGCTTCCAGAACTTGAACCCCGCCTTTTCCGCCTCAGGCTTCGCGACGAACATGGTTTCAGCGTCGCACAGCAGATAGAAGTGCGTGTTGCGCCGCAGCACGCGAAAGACCTCGGCGAACAGTTCGCCGAACCGCGCGTTCGGGAAGATCGTGAACCAGTCGTTGCTCGACGACTTGCTGTGTTTCAGCCTCGTCGTCGTGCCGACGGCGCGGTGCTTTTCGAGCGATTCGTAGGGCGGATCGGTGATGAGCAGGTCGACCGACTCGGCCGGCTGCGCGCGCAGCCGGTCGACGGCATCGCCGGTAGACAGGTCGTACGGGGAACGGCTCACAGCACCTCGGGATGGACGCGCGGGAGAGGTCAATCTACGCGACTAACCTGGCAGGTGCGCGTGACAGGGCAGGTCACGCCTGTGGCTTCCACCATCAGGTGGAAGATCCATTTCAGGTGGAAGACC
>JBFWUM010000115.1:0-4561 GCA_050247255.1 Vicinamibacterales bacterium | reverse complement strand
GCGGTCCGCCGCCGAAGCAGTTCAACACCCCGCACGGGCTGGCCATCAGCAACGACGGCCTCGTCTATGTGACCGACCGTGGCAACTGCCGCATCCAGGTCTTCAAGATCGACGGGACCTACGTGAATGAGGTGTTCGTCGGCACGAAGTCGCCGCAGGGCTCGGCCTTCGATGCGTCGTTCTCGGCCGACAAGGAACAGAAGTACCTCTACATGCTCGACGGCCGCAGCGAGAAGGTCTGGATCCTCCGCCGGTCGGACCTGAAGCTGCTTGGCAGTTTTGGCGAGGGCGGCCACTTCCCGGGCGGGATGACGACGGCGCACAACATGGCGACCGACGCGAAGGGCAACATCTACGTCACGGAGAGCGGCGAAGGGAAGCGCGTGCAGCGCTTCCTGCTGAAGGGGTTCAGGCCCGCGCCGCTGAACTAGCAGGCGGCGAGGGCCGCAGCAGCGAGGCGCGCGTGCGCCTCGCTGCTGCACGAACCGCGACGATGTCGGTGCCTCCTAGTGCCGGATCCGCATCGAGCGGATGTTGCCGCCGTCGAGTTCCCCCTCGAATGACACCACCACCTGGCCCTGCGGATTCCGGATCGTCATCCGGACCGTCTCCTGGTGCCTGCCGCGGCCGTGATCGCCGTCCTGCGCGAACACCTCGTAGCGGTAGTTCGGCGCGCCGTTCCACGCGCCCGTGCCCGAGAAGAGCACCGTGTCAACGTGGGGCCGCGGCACACGCCGCCGGTCGCGGTAGGGCCGGATCGTCGGGTCGTCGCTGAACTGGACGACGTCCACCGAGCGCGACTCGAACCGGTCGTCGCGCGGCTTCGCCTTCTTCTTGTCCTTCTTGTGCCTGTCGCCCTTGTCGTGGCGCCCGCGGCCGTCGTCGTCGACCCGGAGGCTGAGGCGCGCCCGCTCCGCGCCCGACGCCCGCTCCCGCACGTGGAAGACGAAGTGGTACTTCGCGTCGTCATCGCGGACGAACCCGTCCCCGCGCATCTCGCCCGGGACGTCCGGCTCCGTGAACGTCACTGTCACCGTGAACGAGCCCGCGGCCGTTGCCCCCGCCGCGTCCGTCACGGTGCACGCCACGGTCGTCACGCCGACCGGGAACGTGGACCCCGAGGGCGGCGCGCACACGGCCGGAATCACACCCTGTTCCACGTCCGACCCGGCTGCCGTGAACGTGACCGCGGCTCCCGCGGCCGAGGCCGCCGCGACCGTGATGTCCGCCGGCGGCGTGAACGTGGGCGCGTTGTTGGTGACCGTCACGAGGAACGACGTCGACGCGCTGTTCCCGGCGTCGTCGGTGGCCGTGCAGGTCACGGTCGTCGGACCGGGCGGGAACACCGACCCGGAGGGTGGCGCGCAGTTCGCCGTGAGCCCGGTGCTGACGTCGTCACTAACGGCCGGCGCCGTGTAGATGACCGTGGCGCCCGCCGCGCTCGTCGCGGGCGTGCTGATGTCGGGATGCGACGCGATCACGGGCGGCGTGGCGTCCGTGACGGTCACCGCGGCGGATGCGGTTTCCGCGGCCGGCGGCACCGCGCCGGCGCTGTTCGTGTAGAAGGCCGCGGCGTTCAGGAACGACGCGGTGACGGTGACCGTGCCCGGCGACGGGAGCACCACGGACACCGCTGCCGACCCGGCCCCGTTGGTGACAGCCGTCTGCGACGCCGGGGCTCCGGGTCCGCTGAAGGAGAACGTCACCACCTGCGCACCGAGCGGGAAGCCGCTCGGCGCGGATGTCAGCGTGGCGGTGAGCGTCGCGACGCTGCCGGCCGACACCGAGACGGGGGCCATCTGCAGTGCCGTCCGCTGATACACGCTGACCGGCGTCGCAGGTGTGTTGGAGGCGAGCAGCCCCGGACTGCCCTCGAAGCTGGCGGCCACGCTGTGGACGCCACGGGTCGTCGGCGTGTAGGCCACCGAGGCGACGCCGCTGGCGTCGGTGGTCGCCGTCTGCGTCACCAGGCTTCCGCCCGGGAGGACCCACGTGAAGACCACGGACTGACCGCCTACGGCCGAGCCTCCCGCGTCCGCGCGCGTCAGCGTCGTGGTGGCCGTCATGGGCGATTCGATCAGGCCTCCGGCCGGCACGGCCGGGACCGTCAGCGTCGTGGCGACGATCGTGTCGACGACCGTGTAGCTGATGCTCGCGGTGCCGTGGCCACCTGTGCAGAACGCGCCGGCGCACGTGTTGACCGTATACGTCTTCACCCCGGCCGTCGCCGTGTTCAGCGTGCCGGTGCCGGAGACGTGCGGCTGTCCGGACGAGGTGGCGAACCCGCCGTTGTTGTCCTGGCAGAACACGACGTTCGGGCCTCCCGGCGCGGAGTCGCAACTGAAGCTGGTCGGCACGACCTGGCCGGTGAGATACACGCCGCCGCCCACCGGTGACGAGATCGTGGCGGTCGGTCCGGCGATGACCGTGTAGTCGATGGTCGACGTCGCGGTCTGCTGGTCGTTCGACGTCGCCGTGACCGTCAGGACGCGCGGTCCGGGCACCGACGTGTCGATGGCGGTGCCTGAGGGGTTGCCGCCCTGGTCCACGCATGACGCGATGCCTGGCCCGTAGGGCGCGTTGATGCAGGAAAAGTTCGTCGTCACGGGGAACGTCGGCAGCGCTGGCCCGATCAGGCCGTTCGCAGCCGGGGTGACGATCGTCACCTTCGGTGGCCCGGTCCGGTACATGATGACGGTGTTGATGCTGGCCTGCGCCGTGGCCAGGAAGGCGCCGTTCGGACTGAAGGCCGCCGACACGGCCGCGAACGCCGGGTCGATGTCCTGCACGACGCCGAGCGCGCCGTTCGCCGCGACGGACATGAGCCGGACGTGTCCGGTGTTCCCGCCAGGGTTGGACACGGCGAGCAGGTTGCCGGCCGGGTGGAAGTTGACCTGGCGCGTGCCGGCGTTCGTCGAGGGCGAGGCCATGAATGGCGAGCCGGGTACGGATGTGAGCACGCCGGTCGGCGCAACGGTGAACATGCTCACTCTCTCGGTGAACGTGTTCGCGGTGGCGAGCAGTTGTCCGTTGGGGCTGAACGCCACGGACACGGGACCAGATCCGGCACCGGTCGAGAAGTCACCGACGGGGGTCAGCGAGCCGTCAGGCGCGACCGCGATGACCGAGACGTTGTCCGTCTCCAGGTTGGCCGTGGCAAGCAGCGTGCCTGACGGGTTGAACGCGACCGACTGCGGCGACGACACCTCCGCGAAGCCCGTCAGCGTCGCGTCGCCGGTCGGCGAGATCGCGTAGGTGGCCACGACGTTCGCACCGAAGGCGACGGCCAGCAGATCCGACGTGGGACTGAAGGCCACCGACAACGGAAGCGTGACCTCGGCCACCGTCGAGTTTGTCGAGAGCAGTGACAGCGTGCCCGTCGGCCCGACCGCATAGATGAGGAACGAGTTCACGCCCATCGTCGCGGCCAGCAGCGTCCCCGACTCGTTGAACGCAACGGAGTTCACCGCGCCGGGAACCGCGAACGGCGATCCGGCGGCCGGGGTCAGAAAGCCGTTGCCGCCCACCGAGAACATCGAGATCGAGATGGGTGAGTTCGGCGTGGCGTTGAGCGGCAGGTTCACGACAGCCATCAGGCCGCCGTTCCTGCTGAACGTGACGTACCACGGATTCGGCGTGGAGCCGAGGGCAGTTCCGCCCGTGAACGTGTAGGGGGGCGGGACCATCTGGGCGTGCACCGCCGGGGCGGCCGCCGCCATGACGGCCAGGATGCTCAGGGCACACGCGATCAGCCGGCGGCCCATGCCGCGATACATCGATGTTTCCTCTGCAAATCCGCTCATCTGTCCACCTTTTCGCGCACCGGGCGCGTTCCGGAAAATGCTATGCCGTGGATTGCGAGCCGCCGGCCGTTCCTGATATAGGAGGGGCCGCCTTTTTTGTATGAGCGCCAGCCGCAGTCGCGTCTCCCACCGTCGGGTGGACTGGTTGTTCCAGCCGCACTCCGCTGAGAGCGTCCGCCAGGCCGGCACCTCGGACATGCGGGTGACCGGCGATGGCTGGACGTTCACCGGCGCGTTCGTGGAACCACGGCCCGGGCTGCGGGTCCACATCAATACCTGCGCCACGACGGAGCCCCTGACCCTCGAGCCCACCCGCGACGAGACGGAGCCGCGCAACGTCTTTCTGACGCTTCCGCTGGCGGGCCGGGCTGGCGTGCGCACGCTGGACGGTGGGACCGACTGGATGGATCCGCGCCGCGTGCTGACCTACGCGCTGGCGGGCCCGCGGATGCGCTTTGACGTCGCCGCCGGACAGCAGGTCACGACGGTGGGCGTGGCCCTGACCGGCGACACGGTCGAGGACGTGCTCGGCGACCGCCTCCCCCGGACGCTTGTTCCACTGGTGGAACGCAGGCGGGACGACAGTATCCTGGTGGCGGCGCCCGTTGCGCCGCTGGCGCGTCGTGTGGCTCGCGACCTCACGACGGCGCCGTTCACCGGCGCGCTGCGGGATCTGTGCTTTGAGGGTGGGGCGCTTCAGATTCTGGCCGCGCAGGCATCTGTTCAGGCGGATGACCGCCGGGCGTCCCGCGCGTCGC
>JBFWUM010000114.1:0-4628 GCA_050247255.1 Vicinamibacterales bacterium | reverse complement strand
CTGACTCAGCTTGACGGCCGTGAGCTTGAACTCCAGTGTGTAGGCTTGGACCTTCCGTGGGCCCGCTCGGGGCATCGGACACCTCCTGCTGTTAGGTGGAAGTGTCTACTTTATCGAGGGAGCTTCCGCGTCGGCTCCAGCGCATAGTTAGCCAGTCGATGCCTCCCTAGTGTCCCGGATGCGCTGGCCCCGAACCCCTTGCGAGACGCGTCTTGAGTGCATCGGCGACCGCAGGCCACTCGGAGCGAACGATCGAATAGTAGGCAGTGTCTCTGATGCCTCCATCCGTCGCACGAACGTGAGCCCGCCGAGTCCCTTCGAACAACGCACCGAGTCCTTCGATGCCACGGCGCGAGCGGCTGTTCCTAGCGTCCGTCTTCAAGGTGACACGATGCACGCCCCACTCGTCGAATGCGAGCTGCAGCATGAGGAGCTTCGCTTCGGTATTACAGCCGGTTCTCTGAGCCGACTGGGCCAACCAGGTGCTGCCGATTTCGGCAACATCCGGAATGGCGTTCGGCTTTGCGGCAATTCGTCCGGGTGGCCAGGAAGGGGGCCAGTCCCAATAGTCGAGTTCAAGAAAGCGAGTCGAGCCAAGAACCTGACCCGTTCGAGACGATCGGATTGTGAACGGTAGTTGCGAGCCGGCTTGCTCAGCCGCGAGGGCATCTCGGACATAGGTCTCCATAGCGTCGACACTGTCCGGGACCATCGTGAAGGCGTAGTGCTCTCGACCCTCGGTCGCTGCTTCGAGTAAGTCCTGAATGTGGTCCGGGCTGAGTGGTTCGAGCCGAACGAAACTGCCCTCAAGGATGACCCGGGACGGCATTGCCTTCTCGCTCCATGCAGGTGTGCAGTTCGGATCTGGCTAACGACCTTTGGACCCGCCCAGCACACGGCGCCGGCGCGTAACCAGTCCGCGGAATTCGCACCCTACCGGCAAGTCCTTCTGCTGGCGGATCTTACACTGCCGGATTGTTCGGCAGGCGCGTGGTTACGCGCCTGCGGAGTGGTTAGCCGCCAGGCTTCGCGCGTAACCACCACTGCGGCGCGAGCTGGAATCGGGCGAACCGCTTGACGCGCCGTGGCTTGCCGGGACGGTGTTCGGTGCCGTCGCGGTGGTTACGCGCGGGCCGCCGCGCGTAACCGCGCACGAGGGCGGATCGGAGTGTGTTGATGAGCGTCGGCTGTCGCCCGTGCGAGGCCTGCTTCGACGAAACGGCCGCGTTCAGCGAAGCCGTGGCGAGCGTAGAAGCGCAGGGCGCGCTCGTTGCGGCTCGACACGAGCAGCGAGATCGACGTGGCCCCGGCGGATCGCGCAGCGGCCATGGCGGCTGCCAGCAGCTGCGACCCTTCCCCGCTGCCGTGCCTTCCCCGACGAATCCCGATCTGCGCGATGTGGGCCATGCGGTCGTTCAGCCGGGTTACGACCACGCAACCGACCGGCGTTCCGCTCGCTTCGAGAATCAGGCTGGCTTCGGGTATGAACCGGCCACACCCGATCTGCTCGACGAGATTGCGAACGTAGGCCGTCCACTCTTCCGGGGCGCCGTGCGGCGCGAACAGCGTCGCCGCGGCGGAATCGTAGGCGTCCCGCAGTACGTCCGCGGCCACGCCTTCGTCCCCACGGATCCAGCTCCGGATGACGCCTTCTGCGGACGCCGGCAGCGATGCGAGGCCTGGCACCTGCCCTCGGGACACGGCAGGTGCACCAGGAGCGTCGGCGCCACCGGACTCGCCCGACGAGTTGTCATCCGCTGCGGGGGCAGGTGCGGACGTTGCGATCGGCGCGACGAGATAGAGATGTGGCGTCGTCGAGAGGCCGCATCGGGCAAGCGCGTCCTCGACGCCGGGCGTGAGGTCCGGCAGGAATCCCGTGATACGCCGGCCGGCTTCCCGCGTCGCGAACGCTTCCACGAGCGCCTGCGCCGTGCGTGGGTCCTCGGCGCTGATGCCGCCGAGCTGCGCGCCATCGGGCGACGGCAGGTAGTAGAGCCAGCCGGACGGCCGGCCCTGCGCGTCGTGCGCAATCAGACCGGGGAGATTCCACCGGGTGCGGGCCTGCTCGACCTCGTGCCACTGCGCGGTCGTGTCCCAGTCGTACGCGGCCAGCCAGCGCCGCGATTCCTCGGCGTAGAGCGTCGCGACCTGGTCCGCTCCAGCGGCGGACCAGTCCGTGATGGTCACGACCCCGGTCGGGACGGCGGCGCCGCGGGCGGCGGGGCCGGGGCCACGAGCGGCGTCCTGCGCAGGCGCTCGACGATCGTCGAGAGCTGCGCCGGCGCGCTGGCGGCGCTGACGTTCTCCGCGACGATCTGCTCGTAGATCTCGCGGCGATGGACCGGCACCGAGGGCGGCGCTTCGACGCCGAGGCGTACGCCGTTGCGGCCGACGCGGATCACCCGGACGGTGATGCCGTCGCCGATCATGATGGCTTCGTCCTTGCGGCGTGTGAAGACGAGCATCCGCGCGCTCCGTCGCTACGCGGCCTGCGCCAGCGGGTGCCGCAACGGGTACACACACTGGTGCGGCATGATCTGGTAGCCGATCTGGCGGTCCAGGTTGATCACGATCGGCGCGCGCAGGTTCGCGGTCACCGGGCCGTCGTCGTCGACCGTCACGACGGCGAGCCACAGCAGCCGGGCGTCGTCCGCGGCTTCCAGCCGCAGCCGATCCGACCCGCTCAACTGGTGGCGGAAGTCGGCGAGGGCCTCGGCCGCCTCCACGGTCAGGAAGGTGGCCTTCGGCCCCTCGATGGCGTGCAGGCACCGGATCGGCGCCGTGTCGGGGCTCGAATACAGCAGAAACCGCTGGCAGGATTCGAAGCCCGGAAGGCCGTCGGGAAACTGGATCACAAGTTCGGTCGGAATGGTCATCGTGGTCTCGGTCATCGCAGGTAGTCCAGCAGGGAGACGCGGAGGGCTGTGGCCGACGCACCCAGCGCGGCGCGGTAGGACGTATCAGCCTGCGTCATGCCGCTGATCGCCTTGGTCATGTCCGCGTCCTCCAGCATGGAGATCCGGGCCGCCGTCGTCTCCTGTTGCACGCGCAGCCGTTCTTCATCCATCTCGATCGTGCGCAGGGCGTTGCCCACTTCGCCCTGCAGGCTCGTGGCGCGGACGAACGCGCGCTTGAGCGCGGCCATGCCGTCGGTCAGGGCGGCGTGGTCGCCGGCCGCGGCCGCGGCGATGGTGCTCTCGAACGCCGTAAACACATCCGTCGCATCGGCGCCCTGCGTGATCCGGGATCCGTCGAACGTCACGCTCACCGAACGGCCGCGGTCCACGTCCACCGTCACTTCCGTGCCGTTGCCGGCGTAGCCGCTGATGACGCCCGCCCCGTCTCTGGTGAACGGCGCCGTGGTCGTCGCGCTGCCGGCGAAGATGCGCGTGCCCTGGTAGGACAGATTCAGATCTTCGAACAGCGCATCCCGAAGGCCCGCGAGGTCCCGCGCGGCCGCGTCGCGCTGGGCGGCGGAGACGCTCGTTCCGGACGCGCTCATGGCGGCCACCTGCGCGCGGCTCAGTGTCTCGACGATGCCCGACAGTGTCGAGTCCACGACGGTCAGCCGTGCCGACGTCGTGACCGCGGACTGCGAGTACCGTTCCAGGACGGCCTGCTCCCCGCGCGCCGAGATGGCGCGCATCGCGGCATCCGGGTCGTCGCTCGGGGACGAGATGCGCTTGCCGCTCGCCACCTGCTTCTGGAAGTGGGCCAGCCGCTTCCCGGCCGCCTCGATGGCGTTCTCGCTTTCGCGGGCGACGCTCGCGAACGTGGTACGCATCAGCGGCCCACCGTCTGGAGCAGGATGTCGAGCGTCTGGCTGACGGCGCTGAAGTAGCGGGCGCTGGCCTCGTAGGCGCGCTGGAACTTGAGCATCTGCATGGCTTCCTCGTCGAGCGAGATGCCGGAGACCTGGTCGCGGAGCACGTCGATCTGGTTGACGATGGCCTCCTGCGTGCCGGCCTCCTGGCTCGCCGCGGCGGAGTCGCGGCCGACGGCGAACACGAGCTGGCCCCAGGCCTCCGTCAGCGTGGCGGTGCCTCCGCTCATCACCCGGGCATCGCGGAGCACGGCCATGGCCTTCGCCTGCTCGTTGTCGCCCGCGTCCGTGGTGGCGCCGGCGACGACCAGACGCGGGTCGGCGTCGATGGCCGCGCTCAGGGCGAACGTCCGTGCCGCGCCGGTCACATCCGGCGGCGTGGTGCCCAGCGTGAAGAGCGGGCCACCGGCCGCGCCGGTCTGGTCGAATCCCGCTTCGTGAATCGCGTTGAACTCGTCCGCCACCGTCTGGGCGAGCGTGTCGAGCTGCGCCTGGTACCCGGGCAGCAGCACGTCGCGCACGCGCAGCAGGCCGCCGAGCCGGCCACCGGAGATTTCGCCGTCAACGGCGGTTCCGGCCGTCACGAGCGACGCCATGCCATCGGGCGGCGTCGACACCGCCGACACCGCGTACGCGGTGCCACCGATGACCAGCGGCCGGCCGTCCGCGAACGAGAGATCGATGCCGCCGTCTCCCCGCAGGCTGATGCCGACGTTGGCCAGCTCGCTGACCTTCCGTACCAGTTCCGTCTGCGTGTCCTGCAGGTTCGCGGTTGTCGCCGCCGAGGCGCCGCTCAGGCTCCGGT
>JBFWUM010000113.1:0-4722 GCA_050247255.1 Vicinamibacterales bacterium | reverse complement strand
TCTTCGGCGTCCTCGGCGCGCTCCATGATGAAGCGGAACCGGGCCGAGGCGTCCTTCCCCATCAGCTCGTTGATCAC
The DNA here is from genome assembly GCA_050247255.1 of Vicinamibacterales bacterium. GTDB lineage: Bacteria > Acidobacteriota > Vicinamibacteria > Vicinamibacterales > UBA2999 > JBFWUM01. The sequence continues at coordinate 4,645 of JBFWUM010000113.1, read as the reverse complement.
GCGGTCCGTCACGATCTGATCCGCGATCTCCACGCGCAGCAGACGGCGCGTGCGCGGATTGAGCGTCGTCTCCCACAGCACCTTCGGCATCATCTCCCCGAGACCCTTGAAGCGCGTGATCTCGGGCTTCGAGCGCCCCTGTCCGTACTGCTGGAGCAGCCGCTCCTTGTGCGCCTCGTCGAGCGCCCAGTAGGTGTCCTTCGCGATGTCGATGCGGTAGAGCGGCGGCTGCGCGAGAAACACGCGACCCGCCGTGATGAGCTGCGGCAGGTGGCGGTAGATGAACGTGAGCAGCAGCGTCGCGATGTGGTGGCCGTCGGAATCGGCGTCGGCAAGGATGATGATGCGGCCGTAGCGCAGGCGCGCCAGATCGAACGTCTTGCCCATGCCGCAGCCGAGCGCCGTCACCAGGTCCGCGAGTTCCTTGTTCTCGAGCACCTTCGCGAGCGTCATGCCCTCGGTGTTCAGCACCTTGCCGCGCAGCGGCAGGATCGCCTGCTTCGCCCGGTCGCGGCCCTGCTTGGCGGAACCACCGGCGCTGTCGCCCTCGACGACGAACAGCTCCGAGTCTTCCCGGCCAGACCCCGTGCAGTCGCTGAGCTTGCCCGGCAGGTTCAGGCGGCCCGTCGTCGCCGTCTTGCGCGTGACCTCGGCCGACGCGGCGCGGCTGGCCTCCCGCGCGCGGGCCGCGAGAATGATGCGCGCCACGATGGCCTCGGCCATCGTCCGGTTGTGATTGAGCCAGTGCTCGAGCGCCGGCCGCACGGCCGAGTCCACGGCTGAGAGGACCTCGGGGTTGTTCAGCCGGTCCTTCGTCTGCCCCTGGAACTGCGGCTCCTCGATGAAGAGCGACAGCACGCCCGTCAGACCCTCGCGGATGTCCTCCGCCGTCAGCGTGACGCCCTTTGGCGAGAGGCCGTGCGTGTCGATGTAGTTGCGGACGGCCTTGCCGAGCCCCGCGCGCAGGCCGTTCTCGTGCGTGCCGCCCGACGCCGTCGGAATGCCGTTGACGTAGCTGCGCAGGTGCTCGTCGGTGGACTCCGTCCACTGGAGCACGACATCCAGCCGCGGACCACTCTCCCGCGCGTGCGCGAATGCGGCCTCGTGCACCGGCTTCGCGCCGCGGTCCTTCAGGATCTTCGCGAGGTAGTCCGACAGGCCCTCTTCGTGCTGATAGGTGACCCTCGTCTTCTCGACTTCGTTCTCGAACGTGACCTTGACGCCCTTGTGGATGTAGCTGACCACTTCGAGCCGCTCGGCGATCACGGCCGCGTCGAACTCGACCTTCGGGAAGATCGTCGCATCCGGCTGGAAGTACACGGTCGTGCCGGAACCGCGTGCCGCGCCGACCTTCTTCAGGCCCCCCTGCGGCTTGCCCTGCCGGAAGGCCATCTCCCACTGCACGCCGTCGCGCCGCACGGTGGCCACAAGGCTCTTCGACAGCGCGTTGACGACGGATGCGCCGACACCGTGCAGCCCGCCCGCCGTCTTGTAGTTGCCCTGTTCGAACTTGCCGCCCGCGTGGAGCACCGTGAAGATCACTTCGAGCGCGCTCTGCCCCGTCTTCGGGTGCTTGTCCACCGGGATGCCACGGCCGTCGTCGGCGACCGTGATCGACGCGCCGTCCGCGTGCAGCGTGACCGTGATGCTCGACGCGTGGCCGTTCATCGCCTCGTCGACGGAGTTGTCGAGCACTTCCCAGACGAGGTGATGCAGGCCGGCCGAGCCCACGCCGCCGATGTACATGCCGGGGCGCTTCCGGACGGGCTCGAGGCCTTCGAGAACGGTGATGTCTTTCGCGGTATACGTCGTGGACACGGTCGGTTCGGTGAAGGAAGGTGGCCCGGCAAGTATGCCCCGGGCGGGCGGCGGAGTCGATCCGCCCCTCACGGCACGGGTAAGATGACGCCATGCCCAAACTGACTGTGGAAGGATTCGGCACGTTCGACGTCGCCGACGGAAAGCGCCTTGTGAACGCCATCGAGCAGGACGCGAAGGTGGACATCCTGCACGCCTGCGGCGGGAATGCCCGGTGCACCACGTGCCGCATCGAGTTCGTCAGCGGCGAGCCCGCGAAGATGACCGTGGCCGAGAAGGCCAAGCTCGAGGAGAAGGGCCTGACGGGCGTCCGCCTGGCGTGCCAGATCCTCTGCGACGCGGACATGACCGTGCGCGCGATCAGCCGTCTGGAAGGCAGCGGCCGCCCGGACCCGGGCCGCACGCCGGAGGACGGGATCGCACCACCGCCGGTCTGGGCCTGAGAGCACCCACAGCATGCGCGCCAGCCGGCTCGCCGGGCTCTGCCTCGTCATCCTGACGGTCGCGGTTCCGGCTGACGCGCAGGTCGTGCGCGCGTTCGTCGGAGCGCGCGTGATGGACGGCACCGGCGCCGCGCCGATCGAAGACGCCGTCGTGCTGGTCGAGGGCGGCGTGGTCCGTGCCGTCGGCCCCGCCAGCACGGTCGCGATTCCCGGTGGCGCTGAGCGCGTCGACCTGAAGGGCAGGACGATCCTGCCCGGCTTCGTCAACGCGCACGGCCACGTGCAGGGCACGAAAGGCCTGGACTCGGGTCCTCAGTTCCTGACCGCGGAGAACCTTGAGCGACAGTTGGGCATCTACGCGCGCTACGGCGTGACGTCCGTGCTCAGCCTGGGCGGCGAGGGCGACCCTGGTGTGGCCATCCGCACGAAGCCGCCCGCGGGCCGGGCGCGCCTCTTCGCCGCCTGGCAGTCGATCGACGGACAGACGGCCGCGGAGACGACGGTGGCCGTCGATCGGGTCGCCGCGAAGGGCGTCGACTGGCTGAAGGTCCGGATCGACGACAACCTGGGCTCCACGAAGAAGATGCCCGATGAGGCGTGGAAGGCCGTCATTGCCAGGGGGCGCGAACTGAAGCTTCCTACCGCGGCGCACATCTTCTATCTCCAGGACGCGAAGGCGGTCCTCCGTGCGGGCGGCGACATGATCGCGCACAGCGTCCGCGACCTTCCGGTGGACGCCGAGTTGGTCAACCTGCTCAAGGCCCCCGACGTCTGCTACTGCCCCACGCTGATGCGCGAGGTCCAGGCGTTCGCCTACGAAGCCACCCCGGCGTTCTTCACGGATCCCTTCTTCACGCGCGAGGTCGGGGCGTCAGCGATCGCCGCACTCTCCGACCCCGGCCGCCAGGCGAAGGTCCGGCAGAACCCGACGACGGCCCGCTACAAGGCCGCGCTCGACCAGGCGAAGAGGAACCTGGGCACGCTCGCGAAGGCTGGCGTCCGCATCGCGATGGGCACGGATTCAGGTCTGCCGGGACGCTTCCAGGGTTACTTCGAACACGAGGAGCTCGCGCTGATGGTGGAGAGCGGCATGACGCCGATGCGGGCGCTCGTTGCGGCCACGGGCGACGCGGCGACGTGCATCAGGAAAGCCGGGATGGTCGGCACGCTGACGCCCGGAGCACGTGCGGACCTCGTCGTGTTCCGCGAGGATCCGACGAAGAACATCAGGGCCACGAAGACGATCGAGTCCGTCTGGATCGACGGCACCCGCGTGAACTGAGTCGCGGCGTCCTACCAGGACGCGGCGATGTACTTCGTTTCGAGAAAGGCCAGCAGGCCCTCGTGCGCGCCTTCGCGGCCCAGGCCACTCTGCTTCACGCCGCCGAACGGCGCTGACGGGTCGGAGACGAGGCCGCGGTTGACGCCCACCATCCCGGCTTCCAGCCTGTCCGCCACGGCGAGGCCCCGCTTCAGGTCGCCGGTGTAGAGGTACGCCACCAGCCCGTACTCGGTGTCGTTGGCAAGACGTACCGCTTCGTCCTCGGTGTCGAACGTCACGAGCACGGCGACGGGCCCGAAGATCTCCGCGCGGAGTATCGCCGCGTCGGCCGGCACGTCGACCAGCACGGTTGGCGGATAGAAGCACCCGGAGCCCGGCGTGCCCCCGAGGAGCACCCGCGCGCCACCCGCCACGGCGGCGGAGACGAGCGCGTCGACCTTCTCGACGGCGCCCCGGTTGATGAGCGGCCCGCAGGTCGTCCGCTCGTCGTAGCCGGCGCCGACAACCATCGCCCCCATGCGCGCCGTGAGCCCCTCGGCAAAGCGGTCGAAGACGCCCCGCTGCACGTAGAAGCGGTTCGCGGCCGTGCAGGCTTCCCCGCCATTCCGCATCTTGGCGACCATGGCGCCGTCGAGCGCCTCGGAAAGGTCCGCGTCGTCGAACACGAGAAACGGCGCGTTGCCGCCGAGCTCCATCGAGCAGTTCACGACGGTGTCGGCCGCCTCTCGCAGCAGCAGGCGACCCACCTCGGTGGACCCGGTGAACGAGAGCTTCCGCACGCGCGGGTCATGCAGCATCGCGCTGACGAGCGCCCCGGACCTGGACGTCGTGAGCACGTTGACAACGCCAGCTGGCGCGCCCGCCTCCTGCAGCAGCGCGGCCATCGCGTACGCCGTCAGCGGCGTCTCGCCGGCGGGTTTCAGGATGACCGTGCAGCCGGCCGCGAGCGCGGGCCCGATCTTGCGGGTGGCCATGGCCGCCGGGAAGTTCCACGGCGTGATGAGGAGCGCTACGCCGACGGGCTGGTGCTGCACGAGGATCCGGTTCGCACCCGAGGGCGCCACGCGCAAATCTCCCGACGCCCGAACCGCCTCTTCCGCGA
>JBFWUM010000112.1:0-4995 GCA_050247255.1 Vicinamibacterales bacterium | reverse complement strand
TGCAGGTATGATGCCGGTCGGGCATGCGGCTCAAATTGACCGTCGAGTACGCCGGCACGCGCTACAGCGGCTGGCAGATCCAGAAGAATGCCCGGACCATCCAGGGGGAACTCGATCGCGCCGTCCGTGAAGCGACCGGCGAGCGCAGCTTCGAGCTCTACGGGTCCGGCCGGACCGACGCCGGGGTCCACGCGCTGGCGCAGGTCGCCCACCTCGACATCGGCCGGGCGGCGCCGCCCGAGGCGCTGCGGCGCCGGATCAACGACCTGCTCCCGTCCGACATCAACGTCCTGCGCATCGAGCAGGTGCGGCACCGCTTCCACGCGCGGCATGATGCGGTGGCGCGCAGCTACATCTACCAGCTCTCGCGGCGGCGGACGGCGTTTGCCAAGAACTTCGTCTGGTGGGTGAAGGACGATCTCGATCAGACGGCCATGCGCGATCTCGCCGCGCGCTTCGTTGGCCGGCACGACTTCCAGTCGTTCTCAGACGATGATCCCGATGAGAAGTCGACCGATGTGGAGGTCGAGACGTTCGACATTCACGAGGACGGCGACCTCCTGCTCGTCCACATCGAAGGGTCGCACTTCATCTGGAAGATGGTGCGCCGGCTGGTGGGCGTCCTGGTGGAGGTCGGGCGCGGGGCGCTGACGGCCGAAGCGGCCGCCGGCATGCTACGCGCGCGCTCGGAACTGCCCGCTCGACTCACCGCGCCGGCTGCGGGATTGTTCCTGGAGCGTGTGTACTACCCGGGAGATCCGCGAGACGTCCCCGTCATGCCCGCGGTCGTGCTGCCGCGGTGGTAGCCACCCCGTAAAGGGGTGGCCTGCGAGGAGCGGTGGTGGCCTACTTCCGCCGGTACGGGGCGACGATGCCTTCGCGGGTCGGGACGTAGATCACGCCAGGCTCGGTGGCGCGTTCGTAGACCGGAAACCCGGCGTATTCGCCGGCGCGGGTCAATCCGCTTCCCTCCAGCGGGACGCCTGGCCCGCGGCTCACCCACTTCGCGCCCTGATACTGAATCCAGATGCCGTCGTTGCCCTGCGGCGCGAGCAGGCTGACCACCGGCCTCGCCGGCGGCCGCGCGACGACGGTGCCCGCGGTGCCGACCGGGCGCGGCTCCTCCGCCGGCGGACGCGCAGCAGGCTGCGGCGCCTCCGCCGCCGGAAACGCGCCAAGCCGCTGCCGCTGATACGGCTGCATCAGCCCGCGGCCAATCGGTACGAGGAAGACACTGTTCGGCTCGACCGTAGGATCGGCATAGATCGGCACGCCGTTGTACTGGCCGCTCGGCACCATCCGGTTGCCGTTGAAGAAGATCGCCGGCCCGGCGGGATAGTAGACCTGGCCGTTGATGGTGATCGGCTGGCGCGCCAGGTACCACGCCTCGCTCGCCGCGCTCTGCTGTGGCGGCTCCGCTGCACGGTTCTCGACCTGGGCTGAAATGGTAACGGCGGAGCAGAAAACGGCAACGCCGAGGATCAGGTGACGCATGTGCGCTCCTCGGAGGCGCACTGCCTCAAGCGCTATGCCAGCGCGCGTGTCCTCAGCCGCAGGCTGTTGGCCACGACGCTGACGGAGCTGACGGCCATGGCGGCGCTCGCGACCATCGGGTTCAGCAGCGCCGCTGCCGCGACCGGGATGCCGATGATGTTGTAGATGAAGGCCCAGAACAAATTCTGCTTCATCGTCCTTGTCGTCTGCCGCGAGAGGCGGATGGCCGCGACGAGCGCCATCAGGTCAGGCCGCAGCAGCGCGACGTCGGCGGCATCGACGGCGATGTCGGTGCCTCCGCCCATCGCCACGCCGACGTCCGCCCTGGCCAGCGCCGGCGCGTCGTTGATCCCGTCGCCGACCATCGCCACGACCTTCCCTTCCGCCTGCAGGCCCGCGACCACGGCAGCCTTGCCGTCTGGCAGCACGCGGGCAACGACGCGATCGATCCCGGCCTCCCGCGCCACTGGCCGCGCGCTCTCCTCCCGGTCGCCGGTCAGCATCAGCACCTCGAGCCCGAGCTCGCGCAGCGCGCTCACTGCCGCACGCGACGTGCTGCGGATCGGATCGGCGACGGCGATCACGCCGCGCATCTCCCCGCCAACCGCCACCAGCACCGTCGTCCGGCCGGCATCGGCCAACCGGGTGACGTCAGCCTCGAGCGCATGCGACTGGATGTCGTGCCGGGCCAGCCAGTCGGGCGTCCCGACGAGCACCATCGAGCCATCGACAATCGCGCCGACGCCATAGCCCGGTTCGGCAACGAACGCAGTTGCCGAGGGCATCGGCAAGCCCCGCTCGCCAGCCGCTGTCACAATCGCCTCTGCCAGCGGATGCTCCGACAGGCGCTCCACAGCAGCAGCCTGCGCCAGCAGCTCGCGCTCGTCGACTCCGCGCGCCGCCACGATCTCCGTCACCGCCGGCTTGCCCTGCGTGATCGTCCCGGTCTTGTCGAGGACCACCGTCGTGATCTCCCCCGCGCGCTGCAGCGCTTCGCCGCCTTTCACGAGCACCCCGAGCTCGCCGCCCCGGCCGGTCGCCACCATCACCGCCGTCGGCACGGCGAGCCCCATGGCGCATGGGCAGGCGATGATCAGCACGGATACTCCGGCTGCGAGTGCCCGGACGCTGGCACCGTCGCCGCCGAACGCCATCCAGCCGATGACGGTGACCACGGCAATCGCCATGACGACGGGCACGAAGACGGCGCTGAACCTGTCGGCCAGGTGCTGCAGCGGCGCGCGGGAGGCCTGCGCCTCGCGCATCAGCCGGACGATCTGCGCCAGCGTGCTGTCCTCGCCGATGCGTGTGACGCGCACGCGCACCGCGCCGCTTCGATTGATGGTGCCGCCCGTCACGCGCTGCCCCGGCCGCTTCGCAGCCGGCATCGGCTCGCCGGTCAGCATCGACTCGTCGACCGTCGTCGTCCCCTCGGTCACCTCGCCGTCCACCGGCACGCGGTCTCCCGGGCGGACCACCACTTCGTCCCCGGGGCGTAACGTCTCGACGGGCACGGCACGGCCGTCCGCCAGGGTGGCAGCTGCCGGCTGCAGGTCCGCCAACCCCCGGAGTGCGGCCGCCGTTTGCCGCCGGGCCCGCGCCTCGAGGGTCCGGCCAGCCAGGATGAACGCGATGATGATGACGACCGCCTCGAAGTAGACATCGGCGGCCACGCCGCCGCGCCGGAACACGCCCGGCGCAACCGTCGCCACGGCGGAATAGAGGAACGCCGCGCCGGTGCCGACGGCCACCAGGCTGTTCATGTCGGGGACGCGATGAACGAGCGCGCGAAGGCCGTCGGTGTAGAACCGACGGCCGGCCCAGAGCATGACGAAGAGGGAGATGGCGAGGAGCAGCCAGCGCGCGCCCTCGCCCGCCGGAGGCCACATGGAGAGAACCATCGACACGGCGCCGAGCACGCCGGCCACCTGCGCCCGGCGCTTCACCGAGCGGTATTCGGCGGCCTGGGCTGCGTCGAGCGCCTGCTGGGCCTCAACGGCGCCAACGCCTTGCGCCGGGGGCGCCGCGCCGTAGCCAATGGCCTCGACGGCGGCGACCAGTTGCGGCACGTCGATCACGGCCGGATCGAAGGTGACCCGCGCCTGCTCGGTCATCAGGTTGACCGACGCGGCGGTGACGCCCGGCTGCCGGGCCAACGCGCGCTGCACGTTGGCCTGGCACGCCGCGCAGGTCATGCCGGTGATGGTGAGCGTTCGGGTCACGATGGTCGGTGGTCGATGGTCGATCGTCGGTGGTCGGTGATCGATCGTCGGTCGTCGCACACTCGCTCTGACCACGCCCGACCATCGACCCCCGACGCTACACGCCGCGACGCGATGCCGGCGGCACTACCCCGTTGAGCCGAAGGTACACGACGATCTGCCCGTACGTATCCATCGTGTGCTGGCCGAGGAACGAGAGGACGCCCACCCGGCTCATCGACGGGCCGAGGAAAGGCGGCGGGGCAATGCGCGCCACGAGCTGCTGGTCGCTGAACTCCTTGAGCACCGCCGCGCCATGGTCGAACGACTGGCGCAGCGCCGCCAGGATGTCGGCCTTGCTGGTCGCCTTCAGGTTGATGTTCGGCGCCTGGGTCTTCGCGCCGAGCGTGGCCAGCAGCATCTGGTTGATCTCGACGATGTGCATGGCATGCGCGCCGAAGTCGCGCTGCGGCGGCGTCGCCTTGAAGCTGAACTTGTCTTCCGGCATCGCGTCCACCGCATTGATGATGGTGTCGCGCTGGCGCTCCCAGTCCTGCTGCAGGTCAGCGGCCAGGGTCCCCTGCGCGAACGCCGTGCTGGCGGTGAGCAGGGTGAGGGCAAGCACGGGGGCAAAGCGAAGGATGGTTGTCATGCGGCCATCGTATCCCATGCTAGAGTCTCGGCCCATGCAGACGCTTCGAGTTGCCGTGTTCGCCGCCATCCTCGCCGCCGGTTCGGCGGCCCTCCTGTCGCAGCAGCTGCCGCTCAAGCAGGATCTCGAGATTCTGCAGGCCGGCCCGGCGCGCGTCGACAAGGTCAAGGACGGGCTGTTCGTCGTCCGCGGCCCGTTCGTGCCGTGCACCACGCGAGGGTGCCGCCCCAACGGTCCCGACGATGGGCTGATCCACGAGGCGGGCGACGTCGCCGTGCGGGTGACGCCGGAGGGGCTCATTCTTGTCGACGACAAGTACCCGGAGTTCGTCCCCGAGGTGCTCGCCCGCGTCCGCGAGGTGAGCCCGCTGCCGGTGAAGTACCTCCTCAACAGCCATCATCACGGCGACCACGTGAGCGGCAACGCGATCTTCCGCACCCTGGATGTGGACATCATCGGCCACCGCAATATCCGCGCGAACTTCCTGCGCATGAAGCAGCCGGGCGAGCCGAACATCACCTTCGCCACTGAAAGCGCCGTTCACCTCGGCGGCGTGGAGGTGCAGCTCCACTGGCTCGGGCGCGGACACACCAACGGCGACACGATCATCTACTTCCCCGACCTGAAGACGGTGCACACCGGCGACCT
>JBFWUM010000111.1:0-5078 GCA_050247255.1 Vicinamibacterales bacterium | reverse complement strand
CGACGGTCGCCTTGTCCGTCTCCAGCTCGACGACGCCCTGGTCTTTCGCGATCGTGTCGCCGACGCTCACCAGCAGGCGGGCGACGGTGCCCGATGCAACGTTCTCGCCCAGCTCGGGCAGGACCAGTGTGCTCATGAGACGGCGGGATTGGGACGGCTGGCGTCGATGCCGTAGCGCTGGATGGCCGTCTTCACCACCTCGGGCGTCACCTTCCCGTCCTCGGCGAGGGCGGAGAGCGTGGCTACGACGATGTGCCGGGCGTCGACCTCGAAGAAGTCCCGCAGGGCCGACCGGCCTTCGCTGCGGCCGAACCCGTCGGTGCCGAGGCTGACGACCGGCCGTTTCAGCCAGCGCCCGATCGTGTCCGGCAGCGCCTTGACGTAATCCGAGGCGGCCACGACGACGCCGTCGGTGCCGGCCAGGCAGCGTGCGATGTGCGACTCGCGCGGCGGCTCGCCCGGATGCAGACGGTTCCAGCGCGCGACCGCGTTCGCATCCCGCGCGAGCTCCGTGTAGCTGGTCGCGCTCCAGACGTCCGCGGACACGCCATGGTCGGCCGCGAGCATCTCCTGCGCCTTGAGCACCTCGAGCAGGATCGCACCGCCGCCGATCAACTGCGCGCGCAGCGCCGTGGACTTCTCCGCCGGCTTGAGCCGGTAGAGCCCGCGGAGGATGTCCTCGCGGACGCCGGCCGGCATCGCGGGCTGCCCGTACTGCTCGTTCATCACGGTGATGTAGTAGAAGATGCTCTCCTGCTCCTTGTACATCCGGCGGATGCCGTCCTCGATGATCACGGCGATCTCGTAGGCGAACGTCGGGTCGTAGGCGAGCAGGTTCGGCACGGCGCTCGCGAGCAGGTGGCTGTGGCCGTCCTGGTGCTGGAGGCCTTCGCCGGCCAGCGTCGTCCGGCCGGAGGTGCCGCCCAGCAGGAAGCCACGCGTGCGTGAATCCGCGGCGAGCCACACGAGGTCGCCGACGCGCTGCATGCCGAACATCGAATAGAAGATGAAGAACGGGATCGTGTTGACGCCGTACGTCGCGTAGGCCGTGCCGGCCGCCACGAACGACGACATCGACCCGGCTTCGTTGATCCCCTCTTCGAGAATCTGGCCGTCCCGCGCTTCCTTGTAGAAGAGCAGCGTGTCGCTGTCGACAGGCTCGTAGAGCTGGCCCGAGTGCGAGTAGATGCCGACCTGACGGAACAGCGGCTCCATGCCGAACGTGCGGGCTTCGTCCGGCACGATGGGCACGACGAGCTTGCCGATCTCCGGGTCGCGCAGCATCTTCGCGAGCATCCGGACGAAGGCCATCGTCGTGGACGCCTTCCGGTCCGGCGTGCCCTCGTGGAACTCGGTGAACACCTCCGGCAGTGTCTGCAGTTCGAGTGGCGGCGCGACCACTCGGCGCGACGGCACGAAGCCGTCCAGCTCGGCGCGGCGCGCCTGGATGTACTTGGCCTCGGGACTGTCCACCGGCGGCAGATAGAAGGGCGCGTTCGCGACGTCCTCGTCCGAGATCGGGATCCCGAAGCGCGACCGGAACGCGCGCAGTTCGGCTTCGTTCAGCTTCTTCTGCTGGTGCGTGATGTTCTTGCCCTCACCCGCCTCGCCGATGCCGTAGCCCTTGATCGTGCGCGCGAGGATCACCGTCGGCTGCCCGGTGTGCCGCACGGCGGCGTCATACGCGGCAAACACCTTCACGGGGTCGTGGCCGCCGAGCGAGAGCTTCTTGAGCTGCTCGTCGGAGAGATGGCTGACCATCGCGAGCAGGCGCGGATCCTTGCCCCAGAAGTGCTCCCGGATGTACGCGCCGGACGAGACGGCGTACTTCTGGTACTCGCCGTCGACCACCTCGCCCATCCGCTTGACGAGCAGGCCGTCGTGATCCTTCGCGAGCAACGGGTCCCACTCGGAGCCCCAGATCGCCTTGATCACGTTCCAGCCCGCGCCGCGGAACGCCGCTTCGAGTTCCTGGATGATCTGGCCGTTGCCGCGCACGGGGCCGTCGAGGCGCTGCAGGTTGCAGTTGATGACGAAGATCAGGTTGTCGAGCTTCTCGCGCGAGGCCAGCGTGATGGCCCCGAGCGTTTCCGGCTCGTCCGTTTCGCCGTCGCCGATGAACGCCCAGACCTTGGCCTTGCCCTTCGGCTTCAGGCCGCGGTCCTCGAGGTAGCGCATGAAGCGCGCCTGGTAGATCGCGGTGATGGGCCCGAGCCCCATCGAGACGGTGGGGAACTCCCAGAAGTCCGGCATCAGCCACGGGTGCGGATACGAGGACAGCCCGCCGCCGGGCTTCAGCTCGCGCCGGAAGTTCTCGAGCTGCTGCACGGTGAGCCGGCCTTCGAGAAACGCCCGCGCGTAGATCCCGGGGGCCCCGTGGCCCTGGAAGAAGATCAGGTCCTGGTCGTTGGTGCCCTTGCCGCGGAAGAAGTGGTTGAAGCCCACCTCGTACAGCGTGGCGGACGACGCGAACGTCGAAATGTGGCCGCCGATGCCGTCCTCGTTACGGTTGGCGCGCACGACCATCGCCAGTGCGTTCCAGCGCACGAGGCTCTTGATGCGGCGCTCGATCTCGCGGCTGCCGGGAATCGGCGGCTGCCGATCCGCGGGGATGGTGTTGATGTAGGCCGTGGCGGCCGTGAACGGCAGCCGGACGCCCGCCTCCTGGGCATGGACGCCGAGGTCGTGCAGCAGCCGCCCTACACGGGCGGGGCCGCCGTGCTGCAGCACGTAGTCGAGAGAGTCGAGCCACTCGCGCGTTTCGAGGGCCTCAATGTCGGTCGCGTCGGTCGGCACTGGATTTCGCATGCGTCCTCTTTCCCGCTTATCTTATCGGTCGCACCATGCCGAAGGGGTTGCGTATCGACCGGCTGCCGGCAGGATTGGCGCACGTTCATGGCGCGATCGTGGCCTGCGACGCCTGTCCCCGACTCCGCACCTACTGCAAACGCATCGGCCGCGAGAAGAAGAAGGCGTACCGCGACGACGTCTACTGGGCGCGGCCCGTCCCCGGTTTCGGCGACCCGATGGCCCGGTTGCTGATCGTCGGCCTGGCGCCGGCGGCGCACGGGGCCAACCGGACCGGACGCGTCTTCACGGGCGACGGCCCCGGCGGGTCGGGCGACTTCCTGATGGCCGCGCTGCACCAGACGGGCTTCGCGAACCAGGCGACCTCCCGGCACCGGGACGACGGCCTGCGGTTGACGGACGCCTACATCGCGGCGGCCGTCCGCTGCGCGCCGCCCGACAACAAACCGGCACCGGAGGAGATTGCGCGCTGCCTGCCCCACCTGGCGGCGGAGTTCGCGGGGCTGCCCCGCGTCCGCGTCGTCGTGGCGCTCGGCGGCCTCGCGTTCTCGGCCTGGCTGCGCCTGGCGGCCGAACGGGGCGCGACGGTGCGGCCGAAGCCGGCGTTCGGCCACGGCGCCGTCTGCGACCTGGGCCCGGGTGAGCCGCTGCTCGTCGGCTGCTATCACCCGAGCCGGCAGAACACGAATACGGGACGGCTCACGCAGCCGATGATGCGCGACGTGTTCCGGACGGCGAGGCGGCGGCTGGAGGGGTGAAGCGTCCGCCGGATGGCGGCTGGGAGGCAGGACCGCGGGACGCCGAGGCGCCCCGCGGCACGGATGGTGCGCCGTCGCTACTTGATCAGGAAGCCGTCCGCGGTCTTCTCGCGGTGGGCCATGTGGCAGGCGCCGCAGGCGCCACCCAGCTTCTTCGTGGCGGCGCCGATGGCGGCGGCGTCCTTCGCCTTGGCGGCCGCGGCCAGTTCGCCGGTCGCCTCGAAGGCGGCCTTGCAGTGGACGAGCGCCGCATCGTTCTTGGCCTCGGTGAAGTGCTTGCCCACCGTCTGGAACGTGGCCGTCAGCGTGGCGGCGTCCTTCTCGACCTGCGCGTAATCCATCGCGGCGGTGGCCTTGCCGATGCTCTGCATCGCTCCGCCGGCGTTCTTCATGGCCGCCTGGAACTCGGCCGACGGCTTCTCAGCCGCCCAGACGGAGATGCCGGCCACGACTGCGAGCGCGACGATCGCGCCTGAAGTCCATTTGCGCATACGCGTAATCCTTCCGTGTGAGTGAGTAAACCGGAAACTGTGGGGTGCGCCGGACCAGCCCGGCCCACCCGCGCGCCGGAATGCTAGCGCGCGGGCCGGGAGAACGCAACCGCCTCAGCGGCCCGGCGTCGCCCGCCGCGCGTCCACGAGTGTTGCGGCCACGCCGGGGACGTCGGTGATCAGCGCGTCGACGCCCCAGTCGAGCAGCCGGCGCATGTCGGCCTCGTCGTTGACCGTCCAGACCTGCACATGGTGCCCGGCCCGGTGCACGGCCCGGATGAAACGGCGCGACACCACGCGCAGACGGCCCCGCGTTTCCGGCACCTGATAGCCGCCGTATGCCCGCGACCGGACCGGCCAGCCCATCCACGAGGCGTAGAGCGCGCGCCGCACCTCGCGCACGTGCGCACTGCTGGTCACGCCCGGAAGGGCCTGGCGGCAGGCCTCGACCGGACGCGCGCCGAACCCGCCGATGCACAGGCGCTCCAGGTCGCCGCCGTCCCGGCGGAGGATGGCGGCCACGGCGGTGCCCAGGTCCGGCAGGTGGTCCTTCATCTCGACGACGATGCGGCGGTCGGGATACCGGCGCAGCACCTCGGCGAGCGTCGGAATGCCCACGCCCTGGCCCTGCCACGGCCGCCGGCCGTCCTGCTCGAACCGCGCCGCGGCGTCCGCCCGCGCGAGTTCGGCGGCGGTCCTGGCGCGGACGGGGCCCGTGAGGTCGGTCGTGCGGTCGAGGGTCTCGTCGTGGATGACGACGGGCACCCCGTCCGCCGACAGACGGACGTCACACTCAAGCCCATCCGCGCCGGCGGCCAGGCCGGTGTCGAACGCGAGCAGCGTGTTCTCGGGCGCCAGGGCGCGGCCGCCGCGGTGGGCGAACACCAGTGGGCCGGGGTGGTCGAAGAAGGTCACGCTGGTAAGATTCGGGGCATGGCCGCTCACCCGCAGGTGTCGACGCTCGGTACGCTCACAGCCGCCGTCGCGTCCGGCGCCGTCCTCCGTCGCAGCGTACAACAGG
>JBFWUM010000110.1:0-5091 GCA_050247255.1 Vicinamibacterales bacterium | reverse complement strand
CTGCCGCTCTCGCTCTCCTACGACCACCGCCTCATCGACGGCGCCGACGCGATCCGCTTCCTCCGCTGGATCATCGAGACCCTCGAACAGCCCCACCGGCTGGCCCTCGTGGAGTAGCGCCGGACGGAGCGCAGCCGCCGCCCGCGAATCACGTCGATCGCGGGAAGGCGCCGTGTCAGCCCGGGCTCAGACGGCGTGGCGGTCCGAGGGCCGGCAGCATGGCGGGAGCTCGCGGGACACGAGCTCGACGACGCGCCGGGCCTTCGTCAGGAAATCCGTCGCGTTCGGGACGACCACGCGGTTCGGATGGCCATCCCACGCGCGCACGATGCGCTCGTCGATCGCCGCGGCTTCCGCCGCTGACTCGATGCGCAGCGGGTTGGAGCGGTTGTACCCACCCTCAGCGGACGGCGTGCGGAGGTGGATGACCATGTCATACCGCGTCAGCTCTTCCTCTCGCACGGCGCGCACGGATTCCCAGAAGTCCTCGGGGCCCGGCCAGTAGGCCCAGCCGTCGGCCGTGCCGCGGTCGCAGAGCAGGATCGCCGCGTTGTCCTCGGCGGCAATCTCCAGCTCGCGTTGCACGTGGAAGATCGCGCGCTGCGCCGCCCGGCGTCCGTTGACGCTCGCGGCGCGTGGAAACCCGCCGCCGAACACGATGCCCGCCGCCTCGCCGAGCACCTGGACGTGCGGGCAGAATGTCTGCCGGATCATTTCAAGGGTGGCCGTCTTGCCGGCACCGGGCCCGCCGGTCAGCACGACACGTCGGGTTGTGTGAACTTCCGCGCAGTGGCAGGTGTGCATCGGGTACGGGCGCTGGGCGGGCGAATCAGCGGCTGAGCGCCGCTTCGTGCGCGTCGGCCTGCTCGTGCGCGTGGTAGGAGCTTCGGACGAGCGGGCCGGACTCGACGTGCGTGAAGCCGAGCGCCATCGCCGCCGCCTTCAGATCCGCGAACTCATCAGGGTGGTAGTACCGCGTCATCTCCGCGTGCGCCGGGCTCGGCCGCAGGTACTGGCCGATGGTCAGGATCTGGACGCCGACCTTTCGCAGGTCCGCGAACACCTGCAGGACCTCGTCGCGCTCCTCACCCAGGCCGACCATGATGCCCGTCTTCGTCGCGATGTGCGGCGCGTAGGTGCGCGAGCGGTCGAGCAGTTCGAGCGAGCGGGGATACCGGCCACCCGAGCGTGCCATGCGGTACAGCCGCGGCACCGTCTCGATGTTGTGGTTCAGCACGTCAGGGCCGGCGTCGAGCACCGTTCTGAGCGGGCCTTCCTTGCCCTGGAAGTCCGGAATCAGCACCTCGATCCGGCAGTCGGGCCGCCGCGCCCGCGTCTGGCGAATCGTCTCCGCGAAGATGCCGGCGCCGCCGTCGGGCAGGTCGTCGCGATCGACGGACGTGATCACCGCGTGCTTCAGACCCATCGAGTCGATGGCGTGCGCCACGCGTCGCGGTTCGTCCAGGTCCGTCACGACGGGCTTGCCGTGCGCCACCGCGCAGTACGAACACGCACGCGTGCAGATATCGCCGAGGATCATGAACGTCGCCGTGCCGTGGTGCCAGCACTCGCCGATGTTGGGGCAGTGGGCGTCCTCGCAGACGGTGTTGAGCTTCAGGTCCGCCATGATGGACTTCAGGCGGATGAAGTTCTCCGACCCGGGGGCACGGACCTTCAGCCAGGCCGGCTTGGGCTCCCGCGGCCGGACGAAGGTCAGGGGCGATTCCTGCATCGGCCTCCAGTGTACCTGAGGCGGCGCCGAGGCCCCCGGGAGGGTCGGCTATCATGCGCTCCATGCAGAAGCTCTCGATCACGTGGCTCGGTCATGGCACGGTCCTGTTCACCACGCCCGGCGGCAAGCGCGTGCTGGTGGACCCCTGGCTCCAGGGCAACCCCTCGTGCCCGCCGGCCTTTCACAAGCCCGGGAAACTGGACCTGATCCTGGTCACACACGGCCACTCCGACCACATCGACGACCTGCTCTCGACGGTCCGGGAGACGGGCGCGCCGGTCGTCGGGATCTTCGAGCTGTGCACGTGGCTGGGCAGCAAGGGCGTCACGAACACGGTGGCGATGAACAAGGGCGGTGGCGTGGACGTGGAAGGCTTGCGCATCACGATGGTCGACGCTCGGCACAGCGCCGGTTACGTGGACAACGGCGTGATGGTCTACATGGGCGAGCCCGCGGGTTTCGTCGTGCGGCTCGAGGACGGCGTGACGATCTACATCGCGGGCGACACGGCGATCTTCGGCGACATGAAGCTGATCGGCGAGATCTACCGGCCGGACATCGCGTTCCTGCCGATCGGCGACCGCTTCACGATGGGCCCGGACACGGCGGCCCACGCGTGCCGCCTGCTCGGTGTGAAGCAGGTGGTGCCGCTCCACTGGGGCACGTTCCCGCTGCTGACGGGCACGCCGGATGCCTTCAAGGCGCTGCTCCCGGCCGGCGTCGAGATGCTCGCGCTCAAGCCCGGCGAGACCACCGAATAGCCCGTCCCGTCTGACTCCGCAGACGTCGACGCCGGGGTGCCATGGCCGCTGCGGGGGCTCCGGTTCCGCAGGCCGGAAAAGCGACGCTCCGGCTTAACGTCTCGTGCAAGGCGTGGGGGCCCCCATCCCCACGCGTATCAGTGGCCTGCGCGTCACTCTTCGTGCATTCATAACGGCCTGCCCCACAGTCGCCCCCGCAGCGGCCATGGCACCCCGGCGCCGACGGGCACGGAGCCGGGGGCTCCGGTTCCGCAGGCCGGAAAAGCGACGCTCCGGCTTAACGTCTCGTGCAAGGCGTGGGGCCCCCATCCCCACGCGTGTCGGTGGCCTGCGCGTCACTTTTCGTGCATTCATAACGGCCTGCTCCACAGTCGCCCCCGCAGCGGTCATGGCACCCCGGCGTCGACGTCTGCGGAGCCGGCGCGCCGGTAGCGGCCGTGACAGATCCGCGCCGACGCCAGCGGACTGGCCACCCCGCTACCGGATGACGATCGTGCCCTGCAGGCTCGTGTTCGTCGGCTGATCGTGGTCGTGGAAGCCGCAGGTACGGACCGTCGTCAGGTTGCCCGTCGCGCGGCTCTGGCCGGCGGCGAGGAAGCCCGCCTGATTGATGGCGGGGCAGTCCGTGTGCTCGGGATGTGGGTCCGACGACATGTCGTGCGCGCGGCTGTCGTTGTTGACGAAGGTCACGCGTCCGCCGGCGGCGATCGTCACGCTCCTCGGTGACGCACCCGCGCTCGTGATCGTGATCGTCGCCGTGCTGCCCGGCGCGGGCGACGGGCTGGGGGTCGGCGTGGGTGACGGACTCGGCGCCGGGGTTGGCGACGGACTCGGACCCGGTGAGGGCGACGGGCTCGTCGGTGTGTTACTGCCGCCTCCGCAGGCAAACGCCGCCAGGCTGGCGGCCATTGCGAGCGCCACAAGCGCCGTGAGCTTCAGTCGGGTCATGGAGTCACCGCCTCCGGGGGTCAGAAGAACTTCCGCGTCAGGTTGAAGCCGATGTACCAGTCCTGGCTGCCGGTGCCGCCGCGGGCGATCTGGCCGGGCGTCGTGCCGAAGCCGTTCGAGAAGTTGAGCTGGAACGTGTGGCCTCCCGCGCGCTTCTCGATGCCGAAAGACCCCTGGTGCGTATTGGGGGAATAGCCGGCGATGCGCGGCAGGAACTCCCCGACGAGATACACCGTGGGTCGCACACGCACGCGGCCGCCCAGGCCGAGCATCACGGTGTCCACGTCCAGCGACATGGAGGCCGACGGGAACAGGTTGGCATTGTGCACCCAGGTCGGGGCCAGGTAGAAGGCGGCCCGATCCTGCGCCTGCCAGGAGACCACGGCGCCGACCGACGGCGTGTAGCGGTCCCGGAAGTTGTCGGTGCCCTCGACGCTCACCGTCACGTGCGCGTTGAACGGCCCGCGCGTGGCGCGTCGCAGGATGTCGTACTGGCCGAACAAATTGATCGTCCGGTTGTTCGTCCGGTGCACGCCGATCTGCCCACCCTTGACGATGCCGAAGCGGTATTCCAGCCCGATGATGCCGCCGGAATCGAGGCCGAACAGGTCCGCCGCGAGGTCGCCGAAGCCTCCCGCCCCGAGCGGCCGGCCGAACCGGTGCGTCATCCGGAAGGCGCTCCTGAACCGGGGCACGCGGAGCGTGGTCGGCAGCGTGATGACGCCGAAGTCCGGCTCGGCGAGGTTGACGCGCCGTTCCGGGTCGTAGGCCGGGCTCTGGGCCGGCGCGGCGGTCTGGGCGGGCGTGGCCTCCTGGGCGGTCACCGCAGCGGGAACGAGGACGGTCAGTGTCAGAACGAACGGGCGAATCACGGTCTGTGGCGTCATGCGGCGTACCCCTCCTTCAAGACCGATGCCTGGTGGAGCAAGGCCCGTGCCCGGGCTGCACAAGGCCGGCGGCCGGCGCCGGCCGGGGGAGCCCCGGCGTCCGTCCCCGCGGCCCGGCAGCCTGACACGGGTACGCGTCCTGTAACCGAGGTCCGATTTCCGAACGGTCGGATTATAGGGTCGGGTGCCCGGGCCGCGTGATGCTGTACAGTCGAATTCAGCCGTATGGGCCTGATCGATCATCAGTTTCCGGACAACTTCATCACCACGAACATCGACAAGGTGCTGACGTGGGCGCGCTACTCGGCGCTCTGGCCGATGGGTTTCGGCCTCGCCTGCTGCGCGATCGAGATGATGGCCGCCTCCGCCTCGCGCTATGACATCTCGCGCTTCGGCGCGGAGGTCTTCCGGGCGTCGCCGCGTCAGGCCGACCTGCTTATCGTGGCTGGCACGGTCACGAAGAAGATGGCGCCGGTGCTGCGCCGGCTCTACGACCAGATGCCGGAGCCGAAGTGGGTCATCTCGATGGGGAGCTGCTCGAACGCGGGCGGCCCGTTTCCGACCTACAGCGTGCTGCAGGGCGTCGACAAGATCGTGCCGGTGGACGTGTACGTGTCCGGCTGCCCGCCGCGCCCTGAGGCGCTGCTCTACGGCCTGATGCGGCTGCAGGACCGGATCCGGAAGGAAGGCACGGTCCTCCGGCGCGAGCGCGTCATCCATGTCGGCGACACGGAGCCCTCGCCCATCACGCTGCCGTCATGAT
>JBFWUM010000109.1:0-5126 GCA_050247255.1 Vicinamibacterales bacterium | reverse complement strand
TCCCCTGCGCGCCGGCGGCCTTCAGCTTCGGCACGAGGTCGCGCACGGTCTTCTCCTCGATGATCGTGTTCACCGCCACCCACGCGTCGTCGCTGAGCGACGAGATCGTCGGCCGCTGCAGCGCGGGCAGGAGCGAGAGGATCGACGTCAGCTTCGCCTTCTCGACGTTCAGCATCAGGCCCACGCGGCCCTGCGCGGCGATCGCCGCGTTCAGCAGCAGCGCGATGTTCTGCAGCTTCGACTTCTTCCAGCCGTCGGCCAGCGCCGTCTTGTTCGCGATGAGTTGCGTGTTGGACTCCATCAGCGTGTCGATGATGCGCAGCCGGTTCGCGCGCAGCGACGAGCCCGTCTCCGTGACCTCGACGATCGCGTCCGCCAGCCGTGGCGGCTTCACTTCCGTGGCGCCCCACGAGAACTCGGTGCGCACGTTGACGCCCTGCTTCGCGAAGTACGCCTTCGTGGCGCGGACCAGCTCGGTCGCGATGATCTTGCCCTCGAGGTCCTTCGCCGTCTTGTAGGGCGAATCCTCCGGCACGGCCAGCACCCAGCGCACCTTGCCGAAGCTCTGCTTCGCGTAGACGAGATCCGCGATCGGCTCGATCACGCCCGTGATGCCGTCACCGGCTTCGTGCTCCGCGATCCAGTCGAGACCCGTCAGGCCCGCGTCCAGCACGCCATCCGAGACGTACCGCGCCATTTCCTGCGCGCGGATCAGCATGCACTCGATTTCCGGGTCGTCGATCGCGGGAAAGTAGGAGCGCGAGCTGACCTGGATGTTGAAGCCGGCCCGTGCGAACAACTGCACGGTGGCGTCCTGGAGCGATCCCTTCGGGATGCCGAGCTTGAGGGTCATCGAACCGTCACTCCTTCCGCTTTCACGAAGAAGCAGGTGCGCTCGCCGGTGTGGCACACGTTGCCGTCGCCCTGGCGTTCCGCCTTCACGAGCACCGTGTCATCGTCGCAGTCGATGAAGATCTCCTTCACCGCGAGGCGGTTGCCCGATGTCTCGCCCTTCGTCCAGAGCTTGTTGCGCGTGCGGCTGAAGAAGGTGACGTAGCCGGTCTGCTTCGTGATGTCCCACGCCTCGGCGTTCATGAAGCCGACCATGAGCACCTCGTTGCTGAGGTAGTCCTGCACGACGGCGGGAATCAGGCCGTCGAGTTTCGTGAAGTCCATTGCCATCTCTGTCTCTCGCTCTCTCGTTGTCTCGCTCTGGTGCTCCACCGCCAGACGGGGCTCGGGCCGCTCGGCCCGTACAACAAAAAACCCCGCCTGAAAGTCCGGCGGGGCAGCTTCGGGGCTCTGGTGTCTGGTGGTGAAAAGACGCTCAGCGCGCGCAGCCCTGCCGGACGGCATGGTGGCCGTGGTGGTGGACGTGCGCGTGGCGGAACGTGGAGACCATGAGCAAATTGAGCGTACTTCAGGGTGCCCGGATCGCGCAAGCCGGCGCGGTCCCGCGCCGGCCATGGCGGTTCCCGGCTACCGGCCGGCGGCCCGGGCGACCATGACCTCGGTGGACTTGATGACGGCGAGCGCGGCCTGCCCGCGTTTGAGCTTCAGCTCGTCCACGGCGTCCCGCGTGATGACAGCCGTCAGGCGCTGGTCCCCGATGCGCAGGCGGACCTGGGCCAGCAGCCCCTCGACGCGGACTTCGTCGACGACACACTCGAGCTGGTTCCGTCCGCTCAGGGCCACCACGAGCGGTCCCTTGCGCACCGGCTTCCGCGCGGCCGGCGGCAGCCGCCCCTGCGCGCCGAGCAGGCGCTCGACCTCGCTCTCGGGTACCCGGTGATGTCCGCCGTCGGTGCGGGATGTGCGGACGGTGCCCTTGTAGATCCACTGCTTCAGCGTGGAGTAGTTGACGCCGAGGCGGGTTGCGGCGGCGCGGACGGTCAGCGGAGGCATGCGCGATGATACAGCGTGAGCCGATCTGAAAACCGATTGAAATCGAACTAAACTGGCTGCGCTGATGAGTGCGACGAGATGGCGGACGACGCCCGGGCCGGGCCGGCTGCCGGGCGTGGTTCTGTGTCTGTCCCTGCTGCTGGCGCTGTGTCTGGCACCGCGCGGCGGGCTCCGGGCGGCCGGCGCGGCCGCAGGGCCGCGCGAGGTCGTGGTGTCGGCGGCGTCGAGCCTGGCCGACGTGCTCGCGGCGATCGGTCAGGCGTACTTGGGAGAGACCGGCGAGCGGATTGCCGTCAACGCCGGGGCCTCCAACACGCTCGCGCGGCAGATCCTCGCGGGCGCACCGGTCGACGTGTTCATCAGTGCGGACGAGGCGCAGATGGACGTGGCGGCCCGCGCGCTCGAACCCGGCACCCGTACGGCCGTCGTGCGGAACCAGTTGGCCGTGGCCGTTCCGGCTGCGTCGTCCGTCAGGATGCGCGCGCTCGCTGACCTGACGCAGCCGTCGTTCCGGCGCGTGGCGATTGGGGACCCCGCTGCCGTCCCGGCCGGCGTCTACGCCCGCGACGTGCTGCGCCGGCTCTCGCTGTGGGACGCGCTCCAGCCCCGGCTGATTCCGATGCCGAGCGTGCGCTTCGCGCTGGCGGCCGTGGAATCCGGTGCGGCCGACGCGGCCATCGTCTACCGCACGGACGTCATCGCGTCGCGCCGCGCGCGGGCCGCGTTCGTCCTGCCCATCGCTGCCGGCCCAGCGATCCTCTATCCGGCGGCGGTGGTCCGGTCGGGCCGCAACATCGCCGGCGGCCGGCGCTTCCTCGCGTTCCTCCGGTCGACGACGGCGGTCTCGCTGTTTGAGAAGGCCGGCTTCCTGCGGGTGCGGCCGTGACGCCGGAGCCGGTCTGGCAGATCGCGCTCTTCACGGCCGTGGCGGCGCTGGCGGCGACGGCGCTGGCGCTCGTGCCGGCGCTGGCCATCGCGTGGGGTCTGGCGCGCGGCCGCTTCCGCGGCAAGGCGCTCGTCGAGACGCTGGTCACGCTGCCACTGGTCCTGCCGCCGGTCGCCACGGGGCTCCTGCTGCTGTGGCTTGTCGGCCCGATCGGCCCGGTCGGCCGGATGGCGGCGGCCGCCGGCGTCGAGATCGTCTTCACGTGGAAGGCCGTCGTGCTGGCGATGGGCGTGATGGGGCTGCCGCTCCTCGTGCGCACCGCCCGCGCCGGGTTCGAGCAGAACACCCGGCGATACGAACAGATTGCCGAGACGCTCGGCGCAAGCCGGTGGCGCGTCTTCACGACCGTCACGCTGCCGCTGGCCGCGCGTCCGATTCTCGGCGGCACGCTGCTGGCGTTCGCGCGTGCGCTGGGCGAGTTCGGCGCGACGATCGTCATCGCCGGCAGCATTCCTGGCCGCACCCGCACGCTCGCGTCCGGCATGTACGCCGCGATCGAAACGGGGCAGGACTCCGCCGTCCTCTCGCTCCTCGTCGTGTCCGTCGGCCTTGCGGTGGCCGCGGTGGTCGTCTCGAACCGCCTGACCGCGGAGCGGGCGTGACGTTCGACATCGACGTCGGCTTCACGCAGGGTGCCTTCTCGCTCGAGCTCGCGGCGCGGGGAGCGGCGAAGGCGCTGGCGCTCGTGGGTCCGTCGGGCTCCGGGAAGACGACGCTCGTCGAGGCGATCGCCGGCCTCCGGCCGATCGCGAGGGGCCGCATCGCGATCGACGGCCGCGTGTTCGACGACCGCGCCACCGGCGTCTGCCTGACCCCGGCCGACCGCCGTGTCGGGTACGTGCCACAGGACGTCCTGCTCTTTCCGCACCTCGACGTGGCCGCGAACCTCCGCTACGGCACGCGCGCCGGGGAGCCGGTTGACGAAGCCGGCATCATCCGGTTGCTCGAACTCGAACCGCTGATGGCGCGCCGTCCCGGCGAGCTGTCTGGCGGGGAGCGGCAGCGCGTGGCGCTCGGGCGGGCGCTGTTCTCCGCGCCGCGGTTGCTGCTGCTGGACGAACCGCTGTCGGCCGTGGATGTCCGCCATCGCGGCCGCATCCTGGAGGCGCTCCTCCGGGTGCGCGACACGCTCGGCCTGCCGATGGTCTACGTGACGCACGCGCCGGACGAGGTGCGCCGTCTCAGCGATTACGCGCTCGCCATCGAGGGCGGGCGGCTCGTCGCGGCCGGTGCGCCGGACGAGATCCGCGTGTGGTAACTTCGGATTCGTCCGGGGCGAAGCCCCGCTGAGGACGAGAGGATCGAGATGGCCAGGAATTTCACCGCCGCGCTGGCACTTGCCGCCGCCGTGGCCCTTACCGCCGCCGGCTGCAAACAGGCTGACGGCCCGCTGCAGGACGCGTCGGCGCCGGATCGCATCGGCGACATGAGCGACATCGGCAAGGATCTGATGGCGGTGCAGGCGAAGGATCCGAGCGGCACCACGGACTTCGTCGACGACCTGAGCAAGCTGTGCGGGGACAAGCCCGCCGAGGCGCCCTCACGCGAACTCGCCGCACGCGTCGCCAGCGCCGTCCAGGCGGGTGGCAAGCTGACCATGCCGGATGCGGTGAAGCTCGGCACCGCGCTGTGGCAGACGGTGGCCGGCCGCGACATCAGCCAGTCACAGGCCGAAGCGCTGCGGGACGAGGTGCAGCAGTTGCTGACCTCGGCGGGCGTGACGGACACCGCGCCGGTGCTGGAGCAGATGGAAGCGGTGCAGCAGGTCGTGAATCAGCGTCCGCCGAAGTGGTACGAGTTCTTCTGATCGCACGGCCGCGAGCCGTTCCTGAAACAGCAAGGGCGCCGGATGCATCAGCATCGCGGCGCCCTTCTGATGTACGCCCCCGCGTGCGCGGGGTTCTCTAGACTTCCCAGGGCAGGCCGGGACGGCCGAAGTGGCCGTAGTTGGTGGTCTGCCGGTAGATCGGGCGGAGCAGGTTGAGCTGCTCGATGATGGCGCGTGGCCGGAAGTCGAAGCTCATCACGAAGTCTTCCGCGGCCTTCTCGTCGCCGGTGCCGAAGGTGTCGACCTTCACCGAGACGGGCTTGGCCATGCCGATCGCGTAGCCGACCTGAATCTCGGCCATCCGCGCGAAGCCCTTCTTGACGACCTGACGCGCGACGTAGCGGCAGTAGTAGGCGCTGCTGCGGTCGACCTTCGACGGGTCCTTGCCGCTGAACGCGCCGCCGCCGTGGCGGCCCCAGCCGCCGTAGCTGTCGACGATGATCTTGC
>JBFWUM010000108.1:0-5138 GCA_050247255.1 Vicinamibacterales bacterium | reverse complement strand
CAGCTGCCGAATACCAGCACGCGATCACAGTCGGCCAGCTCGGGCCGGCGGAAGTGCTCGCGTTCTACAACCGCGGGCTCGTGCGCTTCCAGCTCCGCCAGCTCGACACCGCGATCGCGGACTTCACACGGGCGCTCGACCTGGCACAGGACCACCCCCTGCTCCCCTACATCTATGCCGGCCGGGCCATGGCCTTGGCCGATGCCGGGTCGATCGCCGAGGCGAAGAAGGATGTCGCCGTCGTCTCGTCCCTGACGAAGCGGAGCGCGCCGGACGCCGCACTCGACGGGGCGCGGGACTACGTGGAGCAGCGCGGCCTGTAGCGCAAAGCTTCACCGGCGGCCCGCCCGCGACGGCTATCCTCGCGGGGCTCGATCATTGCTGACCGGGGTGGGCCCCATCAGGCCCCGGCGGGGAACGTCACCGTAACGCCCGTGCCCCGGCCGTCGAGGCCGTCGCCGATCTCGACCCGCGCGCCGTGCATCTCGGCGATGTGAGCCACGATCGAAAGGCCGAGCCCGCTGCCGTCTGCCCTCGCGCCCGCCACACGGTAGAAGCGCTCGAAGACGCGGGCGCGATCCACCGGCGGAATGCCGTCGCCGCTGTCCCGCACACGCAGAATGATGTGACGTCCGTCCTGCTGCATTGCGACACGGACGTCGCTGCCGTCGGGACTGTACCGAACGGCGTTGTCGACGAGGTTCCGGATCAGCACACGCAGCAGCGCGGCGTGTCCTCGCACGCTGGCATCGGGTGCCGCCTCCAGCCCCACGTCGATCCGTCGGGTCATCGCCACTGGCGCCACATCGGCCACGACCTCGGCAGCCAGCCTGGAGAGATCGACGGTGTCCGGCGCCTCTCCGGGTGTGCCGTCGAGCCGCGCCAGCGTCAGCAACTGTTCGACGAGCCGAGCCGCCCGATCGCATCCGGCAATGACCTTCTGCAGCACCGCCGCGCGCTCGCCGGCATCGGTGGCCCCGAGCGCTACCTGCGCCTGGGCGCGGATCGCGGCGAGCGGCGTGCGCAGCTCATGCGAGGCATCAGCGGTGAACCGCCGCTCCTGGTCCAGCGAACGCGTCACACGGGCGAACAGCGTGTTGAGCCGTTCCACCAGTGGCACGAGCTCGCCGGGGACACCGGTGAGGCCGAGGGGGTCGAGCCGCTCGGAATCCCGCTGCTGCACCTCGTCTGCCACGCGTGCTACCGGTCGCACGCCGCGACTCACGGCCAGCCACACCAGCAGGCCGAGCACGGGCAGGACCACAAGGAGCGGGGCCAGGATCGCGCCCACGAGGTCGTCGAGAATCTCCTGCCGCGCACCGGCACGCTCGCCGACGTGGATCAGGTACTCCCCCTCGTGATCCCAGGAGGTGTAGACGCGCCACGCTGTGCCCGCGATCACGCGGTCGCTGAATCCGGTCTGGCGGTCACCCATCGGGGTGTCCGGCGCGTTGGCCGAGTGCAGCGCGAGCCGCGTCCCGCGGTCCCAGATCTGAAACGCCACCGCGTTCGAGACGGACACGCCCTCCCCCGCGTGCTCGGTGTCGAACTCTTCCAGGTCCTCGCCGGCTTGCGCGACCAGCAGCGCCAGCGACTGCTCCAGGTGCGCGTCGAGCAGGGCGTCGACCTCGTGGCGCGCCTCGACGTAGGCGCCAGCCGTGGCGAGCACGAACGCGACGACCACGGCCGAGAGCACCAGCGCCAGCAGACGCGCGCGGAGCGAAAGGGGGCGGGCGGCCATCGTCACTGCCCCTCCGGCGCAGGCATCAGGTAACCGACGCCGCGAATCGTCTTGATCCGCTCGGCGCCCAGCTTCCTGCGGAGATGATGGATGAACACCTCCACGGTATTGCTCTCCACCTCCTGCCCCCACTCGTAGAGCTGTTCCTCGAGCTGCGCACGTGTGAGCACGCTGCCCGCGTGTCGCATCAGCAGGTGCAGGATGGCGAACTCGCGCGCCGAGAGTTCCACAGGGGTGCCAGCCAGCGTGACGGCGCGGCCCGCCGGGTCGAGCGCAAGACCGCCTACCGTCAGCGTGGGCGTGGCGCGCCCATCTCCTCTGCGGATGAGCGCGCGCAGCCGTGCCGCGAGCTCGCCAAGGTCGAACGGCTTGACGGCGTAGTCGTCCGCACCCGCGTCCAGGCCTCGGATGCGATCGTCGACGGCATCCTGCGCCGTCAGGATCAGCACCGGCGTGCGGTTACGCCCCGCGCGCAGGCGACGCAGCACCTCGATGCCACTCAGACCAGGCAGGCCGAGGTCGAGGACGATGGCCGCGAACGGTTCGACGGCCAGGGCCGCCTCGGCCGCGAGCCCGTCGCGGACCCACTCGACGGTGAACCCGGTCTGCCGCAAGCCGGCCTGGATGCCATCGCCGAGCAGCCCGTCATCCTCCACCAGCAGAATCCGCACGCGCGTCGTCGCTCCTTCAGGCGCGGTCCTGAGGCGCCGCCTTCCAGCCGGTCACCATCGCGCCGATGAGGTTCTCACGAAGGCGGACGCTGGCGAGCACGACGCCGACCACGTGGAGCACCACGAGCGTGAGCATGGCACAGGCCGAGGCCCCGTGAAGCTCACCCAGCCAGGCCGGGCCCACCTCCTCGTACACCATCCAGCCCGTGGCGCCCGTGGTCAGGCCCAGCGCCAGCATTCCGACGATGGCCGCCGCGCTTGCGGGGTTGTGACCGACATGCTGCTCGGGATGCCTGGAGAAGACCGCCTTCAGATAGCGGAGGACGGGCGCGGGTCCGGTCACGAACGCGGAGAAGCGGGCGTAGCGCGTGCCCACGAAGCCCCACACGATCCGGACGAGCACGATCCCGACCACTGCCAAGCCGAGCCGCACGTGCAGCAGGCGCAGCCGCTCGCTCTCCGCGGTGAGGAAGGCCCCCATGAATGCGGCAGCCAGCAGCCAATGCCCGGCGCGCACCACCCGATCCCAGACGAAGACACGTGTCGTCGGTGCTGCTGTCGTCATGGCCGTCTCCCTCCGCCGGAACCGGACTCGCCGTCATCGAAGTTGCCGCGCTCCGCGCCCGTGTGGCAGGCCGCGCAGTTGGCCTTGCTCTTCACCTCGGGCGAGGCCCACTTTCGGGCCGGCACCTCGCGGTGCTCCTTCAGAAACCACCGCGTCTCCGTGATCCGCAGCACCGGGCCGGCGCCCGGCCGGGAGTCCGCTGCCGTGCTGCGCACGGGGCGCATCGACGCGTTGGCGACGAGAAAGCGCTCGATGACGCTGGCCGTCGGCGCGTCGAGGGCCGCGTTGGTGCCGAAGTGCGACGGCAGGCCCGCCATCAGCGCCCGCCACGACTCCGCCGGGAGCAGGCGTGCGGGATAGGGCACGTGGCAACTGGCGCACTCCTCCTTGTAGGTCGCGGCAGGCGTGAGCGGGGTGGCGGCCTTCTGGCCTGCCCACGCAGGGAGAGCCAGACCGAGGGTCAGCAGCGTCGTCAGTCGAATCGTCATGGGAGTCTCCTCAACGGATGGTGAGCAGCCAGGCCACGACATCCGCCTTCTCGCGGGCCGTGCACTCGCGGTTCAGAACGTCGTGACAGTTGCGGCCGAACCACTTCTCGACCTTCGCGGGGTCGGTCAGCCGATCCGGCTGAGCCGAGGGCGCCAGTGGCTTGATGAGCTTGCCGGTCACGGTGTGGCGGCCGCCGGCCGCCGGATTCGCCGTGTGGCAGGTGGCGCACGTCCAGTCGTTGCCGTGCCGGGCGTTGAAGAAGGCCTGCCCCCGCGGCGCGGAGGCAGAGAAGGTGGGTTCGGCCTTCCGGGCGCTCGCCTCGAACGCGGCGAGGAACTCCCGTGGCGCGGTCGCGGCAACGGCCCCGGTCAGAAGCGCGCTGAGGACGGCGGTCGCGGTTGTCAGTCGGATGCGATTGGTCATGGCTGTCTCCTATCGAACTGGAGTCAGCCTAGACGTCGAGTATTAAGGCCACCTTAAGGCCGCCGGCGCGATCTCGCCTATACTCCCGGGCCAGGGGGATTCGTCGATGAGAACCGCTGTTCGTCTCGCCAGTGCGCTGGCTGTGCTCGCGCTTGTGTCAACGCCCGCCTTCGCGCAGAAGGCCGACATCAAGGCCGAGGTTCTGAAGGACTGGGCCGACATGAAGGCGACGTTCGTGAAGATCACGAACGAGATGCCCGAGGACAAGTTCGGCTTCAAGGCCACGCCCGCGCAGCGCAACTACGGCGACCAGGCGCTGCACGTGGCCGGAGCCAACCTGAACTTCATGAAGGCGCTCGGCGGCAAGACGCCTGCACCCGAGGTGAATCTCAAGGCGACCTCGAAGGCCGAGATCATCAAGGTCGTCGAAGCCTCGTTCGACTACGGCACAGCGGTGATCAACGAGTTCAGCGCCGAGCAGATGACGGAGCAAGTGAAGGTACCGCCGTTCATGGGCGGCATGTCGAGCCGCGCGCGCGTGGCCTACTTCCTGCTCGGCCACACGTGGGACACCTACGGGCAGATGGTGGTCTACCTCCGCCTCAACGGTCACGTGCCGCCGGCCAGCCAGCGTCCCTGACGGAGCCACGGGACAAGCGGCTCGGTTGCACGTCGCCCTTCGTTCCTGACAACGGCTGCGCCTGCCCGACAAGCGGGCGCGGCCGTCGTCAGGCCTTCGGCTCGACGGCGGTCTTACCCGCGTGGTACTCGGCGTACACGTAGACCGGAATCGCCAGCTCACCGAGCCGCTCTTCGACCACCGGCTTCACGTCGTGCCAGTCGAGTCCGCCGACGCCGGTCGCCAGACGCGGCAACGCCAGCGACGGGATCCCTTCCCGCTCCACGATCAGCGCCAGCTCGCGCAGGGCATCCCGCACATGCTTGAGCGTTGCCCGGCCAGGCCGGCTGCCGTGTCCATACCCGCCCTCCTGCGTGATCAGGTTGATGACGCGCACGCCGCCCGTGCCGCCCCACATCCACGCCGAGCCCGGCTCCGGATGCGCCTGGTCGCACCAGTGGTGATAGTCCTTGTGCATCGCAGGGAACTTCTCGTGCAGCAGGCGCGCCAGCCCCTGCGTCATCGGATCCTTCGCGGCCACGCCGTGGGCGATGGCCTTCGCGTTGCTCAACAGAATGTCGCCCGACACGTAATGGATCACAGCGTCCGTCCTTCCGCGCCGCCGGCGCA
>JBFWUM010000107.1:0-5246 GCA_050247255.1 Vicinamibacterales bacterium | reverse complement strand
CGGTCTTCCAGCGGACGTTCTCCGTGGTGCTCCAGCGTTCCGGGAGCCGGGGATCGTCGGCCACGACGCCGGCGGACCCGGGGCCCCGGAACTGCGGCCAGCGGTCGTCGGCGGCAAGGGCGAGCCCGGGCGTCAGGGCCAGCAGGAAGGCGGCGGTACGCGTGCGCATGCCGGGTAGTGTAACGGCTCGTCACCGGCCGGGCCGGATCCCGTCGACGGCCGTCGCGCCATCACCGGGACGCCGGTCCCGCGGCCGCGGCCACGGAGTAGGCGGAGCGGGACGTCACCGTGACGCCGGGGCGGCCGACGCGCGCGTCCACCGTCCGGACGCGCTTCGACGCGTCGGGGTTCGTGGACGTGTAGCCGACGAGGTAGTAGTCGCTCGTCTCGGCGTCGATGCGCCTGAACTCGGCAGCGAAGTCGTTGACGTTGACCACGGCGCGCCCGCCGGTCTGTTCCGCCAGGTAGCGCAGGCTGCTCTGGTTCTTCTGCACGACGGTGCGCCAGTCGCTCTGGTCGAGATACCGGCCCGCGTCGACGACGCCCGTCAGCCCCCGCGGGTCGACGGGGTAGAGCGTGGCGTTCGCGCGGTTCGCGGTCAGCGTCAACTCGCGCAGATAGGCGAGCAGGTCGAGGTCGGCCGTCACGGCCGGGAGGCGCTGATACGGGTTGTCCTTCTCGACGAGGGCGCGCACGGGGTCGGCGAAGCGGCCGCCCTGCACGCGGTCGGCGCTCGCGCGGCCCGCGGCGAACGGGTCCAGGTCGTAGCCGCTGCTGATGAGCAGGACGACCTTCCGCCGGCCCCGCACGGCGTCGAGTGCCGCGACGGTCCGGTACGCCGTCTGAAAGGCGAGCTGTGCGCGCCGGCGGAGGTCGCCCGCGCCCTGCGACGTCTCCGGCATCTGGAAGATCTCGGCGGCCGTCAGGCCGGACCCCCTGATCCGCGACGCCGCCGACCGCACGGCTCCGAGGTCGCCGGTGAGCGGCATGTCGATCGATGACGGCCCGGTCGAGACCATCGCCACCTGGTCCCCTTCGTGCAGCAGCGACGAGGTCAGCGTCTGCACGAGCCGGCGGACGTGCGGGGTGTACTCGGCTTCGATGTGCAGGTCGTCGACGATGACGACCACGACGCGGCCCGAGGATGCCGGCGCGGGCCGTGCCGGGGGCAGGATGAGCCCTTCGGCCGCCGCGACCGGCGGAGGCGTCAGCAGGTTGAGCGTGCGCCCGCCCTGCACCATCACGAACGACTCGACGCGCTGGACGACGCCGTCCTCGGTGATCGTGAAGTCAGACGCCTGCAGATCGGAGACGAACCGTCCGGCCGCGTCCCGCGCCACGATGTCGAGCGTGACGAGCGTGGTGCCGGCGCGGAAGACGGGACCCTGCCGGGCGAGCAGCGGCGAGGCGAGAAGGGCGGCCAGCACCGCCGCCGCCACGATGCCTGACGGCCCGTGTCCGGCCGTCCGCGCCCGCGCCACGCCGTTCCGCATGTCTAGAACGTTACCCGATACATCACCTGCATCAGGCGCATGAAGCCGCTCTGCGTCCGGATCTGACCGAAGCCTGCGGCGCCGGCCTGGTGGATCGGGCCGATGACCTTGACGGTGTTCGTCAGGTTGATGACCTCGAGGCGCAGCTCGCCGCGCGTCTCACCGCCAAGCGACATGCCCTTGGCGACGGCCAGGTCCACGTTGTTGCGGTGTGGTGAGCGGATGGCGCCATCCGTGCGCGGCGCGGTGCCCAGCGTGAAGGCCGCCGGCACGGCGTAGCTGCCCTGGTTCAGCCACTGGCCGAGGATGCGCGCTTCCCGGTCGCCGTCGGTCAGGACCTCCGTGCCGGTGGCGTTCGGCCGCTGCATCCGTGTGAACAGGTTCGTGTTGTTCGTCACCGACGCGAGCGGAATCGGGAAGCCGCTCTCGAGGCCGATGATGGCCGAGACGGACCAGCCGCCGAGCAGCGCCGCGGCGACGCCGGACTTCGCCCAGCGCCTGTTCGCACCGAAGGGCAGCTCCACGATCGGCGCGATCGTCAGCTTGTGCGGCACGTCCACGACGCCGAGCGCGTACTCGGCGTCGAGGTCGTAGGCGTTGAGCGCCTCCGGCGTGTTCGGCTGCATGAAGTTGGTCTCGCCGAACTGGTTGTCGCGCAGCCGGCTGAACGTGTAGTTCACGCGACCGCCCCAGCCGTTGGTGACGCGCTTCTCGGCTTTCAGCACGAGCGCGTGGTACTGGCTGCGGCCCTGCGTGCTCTGCCGCATCAGGATGTCGGCAAACTGCGGGAACGGGCGCAGGAGCTGGCGGCGCTGCACCGTCGGGCTCGTGACGGCGAAGCCCTGGCCCGCGGGGAGGCCGAAGAACGGGTTCGGGACGCTCTCGAGCAGCTGCGGGCCGAGCGCCAGATAGGCCGGGTCGAGCTGGTTGATGTTGAGGACGCCGTCGTTGGATCCGCCGAGACCGAGTGACCGGCCCGTGGCGCCGACGTACTCGACGCCGACGGTCAGACCCTCGCCGAGCTGCCGCTCGATGTCCGCGGAGTACTGCTGGATCCACGGCGCGCCCTTGGTCTGGTCGATGAACTCGATCTGGCCGCCGACGCCGGTCAGCGCGCCGAGGCTGTTGCCTACGGGCTGGAGCGCGCCATCCGGGAACGGGTTGGTCAGCGAAACGGTCGGCGTGAACTGGCCCTGGTTGACGAACGTCTGCCGGACGTAGCCAATCTGGCCGTAGTTGACCCCGCTGGCCGGCTGGTAGTTCCACGGCGCCCAGTAGATGCCGTAGCCGGCTCGCAGCACGGTCTTCGGGTTCAGCGTGAGCGCCATGCCGACGCGCGGTGACACCTTCAGGCCGGGGGGATTGCCCTGGTGCGTCGGCGCGCCGTTCTGGCCGGCGTAGACCAGGCCGCCGCGGACGGGGCTGCCGTTCACGAGCACACTGCCCAGCGCGCCGCCCGGGTTCAGCGTCTGGTCGAAGGCCACGGTAATCTGGTTGTTCTCTTCCCGGAGGCCGTCCTCCCGCTCGAGACGGACGCCGTAGTTCAGCGTGAACTTCGGGCTCAGGCGCCAGTCGTCCTGGGCATAGGCGCCGAAGTACCGGACGAACGCGTTGAGGGGCGAACCCACCGTGATCTGGCTCTGGTTGCCGGGGTCGCCGGAGGGATACCCCAGCAGGAAGCTCGCGAGCGCGTTACCGGACGTCGCCGTGCCGTTGGCCAGCGGGTTCGCCGACGTGTAGAAGCGATCGAAGCGCAGGTCGCCCGACCCGCCGGCGAAGCTCTGGGTCTGCAGGCCGATCACGCGGAAGTCCGCGCCGGCCTTGAGCGTGTGGGTGCCGACGAGGCGCGACACGGCGCCGTTGACGCCCCAGGAGTCGAAGACGCGGCTGGTCGGGTCGACCGCGCCGAAGCCGTCGTAGTCCGTGATCGCGCCGCGCGGGAACTTCCGGACCTGCTGCCCTCCGAGGAACGCCGGATCGAATCCGAGGGAGGACGGGTCGAAGTCGATCGTCGTCGCGTCATCATCCTGGAGGCGCGTGTACCCGTAGCGCAGCGTCAGGACGGTGTTGTCGCCGGGAATCCACGTGTTGTTCAGGGCCACCAGGTGCAGCGACCGATCGAGCGTCCCGTCGCGCGGCTCGGCAAAGCGGTCCGGGCCCTGGCCCCGCTCCCAGAAGTTCTCGTTCGTGCGCGACGTGCGGTTGGCGATGTAGAGGCCGGAGGCCGACACCCGGTCGCTGAAGCGATGGTCGATCTTGCCGCTGGTCATCCAGGCCCACCCGGTCTGGTCGGCCGTGCCGTCGAAGTTCGCCGCGCCGTTGCTGACGTCCCGTGTGGGGAGGGGGTAGTAGCTCAGGATGTTGCGGGCGACGGGGTTCAGCCGGTCCGCCGGGATCACGTTGCCGGGGAACGCGTCGCGGACGAGCAGGCCCGTCGCCGGGTCGGTCCGCGTAGTCAGCGGGTCGTAGATCACCACCGGCTGGCCGCTCGCGTTGACGCTCTGCGAAAAGTCGCCGGCGCGCTCGCGGGCCGTCGGCACGCGCAACGTGCTGTTGCGTGAGTCCAGTGACCGGTAGCCCTCGGCCGCCGCCCAGAAGAACGTCCGGTTCTTCCGGATGGGGCCGCCGATGCCGCCGCCGTGGTTGTAGAAGTAGGCCTCCGCCTTCGGCCGACCGGCCGCCTGGTTGAAGAAGTTGTTGGCGACCAGCGCGTTCGGCCGGAACTGGGTGAAGGCGCTGCCGCGCAGGGTGTTCGTCCCGGACTTGAACGTGACGTTGTAGGTGCCGCCTCCGGTGCGGCCTGTCTCCGCGTCGTAGGTGTGCAGCTGCACGTTCACGCTGTCCACCGCTTCGAACGACGGATTGACGGAGGGCCGGTTGACGAGGTCGGTATGCGAGACGCCGTCGATCAGGTAGTTGTTCGCGCGCCGCGCGCCGCCGCCGAGCGAGACGAGCGACGGGTGATTCAGGTCCTGAAGCCGCGTGAAGACCTGATTGCCGGACGACACGACTGTGGGCGCGATCGTCGACATCATGTACATGTTGCGGGCGACCGACGGCAGCGTATTGAGCTCCTCGGCTTCGATCTGCGTCGAGACCGACGCGTTCGACGTCTGCAGCATCGGGACGTCCGCGCTGACGGTGATCGTCTCGGAGAGGCTGCCGAGTTCGAGCACGACATCGAGCGTCAGGAACTGCTGCGTCCTGACCTGGATGCCCTTCCGCTCGAAGGTCTTGAACCCCTCGAGCGTCGCGCGAATCGTGTAAGCACCCGGCGGCAGCGCGGGGAAGTCGTACTCGCCGCGTTCGTTCGAGACCGTGTCGCGGCCCGTGCCGGTCGCCTCGTTCTCCAGATGCACCGTCACCCCCGGAACCACGCCGCCCGATTCACGGACGGCTCCGCGGATGCCGCCGGTCGCGGACTGCGCCCCGGCGATGGTGGCGCCGAGCGCGATCATTCCTGTCAGGCACGCAAGACGTGCCGTCCGCCGTAACGAAGTCACCCGTTCCTCCTGTGTCCCGCCGCGGCGCGCGCCGGGCTGGGAACAGGCTATCGGGAAGCGGATCGGTACGATGTAAGGAGACGGTAAGCCCGAACGAACTGACCGAAAGATAGCCTCGGGAGGGTTCCGGAACTAGAACGAGAAACGCAGGCCGAACTGCATCTGCCGCGGGTCGCGTGCGCTGAAGATCCGGCCGAAGTTCGCGTTGCCGAAGGTCCGGTTCGGGAGATCGAAGTTGGCACGGTTCAGC
>JBFWUM010000106.1:0-5363 GCA_050247255.1 Vicinamibacterales bacterium | reverse complement strand
GGCTCGACTGGTTCCACCGGCTGACGTTCGCCGATGCGACGGATGACGCCGTGCGGGAACGGCATGCGCCTGGGCTCGAGCGTGCCGCGGCCCTGACCGAGATGTACGTCGTGGACGTGGCCGGCCGCCGCATCGCCGGCTTCGACGGCTACCTGCAGTTGTCCAGGGCGCTCCCGATTCTCTGGGTGCCGCGCTGGATTGGACTCTTCCCGCCTGTGACCCGGCTCGGCCGCCGGATCTACGGCCTCGTGGCCGCGCGCCGGGCACGGCAGGGCGGCTGCACGGACGAGGTCTGCGCGCCCGGCGCGGCCCGTCCGCTCTAGCCCGCACGCGTGGCCGCCCAAGCCTTCGACATCGAACAGCTCGTCACCGATCTGCGCGCGCTCGCCGACGACCGCGTGTCGACCGGGGCGTCGCAGCGGGAGCACCACAGCCACGGCGAGTCGTGGCACGCGTCGGCGCTGCCGGACGTCGTGGTCTTCCCCGAGACGACTGACGAAGTGGCCGCGGTGGTCCGCACCGCGGCGAAGCACCGCGCGCCGATCGTGCCGTTCGGCGCGGGCTCATCGCTCGAGGGGCATGTGCACGCGCTGCACGGCGGCGTCTCCCTCGACCTGACCCGCATGAACCGGATCCTGCGGGTCAGCGCCGACGACCTGGACTGCACGGTCGAGGCCGGCGTCACGCGCCGCCAGCTCAGCAAGCACCTCAACCCGCTCGGCCTGGAGTTCTGGGTCGACCCCGGCGCGGACGCCACCATCGGCGGCATGGCCTCGACGCGCGCTTCCGGCACGACGGCCGTGCGCTACGGCACGATGCGCGAAGTCGTGCTCGGTCTGACCGTCGTCCTCGCCGACGGCCGCGTCGTCCACACGGGCAGCCGTGCACGCAAGTCATCGTCCGGGTACGACCTCACGCGTCTGTTCGTCGGCGCCGAGGGCACGCTGGGCGTGATCACCGAGGTGACGCTCCGCCTCTTCGGCCTGCCGGACGGCATCTCCGCCGCCGTGTGTCCGTTCCCGACGTTCGAGGGTGCCGTCCGCACGGTCATCACCATCCTGCAGATCGGGATCCCGATCGCGCGGATGGAGCTGCTCGACGAGAAGATGCTGCGCGCCATCAACGCCTACGCGAAGACGGACTACGCGCTCCAGCCGACGCTCTTCCTCGAGTTCCACGGCATCAGCGACGAGGCCGTGGCCGAGCAGGCCCGGGCGGTCGAGGGCATCGCCCGCGAACAGGGCGCGTCGAGCTTCGCGTGGGCCACCACGCCGGAAGCCCGCACGGCGCTCTGGACGGCGCGCCACAACGTGCATCACGCCGCGGTCGCGTCGCGCCCCGGCTGCCGCATGTGGAGCACGGACGTCTGCGTCCCGATCTCGCGCCTGGCCGAGTGCCTGATGGAGACCAAGGCGGACCTGGCCGCGCTGCCGTTCCCGTGGCCGATCGTCGGACACGTGGGCGACGGCAACTTTCACGTGCTCTGCGTCGTGAACCCGGACGACCCGGAGGAGCTTGGCATCGCCCAGGCGATGAACGAACGGCTCGTCGCGCGCGCGCTGCGGCTCGGCGGCACGTGCAGCGGCGAGCACGGCGTCGGGCACGGCAAGATGGGCTACATGCGCCAGGAGCACGGCGAGGCCCTGGACGTGATGCGGACGATCAAGCTGGCCCTCGACCCGCAGAACTTGATGAACCCCGGCAAGATGGTGAACACGGAGGAGTAAGTTCCGGGCGTCAGTACAGTCGTACGTGTTCGAGAACGGTGTATGGGTTTGGAGCCAGGTTCAGCCCGGCTTCTCCGTGCCGACGGTCCACCCGCCGGGCTCCCGCGACGGTCGGGTACAGGCGCGGGTTGTCGAGACGCCAGGAGTCCAGCTCGTACAGGTGGGGCTGGAGGCGCGTCGCAAGCACTCTGACCAGCCTGTAGCGGGCTGGCCGGAGTCCGGGGGGCGTCAGGTCCACGAAGTACGTGCGGACATCGCGTGACGTCAGATGCGCCAGGCAGGTCTCGAGTTCTGACCAGGAACCGCCGAATCGCGGAACGTTACGGCGCAGGATGTCGCTGGTGCCGGTGCCCGCCCACAGAAAGCGGCACTCCTCGTAGTACTGCC
This sequence comes from Vicinamibacterales bacterium, assembly GCA_050247255.1. Lineage (GTDB taxonomy): Bacteria > Acidobacteriota > Vicinamibacteria > Vicinamibacterales > UBA2999 > JBFWUM01. The sequence goes on along the minus strand of JBFWUM010000106.1, from coordinate 3,249 downwards.
GCGGTCGAAAACCACGCCGGAGCGACTGCACGCGCCGGATCCGGATCGTGTCCGGGCTGCTGAAGTCGTAGTGGTTCACCAGCAGTTCGAGTGCCTCGGCGTAGGACCTCGAGAGGGCCTTCCGCGGATCGAGATTCGCGCCGAGCCCGAATGCTGGAAACCCGCCGCGGCGGCCCCTCGCATCCGGCAGGCGAATGACGGTGAGAAATGCGGGGATGCCGATGTCGTTGGTCAGATCGACGAACGTAGCCTCGAACCCGTCCTGTGTCAGACGGCGGTGGGAGTCTGTGAGCTGGTCGTCAACAAAGTCCGGCGCGGGCACCACGGGGCATGAGTTCCGCCGGAGCCACGCCAGCATGAAGGCGTCGCGCTCCACCAGTTCATAGCAGGCGTGGAGGAGCGCCCCGGCATAGGTCGGGCCCGATGCGATTCCCGCAGAGAGCGTTGCGGCGAAGCGTTCTCGCGGATGTGACCAGGAGAATCGGAGGATCGACAGGGTCGCCGGAACCAGCCGTCTCCGAAAACCACCGGAGGTGATCTCCCAGCAGCGCTGCCAGTGCAGCGGCAGGCGGCTGTGGAACCGGACGTAGCCGCGTGGTGCCTGCCGGTGCTCCCACGCCGACATCAGGACCAGTTCCCGGGGGTCAACAGCCTTCGGTCTGAGTGAGTCGTAGCTTCCGGATACGAGCGCGGACGGGTCGTACTCGGTGGCGAACGTGCGCTCGAGCGCCTCGAAGACGCTGTTCTCGAACGCTGTCTCCGCGTGCTGAGACGACCCCTCGCCCTCGATGCCGTCCAGAGTCCGGGTCACGAACAGGTGAGCGTACCGGTGGGGAATTCGGACGACCCGGTCGACTCGGCTGGCACCCAGCGCGTGAATGCCCACCACCGCACCGAGAGGCTTGGACCCATCAACCGCCTTCAGTGCCGCCAGTGAGCGTGGCCGAAAGGCGGCGGCGCCTGGGCGCCGCCGTGAACCTGCCTGGCCTGTCTGCTCGTGGAAGACGAGCGCCGCCAATCACTAGCCTCGAACGGAACACGCCACGCAGTGGCCGCAGTCCGCCCTGCCGGCCATCGGACGCCCGCGGTTGAACGTGATCGTCGGCGCGTGCGCGCCGGCCGCGACCGTTGGCGTGCTGCCCAATCGCGTCACCCGCAGCGCGCCGATCGTTTCCGCCTTCGACCCTCCGGGAGACAGTGGTTCGAGGACGGCGGACGCGCGAGGTCCCGTGACGAGGACGGACCCCGACGGAACCGTCATGCCGCGCCGAACGGGAGTGACGCGCAGCCCGCGCGCGCCCTGCTGAAGCCACTCGACGACGCCGGTGGCCCGCGTGACGCGGTACTTCGCCGAGCGAACGCGGCCGACCGAGCCAACAGAATCCTTCAGCGCCACCGTCCGGATGTCAGTGAATCCCTGGCCACGAGGAGCCGCTGCTTTGACCTCGACCTCCCACACACCCACGCCCGCCCTGGATCCCCGGATGCGCAGTGCGTGGTCTCCTGGAGAGAAGTCGACCTCATCGCTGACGGCATGCGGGCGCATAAGGTCGGCGTATGACTTCGCGCTGAACAGTTCGTTGCCGCACAGATTCACCGCGTACCTCCAGCCACGACCTCTGGGCAGCGGCACGTTGCGGAGGTCCAGTGCGAGCCGGCCCGCGGGGGCCTTCCGTCTTCCCGCCGGAGCTTTCCTCTTTGCCGTCGGCATGTTCGCTCTCCATCTGAGACGGTTTCACTGCAGCGGCGCCCTACTGCAGATCCTTGAGCACCCGGATCGCTTCCTCGCGAGGGGCAACAGTGAGAAGGCGCTCGACCTTGAGTTGAGCCACGTCCCGCTGCCGGAGCGCGTGTTCCTTGTCGTCCTCGGCCTTGTCCTTGCCCGCGGCACCAACCTGGAGGCCGAAGAACGCCCCCACGACAGTGCCCACCACGCCCGACACGGACCCGACCACGGCCGTGACGTCGGCGGCGCCTTCAAAGAGCACGACCGCCAGGCCGAAGACGACACCGACCAATGCCAATCCCCCGACGACGATTCGAAATCCGTAGGTGAGTCGAAGGACCTCAATGTCGCCGCGTTGATGCGTGTCCGTCATGGTGGCGCCGATTATAGGCACGGTGTTCCGCCAACGGCGCCAGGGAGGCGCGAGGATGCGCTGGTATGCTGTTACGTCCAGAACGGCAGAGCCTCGTCCACATTGGCCAAATCCAGAACCTCCGATCCTTCGCTGTTTGACTCACCGCTCCCGCCCGACGGCTCCGGCCGTCCCGGCGGCAGTCCGCCTCCCGGCGCCGGCGGCACTGACGCCGTCTCGCTGCACGAGGCCGCGCAGAGCCGCTATCTCAACTACGCGCTCTCGGTTATCACGTCGCGGGCCCTGCCCGACGTGCGCGACGGGCTGAAGCCGGTGCAGCGCCGCATCCTGTACACGATGTGGCAGCAGAACCTGACGGCGGACGCCAAACATCGCAAGTGCGCGAAGGTCGTCGGCGACGTGATGGGCAACTATCACCCGCACGGCGACGCCGCGCTCTACGAAGCGCTCGTCCGCATGGCGCAGCCGTTCTCGCTGCGCTACCCGCTCGTGGATGGCTCCGGCAACTTCGGCTCGCTCGATGGCGATGGCGCCGCGGCGATGCGGTATACCGAGTGCCGGCTCGCGCGCCTGTCGGACGAGCTGCTGACCGAGATCGATCAGGACACTGTGCCGTTCCGCCCGAACTACGACGGCACGCGCACCGAGCCGGTGGTGCTGCCGGCGCGGATCCCGAACCTGCTCGTCAACGGCGCCACGGGCATCGCCGTCGGCATGGCGACGAACATCCCGCCGCACAACCTCAACGAGGTGTGCACGGCGCTCATCAAGCTGCTCGACAACCCGGACCTCTCGGCGGTGCAGTTGTGCCGCTACGTGAAGGGGCCGGACTTCCCGACCGGCGGGCAGATCCTGAACACGCCGGACGAGCTGAAGGAGATCTACAGGACCGGGTCGGGGTCGGTGCGCCTGCGCGCGACGTGGGAGGAAGGTCCGTCGTCGAGGACGGCGCAGACGATCTACATCACGAGCATTCCGTACGCGGTGAACAAGTCGACGCTGGTCGAGCGCATCGCCGACGTGGTGCTCTCGCGCAAGCTCCCGCCGCTCGTCGACGTCAAGGACGTCTCGACGGATGACGTCCGCATCGCGCTGGAGCTGAAGAAGGACGCCGACGTGAACCTCGTCATGGCGTACCTGTTCAAGAACA
>JBFWUM010000105.1:0-5383 GCA_050247255.1 Vicinamibacterales bacterium | reverse complement strand
CAGACCGTCAACAACAGAATGGATCGCCTCATATCAATGCCCAAGGCTCAATGCCCAATGCTCAATGACAACGCATCGAGCTGTTTGCGAATCGTTTCGCTTACGTTAGCTGGCACCGGGCGCAACGGCGGCCGCGGGTATCCGCCCTCGTAGCCGGCCGCGTCGAGCGCCGCCTTCACGCCCGGCACGCCGTGCTGCCCGCCGATCGACCGGGCCAGCGGCATCAGCCGGCGCTGCAGCGTGTGCGCCTGCTGGAACTTCCCCTCGCGCACCAGGGTCCAGAGCTCCAAGCACAGCTCGGGCACAAGCATCGCCAGTGCCACGATCGCCCCGGCGCAGCCGGCCGACAGCGAAAACAGCAGCATGGTGGCCGAGCCGCCGAGCACGGTGAAGTCGTCGGGCGTCCGCGCCACCAGCTCGGCAATGTGCCCGATATCGCTCCCCGATTCCTTCATGCCGACGATGTTCGGATGGGCGGCCAGCTTCTCGACCGCATCGATCGGCAGCGACACGCCGGTGAACATCGTCACGTTGTAGAGCAGGATGGGGATCGGCGAGGCGTCGGCCACCTCGGTGTAGTGGCGCACGAAGATGTCGGCGGTGAGCTGCGGCTTGAAGAACGACGGGGTGCGGACGAGCGCGGCATCGGCGCCGAGCGCCGCGGCGCGCTTCGTGGCGGCGATGGTGCCCTTCGTCGACTCGCGGCCGGTGCCGGCCAGCAGCCACTTCGAGGCCGGCACACCGTCGCGCACGATGCCGATGATGCGATCGGCTTCGTCGTCTTCGAGTTGAGGCGCTTCGCCGTTGGAGCCGAGGACGACGAGCCCGTGGAGCGGCGTGGCCATCCACTTCGCGACGTTGCGGCGCAGCGCCCCCTCGTCGAGGGCATCGTCAGATGTAAAAGGCGTGGCGATGGGGGTGAGGATGCCTTCGAGAGCCTGTCGCGCCGTAGCCTCGGCGGAGGCGGACTTCACGGCTCCAATTGTACAGGCGTGCGGCCGGTTCCCTGGACCGTGAGGTTCACCGCCAGCACGACGATGAAGATGGCGGCGGCGGGGGCGAGCATCCAGGGCGATTCGGTGAAGAGCGCGCCGTTGGCGGCGTCGTAGAGCATGGTGCCCCACGTCGGCACGCTGTCGGGAAAGCCGAGGCCGACGTACGAGAGCGTGGCTTCGGCCAGGATGAAGGCCGGCAGCAGGAGCGTGGCCTGCGCCAGCATGTGGCCGCGCGCCGCCGGCAGCAGGTGCGCGAGCAGGAGCCGTGCCGGGCCGGCGCCGATGGCGCGTCCGGCCGCGACGTAGTCGCGTTGGCGCTCGGAGGCGATGATGCCGCGCACGCCGCGGGCAACCACCGGCCAGCCGATCAGCGTGAAGATGGTCGCCATCATGCCAAACACCAACGGCGCCGGCAGCACCAGCGGCAGCACCGCGCGCAGCGCCAGCACCACGTACATCGCCGGCAGCACCAGCACGAAGTCCGAGAGGCGCGACAACAGCTCGTCGAGCCTCCCGCCGGCGTAGCCCGCAATGGCGCCGACGAGGCTCCCGAGCAGCAGCGCGCCCACCGTCGCCACCAGCGCCAGCGCCAGCGACACGCGCGCGCCGTAAAGGATGCGGGCGAAGATGTCGCGGCCGTACGCATCAGCCCCGAGCAGCAGCAGCGGCTCGCCTTCGGTGGTGACAAGGCGGCCGTTCGCGAACCACCGGAGCGACACGCGCACGCTCTCGTCGGTGGCGAAGGTTCGCTCTAACCGGCTGACTGAGCGAACGGCGTGAATGACACCTGGATAGTGGATGGTCGATGGTGGGGCGTAGTTGTGTCCCGGGAAACGGAGGTCTGGGTCGTTGGGCGCGAGCCACGGAGCCCCGATAGCGAGGGCAGCCACGAGCACGAGAAGTGCGCGGCCGGCGGTCTTCACGCGGTTTCTCCCTGCGTGACGCGCGGGTCGGCGGCGGCGAGCAGCAGGTCGCCGATGAGGCTGCCGATCGCCAGGAACACCCCGCCCATGGCGGCGCAGCCGGCCACCAGGTAGATGTCGCGGGCACGCAGCGCTTCGTACATCAGCCGCCCGAGCCCTGGCCACGCGGCGATGTATTCGACGATGAAGGAGCCGGAGAGGAGCGCGCCGATGGCCAGGCCGTAGACGGCGCAGATCGAGCGGAGCGAGGCGCGCCACGCGTGCGAGAGCAGCAGTTGCCGTCGCGGCACGCCGCGGGCCAGCGCCGACATCACGAACGGCTCCGCAATCGTCTCGCGCATGGCCTGCGCCTGGAGCCGCTCGAAGGTCGCGGCAATCGGCAGCGCCAGAGCCAGCGCCGGCAGCAGCAGGTGCCAGGCGACGTCGGCCATCCAGGCGCCCCAGGAGAGATCGACCGCCGCCACCGACGTCATGCCGCCAGTCGGCAGCCATCCGGTGCGGGCCGCCACGAACACGAGCACCAGCGAGGTGAGGAGTGGCGGCAGCGAGAGGCACAGGAGGGACGCGCCACGCACGAGCGCCGGCACGACGCCCCCCTGGCGGCTGCCGGTCAGGATGCCGAGCGGAATGCCGGCGACCGTTGCCAGCGCCAGCGCCACGATCGCCAGCAGCGCCGTGTTGGCCGCCGCCTGGCGGACCAGCGTGCCGACGGGACGGTTGTAGAGGAACGACTGGCCGAAGTCGAAGCGCAGGGCGCGCGTGGCCCAGAGCCCCCACTGCTCCAGCACGCCGCGATCGAGGTCGAAGCGGGCCCGCTCGCGGGCGATCTCCTCGCGCGCCGCCGTGGCGCCGAGCTGCGCGGTCACGTCGCCGGGGGCGAGCCGCGTGAGCAGCAGCGCGCCGGAGGAGACCGCCGCGACGAGCACGACGGAGAACAGCAGGCGACGCAGCAGGAACCGAGTCACGGAGAACTGACGCTAATCGTATCCGCGTTCCAGAGCGCCGGCGGCCGCAGCACCGACGGTTCGATCCCCTGCACCCGGCTGCTGTGGGCGTAGTACAGGCGCGGCGCCGCGAAGTAGAGCACCGGCAGGTTCTCGGCGAAGATGCGCTGCACGTCGCGGAAGATGTCGACGCGCCGCCCCGGATCGGTCGTTGCCGCCTGCTCGAGCATCAGCGTGTCGATGCGCCGCTCCCAGTCGGTCATCGGCGCGCGCTGGTTCATGTTCCACAGGTGTGCACCGCCGGAACTGAGCCAGAAGTCCGGGTTGCCGGCCGGATCGAGATCGGTGGCCAGCGGGCGGTAATAGATCGCGTCGTAGTTGCACGCCAGCAGCCGCTCGATCAGCGCCGAGTTCTCGAGCGGGGCGATGTCAAGCGCAATGCCGGCGCGCGCCACCGACTCCTTCAGGAACGCCGTACCGCGCTCATAGAAACCGATGCCGCGCTGCGTAATCACCGTGAACCGCGCCTCGGTCCCCTTCTCGTCCTCGACGATGCCGTTGCCGTTGCGATCCTCGAGGCCGATCGACGCCAGGAGCTGTCTCGCGCGCTCGACGTCCGGCGGGTAGCGAGGGAGATCGGCAAAGAACCACAACCGGTTGCCCGGCGTCACCGGGCCCCAGATCGGCACCGCCGCGCTCAGGAACACATCGTCCGCGAACAGCTCGCGATCCACCGCGTGTGAGATCGCCTGGCGGAACTCCGGCCGCTGCACGAAGGCAAAGCGCGGGTCGTCGCGCTTCACCTCGGGCTTCAGGCAGAACCAGAAGGCATCCGCATCAGTGCCGACGCCCAGCTCGAGGATCTCTAGCTGCCCCTGCTCCTCGGCGCGGCGCGCGGCAACGTAGTCCTCGGCGCGCAGCTCGCTTTGCGTCAGGTCGATGGTCCCCGCCTGCAGCCGCAGCAGTTCGGCGTTCTGGTCGGGAACGATTTCGAGGACGAGGCGATCCAGGTACGGCAGCGCGCCGCCGTCGGGCGCCGTGCGCCAGTAGCGCGGGTTGCGATCGAGCACCAGGCGCTGTCCCGGCTGGTACTCGCGCACGACGAACGGCCCGGTGCCGACGATGTCGGCGGGCGCGGCGGTGGAATCCCACGCGGTGGCAAAGGTGCCGTTGGCGAGCGCCGTCTCGAGCTTGTGTTTCGGCAGGATCACGAGGCCGTCGAGCAGCCGCAGCCCCGGACCGGAGGGCCCGGGAAAGGTCAGGACGATGGTGTTCGCATCCGGCGCGGTGGCGCGAATCGGCTGGCCGCTGACGCGCAGCGAGCTCCCCACCACGCTTCCGCTGTTCTCCGCGTACGCCGCCCGCAGTGAAAACAGCACATCGTCCGCGGTGAACGGCTGGCCGTCGGACCAGGCGACCCCCTGCCGCAGGTGCAGCGTGTGGGTGCGGCCGTCCGCGCTCGACTCCCAGCGCTCGGCCAGGCGCGGCTCGAGCTCGAAGGTCGTGCGGTTGATGCGCACCAGGCGGTCGTGCAGCAGGAAGCTGAGGACGTCGGTGTTCTGGTCGCGCGCGGCGATGCGGTTGTAGGAGCGGACCTCGGCGCGCAGGGAGCCCACCAGCTGGCCGCCGCGCTGCCCTGCCGCCGCTTCGTCCGTCGCCGGGGCCGTCGTCGAACGGTAGTACAGGAAGAGAGCCGCCAGCAGCGCGCCGGTGACGAGGATGCCGAGCAGGGGGGGACGTCTCACCTTATGTACTCACGATCGCCAGCGGCGGTTTGTGCGCGTTCAGATTCTGCTGCACCGGCCAATTTCTTGACCGCATGCGGAGCCAGTGCGAAGAGACCGTGCAAATTTCAACATATCTGTGTGCAGATTCTGCGATCCCGGCCAATCCACTGTCCTCCCCTGATATCGGCGTGTTCCTCCCGGCGCCGGAGCGTGCATCGCTAAAGTGCATCAGCTCAGCGTTTTAACCCCTCCCGCCCGACGCCCTGCGCGGCGTGGCATTGACCCTGCCATATGCACCGCCGGAGGACGAACCCAGGGTGACGTTTGACCAATCGATGGGAGACCAGCCACAAGGCGACCCGCAGGCCGAGCAGCGGCTCGGGCGCAGCGTGTCGATCGACCAGGCGGCGCAGCTGCTGAACCTCTCGCGCCGCACCATCTACAACCGGATCCGCGATGGCCGGCTGCAGACCATCCGCACGCTCGGCGGCTCGCAGCGGGTGCTGGTGGAGTCGCTTCAGGATCTCGGGTTTCGTCCGCAGGCATTCAGCGCGTCGGCCGCGGCCGCCGCGTTTGCCGTCCGTCCCTCGCAACGCAGCTGACGACAGGAAGCCCCCCATGCGCCTCACGTCATTTGCACGTCGCCGTCTCTCACCCTTTCTCCTCTTCTTTGTCATCCTCTCCCTGTCGGCGGATGACGCGGCCGCGCAACGACGCGCGCGGCTCTCCGACGATCTCGCGACACGCCTGCGCAGCAACGGCGCCGGCGACGCCAGCGTGATCATCACCGGCAC
>JBFWUM010000104.1:1442-5653 GCA_050247255.1 Vicinamibacterales bacterium | reverse complement strand
AATGTTGCCGGGAGGGTCCGACGAGATCCTGTCCGGGCGGTCGTTAACCTTCACCCCTACGAGCCGCGGCAGCGGCAAGCCCTACGAAGGGGCGAAGCCCCGAGCCCCACGAGCGGCGTGAGCCGCGAGCCCCACGCGCCGCGACTTGTCGCGCCGTAGCGCCAAAGGCGCGAAGGCGGAGAGCGGCGCGCCCTACTACTGCGCCGTCGTCGTCGGCACCGTGTACTGCACTTCCTTCGCCTTCAACGGCTCCTTGCCGTCGCCGACGTTCACCACCACGCGCATGCCGGTCTTGAGATCGGTCTGCGTGCCCTTGGCCTTGCCGCGCTTGAAGGCGGTGGTTGGCGACACCGTGAAGGTCGAGTCCTTCCCTTCCGTGGTCTTCATCGTCACCTTGTTACCGTCGATGGCGGTGATCGTACCCATCAGCTTGTGATCGTGGCCCGGGTGCGCGACGGCCGCGGACGGAGCCAGCACAGCCAGGACGAGAGCGGCCAACAGGAGATTCTTCATAGCGGTAGGGTATCAAACGCGCAGTCGCGACGAAAGCCGGGATTAGTCTGCCGAGTAAGTGTTCCCCACGACCGCCGACTTGTCCGCCGTAGCCTTGGCGGAGGTGGAAGACCCGAGCCCTACGATGGCGCGACCTGTCGCGCCGAAGCGCAAGGCGCGGAGGCGGAAGCGCCGAGCCCGACGAGCGGCGTTAGCCGCGAGCCCCACGCGCCGCCAGGCGGCGCGCCTCAGCCAGCACCGCCTCGGCCGTCCAGCCGGCCGCGCGCAGGTCGCGGACGCCGGTGTCGCCGTCCGATTTGCTCAGTTTCTCGGTTGCCGATTTCATCACCAATCCGTGGTGGGCGAACTGCGGCATTTTGTCGCGCCCCAACAGGCGCGCCACCCGAATCTGCCGGCCGGTTGACGGCAACAGGTCGATGCCGCGGATCACGTGGGTGATCTGCTGCAGGTAGTCGTCCACGGTCACCGCGAACTGGTAGGTCCAGTTACCCAGCCGATCGCGCACCAGCAGATCGCCGCACTGGGCAGACGGATCCTGCACCTGCGGCCCGAGGATCTCGTCGAAGAACGACTCGGTCCCCGGCTCGATGCGCAACCGCCACCCGACGTCGTCCGTGAGTGGAATGTCGCGATCTCGGCAGCTGTTCGGGTAGCGAATTTCGACTCCCGATTCCCGACCTGTCCTGAGCGAAGTCGAAGGACTCCCGACTCCCGAGGCGAGTTCTGCCCGGGTGCACTTGCAACCGTACACGAGCTCCCGGTCGATCAACGGCTGCAGCGCCTTGCGGTACAAAGCGTCCCGCTCGCTCTGCCGAGTCACCGCGCCGTCGTGCTGAAAGCCGAGCCAGGCCAGATCCTCCAGGATCGCGGCCTCGTACTCCGGGCGCGAGCGCTGGCGGTCGTGGTCCTCGATGCGAAGCAGCACGCGGCCGTCGCGGTCGTGAGCGGCCTGCCACACGTGCAGGGCATTGACGACGTGGCCGAGGTGAAGGAAACCGGTGGGGGCGGGCGCGAATCGGGTCAGCACGGAAACCACTTGAGGATACCCTGCCGCCGCTCGATGGCGCATTTGCCCCGCTCGATCCCACCGCCAAGACCACCCGGCCCCGGATTGGCGTATAACCCAAGAGCGCCATGATCCTGGTCAGCCTGGTCTCGCTCTTCGTCTACCTGTTCGGCGCCTACGCCTACGGCGCGGCCACGGTACTGGGCCTGCGCGAGTCGGCGCCGGTGTGGACGCGGCGCGACCCCGGCCGCAAGCCGCAACTGGACGATGCGCCGATGGCGATCATCGTCATCAGCACCATCTGGTTCGTCCTGCTCACCCTGATCGAGTTCCGCAACCTGACCGGCGCCACCACCCGCGGCTGGCTCGACCTCGGCACCTTCATGGTCTTCGCGTTCCCGCCGGTGATCATGCACACGGTCTACCGCGAATCGACCTGCGAGGGCGAGGCGGTCCCGCCGGCCATCTACCGGCACCTGCTGGCCGCCATGTACGTTCTGGCGCCGCTCACCGGCGCCGTCGTCATTGCCGCCATCTTCGAGGTGATCACGCTGCCGATCGACCTCGGCCCGCTGATCGGCGCCTCGATTGGCGGACTGTTCATCCTGGCCAGCATCTACTCCACCGCGATCACCCTGCGGCGGACGCGGCGCACTCCGACCCCCGACCGCCGGAACCTGCGCAACGTGATGGTGGGCTTGTACGCGGTGCTCGGCCTGGTGTTCGCGGGGATGATGGTGTTCCAGGAGCAGCGGCTGGCCGGCGCCATTCTCGACCGCGTCGCGCGCGCCTCGCCCATCTACTTCCTGGTCGCCTCGATCTACTTCGAGAACCGCTTCGCCTTCTACGACCTGGTGGTGAAACGCGCGCTGCTGCTGCTGATGAGCATCAGCGCCCTCGGCGTGGTCCTCGCCCTGGCCCTGCCGTGGCTCGAACAACTCCCGGCCGGCGCGGCGCGGCCGTGGCTGTTTGCCGTCGCCCTGACGCCGGTGGCGATGATCATGCCCTGGCTGCACGCCCGCATGGAGCGCTGGCTCGACCGCATCTGGCTGGGGCGCGAGTTCACGCCGGTCGAGGCCGTCAAGCACGTGCTCGCGGCCATGCAGCCGGCCACCGACGAGCAGATGCTGCTGACCACGGCCGAGGCGAAGCTCAGCGAGATCTTCGGCGCCCGCATCGCGGTGCTGATCGGCGCGCAGCCGCCGCCGCCAGGCCTGGCCATTGAATCCGAAGTGCAGATGCCGACGCCGATCTCGGACCAGCCGGTGCGCATTGCCGTGCTCCGCATGCCGGGCATGCGCCGCATTCTCAGCGAGGACCTGGCGCTGCTGCGCTCGCTGGCCGGCGTGCTCGGCTTCATGCTCGAGAACCTGCGGCTGCAGCGCAAGCGGCAAGAGCAGGACCTGATTGCGCAGGACCTGCGGCTGCAGTCGAGCAAGTCGGAACTGAAGGCGCTGCGGGCGCAGATCAATCCCCACTTCCTGTTCAACGCGCTGAACGCCATTGCCTCGCTGATCCACACCGACCCGGCGCGCGCCGACGAGGCGGTCGAACAGTTGGCGGAGGTGTTCCGCTACACCCTGCGACGGTCCGATTCGGAGTGGGCGCCGCTCGACCAGGAACTGGCCTTCGCGCGCGCCTATCTCGACGTCGAGCAGGCGCGTTTTGGCCAGCGGCTGTCGTGCACCATCGCCTCCGATCACCCGTCGCCGGCGCCGCACATCCCGTCGATGCTGCTGCAGACGCTGCTCGAGAATGCCGTCAAGCACGGGGTGTCGCAGTCGCGCGACCCCGGACGCATCGACGTCGTCGTTCGCACCACGAGCGGCGAGGTGGTGATTGAAGTGCGCAACACCGGTCCTTCGACCCGGAACGGCGACCTGCTCGTCGCCGCCCCTCGCTCAGGACAGGCCCGCGATGGTGAAGGATTCGGGCTGCACAGCGTGCGCGAGCGGCTCAAGGGGCACTTCGGCGACGGCGCTACCTTCTCGCTCACGCGAGACGAGGCGGCCGGTGTGACCATAGCCCGCATCACCATGCCGCTGGTCAGGGTGGCGGCATGATTCGCGTGGTGCTGGTGGATGACGAGCCGCCCGCCCGCGTGCGCATGCGTCAGTTGCTCGACGCGGCCGGCGGCGTGGTGGTGGTCGGCGAAGCCGGCAGCGCGGTCGAGGCCCGCGACGTGATTCGCGACACCCGGCCCGACCTGCTGTTCCTCGATGTCGAGATGCCCGAGGTGCGCGGCACCGCGCTCGCCGCGTCGCTGCCGGAGCCGCGGCCGTTCATTGTCTTTGCCACCGCCTTCGACCGCTACGCGCTCGACGCGATCGAGGTCGACGCCACCGACTACCTGTTGAAGCCGGTGTCGCGCGTCAAGCTGGCGGCGACGCTGGATCGCGTGCGGGCGCGCATGACACGGCAGTCGGACCTCGAACGCGATGTCCGCGCGGGATCAGACGTGCAGCTGCAAATGTGGCCGGGAGCCCTGCCGGTGGTGCCGGGGTTCGACTGCGCCGCCGGGTCGCTGCCGGCACGCGGGGTCGGCGGCGACTTCTACGACATGTTTGCGCTGCACGGTCCGGCTAAAGCCGGACGCCACATTGACCGCCACGGTCCGGCTAAAGCCGGACGCCACATTGACCGCCACGGTCCGGCTAAAGCCGGACGCCACATTGACCGCCACGGTCCGGCT
>JBFWUM010000104.1:0-1342 GCA_050247255.1 Vicinamibacterales bacterium | reverse complement strand
CACGGTCCGGCTAAAGCCGGACGCCACATTGACCGCCACGGTCCGGCTAAAGCCGGACGCCACATTGACCGCCACGGTCCGGCTAAAGCCGGACGCCACATTGACCGCCACGGTCCGGCTGAAGCCGGACGCCACATTGACCGGAACGGTCAGCCTCAAGGCGGACTCGACATTGGCAATGAGCAATGGGCACTGCTACTGGGGGATGCGTCGGGCAAGGGCGTGGCGGCCGGGCTGGTGGCCTCGGCCGTGCAGGCCCGCGTGCATACGGCCGCGCGGCTGGCACATCTCGAACCCGCGGCGTTGATGGCCGCCGTCGATCGCGACGTCTACACCACCACCGACGGCGCGCGCTACGCCACGGCGATCTATGCCACGCTCGACGCCGCCACGCGGCGGTTGACACTGGTCAATGCCGGGCACCCCGCGGTCCTGATTGCCAGCGGCTCGTCGCTGGTCCCTCTGCCGGCATCCGGACCCGCGCTGGGCCTGATCGAGGCGGGCCGCTTCGCGGCCCACGACCTCACCCTCGAACCGGGCGCTGTTCTGGTGGCCTATACCGACGGCGTCTCCGAGGCTCGAGACGATGCCGGTGACGAGTTTGGCGAGGATCGCCTGGCGGCGTTGCTGGCCGGCCACGGACACCTGCCCGCGGCGCAATTGTGTTCGGGTATCCTCGACGCCGTGCGTCACCACCGCGGCGGCCGGCAGGACCAGGATGACGTGACGGTGATGGTGGTGAGGTCCCTTCCACAGAGCTCAGGGCAAGCCCGGCAATGATCAGAACCCTGCTGATAGACGACGAGGAGCCGGCGCGGGTGCGGCTGCGGCAGTTGCTGGCGGCACACGCCGATGTCGAGGTGGTCGGCGAAGCCGCCGACGGCATCGACGCCGCCGAGAAAATTGCCGAGCTGGCCCCGGACCTGGTGCTGCTCGACATCCAGATGCCGGGCGCCAGCGGACTCGACGTGGCCGCGTCGATGGGGCAGCCGCGGCCGGCGGTCATCTTCTGCACCGCCTTCGATCAATACGCCGTGGATGCGTTCGAGCTGTCGGCCATCGATTACCTGCTGAAGCCGGTCAACCGCGCGCGGCTGGCCGCCGCGCTCGAGCGGGTGCGCGTCACCGCGCAGCCCCGCGGCCGTGACCGCGCCATCGACGACTTGTCGCGGGCCACCGGCGTGTCGCCCACACGCTTCCTGGCCCGCCGCGGCGCCCGCTTCCGGGTGGTGCCGGTGCAGGACGTGGTTGCCTTCACCTTCGTCGACGGCGTGACCCACGTGATCACCCTGACCGAGCAACTGACCATGCAGCCGACGCTGGCCGCGCTGGCGCGCCGGCT
>JBFWUM010000103.1:0-5729 GCA_050247255.1 Vicinamibacterales bacterium | reverse complement strand
GTCGTCGAGCCGAACGCCAGGCGGCTGCCGGTGTCGTCGACGTCGAGCGCATGGCGGAACGTCAGGTCGTAGGCGTGCTCCTGCGGCAGCCCCTTGGCCAGCGTCTCGAACGTCTTGCCGCCATCGCGCGTGCGGGTGACGACAACGCGGGCATCGACGGGGTAGCGCTTCTCGTCCTTGATGGACGGCACGAACCACGCCGTGTTCGGGTCGGTCGGGTGCGCCGCCACGGCGAAGCCGAACACAGACGGCTTGACGTCCGTGATCTCGGTGAATGTGGCGCCGCCATCCGTCGACCGGAAGATGCCGTTGTGATGCTGGCCCCACATGACGTCCGGCTGCGCCTGGCACTGGGCGAGCATATGGATGTCCTGCACGTTCTGGTCGTGCTGCCGCTCCGGCGGCATGTATTCCGCGCGCAGTCCCTTGCCTTCCAGCGTCCAGGTGGCACCGCCGTCGCGCGTCGTCCAGACGCCGCCGCACGAGATGGCGATCGTCACGTGCCTCGCATCCCGTGGATCGACGCAGATCGCATGGATGCCGGGCTGGTCGGCGCCGCCGCCGAACCACTCTTCGCGCCGGGGATCGTCCCAGAGCGGACGGTTCAACGCCCAGGACTCGCCGCCATCCTCTGACTTGAACAGCCCGCCAGGGAGCGTGCCGCACCAGAGGACACCCGGCTCGTTGCGTCCGCCGGCGGCAAGCGCCCACACCAGCTTCAGCGTCCACTCCACCGGCTTTCCCTCGGCGGGCGCCTTCGGCATGTAGTCGGCCGGCTTCTCCGGATACTTCGGCGCAGCCACCTCCTGCCACGTCGCTCCGCCGTCGCGCGAACGGTGCATCTTCACGCCGAAGTGGCCGTGATCGAGCGCGGCGAGGAGGCTCCCGTCGCGCGGGTCGTGCAGCACGAGCGTGCAGTTGTCGCCGAGAAAGCTGGTGCGGCCGATCGCCCAGCCGCGGCTGCCGCGCTCAACGGTGAAGAGTCCCTTGCGCGTTGCGACGTGAAAGCGATCGCTCATTCAGCCTCCCGAGAGTGCCTGGACGACGTCGATGGTGGCGTCCCCGGCGACGGCGTCAGTCAGGTGATCGCGATCCTGCACCTGGCGGCCGTCGATGAAGACCGCCATGTGCGGCCGCAGCCGCCCCTGGTCGTCGAGGGCGTAGCCGCGGGCGCGTTCGTTGGCGGAGAAGTACCGGTCGAGCGCGTCCCGCACCGTCGCGCCGTCGACCTCGCGCGTCGGGCAGGACACATGCCGCTGGATGTTGTCGGTGAACCTGACGGTCGGCATGGGCGGATTATCCCGCGATTTGGGAAATTGGAATGTCCTCCATACACTGATGGCGTGAAATCCGCCGCCCTGCTCATCGTTACGCTACTCCTCGCGAGCCTTGGCTCGCCTCGGGCGCTGCACGCGGCGGAGGCGGCGCAGGCCCCGGCCGAAATCCCGATGGAGCCGACGAGCGCCCAGATCGAGGCCGTGGAGAAGGTCCTGCGCACGCCGCCGCGCGACGCGGGGACCAGTCCGACCAATCAGCACGTCCAGGAGCTGCGCGGGCTCGGCTTCGATCCGCTGCCGGCGGCGCGGGCGCTGCTGGTCAACAACTGGGTGGCGACGGAAGCGGCGCGGGCGATGATCGCCATCGACAGCGTGCGCGGGACCACTCTCATCATGGAGTCGATTCCCGGCGCCACGCTCAGCGCGCAGGTGGTGGGCTTTGTCTGGTTCCTCGACAACCAGGCGACGCTGGCGGGGAGCGTGGGGCAGCAGGCGCATGCCGCGGCGTCGCGCGTGCTCGCGCGCATCGAATCGACGTCGGTGGCCGAGATGGCCATCTACACCATCGGCATCGTCGGCAGCGATCGCGACTTCCCCGTGCTCGAGGAGTTTGCCGCGGTGCGAAACCCGGCGGGGCAGGGGCTGCGGAACGCCAGCGAGGCGGCGCTCAGCCGTCTCGGCTCGGCGCCGCACATCGCCAGCCTGCAGGCGCAGCTCACCGAGCCGCTGCCCGAGAAGCCGACCTACGGGCAGGGGCTGCGCCTGGCCGGCATCCTGCGGCAGGCGGCGTTCTCCGGAAATCGCGCGCTGATCCCTGCCGTCTGCTCACACATGAGCGACCCGCCGATTGGCGACATCGACGTCCGCATCGACCCGCAGCTGCTGGCCGCCAACGCGCTCCGCGTCCTGCTGGAGCCGGTCACGCCCGAACGTCCCCGCGAAGCTCCCCGCCGCTCGCCCGAGGAGTGGAAGGCGTACTGTCAGGCGCTCAATTAGGGACGGACCTAATACAGCCGCAAATGTATATTTGCGCCTTGTAATTGATGAGTTAACGGGTGTAGTGTCTCTCCTGTCCGTTCGTGATCCACAAAGAACACTGAATTCGGCGACCCCAAGCCGACAGGAGGCTGACCATCATGGTTTGTGACCCCAGGGGATGGGTGATGCGGCGCGGCCCGCACGCCGCTGCGCTTGTTCTCGCACTCTTCACCGCCTCCTGCTCCAACGGAGCCGGGGCACCGTCCGCGCCCAGCCAGGTGTCTGTTCCGGAACCAGCGGCAGTGGCCGTCGTGACCGCCGCCGCCGGCGCGACCGTCGCCACGTTGCAGGCGGTCGACGTGACGCCCTCTGCGGTCATTGGCGGCAGCGCGGCGCAAGGCGTGGTGACGCTCACCGATGCGGCGCCGCCGGGCGGCACCGTCGTGACCCTGGCGTCCGGCCATGACACCCTCTCGCTTCCGACCACGGTAACCGTTGCCGCCGGCCAGCGTTCGGTGGCCTTCGCGGTGACCACCTCCGAGACCGATCAGGATCGCTGGGTCGACGTTACGGCCAGCGCCGCCGGGACCTCGCGCACGGTCCGGGTCGGCGTGAACCGTCCGGTGCGTCCTGACACCGTCACCCTGTCGCCGGCCGAGGTGCCTGCGGGGACCTCGTCGACGGCCACCGTCCGCCTCTCGCACCCGCTGAATGCGGACATGGTGCTGACGCTGTCGTCGAACAACCCCGCCGCGTCCGTGCCCGCCTCGCTGACGATGCGCAAGGGGGATCGCACGGGCACGTTCACGGTCGCGACCAGCGACGGGCCGCGGTCGGAGGCGACGATCACCGCCAGCGGCGGCGCGGGCAGTGCGAGCGCCCTGCTGCGCATCAATGGCCGTAATGGCACGGCGGCGTGCAGCGGATTCACGGTGACGAGCATCGCGCCCACCACCGGCGCCCGCGGCGCCAACGTCAACTGGACCATCACCGGCACCGGCTTCTCGGCGACCGGCCTGACCGTCACCGTGTCCGGAACGTTGGTGACGACGAACACGGCGACCTTCGTCAGCGCGACGACGATCGAGGGTCAGTTCGGGATCAACGCCGGCGCTGCGACCGGCAACCGAACCGTAACCGTGACGATCAACGGCAGTTCCTGCACCGTTCCGGGTGGGTTTACCGTCACGTAGTCGCCGGCTCCTGGCGCTTTCAGGCAGGGAGGGAACGCCGATATAATTCGACGTTTCCTCCTTCGCAGAATGTTCTGCCCGTAGCGCTTTAGGAGCTCACGCACGCATGGCCAAGATTAAGGTGAAGAACCCCGTCGTCGAGATGGACGGGGACGAGATGACGCGGATCATCTGGCAGAAGATTCGCGAGACGCTCATTCTTCCGTATCTCGACATCGACCTGAAATACTTCGACCTCGGCATCGAATCGCGCGACAAGACCGGCGACCAGATCACCATCGACTCGGCCATCGCGACGCGCCAGCACGGCGTGGCGGTGAAGTGCGCCACCATCACCCCCGACGAGGCGCGCGTCAAGGAGTTCGGCCTGAAGCAGATGTGGAAGTCGCCCAACGGGACGATCCGCAACATCCTCGACGGCACGATCTTCCGCGAGCCGATCATCTGCCGCAACGTGCCGCGCATCGTGCCGCACTGGGACAAGCCGGTGGTGGTCGCGCGCCACGGCTTCGGCGACCAGTACCGCGCCCAGGACTTCCACTTCCCGGGCGCCGGCACGGTGACGGTGAGCTGGACGCCGGAAGGCGGCGGCGAGGCGATCAGCCGCGAGGTGATCAAGACCAAGGGCAGCGGTATTGCCATGGGGATGTTCAACCTCGATTCGTCGATCGAGGGCTTCGCCCGCGCCTGCTTCACGTACGCGCTCGGCCGCAACTACCCGGTCTACCTGTCGTCGAAGAACACCATCCTCAAGGTCTACGACGGCACGTTCAAGAACACCTTCCAGCGCGTCTTCGACGCCGAGTTCAAGGCGCAGTTCGAGGCCAAGGGGCTCACCTACGAGCACCGGCTGATCGACGACATGGTGGCGTCGAACCTGAAGTGGAACGGCGGCTACCTCTGGGCCTGCAAGAACTACGACGGCGACGTGCAGTCGGATACCGTCGCGCAGGGCTATGGCTCGCTCGGGCTGATGACGTCGGTGCTGATGTCGCCGGACGGCAAGTCGGTCGAGGCCGAGGCGGCGCACGGCACGGTGACGCGCCATTACCGCATGCACCAGCAGGGCAAGCCGACCTCGACCAATCCGATCGCCTCGATCTACGCGTGGACGCGCGGCCTGCAGTACCGCGGCCGGTTCGACAACACGCCCGACGTCGTGGCGTTTGCCGAAACCCTCGAGAAGGTCTGCGTGGACGTCGTCGAGTCGGGCCGGATGACGAAGGATCTCGCCATCCTGATCCGCGCGGATCACCCGTATCTCTCGACGGACGAGTTCATGGCGGCCATTGACACGGAGCTCCAGGCGCGCATGAAGTAGGCGGGTGGTCGACACCCGCTTCCTGTTCCGTCCGGTTGCGGCCGAACTCGTGGGCATCCTCGAGCGGCTGCAGCCGGACGACTTCGAACGCCCCACCCTGGCGCCCCTCTGGCGCGTCCGCGACATCGTCGCCCACCTGACCGACACCCACTGGCGCCGTCTCTCGTTCCAGCGGGATCGCCTGGTACCGCCGCCCCCGCCAGGGCCGATCGCGAGCGAGCGTGACCTCACCGCGATGATCAATCGATGGAACAACGAGTTCGTCGACGTGTTCCGCCGTTTCAGCGGGCGCGTGCTGGCGGCAAACTACGCGGCCGCCAGCCGGCAGCTGGCGGACTTCTTCGAGTCGCTGCCGCTCGATGCGCCGGCGCTGTTCCCGGTGTCGTGGGCGGGGGAGTCGGCGTCGGCCGGATGGTTCGACATCGGCCGCGAGTTCACCGAGCTGTGGCATCACCAGATGCAGATCCGTGATGCGGTGGGGGAGCCGCCGCTGGCCGACCCGCGCTACCTCCGCGCGGTGCTGGAGATCGCCGTGCTCGGCCTGCCGCATGCCTACCGGGCCGTGGCGGCCCCGGCCGGCACGGTGCTCGTGATTCGCGCCGTGGGGCCTGCCGGGGGCGAATGGACGCTGCGGTGCGACGCACGCGGATGGCGGATTGTCCCAGGCGGCGCGACGTCGCCCGAGGCGTCCGCCGTCATCGGCGACGAGGCGCTGGGGCGGCTGCTCTTCAACGCACTTGGCGACGGAGCGGCGGCCGCGGTCGCGGTCGACGGACGGCGCGATCTCGTTGAGCCGCTGCTGCGGGCGCGGTCTGTGATCGTGTAGCGCCCGGCGGCCGCACAGCCCGATCGGCTTCTGCCAGAAGCGCCAAAAGTGTCGGCGTGGCCGGAACGGTCCGTGCTAGGGTGATGGCCCCCGGCCGGTGCCGGGTCGCGTTGGAGAGCGCGATGGGACGACAC
>JBFWUM010000102.1:0-5730 GCA_050247255.1 Vicinamibacterales bacterium | reverse complement strand
AGCCGGCCGGGCGCGACGGCGTAGCGCTCGGCGAACCACGCGAGAAACGGGACCCAGTACAGCAGCTCGAAGCCGACCTCGCCGAGCCACGGGCCGGCGACAATCGGGCCGCGATGCCGGGCCAGGGCGTCGAGCTCGCGCTCGATCCGGGCCGCCGTGCCGCTGGCGCGGCGGCCGCCGATCAGGCGCCGCACCGTCGCCGGCACCAGCCGGCGGACCGCGGCGGCGTTCACCGCGCCGCCAGGATTCGCTCGGCTGCGTCCCAGTCGGCCGGCGAATCGATCGAGAGTGACTCTGACGCCGGCACGACCAGCGGCCGCACGTCGTCGCCGTAGATCGACCCGGTGCGTTCGAAGGTCGCGCGCCAGAACACGTAGGCGGTGCCGTCGCGGGAGTACGCCGCGCGCGCGTCCTGGCGCCGGGTCAGCGAGGCGCTCTCGGACAGGAACGGCCGCAGCTTCCCGGCCTCGATCCGCATCACGTAGTCAGGCGACAGGTGCCGCGGCACTTCCGTGACCGTCACCACCGAATCAGCCCCGTTCTCGCGCAGCAGCTCGACGGCGTCGCGAATGTGTTCGGGCCGTCGCAGCGGCGACGTCGGCTGCAGCAGCACCACGATCTCGGGCCCGGCGCCAACCGCCGCAAGCTGTTCCAGCGCGTGGCGAATGACCGCGGCCATCGGCGTGTCGTCGGCCGCGAGCTCGGCCGGACGCATGAACGGCACGTCGAGACCCTCGGCGCGGCCGATGGCGGCGATCTCGCCGCTGTCGGTGGAGAGCACCAGCCGATCGATGACGCCGGATCGCCGCGCCGCGTCCGCGGTGTAGCCGATCAACGGGCGGCCGGCGAGCAGGCGCGCGTTCTTGTGAGGGACCCCTTTCGAGCCGCCGCGCGCCGGCACGAGTCCGAGCGTCATCATCGCAGCGCGTTCTGCACGAAACGCACCTCGCGCAGCATCTCCGTCACGCTGGCCGGCGGCGGAAGCATGTCGCTGACAACGCCGCCCCGGCATACGTAGCCCACGTGCAGGTGATCCGCTGCGTAGTCGCCGGCAAGGACCTCGAAGCCGCACCGGCGGAGGTAGGCCTCCATCGTCGCTTCCGTGAGGTAGTACGGATGATCGACCTTGATCGCCTCCTCCACCGACCGGTTGCGAAGATAGGCCGCGCGAAAGTCGACGATGTCGACGAACAACACTCCGTCGGCCGTCAGCAGGTCCCGGACCCGCCGCAACGTCGTCCCGATGTCGAGCAGGTGATCCACGGTCTGGCACACGAGCACGACGTCGAAACGCCGGCTACCGAAATCGTGCTCCTCGACCAGCCCGGTGACCGTCTCGAGCCCGAGCGCCCGCGCTTCGGCGACTTCGAGCGGGGCTGGATCGATGATCGTCGCCTCGAGGCCGAACTCCCGCGCCAGCTCGTGGGCGACGACGCCGGTCGATCCGCCGATATCGAGCAGCGTCCTGCCTGGCGCGCCGGCCAGGTGCGGGCGCAGAAACTCGGCGCGCTCGCGGGCGTACGCGCGCTGCTCCGGCTGCATCGTGACTGCGTCAATCGTCCGGCCGTGATACGCCGACACGAGCGGACGGTAGACGTGCTGGTAGAAGCGGCCGTATGCCTCGGCGGTCATCACCGGGTTCAGGAACACCAGGCCGCAGCGTGTGCAGGCGGTCGCCTCGGCAGGATAGCCGTAGCGGTCGCGATGCGTCAGCGTGACGAAGCGGCGGCTGCCGCACAGGTTGCAGGCCTCGACGCGAATGCGAGGCTGCCCGGCATAGTCGAACGCGACGGCGGCAAGGCGCGCGGCGCGAGTGGCGGTATCAGTCGTCATGGATGGTGGCTACGAGGCTCCTTTTCGGAGACCGCCGGCAATCAGCGCCCGCTTGGCCGTGGTTTTCGCGCCGACGACGACGTGCCGCGCGGCCTGGCGGGCAACGCGCACGGCGCGATCGAGCTCCTTCGCCCGGCGGCGCGATCGCTTGTCGCGAATCGCCGCCAGGTTCTCGGCCCACTCGCGGCGCCGGATCGGCGTCCAGAACATCCGCTCCAGCACCGGCGCGCGCTGCGCCAGCGCCAGCGCGCCCACCAGGGGCCGCGCCAGCAGCGGGACACGCACGCGCGACGGGGCCGCGCGGCCGGTTCCAGCCAGCCGCTCGACGGCGTCGACGAAGCGTGGCGTGGCGGCGGACGCCCGCCCGTGAGGACGAATGAAGCGCTCCACGAAGGCCCTGTTCGCTGCCGAATGCCCGTTCGCGATCGCCGCCGCGAGCTGGCGCGTATGGTCGTCCAGAGACGGCGCCGCGATCAGGCAGCCCGCCTCGGCATCGAGCAGGTGCTGAAAGTGAAAGGTGCCCTCCTGATTGTCGCGGAACTCCGGCGTCAGGATGGTCAGGACAGGGCGGTCGACGATCGCCGCCTCGACCAGGGCGCTGGTGTTCAGGCCGACGATGGCCGCGGCGTGGTACATCGAGTCGAAGTAGTCGGCGCGCGCCTCGTGATCGATCGGATTGCTGCCCCAGACCACGGCTCGTGGGTCGTCCAACTGCTGCTCGCGCCACTCCTCTGCCCGCTGAGGGTGCGGCCGCACCAGGACCGACACCTGTCGCAGCACCGGATCCGGCGACGCGCGCAAGGCGCGCAGCCAACGCTGGACGAACTCGCGTTCGGAGGGACTGTTCTTGAACAGCGAGGAGCAGACGTAGAGGACGTAGGGGCCGGTGTCCGGCAACCCGGCGCGCCGGCAGAACTCGTCGCGAGCCCGCTCCGGCTCCCGATCGAACCAGCGGTCAAAGCACTGGGCGCCAGTCACGGCAACCTTCCCGGCATCGATGCCGTGGAAACGGCGCGCCTCGTCGCGCTGGAGCCCGTTCCACACCAGGACGAGATCGGGCACCTCCCGGATCAACGCCTTGCTCGACAGGTGATCCCAGCTCCAGACGGGTAGCGCGGTCGGAATGCCGGCTGCTCGCGCCGCCCGGACGTAGTCGATCTGCGGTGAACCAAGCTCGATGAGCGGCGTCACCAGCACGGCATCCGGCGCGTGATCGGCAATGAACCGATCGACCGCGGGATCACGCGGGACCGCGCGTTCGAGCCACCCGACCAGCGACACCACGGCACCCCGCCACGGCAGGTGGCCAGCCCAGAACGCGAGGAGCGGCGTCCGTTCGTACGCGCGCTCGCGGATCTTCGGCGTCTGGTCGTACGGCGGGCTGGCGTAACGAAGGTAGTCGAGCGTGTGCCGCAGCGCCGCGGCCAGGGGCCGCCAGCGCCACTGGCTGGTCTGCGCCGGCGCATAACCAGCGGCGACGCGTCCTGGATGGCCCGCCGCGAGCCGATCGACCAGCTCACGGCCGCCGAGCGACTCCTCGACATCCGCCGCGAGGAACACCTCGTGCCCTCGCCCGGCGAGCTCGGCGATCGCCGCGTCGAAGTTGCGGAAATAGCTGAAGTGACGCGCGAAGAACAGCAGCCGCATGCACCCGCGTCAGTAGGTCAGCCGCTTCTCGATGGTCAGCGCGGCGGTGGCCAGCGTCTGGGCAATCCTTGTTCCCGCCGAGCCGTCGCCATACAGGCGGTCCTGGGGCGGCCGGCCATTTGCCAGGTGCTGCCGGACCGCCGCCTCGATCTCGACGCGGTCGTGCCCGACGTCGATGACGTTGCCGCCGCGCTCGCGTCCCTGCTGGCGGCTGCCAACGTTCACCGCCGGCACGCCGAGGTACGAGCACTCCCGGATCGCCACACTCGAATTGCCGACGATGCCGCTCGACCGGTTGACCAGCTTGAGGAAGTCCTCGGGCTGCATGTTGCGGAACAGGTGCAGCTGGGGCATCGACTCGTGCTCGCGGAACACGCGGATGCCCTTCGAGGTCCCGTCCGATCCGGCATCGGCGTTGGGCCAGAACCAGAGAACCGGCAGGCCGATGTCCTTCACCGCGTGGAGGGTCTCGGTGACCTGGGCCCGCGCCTCCTCGTACTCCGTTGTGACCGGATGCTGCAGCACCACGAGGTAACCCGCCGAGAGGTCAGCCGGCGCGCCGACCCCGCCGTACTTTTCGAAGGGGTCGAAGTCGAGCACGGGATCCGCGCAGACCTGGGCCGCGATGTCGATGGACGGGCACCCGGTGACGACGACGGTGCCTGGATCCTCGCCAAGCCTGATGACGCGTTCGCGGGCCAGCGGCGTGGACACGAGGTGGTAGTTCGACAGCTTGGTGACCGCGTGCCGGACCTTCTCGTCGATCGATCCGGTCACCTCGCCGCCCTGCACGTGCACGACCGGGATGTTCATGTACGAGGCGGCGACGGCGGTGGCCAGCGTCTCGTAGCGATCGGCAATCGTCACGACCGCATCCGGCCGCAGGTTATCGAACACCGTGGCCAGCTCCGACAACCCGATGCCGGTGCTCTTGGCGGAGGTCACGAGGTTCTCGCCCTCGAGCACCATGTAGACGCGCTGGGCGATCTCGAAGCCGTCGCGCTCGATCACCTGGATCGCCCCGCCGTAGCGATCGAGCAGCGCCGAGGCGGCGACGACGAGCTGCAGCTCGAGGTCGGGATGCGCGGAAACGGCGCGCAACGCCGAGCGGATGCGCGAGTAGCTCGGCCGGGCGGTGACGACGACGCAGATTTTTCGTTTGGCCACGCGGTCTAAGTCTCGAAGGTCACGCGACGTCGTCGGCGGTGAGGACGTGATCGCGCGTCACGGCGTGCTTGAGCGTGCGGCCGATCACTTCGTCGAGGCGCTCCGGTGCCAGCCCCGTGCCGGGCTTCTTGATGGCCAGGTGCTCGCGCGCCAGCACGATGCCGCCTGGCAGATCGCGCGCGGCGACGAGGCTCCGCGTGAACAGCCGGCGCAGCGGCGCCGTCTCCCCGGCCATCGCGTCCTTGTCCACCGGGTTTGCGCGCATCCGCTCGATGAATCGGATGCCGTCGGCCAGCTGCCGCAGTTCCGCCGTCGTCACCGAGGCGATGACATCCGGGCCGAACATCTCGCGCGACAACGCCACGTGGAGCTCGATCAGGTCGCAGCCGGTGGCGACCGCGGCCAGCCCGGGGTAGATGGTGGCCGAGTGATCGGAGAGACCGACCCAGCAGCCGTAGCGCTCGCGGTAGATCGGCAGCAGGTTGAGCCCGACCTTCTCGGGCGGGCAGGGGTAGGCGGTCGTGCACTGGAAGACACCCGCCTGGACACCCGCGCGCTGCACCCGCCCGACCGCCTCGTCGATCTCGGACATCGGGCTCATCCCGGTGGAGAGCAGCACCGGGGATCGTGTCTCGAGCACGCGATCGAGGAGGCGGGTATTGGATGTCTCACCCGACGCGATCTTCCAGAGCGGCTGTCCGACCCGTTCGAGCAGGTCGACCGCCTCGACGGAGAACGGCGACGAGATGAACAGCACGCCGCGCTCGCGGCAATGCTCGGCGAGACCGCGCCACTGCTCCTCGGTGAACGCCATGCGCTTCCAATAGTCGTAGCGGGTCGCGTCCTGCCGGCTGAACTTGATGCGGAACGGCTCGGACGGCGTGCTCTCGGCTTCGGCAATGTGCGTCTGGAACTTCACGGCATCGGCGCCGGCCGCGGCAATGGCGTCAATGAATGCGTGCGCCAGCCCGAGGCTGCCATCGTGCGTCAGGGCGACCTCGCCGATGAGGAGGCATCGTCCCTGCCCGAGGCCGGCGAGCGCCGGGTGCGCGGTCTGTGGTGTGGTCAACGTCCTACAGGGTA
>JBFWUM010000101.1:0-5766 GCA_050247255.1 Vicinamibacterales bacterium | reverse complement strand
GGCCGCGCCCTCGTCGTCGCCCGCGACGGGCTGCTGCTCGCCCACGGCGACCAGGACGCCAAGTCACGCGTCGCCCGCGGCGACAACCTACGCGACCACCCGATCGTCCAGGCCCTGCAGCGCGGCGCGGAGGCCGGGACCTCGGCCCAGTACGCCGGGACGCGCGAAGACGTGCTCGGCGTCGGCGCGGTCATCCCCGCGCTGGGGTGGACGGTCATCGTCGAGCAGCCGGTGAGCGAGGCGTTCGCCATCCCCAACCGGCTGCAGCAGCAGCTGGTCGTCGCCATCACCCTGGCGCTGCTGGCCATGCTGGCCGCCGGCTACTTCTGGGGGCGGCGGTTCATCAACCCGATCCTGGCGCTGACCCGCGGCACGCGCGCGCTGGCCAGCGGCCGCCTCGACGAGCGCGTCAGCGTCGACTCGAGCGACGAGATCGGCCAGCTCGGAAGCGCCTTCAACAACATGGCCGACCGCCTCGTCGAGCTCCAGGAGGACGTCCGCAAGAAGGAGCGCCAGGCGATGTTCGGCCGCATCGCCGTCGGCCTGGTGCACGACCTGTCGCACCCGATCCAGAACATCGGCAACAGCTGCAAGCTGATCGTCAAGATGTTCGACGACCTGGAGTACCGGGAGAACTTCAAGCGCACGGTCGAGCGCGAGCTGGCCCAGGTGAAGCGCGTGCTCGACGACCTGCGCAACATCGCCCGGCCGCTGCCGCTCGAGAAGTTCCCGCTCGACGTCAACAAGGCGATCACCGAAGTGGCCGAGTCGATGCAGACCGGCGCCGAGACGTCCGGCATCACCTTCGTCACCGAGCTGGTGTTCGGGCCGCTCTACATCGAGGGCGACCTGTTCGCGCTCAACCGCGTCTACCGCAACCTGATCACCAACGCCTTCCAGGCCACCCCGCCCCACGGCCGCGTCGTCATCCGCACCAACCGGATCAACGACCAGGCGGTGATCGAGTTCGGCGACACCGGCTGCGGCATCCCGCCCGAGCGGCTGGAGACGATCTTCGACGACTTCGTCACCACCAAGCGGCGCGGGCTCGGCCTCGGCCTGGCGATCTCGAAGAAGGTCGTGGAGCAGCTGGGCGGGACGATTGCCGTGACCAGCGAGATCGGCCTCGGCAGCACCTTCACGCTGCGCTTCCCGCTCACCAAGGCGCGGCCGTCGCAGCTGCAGGCGGTCTGATCTTCCGCCTGAAGGCGGAAGCCACCGTACAAACAAAACCCGGCGCCGTAGCGCCGGGTCAGAAGGGGGGTTCCGTTCTTCCTCCGCCTGACGGCGGAAGCCACATCTACTTCTTCGGGAGAACGGTGTCCTTGAGCTGCTTCGCGATGCGGGCCTTCACGACGGTCTTCGCCGGGATCTTGATCGCCTCGCCGGTCGCCGGGTTCCGTCCCATTCGCGCCTTGCGCTTCTGCACGACGAGCTTGACCATGCCGGGCAGCACGAACTCGCCCGAGCGCTTCAGTTCCTTCTCCGCAAGCTCGGTCAACGCGTCAAAGAACTCGCGCGCCTGCGTGCGCTTCACCTCGAAGCGTTCCGCGAAATGCGAGAACAGCTCCGACTTGCCCATTCGGCGGGCCTCTGCCATCACTTCCCCCCAGTGCTGATGCGCGCCATTCTCGGCCGCGGTGCAGTTGCGCGCGCGCTCAACCGCTGCGGAAAATCCTTGGAAAACGTCGTAATGCTAGCGCGCACCTGCGCGAGTGTCAACGAAACACGCCGAAAAACGGCCTGTTTCCGCCACGGTGCTAGAATTTTTGCGGCATGTCAAGCACGGCGACGCTCGAAACCTTCCCCAACCCGCGCCCTGGACGCGACTTCGAGATCGCCATCAGCTGCCCGGAGTTCACCTCGGTCTGCCCCAAAACGGGACTGCCCGACTTCGGCGAAATCCGCATCACCTACGTCCCCGGCGATCGCTGCATCGAGCTGAAGTCGCTCAAGTACTACATGAACGACTTCCGCAATCGCGGCATCTTCTACGAGTCGGTCACCAACCAGATCCTCGACGACCTGATCGCCGCCTGCCAGCCGCGGCGCATGACGGTGGTCGGTGACTTCACGCCGCGGGGCGGGATCAAGACGGTGGTGACGGCGGCGTACCCGTAGAAGCCAGATTCCCATGCGGGTTCCGATTGAAGGCACGCTCGATCTCCACGCCTTCGCGCCGCGGGACATCAAGTCGGTCGTCGAAGAGTACGTCAACGAGGCCCACGCGGCCGGCCTTCCCGAAGTGCGGCTCATTCACGGCCGCGGCATCGGGGTACAGCGCGGCATCGTGCAGCAGGCGCTGGAGCGGCATCCGCTGGTCGTCGAGTTCTGGGACGCACCGGAGTCGCACCTGGGCGCAACGATTGCCAGGTTGGCGGCTCCGCCGGATGGCAAATAGCGCGTACTCCGCGCGCTGCATACGCTGATTTCCACGAGTTTTTGCTCGGAACGCGCGCTGCAATGACCGGGGCATGCAGTTGCCGGAGCCGGGCGAGTTCGTTCGCATACGGGACGAGCGCTGGCGCGTCCTTCGCTGCGAAGCGCACGCCGCGTGCGCGGCGATCGATGTAGCACCCCTCGCCGACCACGCGACGCGCGCAACCTTCCTGCTGCCGTTCGACCGCCTCGAGCGGCTGCCGGCGGCGACGCAACCAAGACGGGTCGGGCCGGGCGAGTGGCGCCGCATCGCGCGCCGGGCACTCGCCGATGCGCGTCCGCACTGGTGGTCGCTGCGCTGCGCCACCGGCGCGCAGATCTCACTGCTGCCGTTTCAGCTCGAGCCGGCGATCGCCCTGGCCCGCGGTCACGCCACCCGTGTGCTGATCGCCGACGCCGTCGGGCTGGGCAAGACCATCCAGGCCGGTCTCGCCATCGCCGAGACGCTCGAACGGACGCCCTCGGCGCACGTGCTCGTCGTCTGTCCCGCTGCGCTGCGAAGCCAGTGGCAGGAAGAGCTCAGCGAACGCTTCGCCCTTCATGCGCAGGTCCTCGACGCGCCCGCAATCGCCGCTGCCGAGGACGCGGTGCCGGCCGGTATCAACCCCTGGACGGCCGCTCCCCTCCTGATCACGTCGATCGACTTCGTCAAGCGGCCCGACGTGATCCGATCGCTCGAGCCTGTCGTGTGGGACCTCGCGGTGTTCGACGAGGCACACGCCCTCGCCGGCCGGTCGGATCGAGCGACGGCCGCGGCAGCCCTCGCCCGACGCGCTCGCGCCGTCGTCATGCTCACGGCGACGCCGCATTCTGGCGACGATGAGGCGTTTTCGCGGCTGAGCGCGCTCGGCCGGCTGGAGGGTGATCCTCCGCTGGCTACGTTCAGGCGCACCGCCGCCATCCTCGGCAGCCGGCCGCGCCGGCGGACGACGACGCTCCGGGTCCGGCCGACGCGAGCCGAGCGGCAGGTGCACGAGGCGCTGGACGCTTACTGCGCCCTCGCCTGGAGCGCCACGCCGCGGTCCGCCGGCGGTCAACTCGCCCTGATGGTCCTGCGGCGGCGCGCGGCATCCAGCCCCGCGTCACTGGCACGTTCTGTCACACGCCGGATCGCCCTGCTCGAGACCACGACACCTCCGGCACCGCCGCAGCTGACCCTTCCGTTTGACCGGACCGCCGAAGATGACGACGAGCCGGCGGCGGAGCTCGAGGCGCCGGCTCTCGCCGACCGCGCCGTGGAACTGGATCTGCTGCGCAACCTGCTCGCCCTGGCGAATGCCTGCGGCTGCGAAAGCAAGATCCGGGCGCTGCTTCGCCTCCTCACACGCGCCGGCGAACCGGCGATTGTGTTCACGCAGTATCGAGACACGCTGCAGACCCTGGCCGCAGCCGCCGGGTCGGCCGCGCCGCAACTGCACGGCGGGATGACGCTCCGCGAGCGGCACGCCGCAGCCCGGCGGTTCACGCACGGACAAGAGCGCCTCCTCCTCGCCACCGATGCCGCCAGCGAAGGGCTCAACCTGCATCGGCGGTGCCGGCTTGTCATCAACCTGGAACTGCCGTGGACGCCGGCGCGGCTGGAGCAGCGCGTCGGCCGTGTCGATCGGCTCGGGCAGGAACGACGAGTACACGCCGTCCACCTGGTGGCGGCGCAGACCGAAGAGGAGGAGGTCGTTGCGCGGCACCATGACCGCTCGGAGCGGATCGAAAACGCCGTGATCAGGTCGACAGCCGTCGGCGACGCGGCGCGCGAGGAGTGCGAGCGCATCGCCCTCGCCCGCACGCTGGCCGAACGGTCGGCTGCACATCTTCCCGCCAGGCCTGTCGTCGCCAGGGTGCGAAGCCGGCGCGGCGGGGCGGGCACGCTGAGCGTCTTTCGTGTGCCGGTGGCCGATGAAAGCGGGCTGGTGTGGTGGGAGTGGATCGTCGGCTGTGACGCGGCCGTCGCGCGATGTGCCACGGCGATCGACCCTGCGCCGATGTTTGCGGCCGTACGGCAGGCCATTGCCGATGCGGCGGCGGTGCGTGCCACGCGTGAACGGGCGCTGGCCGACAATGCGAGGCGCCTGCACGCGCGAATCTCCGCGCCGCTCCGGCAACGCGGCCTGTTCGAGCGCCGGAACGAGCAGCAGGCCTCTGCCCAGACGCGCGTCCTGGCCGCCGTGCTGGCTGCCACCGATGCCCACCTTGCGGCGCTGGTTCGCCTGGCCGCATCAACGGCCGAAGCACCGCGTCCGATCTTCACGCTGGTTCGCCGATGGCGATAAGCGGCGCGGTGCGCGGTCGGCTCGTGAGCGAGGCGTTCGCGCAGGACGTGCTGCCGGCACTGCCGGATACGCGACGCGTCCCGGATTCCGTCGCCCGTGCGCTCGAGCGCTGGGCCGAAGCCCGGAGCGACCTGGGACCTGCCGCCAGCCCGCGCGGTATCGCCGACGCCATCATCGTCCCGCTGCTGAGGATCCTTGGTTTGGATCCGCTGCCGCGACGGGAGGAGCGGGGCCTCGTGCGGCTCGACGCGGCAGCCGACCGGCGCCCGACACTGCCCGTTGTCGTGGCCGGCTGGGACGATGACCTCGCCCGCGCCTGGCGGACCGCCGTCCTGGCCGGCATCGATACCGACGCCCGTTGGTCGGTCTGCAGCAACGGCCGCGCGCTGCGCGTTTACGATGCGCACTGCACCTGGTCGCGCGCGTTCCTGGAGTTCGACCTGGATCTGCTGCCGGCCTCGGCAACCGCCCAGCTCACGTTATGGAATGCGCTCTCGCGCGAGGCGCTCCACTGCTCGCCGCCGGCGCTCGACCGCCTGATCGACCTGTCCGCCCGTCACGGCGCGGATGTGTGCCGTGCCCTCGGTGACGGCGTCCTGTCAGCGTTGCGGCGGCTGGCGTCGGCGATCGGGCCGCGTGGCAGCGCCACGGCGGTCTTCGAGCAGTCGCTGACCGTCATCTACCGGGTGTTGTTCCTGCTGTTCGCGGAAGCGCGCGGTCTCGTTCCGATCTGGCATCCGGTCTACCGGGACCGTTACACGATTGAGGCGATCGTCACGACGCTGCTCGCCGGCCGCGGCTACCGGGGGACCTGGTCGGCCCTTCAAGCCATCTCGCAGCTTGCGCATGCCGGCTGTGAAGCCGGGGATCTCACCGTGACCGCGTTCAACGGCCGCCTCTTCTCGCCCGCGCACGCGCCGGCGTTCGACGCGCGGCGGCTTGACGATGCCGTGATGGCGGACGCCGTGCTCGCGGTCAGCACGACCAGCGCGAGCACCGGGCGGCAGCGGATTCGCTATCGGGACCTCGACGTCGAGGAGCTCGGCACGGTCTACGAACG
>JBFWUM010000100.1:0-6691 GCA_050247255.1 Vicinamibacterales bacterium | reverse complement strand
AAATAGCGGAAGTGGCTGAGCGACGGCTTGTAGTCGCACACCTGCTCCGCCGTGACGACGAGGTCGAACCGCCGGCGGAAGCGCGCATGGGTCAGCGCGAAGAGATCGTCGTCGCAGTTGGTCAGCACGCCGAGGCGGCAGCCCATATCGCGCAGCTCCTGCAGCATCGCCTCCACATCGTCGAACACCGGCATGGCGGCCCAGGCACGTTGCAGCGCCTCGCGGCCAGCCGCATCGAGCGCCAGACCGACCTCGGCGGCGGCGCCGGACAGGGCCTGTCGCAGGACCTGCTTGTACGTGAGGTGCGGCCGTTCGGCTTCCGCCAGCCGCTCGTGCTCGTGGTACGAGCGGACCAGGGCCTCCGTGTTCGGGCCGGCAATCGACTCGACGGCGCGGCGAAAACCGGCCTGCCAGTCGACCAGCGTCCCGAAACAATCGAAGGTCACCCACCGCGTGCGTGCGGCCGCAATCACGACATCCCTCCTTCCGGCTGAAGCCGGAAGCCACGGCTTTGAAAAGCGAAAGCCACAGCCCCAAAAAGCAAAAGGGCCATCACCCCTTCGGATGATGGCCCCTGTGAATCTGTCTTGTTGTGCTCGGGCTACATCATCCGGTAAAGCTCCGCGGCTTCGGCGCGTCGATGACGACGGCCGACTTGGCGGCAGCGATGCGGACGACGTAAACGGCGAACACGTTGCACGGATCATACCGCGGCGACCGAATTTCGCCTACGCCTGAGTTGCGGCGGCCGGCTGGCGGCCGCTTTGAAAGCAGCAACCCTGGAGGTTTTGCCATGGGTATGCGATTGGCGGCGGCCCTGCTCGTCGGGAGCGGGCTCCTCGCCGCTCCGGCTCTGTCACAGACGACCACGCCCGCACCATCCGGCCAAGCGGTGTTCCGCGTGACCGTGGTCGGACGGACGATTTCGTCAGTCAACTATCGGCCGCGCAGCGGTGAGACGCAGGTCGACTTCCGCGGCACGCAGCTGATGCCCGACGGGGACGGCCACGCGACCATCGAGGGCAAGGACGGCTACATGACCGTCGACGCCCACTTCGACAACCTGGAGCCGCCCTCGTCATTCGGCCGCGAGTACCTGACCTACGTGCTCTGGGCGATCACACCCGAAGGACGCGCCACGAACCTCGGCGAGGTGCAGTTCGACGATGACGACGCCAACATCGAGGTGACGACGGAACTGCAGGCGTTCGCGCTGGTGCTCACCGCGGAGCCGTACTTCGCCGTGTCGCAGCCGAGCGACGTGGTGGTGATGGAAAACGTCATCAGGCCCGAGCGCTTCCTCTCGCTCAAGGACGGCACGCAGGGACGCTTCGAGGTGGTCGACGCGAAGTACGAACTGCTGCAGCGCGGCACCTACCTGGTGGGCCACCAGCCGGCGGACCTGGACGTGAAGCCCCTGGAGCCCGGCGCGCCGTTGGACCTGGCGGAAGCGCGTAATGCGGTCGAGATTGCGCGTCTCGCAGGGGCGGATCGTTTCGCCGCCGACACCTTCGCCAGGGCCACAACGCTGCTCGGCGAGGCGGAAGCCGCGCGCGGGCGCGGGCGGCGTGGCAAGGAGGTGCAGCAGCCGGCGCGCGAGGCGGTGCAGACGGCGGAAGACGCGCGGCTGATCTCGCTGCAACGGCAGGAGGCGGCGGCGCGGGAGCGTGAGCGTGAACTGGCGGCGCAGCGCGAGGCCGAAGCCAACGCACGGGCGGCGGCCGAAGCGGCGCGCGCGCAGGCCGAGGCGGAGCGTGCCCGCCAGGAGGCGCTGCGGCGGCAGGCGATCGAGGCCGAGCGGCTCGCGGCCGAGCGTGCCAAGGCCGAGGCCGAAGCGGCCCGTCTGGCTGCGGAGCGTGAACGCCAGGCCGCAGACGCCGCGCGGGCGGCGGCCGATGCGGCCCGCCTGAGCGCGGAGTCGCAGGCACAACAGGCGCGGGCCGCGGCCGCGCAGGCGGAACGTGAGAAGGCCGAACTGCGCCAGCGGCTGCTGCAGCAGCTGAATGTCATTCTCGAAACGCGCGAGACCGCGCGTGGCCTCATCGTCAACCTGTCCGACGTCCTGTTCGACTTCGACAAGGCCACCCTCAAGCCAGGCGCGCGCGAGAAGCTGGCGAAGATCGCCGGCATCGTCCTCGCGCACCCGGGTCTGGAGCTGTCGGTCGAGGGTCACACCGATGCTGTCGGTTCGGACGAGTACAACCAGCGGCTGTCGGAGCGGCGCGCGCAGTCGGTGCACAGCTACCTGGTTGACCAGGGGATCGCCCGGGACGTGATTGCCACGGCCGGTTTCGGTGAAAGCCGGCCGGTGGCGACCAACGGCACCGCGGCCGGCCGGCAGCAGAACCGCCGCGTCGAGCTGGTGGTGTCGGGCGAACCGATAGGGCTCGGCGACTAACCGTCCGATAATCCGGGCATGGCCTTTCGCCGTGCCCGGATCCCCGCCCTTGTCGTCGCGCTGCTCTGCGCGGCATCCACGCTCACCAGCGCCCAGGCGCGCAACTTCCTCTGGCGGGTCGAGGCCAACGGCCGCGTGCTGCATCTCGCCGGGTCGGTGCACGCGCTCCCGCAAAGCGCGTATCCGCTACCGGCCGCTTTTCAGCGCGCTTTCGATGCCTCGGGCACCCTCGTCGAGGAGATCGACCTGTCAGAGGCGGGTACGCTCACCGCGCTGCCGCTGTTGATGGCCAAGGGGATGTACAGCGACGGGCGCACGTTCGAGCAGTCGGTGTCGCCGGAGACTGCCGCGCTCGTGCGGCGTCGCCTCGCGGCCGTGCCGGGCATGAGCGAGCTGCTGCAGCCGATGGAGCCGTGGGTGGTCGCGTTGATGCTGACGGCGTTACAGGTCCAGACCGCCGGACTCGACACGGCGATTGGCCTCGATCAGCACTTTTTCGACCAGGCGAAGTCATCGGGCAAGGCGGTCGTCGGCCTGGAGACGGCCGAATCGCAACTCGACATCTTCGACCGCATGCCACCGCCCGTGCAGGAACAAATGCTGCGCAGCACGCTCGATGACCTCGACGCCGGCCCGGGCGAATTGCAGGCGATCGTCGCGGCCTGGCGCGCCGGCGACACGGCAACCATCGAGCGGCAGATGCTAGGCGGGTTGCGCCAGCTCCCCGGTGCCTACCAGTCGCTCATCGTCAACCGCAACCGCGCCTGGATGCCGAAGATCGAAGCGTGTTTCGCACAGCCGCGCCCGTGCTTCGTTGTCGTCGGCGCAGCGCACCTGGTGGGACCCGACGGTCTGCTTGCCCTGCTGCAGGCCCGCGGCTACCGCATCACCCAGCAGTAGTGCGCAGGTAGGATGCGAAGCCGTTCATCAGCATCTGCACGGCGACCATGACGAGCAGCATCCCCATCAGCCGCTCCATCGCCATCAGCCCGCGTTCGCCGAGCAGGCGATAGAGCACCGTCGACGACAGCAGGATGATGCTGCTCACCGCCCACGTGGCGGTGACGACCAGTAGCAGCGTGACCGTGGACGAAGGGACGGTGCTGTGCAGCAATAGCAGGGTCGCCAGCGCCGACGGCCCGGCGACGAGCGGAATGGCGAGCGGCACGACGAACGGCTCCCCTTCGAGTGGGTTCTCGGCGACCGGCCCGCGCTCCGGAAAGATCATCCGCAGCGCGATCAGGAACAACACGATGCCGCCGGAAATCGCGACCGCCTCCTGCTGCAGGCCGAGAAATCGCAGCAGGGCATCGCCGCTCACCAGGAAGACGACGAGGACGATGTAGGCGATGACGAGCTCACGAAGCAGCACGCGGCGGCGGCGCTCGGCCGGGACACGCTTGAGGATGGAGAGGAACAGCGGCACATTGCCCAGCGGATCCATCACCAGGAAGAGGGTCACGGCGGCGGAGAGGACGTCCACGGCGGTGACGATACAATGGCGCGTTTCTGATGGCCAGTCTCGGACACCTTGCCGTCGGCCTCGTTGCCGCACGCCACGCGCCGCCGGCGACGACCGCGGTGCGCGCGTCGGCAGGAGCGGCGGTGTTCTGGAGCGCGCTGTCCTTCCTGCCGGACGCCGACGTCATCGGCTTCGGCTTCGGGATTCGCTATGGGGACGAGTGGGGGCATCGCGGCGCTTCCCACTCGTTCGCTTTCGCGCTGCTGCTGGGGGCGGCGATTGGCGCGCTGGCGCCGTTGTTCCGTCGCCCGGCGCTGCGCACCGGGCTGACGGCGGCGCTGGTCCTGGCCAGCCATCCGCTGCTCGACATCTTCACCAACGGCGGCCTCGGCTGCGCGCTGTTCTGGCCGATCGACCTGACCCGCTACTTCGCCCCCTGGACGCCGATCCCGGTGTCACCGATCGGCCTGGGATATCTCTCGCCGTACGGCCTCTTCGTGGCGGTTAGCGAGCTGGCGATCTTCTCGCCGCTGTTCTGGTGGGGGTTGCGGCGGCCCGGCCCGCCCTAAGCCCGACTACCATACCTAGTATGGTAACATGGCCATCATATGGTGAAGGTCACGTTCACCTTGGACGACGAGACGGTGGCCACGCTGCAGAAGACTGCGAAGCGGGTTGACCGGCCGCAGAGCGCTATCGTCCGGGAGGCCATCCGTGACTACGCGGCGCGCGCCGGGCGACTGAGCGAGGACGAGCGCCGCGGCATGCTGCGGGCGATTGACACGTTCCTGACCTCCAAGCCGTCACGGTCGGCCGCCGCGGTCGACCGTGAGCTCGCCGGCATTCGGCGGGCCCGGCGTGACGGCGGCCGCCGCAGCCGGTGATTCACCTCGACACCTCAGCACTGATCGATGCCGTGACCGGGCCGCGCCGATCGATGCCAGTGCTGCGGCAAATCATCGGAGACGGGCTGCGCATCGGGGTGTCGACGCTGGTGCTGTACGAGTGGCAGCGCGGGCCGAGAACGCCCGAAGAACTGGCACTGGCGCGGGCGCTGTTGCCGCCCGACGCGGTCACCGCGTTTGGCGAGGTCGAGGCGCGGGTTGCGGCCGAGTACTACCGAAAGGCGGCGCGGGCACGGGGGCGCGAGATCGACCTGGCAATCGCCGCCTGCGCGGTTACACAGGAGGCCGAGCTCTGGACCTTGAATCCGGCCGACTTCGCAGACCTCAAGGGTCTGCAGCTCTACCCGGGCAGGGTATAATGGAGTGTTTGCGACTCACCCTCTGAGCGGAGAGGTACCGAAGTGGTCGTAACGGGGGCGCCTCGAAAGCGTCTTGTCGGGTAACCGGCACGGGGGTTCGAATCCCTCCCTCTCCGCCAATTTCTAACTCATTCCATTCACACGAGTTCCTCGACGCCACTCTGAGTTTCGTCTCAATCTGGGGGCGATTTGGGGGTTCGCGTGGAGAGGGAGGAATTTCCTCCCTCTCCGACTATTCCGTGCCGCACGTCGGCGCTGTACCAGAGGCGGTCTTCATCCACCGCCATCCGGCGCAGCCCGCGTGATCAAGCAAACACCAACCGGTCTTCAATCAAATCAGTAGGTGAAGCCGGCTGTCACGGACAGCGTGCGTCGTTGCCCGAACCAGCAGTCGCCACGCGCCAAACAGGTCGCGATGTATGGCTTGTCGGTGAGGTTGTTGACGTTCACCGCGAAGCGCCACTGCCCCATGGTGTAGGCGCCCATCGCGTCGAATAGCGTGACCGGCGGCACGAAGACGTTGCCGGTGCCATCACCGACGCGGCCGACGTAGCGGACGCCGCCGCCGAGGGTCACGCCAGGGAGTCCGTACCCCGTGAAGTCGTGAGTCGTCCACACGGAGGCCTGGTGCTCCGGGATTCCCTCGAGCTGCTGGTCGGCGTTAAGGGCGCTTCCCCACGCATCTGCCGACGCGCGTGCGTGCGTCCACGTGTAACTGCCGAGGGTGGTCCAAGGGCCGTCTTCGCTGCGTGCCTCGAGCTCGACACCCTGGATGTCGGCCTGGCCGAGCTGTACGCTGTAGCCGACGTTGACCGGGTCGGCCGTCAGCCGATTGTTCTCGGTCAGCGTGTAGTAGGCCGCACTGAACTGAGCGGGCGCCGTTTGCGCCTCCCATTTGAAACCTGCCTCGATCTGCTCGCCGAGCCTCGGCTTGAACAGGTCGCCCGAGAAGGTCGTGCCGGACACAGGGGTGAACGACTGTGCGTAGCTCAAGTATGGTGCGAATCCATTGACCACCTCGTATACCACGCCCACGTTGCCGGTCGTCACCCAGTCGAGCTCCTTGCCACCCCCCACCACAGCATTGCTGACGCGGTCGCGCCGGAGCCCGAGACGCACGTGCAGCCGCTCGGCCAGCGTCAGCTGGTCCTGCACGGTGAGTCCAAACCTGGCGACATCGTTCACGTCAGGCGTGCCGTCGCTCATGGCCGGCTCGCGAAAGGTGCCGTAGACGGGCGTGTACACGTTCAGCGGGGTTGCCAGGACTTCGGAAGGAGAGTCGATCGATTGCCTGTTCGTCATGTTGTCGACGCCCACGAGCAACGTGTGAGTGATGCCGGCGGTCTCCACCCGGCCCTCTGCCAGCACTTCAGTGGCGGTGAAGCGCCCGGAGTCATTGCTGCCGTACCACCAGCGGTTCAGGTATTGGCCGTTCGGGTCAGACGCGCCCGCTGCATCGACGAAGCCATCCCACCAGGCGGCGTACATCGTGCTCAAGCGGCCGTCCACGCGGTCGTAGCGTGTGTTGTGACGCAGCCGCCAGTTGTCGCCGAGGGCGAGGTCTGTC
>JBFWUM010000099.1:0-7301 GCA_050247255.1 Vicinamibacterales bacterium | reverse complement strand
GCTACCCGCGCATCGTCGGCGAAACCGGCGGCAAGGACTTCATCGTCGCGCATCCATCGGCAGACGTGCAGGCGCTGGCTGTCGCCATCGTCCGCGGCGGGTTCGAGTACCAGGGGCAGAAGTGTTCGGCGGCGAGCCGGATCTACGTGCCGAAATCGCTGTGGCCGGACGTGCGGGATCGGGTGGTGGCCATGATGGGTGCGCTGCGCGTCGGCGACGTGCGCGACTTCCGCACCTTCATGGGCGCGGTGATCGACGCCAGGGCATTCGAGCGCATCAGCGGTTACCTGGCGGACGCGAAGCAGAATGCGCGCGTGATCCAGGGCGGCGGGACGAGGGGCGAGACCGGCTACTTCGTCGAGCCGACGTTGATCGAAACCACGGATCCCGGCTACCGCCTGATGTGCGAGGAGATCTTCGGCCCTGTCATCACCGCGTATGCCTATGACGATGCCCGGTGGGCGGAGACGCTGCGGACGGTCGACACGACGTCGCCGTACGCGTTGACCGGGTCGGTGTTCGCGCGCGATCGAGGGGCCATTCTCGAGGCGCGGACCGCACTGCGCCATGCGGCGGGAAACTTCTACGTCAACGACAAGCCGACTGGTGCCGTTGTCGGCCAGCAGCCGTTCGGGGGAGCTCGTGGCTCAGGCACCAACGACAAAGCGGGCGCGAAGATGAACCTCCTCCGCTGGGTCAGCGCGCGTTCGATCAAGGAAACCTTCTCGCCGCCGGCCGATCATTCGTATCCCTATATGGCCGAGGAGTGATGCGGTTGGCAGTCGGGATGCACCTCCATGAAGCTGGAGGTTGCCATGCGACTGTTTGCAGCCGCTTCGACCGCGGCCATTCTTGCTTCGGTGCTCGTGACGGCGGTCCACGGCCAGGATCGGCCGGCGCCTGACCCCGCCCGGGACGCGCACAGGACCATCACCCTGATCGGGTGTCTCGAAGCCTCGGCGAGCCTGCCGGGATTCCGTTTGAAGAACGTCGAGCAGGGTTCGCCCAAAGCGGACGCCTGGACGGCCGTCGGCACATCCGGAAAGCCGGTTGTGTACGAGGTGAGCGCGAGGGAAGGGCTTGATCTGGCCGCGTTCGCCGGCCAGAAGGTGTCGGTGACCGCGGTTCCTGACGAGAAGGTGGAACCCGAGCCTGCGCCCGCGCCGGGCTCGACCGGCCTCGAAGGACCGCTGCCGAAGATTACGGTGGCGACCGTGAAGACGATCGCCGGCAGCTGCTAGTTGTCGATGCGGATCAGCTCGATGTCGAAGACGAGCATGCCGCGCGGCGAGCCCGCCTGCCCCTTGTAGGCGAGGTTCTCGGGGATCCAGAAGCGCGTCCGCTCGCCCTCGACCATCAGCTGCAGCCCTTCGGTCCAGCCGCTGATCACGTCGGTTTCGAGGTTCACCGTCAGCGGCATGCCGCGCGTGAGCGAGGTGTCGAACATCTTCCCGTCCGTCGTCCAGCCGGTGTAGTGCGCGGTGACCCGGCTCCACGGCTGCGGGTTGCGCGTGCCGGTGCCGGGACGCAGCACCGTGTAGGCGAGGCCGGTGGCCGTCCGCCTGGCGGCCGGCGGGGGACCGGCGACGTCGGGCGGAGCAATGCTGGGCGATCGGCGCGTCTCAATCAGCTCGATGTCGAACACCACCGTGCCGGTCGGCCGCCCGGTCGCGCCGCGGTAGGCGAGCTCCTGCGGTACCCAGCAGCGCCGCCGTTCACCCGGCGTCATCAGCAGCACGCACTCGCGCCACCC
Source organism: Vicinamibacterales bacterium (assembly GCA_050247255.1). GTDB lineage: Bacteria > Acidobacteriota > Vicinamibacteria > Vicinamibacterales > UBA2999 > JBFWUM01. Next base: position 5,548 of record JBFWUM010000099.1, on the reverse strand, counting down.
GGGGAGCACCCGCTCGATCGGAAACGTTCCCGGCGTGCCGCGCGAGATCGAGCTGTCGAACATCCGCCCCTGCGCGCTCCAGCCGGTGTAGTGGACGGTGATGATGTCGGTCGGCTCGACCGTCTCGGTGGCGTTACCGGGCGACAGCATCTTCGAGATGAGCCCGGTCGGGGACTTCTGCGCGTCGGCCGGCGGCTCCGTGAGGTCTTCGGGCACTGGCGGCACCTGGCGATCCTGGGCAGCCGGCACGGCCAGCATGAGGCCGGCGAGGAGAATCACGAGCGACGCGGAGAAGCGCATGCGCATCATCCTTCCACGAGGAGCTGTCCGGGATCCTCGATGAACTCCTTGATCTTCACCAGGAACTGCACCGCCTCGCGGCCATCGACAATGCGATGGTCGTAGGAGACGGCAACATACATCATCGGCTTCACGACCAGCTGGCCGTTCACCGCGACCGGCCGTTCCTGGATCTTGTGCAGCCCAAGGATCGCGACCTGCGGCGGATTGAGGATCGGCGTGCTCATGAGCGAGCCGAAGACGCCGCCGTTGGTGATGGTGAAGGTGCCGCCGGTCAGGTCCTCGAGCGTCAGGTTGCCGTCGCCGGCACGCTTGGCGAAGTCACGCACCGCCAGCTCGATGCCGGCAAACGACAGCCGGTCGGCATCGCGGATCACCGGCACGACCAGGCCGCCCTCGGCGCCGACGGCAATGCCGATGTCGTAGTAGTGCTTGAGGACGATCTCGTCGCCCTGGATCTCGGCATTGAGCGGCGGGAAGGCGCGAAGCGCCGCCACGCTTGCCTTGACGAAGAACGAGGAGAAGCCGAGGCCGACGCCGAACTGCTTCTGGAACGCTTCCTTGCGGCGCGCGCGCAGCGCCATCACCGCCGACATGTCGATCTCGTTGAACGTCGTCAGCATCGCCGCCGTGCGCTGGGCCTCGACCAGGCGCCGGGCGATGGTCTGCCGCCGCTTCGACATGCGGACGCGCTCCTCGGTGCGATCGCCCGTAGGACGCGGCGCGGGGGCCGCGGGCGTCGGGGCGGGCTTCGGGGCGGGCTTCGCGGCGGCTGGCGGCGCGATCGCCTTCTGCACGTCCTGCTTCATCACCCGTCCGGCCGCGCCGGAGCCCTGGAGCGCGCTGATGTTGACGTCGTGGTCCTTGGCCATCCGCCGGGCAGTCGGCGTGGCCTTCGGATCGTCAGCGCCCACCGCCGCCGTGGTCGGCGGCACCGGGGCAGCTGCAGCGGCCGGTTCAGCGGCCGGGGCCGGCGTGGCCGTTTCGGCCTTCGGCGCCGGCGCAGCGGCGCCGTTCTCGTCGACGACGGCGAGCAGCTCGCCGACCTTCACGTCCTCGCCTTCCTGCCGCTTGATGCTGGCCAGGACGCCGCCGTGCTCGGCGCCGACCTCGAGGTCGATCTTCTCGGTCTCGAGCTCGACGACCGGCTCGCCGACCTCGACGCGGTCCCCTTCCTTCTTGAGCCAGCGCGCCACGCGCGCCTCGACGACGGATTCACCAAGCTGCGGAACGACGATGTTCGACATGAGTTTCTCGTAGTGTCCGCCTTTTAGGCGGACGTGATCTGCTTGGAAAGCACCATCGCGTGTTCGGGCGTGTGGCTGTCGAGATCGAACGCCTGCTCCACGATCGCTTTCTGGTTGAGTTGATGCCACGCCGCCGACCCTTCCGACGGGCTCGACGCGCGGGCGCGGCCGACGTAGCGAAGCGGCAGGCGCTCGCCGAGGCTCTCCTGCAGCAGCGGCCGCGCAAACTGCCACGCGCCCATGTTCTCGGGCTCTTCCTGCAGCCAGACGACATCCCGCAGCGACGGGTAGCTCTTGACGATCTCGCTGATCGCCGCATCCGGGAACGGATACAGCTGTTCCACGCGCACGATGGCGACCTCGCGCGCGGCCGCGCGGCGCTCCGACGACACGAGGTCGACGTAGACCTTGCCGCTGCAGAGCACCAGGCGCTTCACGCCCTTCGCCTGCTGGCGCGCCTCGGCGTCATCGATCACCGGCATGAAGCGCCCTTCCTCGAGCTCGAGCGGCGTCGAGGCGACGGCGGGATGGCGCAGCAGGCTCTTCGGTGTCAGCACGTACAGCGGCAGCGGGTCCTTGGTGACCAGCAGCCCCTGGCGTCGCAGCAGGTGGAAGTACTGCGCCGCCGTCGTGCAGTTGGCGAGCCGCAGGTTGATGTCGGCGGCCGCCTCGAGAATGCGCTCCGGGCGCGCGCTCGAATGCTCCGGCCCCTGGCCTTCGTAGCCGTGCGGCAGCAGGAACACGAGCGACGGGCGCAGCCCCCACTTGGCGCGGCCGGAGGTGACGAACTGGTCGAGCATGACCTGGGCGCCGTTGAGGAAGTCGCCGTACTGCGCCTCCCAGATCACCAGCCGGCCAGGCTCCTGCACGTTGTAGCCGAACTCGAAGCCGATGGTCCCGTTCTCGGTGAGCGGGCTGTTGTGGATCTCGAACGACGCGTTCGACTGCCGGAACTCCTGGAGCGGGATGAACTGCTTGCCGGAGTTCGCGTCGTGGAACACCGCGTGGCGGTGGCTGAAGGTGCCGCGCTCGACGTCCTCGCCGGTGAACCGGATCGGCACGCCGTCGGCGAGGATGGTCGCAAACGCGAGTTCCTCGGCCGCCGCCCAGTCGATGGTGCGTTCGGTTGCGCTGGCGAAGATGCCGCGCCGCTTCTCGCGACCGCGCTCGAGCTTCTTATGGAAGGTGAACCCGTCGGGCACCGTGAGCAGCGAATCGTTGATCTCGCGGAGGCGATCGACCGGCACGCCGGTCTGCGCCTGGCTGGCCGCGCCGGCGGGCACCGGGTCTGGCATCGGCGCCACGAAGTCCTCTTCGGGCTTCAGCGTTTCGAGCGCCTGCTCGAGGACGCTGAAATGCTTCTTGACCAGCTCCTCCGGGCGGCCGGCGGGAATGGTGCCCTTCTCGACCAGCGAGCGGGCAAAGATATCCCGCACCGTCGCGTGGGCGCTGATGCTCTTGTAGAGAATCGGCTGCGTGAACGCCGGCTCGTCGCCCTCGTTATGGCCGTGCCGGCGGTAGCCGATCAGATCGATCAGGAAGTCGCGGCCGAACCGCGCGCGGTACTCCCACGCCAGGCGCGCCGCCTCGAGGCAGGCCACCGGGTCGTCGGCGTTGACGTGGACGATCGGAATCTTGAAGCCGCGGGCGAGGCCGCTGGCGTAGCTGGTGCTGTACGACTCGTTCGAGGTGGCCGTGAACCCGAGCTGGTTGTTGGCGATGATGTGAATGGTGCCGCCGGTATCGTAGCCGCTCAGCCGCGACAGGTTCAGCGTCTCGGCGACGATCCCCTGGCCCGGGAACGCCGCGTCACCGTGAATCAGGATCGGCAGCGTCGTCGTGCCGTCGAAGCGCGGCGCGCCTGGCAGCTCGGCGCGCGTTCCGGCGGCGCGGGCCATGCCGACGACGACCGGGTTCACCGCTTCGAGGTGGCTCGGGTTGGGCGCCATCGAGATGTACATCTGGCCGCGCGGCGCCGAGGTGCGGGCGCCGGCGTGATACTTCACGTCGCCCATCCAGCCGAGGTCGATGCGCCAGCTGCGCGTCTGCACCGGGTCCTTGAACTCGGCGAGAATCTGCGAGTACGGCTTCTGCAGCACGTGCGCGAGCACGTTGAGGCGGCCGCGGTGGGCCATCCCGAGCAGCGTGTGGCGCACGCCCTGGTCGGCGGCGCCGCAGATGATCTCGTCGAGGATCGGCACCATGATGTCGAGCCCCTCGATCGAGAAGCGCGTCTTGCCCGGGAACGTCCGGTGCAGGAAGCGTTCGAACACGTCGACCTGCGTGATGCGATCGAGCAGCGCTTCGGCGCTCTGCTGATCCACCGGCGGGAGGAAGCGTCCCGATTCGGCGGCATGGCGCAGCCAGGCGCGCTCCTCGGGCACGAAAACATGGGCGAGGTCGAAGCCGGTGGTGGAGCAGTAGACCCGGCGCAGTGTCTCGATCGCCTCATAGGCGTTCGCCGATCGCTCGGCCGCTGGACCGCCAATCAGATCCGCTGGCAGCGCCTTCAGGTCATCGTCGCTGATGCCGTGGGCGTCCGGATGGAGCGACGGGTCGCCGGGAGGCGTCGAACCGAGCGGGTCGATGTTCGCGGCAAGGTGCCCGTAGCGACGAATCGATTCGGCCAGGTTCACGGCGCCGACGACGGCCCGAGCCCTGATCGGTGCTGACGCCGATGCCGTACTCTGGACGGGCAATGGCGCGGCGGCGGTCGGGGTCCAGCTCTGGAAAGCTTCGCGGGTCGCTGCGTCAACCGAGTCGGGATCCTGCAAATACCGGTCGTACAGCTCTAATACGTACCCCGCGTTCACTCCCGCGAACTGGTCCAGTTTCATAACCTTCCTATAGTACTTCACATGATTCGGCTCATCGGCATCGACATCGACGGCACGCTGCTCGACAGCCGCGGGGAACTTCCGCCGGCGAACACCGCCGCCATCCACGAGGCAGTCGCCGCGGGCATCCACGTCGCCCTGGTGACCGGCCGCAGCTACCCGTTTGCCCGTCCGATCGCCGATCCGCTGCCTGCCAGCCTCTCCCTCATCGTCAGCAACGGGGCGGTGGAGCGCGGGATGGATGGCTCGACCCTGGCGCGCCGGCTTCTGGACCGTGACGTGGCCCGCGGGGTGCTCGACGCCACGCGCCCGTTCCGGCACGCCGCGGCACTGATCTTCGACCGTGACGCCGATCGGCAGGTGATGTTCGAGACGATGGACTGGGACCACCCGGGACGGAAGGGCTACTGGGCGCGCAATCGCTCGCTCATTGCCCAGGCGGTGCCGCTCGAGGAGGCGCTCACCGAGGATCCCATCCAGGTGATGTTCAACGGCGGCGTCGAGTCGATGCGGGCCCTGGCCGAGACCCTGCGCGGGCGGACCGGCCGGTTTGCCGTCTCCCTGACCGAGTACGAAGCGCGCGATTTCTCGCTGATCGACATCACGTCGCCCCTGGCCACGAAGGGGCGGGCCCTGGCGTGGCGAGCGGCGCAGCTCGGGGTGTCGAGCGACCAGGTGATGGCGGTCGGTGACAACTACAACGACCTCGAAATGCTCGAGTTCGCGGGGCTGCCGGTCGTCATGGAAAACGCCGTCGACGGCCTCAGGTCGCGGGGGTGGGCCGTCACCGGACACCAGGATCGAGGAGGCCTTGCCGACGCCATCAGACGCTATGCGTTGGGGTCCACCTAAAGGTGGACGCTACGGATGGGGGTCGTAGTGTCCGCCTTCAGGTGGACCGCCTAAAGCTCATCCCTATTTGCATCCGATAGACCCTCGGATGGCGAACGGCACCGGCTACACGCCCAGCGGCAATCACCTCGGGGTGAACCTCGCCTTCACGAAGTTCCTCTTCGTCGTGCCGCGCCGTGAAGACGAGACGGGCATGGGCCGGATCAAGTCCGCGGGCGCCAGCATTGCCCGTGGCTTCTTCAACGACTTCGACGCCGACGGCACCCGCGACGCCAAGCCGCACGAGACCGTGCACTTCTACGTCGCCCAGGG
>JBFWUM010000098.1:0-7357 GCA_050247255.1 Vicinamibacterales bacterium | reverse complement strand
GGCCGCTCGCTCCTGCTGCCGCTGGCGGATTGGCTGGACCTCTACGACCAGTACCTCTTCGCCGAGGTCGAGCGCGTGACCTTGCTCAACAACTTCGTGTGGGACCTCACGATCAAGGGCGCCACCCCGCAGCAGGTGAAGGAGCGGCTGGCGGAGTTTCCGACCCCCAAGCCGGGCTCGATCTTCGCGCACAACGAGAACGAAGAACTCGAGTCCCGCTCGCCGACCCTCAACGCGCACGAGCGCAGCGAGGTCGCCCGCGTGCTGCGCGTCCACATCGCCGGGTCGATGGGCTACCCGACGTCCTACCTGGGCGACATCGACAGCAACCGCGCCACGATCGAGGGCCAGAACGACGTCATGCTGAAGACACCCGCCGCGCGCCAGCGGGAGTTCGCGGGCGTGATCGACATGCTGGTCCGCTACAGCATCGAGGGCGCGATGGCGGCGAACCCCGCGCTCTTCAAGGGCGTCGATCCCGCCTACCGGATCGGGATGCCCGAGATCCACGGGAAGGACATCGCCCGCGTCGGCACCGTGATCAGCGGCGTCGTGTCGGCGATGGATACCGCCATGGCCAACCGGACGATGAGCCGCAAGGCCGCGATCTCCGTGACGGCGGCGCTGATCTCGCAGCTCGGGATCGAGCTCGACCCGAAGGAAATCGAAGAGCAGGCCGACGAGGACGAGACGGAGCGCCAGGCCAACGCCGACGCCCGGCAGGCCATCCTCATGGCGAACGCCGTTCGCGGCCAGAAGCGCAACCCGGCCATCCCGCAGGACGGCGCCGAGGAACCGGCCGCGTAGCATGGCCCTCGCCGCCTACCTCGAGGCGTCGGACCCGTCGACCCCGGCCGGCCGGGCGCAGCGCGCCGCCGGTGCGGGTCGGCAGGTCGTCGGCTCGTACCATGACGTCGAACGCCAGACGGTCGAGCAGTACCTGCGACGGCTGAACCGGCTGCGCGATAGCCTGTCGGCGCGGCTGCTCGACGGCGCGGTCACGGACTTCCGCGCCGCATCCCTGCGCCAGTTGGTCGACGACACCGACCGCCTGATCGCCGATGCGCAGGCCGACCTGCAGGCGATCGGGGGCGACGCCGTCGGCCGCGCGTTCGACCTCGGACAGACGCACGTCGACGACACCATCGCCGCGGCCCACCTGCTACAACGGCGCCTCGGCGGGCTCGATCGGTCGCTCGTCCAGGTCACGTTCGACCAGCTCGCGGACCTGCTCACGCCTGCCATGCAGCAGTTCCGGACCGACGTGGTCACGAAACTGCGGGGTGTCGCCCTGGCCGGCGACAGCAAGATGGCGGCGATCCTGAGCCTCCGCGACACCCTCGCGGACAAGGGGATTGCCAACGCGCAGTACAGCGCGGAGCGCATCATCCGCACCGAGCTCGGGCGCACTTTCAACGGGGCGACGTTCGACCGGCTGCTGGCGCTGGCGGCCGACTTCCCGTTCCTGCGGAAGGGCTGGAAGGCGACCAACGACGCCAGGACTCGCGACTCGCACCGTGCCGCCGCGCTCGCGTACGCGCGGGGGATCGGGATTCCGGTGGGGGACCGCTTCACGCTGAAGCCCACCAAGGGACCGGCAGTGACCCTGCGGTATCCGGTCGATCCGCTGGCACAGCCAGCCGGCCGGCCAGCGGCGCGGGAAACGATCCTGTGCCGGTGTCACGCGTTCGTGGACTTCTCGATCGCGGAGTTCGCCGCCTACGCCAAGCAACGGGTATCGATCGCGGTGCAGGGGCTGAAGCTCCCCACGCCTGTGCCGTTCCCCGCGCCGACGCCGACACCCGCGCCGTCCGGTGCGAAGGCGACGCCGCGGGCGCCCACGTTGCCGACGCCGCGGGTGACGCGGGTCGAGCCGGAGGTCGTCGGGCCGCTTGGTACTCCGATTGGGCCGGCGGTCGACCTGCGCATCGACAGCGCGGCGCACCGGGCGATGCTCCGAGAGGTGCTCGACGAGATCGACGGCGTGCACGGCGACGGGCCGCTCGCGCAGATCCCGCTCTACCTGGACCGTGAAGCACCGGCGACGACCAACGCGTACTACGTTCCGCAAGGGATCGGGTATCCGCCGCGGCTCGCGATGACCGCGGCGGGGATGCGTCGCACGCCCCGGCTGACCTTGGTGCACGAGGTGGGGCACTGGCTCGACGAGCAGGCCCTCGGCGACCCGACGCGCCGGCCGGCCAACGTGCGGATGGATATCCTGCGCGACGAGGACGCGCAGTTCTTCGGGACGCGCAACGGGAACCCGGCCTTCAACGACTGGATCGAGGCCGTTCACGGCTCTCAGGCGTTCCGCCAGATCTTCCTGATCGAAGATGCGGACCCCTTCTTCGTGCGCTACCTGACCTCGCGGCACGAGCTGTGGGCGCGGTCGTATGCGCAGTACATCGCGACCCGATCGGGGAACGCGCTGCTGTTGGCCGACCTGAACCGCGTCCGGTCCTCGGCCATCTACCCGCAGCAGTGGACTGACGCGGACTTTGAACCCATCGGCCGGGCCATGGATCGCATGTTCGCGGACCTGGGCTGGCGGGGACCGAAGAGGGGCGACAAGTGACGACACCAACCGACCCCGACATCCTGGCCACGTGGTCCGACTGGACCGTGGCCGACCAGACCGCCTGGAGCGACCGCGTCGAGGCGCTCGAGGCGACAGGCGTGGCGCGATCGACGGCCGAACGGATGGCCGCCGAAGAGATGGCCGGCCGAGGGGAGCACCGGTTCATGTCTGGACGCGAACCGGTCGACCCGCGCGACGACGAGGCGTAGCAACCACCACACACCCGACACGGGGAAGGGAGCGGACGATGGATCCGAAGAAGGCAAAGGGCGCCAAGGGCGCCAACGGCGGCGGAACGGAAGGCGATCCCACGCATGGGGCTCCGAAGGCGCCGGACACGCCGCAGACCGGCGGGCCGACGGACGAGCAGGACCAGCCGACCGCGGGGGCGCCGGGCATCCCGACGGACGAGGACTTCCTCGAGACGCTGCCGGCGGACTTGCGGCACCAGCCCGGCGCGCTGCTGCTGGCCGAGGCCTGCGAGCTCTACGGCATCAACCCGGACGCGGAGGCGGGCGAGCTGGCGGGCTGGCGGTACTACCCGGGCAATCCGCGGGCGGGCGAGGCGGAGCGCGTCGTGATCGTGACCCACGGCGGCCGCAAGCTGGCCCACCCGATGGACGAGGCGACCGAACGCGTCCTCCGCGACGTGTTCGGGCTGGTCGTGAGTGACCGCGAGGGCAACGTACTGCTCCTGCCGCTGCCGGACGACACGGCGCTGCCGGCGGAGGCCCGCGACGGCATCGTGCGCAGCCGCTCGCACGTCGGCAACAACCCGCTGAACCTCAAGGCTGAGGCGAACCGCCGGGCGCAGGCCGCCCGGGCGCGCTCGGCGAAGGCCTAGGCGGCGGACCACAGAAGGGGAGACGCCGGACCATGAGCCAGGACGAACGACCTGACGACGCGACCTCGCCCTCCGCGGCTGAGGTACTCGCCGAGCACGGCCGCTTCATCGAGGCCGTGGCCCGGCGCTTCACATTCGGCCGGGAGCAGGAGGCGCAGGACATCGCCCAGGACGTCGCGATCAACCTGCTGTCACGCGGCGGTCTGCCAGCGCTGCACTCGGCCAGCGTGCAGACCTACCTGTTCTCGGTCGTGCGGAACACGGCGCACTCCTACTTCCGCCGCGAGAAGAAGATCGACCGCACGCGCGAGCGCCTCGCCCGCACCCACGTCGACGTCGTCTTCGATCCCGACGACCTCGTGGCGAACAACCAACGCCGCGATCGGTTGCACCGCGCGGTGGCGCGCCTCCGGCCGCTCGAGCAGATGGAAGTCCGAAACCTTTTGTCGGGCGCCGCTGTCTCAACCTGTAGTAACACCGCGCGCAAGTCGCGGTTGCACCGGGCTCGCGTGCAACTGCGGCGCATCCTCCAGTCAGAGGCGGACAACGCATGAGTGGCCAGGATCTCGTCGAACGGCCCAGCGGCCTTGTGGTGCCGGCGGCCGTCGCCGATGCGGTGCAGAGCGACGGCGTCACGCGCGATGCCGATGGCCGACGCCGCGTGGTGTTCACGAAGGACGAGGTCAAGCGCATCCGCCGGGTCGTCGAGCTCCTGAACGCGCGGGGCTTCCAGATGCACCTGCGGTGCGACCACAAGCCGGAGCAGCCGGTCGCCGGCCACCAGCCGTGCGGCATCCTCCTCGAGGTCGAGGGGTTCGGCCATCCGGATCACGGGTTCGGGTGCGGGTGCACGCGGATCCACCTGGGGCGGTAGATGCTGCGCATCATCATCAAGCTGATCGAGATGACGCGCAGCAAGGCCTACGGGCAGATCACGATCGCCTTCCAGGCCGGGAAGATTCAGATGGTGCACGTGCACCAGACGTTCAAGGTGGACGAGATCCCGATCGCCGACGTCGGCCTCCTGCGGCAGATGGAACACAGCATGTCGCAGTTCGCAGAGGCCCCCGGCAAGCAACCGTAGAGTTCGATTCGATCGCGTAATCACCGCGGGCGCCCCGCGGAGTTCCCGACGGCGCCGCAACGGACACGACGACCACCCTGCTCGGGCGAGGGCCCTGACCCCGCGCCCGCTCCCGGTCGCCGATCGACGTTGTGGCGCCGTTTGGTTTGTACCCGATGCCCAACACCATCTTCCGCCGCTTCCGCGAGAACGAAGGCGACCTGCCGGCAGGCGAGGCCGTCGAGGCGCCGACCGGCGGTGCGTTCACGTCTGGCGCGTCTTGGCTGCTCGAGGCGTCCGACCTCAGCCTCGACTCGCGCATGGACGCGGTGCGGCGGGCGGTGCGGGAAAAGTACGCCAAGAGCACGCCGGGCTGTGACTATGACGGCCCCTGGGTCGAGGTCACGTTCGACGACTACGTGATCGTCCGCAAGGGCGACGACCGGTGGCGGCTCGACTACAGCATCGGGAAGGACGACAAGGCGACGCTCGGCGAGCCGACGCCGGTGCGCCTGCGCTACGAGGCGGCGAAGGAAGCCACGGACGGCGACGGCGCTGGTGTCGACGTCACGGCGTCGTGCGTGCTCGGCCCGCTTACCGAGGACGGCCAGATCTTCGAAGCCAGTGCCGGCGGCAAGCCGAGCGGCAAGCTGTGGGGCGTCGTGATCATCCGCGAGGGGATGAGCGCGAACCGCCGCAACTACCGGCGCAAGGCGCTCCAGGAGGCCGCAGCCCTCTACGAGGGCGCCCGGATGTACACCGACCACCAGGAGACGCCGCGGCGTTTCGGGCGCTCGGTCCACGAGTGCGTCGGGTTCCTGAAGGACGTGCGGCCGGCGCTGGTGCACCCGGCAGGCGCGACCGAGGCCAAGGGCGCCGGCACGCTGTGCCTCGTCGGGACCGCCGTGGTGACGCGGGCGGCGTGGCGCCAGGAACTGCTCGACGCCTACGAGAACGGCAAGCCTGACCTCTTCGGCTTGAGCCACGACGTGCTCGCCGAATCGGTGGCGGTCATGAATCCCGCGGGCCCGTACCACGACGTGGTCCGTATCAAGAAGGTCGACTCGGTCGACTGGGTCACGAATCCGGCGGCGGGTGGGCGGCTCATGCAGCTCGTCGCGTCGAACACGCTCGATCCCGCGCTCCAGGAGGACGCTCGCATGCTGAACAGACTGATCGAAGCCATCAAGGCCAGCGGCAACGCGGGCCTGATCGCCAAGCTCGCCGCGCTCGGCGAGTCGCCGACGGAGAACGGCGTGCTGGCGATCTACGACGAGCTCCGCAGCCAGGAGGCGACCGCGCGAGCGGCCGAGGCCGCTGGCGGCGGCGAGTCGGCCGACCGCCAGGCCCCGCCGGTGCCGGCGGCCGCCGCCGCCGCGACCACGACCCAGCAGTTCGGCGAGGCCGAGCTCAGGGGCATGCGCCGGAAGTTCGGCGAGCTGCTCATCGATTCCAACCTCCAGACGTGCTCGCTGCCGGACGTGCTGAAGAAGCGCCTCCGAGGCCGCATGATCCAGGTGGTCGAGTCGCAGGGTGCGATCACCGAGGACGCCGTCGTCGGCATGATCCGCGACGAGGTCGAGACGTACGGCCAGCTCGCCGAGAGCGGGATCGTGCTGCCGGCCGGCGGCCAGCGCATCGAGCTCGGCGCCGGCCCGTCGGAGAAGTTCGCCGAGGCGCTCGACAACTTCTTCGACACGACCAAGCCCGCGACCGGCTTCCGGCAGATCTACGTCCAGTTCACCGGCGATGAGCGGGTGACCGGACGCCTGTCGGAGGCCAAGCGCCTCACCGAGTCGGTGAGCTCGGGCACCTTCGATCAGGCGTTCGGGGACTCGGTCACCCGGCGCATGGTGAAGGACTACCAGGCGAGCCCGCTGCAGAACTGGCGGAACGTGATCGCGGAAGTCGTGCCGCTCACGGACTTCCGGACGCAGCGCCGGATCCGCTACGGCGGCTACCCGAACCTGTCGATCGTGTCGGAGCGGGCGCCGTACCCCGCGCTGACCACGCCGACGGACGAGGAAGCCACCTACGCGCCCGCGAAGCGCGGCGGCACGGAGTCGGTGAGTCTCGAGGCGATCAAGAACGACGACGTGAGCCTCATCCGCCGCATCCCGAGCAAGATGGCCAAGGCGGCCGCGCAGACCCTGCACGAGTTCGTGTGGGACTTCCTGGCGGCGAACCCCACCATCTACGACTCGACCGCCCTCATCGCGTCGGGTCACGTGAACCTCGTGTCGACCGCGCTGTCGGACGCCAACATCGAGTCGCTGCGCCAGAAGATCAAGCAGCAGACCGACATGTCGAACGGCAAGCGGCTCGGCCTCGTCGCGAAGTACCTGATCGTGCCGAACGATCTCGAGTCCGCCGCCTTCAAGCTCCTGAAGACGGAGCAGGTCACCGGCTCGAACAACAACGACCGGTCCTTCGTCGCGTCGCTCGGTCTGATGCCGATCGTCATCGACTACTGGACCGACACCAACAACTACTTCATCACCACCGACCCGACGCAGACGCCGATGATCGAGATCGGCTTCCTCGACGGGCAGGAGGACCCGGAGCTGCTGCTCCAGGACATGCCGAACGTCGGCAGCATGTTCGCGAACGACACCCTGACCTGGCGCGTCCGCCACATCTACGGCGGCGCCGTCACCGACTACCGCGGCTTCTCGGGCGGCATCGTCGCCTAGCCCATCGCGGCGGAGTGGCCGCGCGTCCATCCGGGCGCGCGGCCCTTCGTCTGACACCGGATCGCAGAGACACGGAGGATCGAGGACATGAGCAGACCCGGATTCGCGATGGGCATGCCCCGCCCGCAGTCGCTGGTGCTCACCGCGCTCGCGGGCGCGGCGCTCACGGCGTTCGC
>JBFWUM010000097.1:0-7419 GCA_050247255.1 Vicinamibacterales bacterium | reverse complement strand
CGGCCGCACAGCCCGATCGGCTTCTGCCAGAAGCGCCAAAAGTGTCGGCGTGGCCGGAACGGTCCGTGCTAGGGTGATGGCCCCCGGCCGGTGCCGGGTCGCGTTGGAGAGCGCGATGGGACGACACAAGCGACTGGCGATCGTGCTGGCGAGCGCGATGGCCTTCTGGGGAACGGAAGCGGTGCGCGCCGGCGTTCCGGATCGCGTGCTCACCGTTCGTGTGTACAACAACGGCGGCCTGCCGTCGGCGGAGGTCGTGGCGGCTGCGGAAACGACGGCTGGCCCCCTCCTCAGCTCCACCGGCATTCAGGTGCTCTTCCGGTTCTGCGGAATGCCTGTGCCGTGCGATGGGCCTCTCGGCCCTGGCGACGTGATCGTCCGCATCATCCGAGCCCCGGCGGACGTGAGCGACCGCGCCTACGGGGTGGCGCACGTGCTGCCGCCACACGACCAGGGGTGGCTGGCGAGCGTGTTCGCCGATCGCATTGCCGCCGGCGCCGCGCGGGCCGGTCTGGCGCCGAGGCAACTGCTCGGCCTGGTGATGGCCCATGAAGTCGGCCATCTGCTGCTCGGCGAGGCGCACTCGCCGACCGGCTTGATGAGCGCCCGCTGGCACGACACGGTCTTGAAGCGCGACGGTGCGGCGGCTGACGCGCCGGTATGGCGCTTCACCGAGGATCAGGCGTCGGTCATGCAGGAGCGGTTGAACGAGCGCTAATCGAGCGGCAGGATCGTGATGGCGCCGCCGCTCGCCTCATCATCGGTGCCGAGCACGAGCTGCGACTCGTCGGCCGTCAGCTCGATCGCCTCGATCTTCCGCCGGTAGGTCTGCGCCGGCGTCGGGGACGGGCACGGCTCGAACCGGATGGCGCCTCCGGTGACGACGAAGCGTCCGGCCTCGTACACCGCCGACTGGAATGGGCCCCGGTCTCCTGGGTCGCTGGCCGACGACAGCCAAAGGCGTCCGTCGCGGGCAATCCGCAGGTCTGAGATGTGACGCGTGGTGGCGTTGCCTGGCGGCGGGTACGGCGCCCGCATCTCCACGCTGCCCGCGACCGTCATGCCGGGCGCCTCGAGGTCGAACACGCCCCAATAGAGGTGGCCGGGCTGATTGCCCGCCCCGCGATCGCCCCACGCCGCGACGAGCATGTCGCCGAGCCGCTGGACGCTGAGCCCTTCGAACTGCGGACGCTGCGGGCGCTCGGGCAGCGTGAACGCGCCGAGCAGGTCGGCCCCGCCGCCTGTCAGCTGCACCAGCGACGCGTCGCCGCCGCTGGTGATGGTGAGGAACAGGCCCGGCCGTCCGGGGATGGGCGACACCGCCTCGAGGTCGATCGGCAGGTCGTCACCAGGCCACGTCACCGGCTCGTGCGCAGCGTCTTCCACGCGCAACCTGCCAAGCCGGATCTCGCCAGGCAGCCGATTGTCGTGCACGACCAGCAACTCGAGTCCGTTGCTGCCGTCGATGCGCGCCAACCCGCTGATCGCGATCGCCGGTTGCATGCCGATGCTCGTCCATACGGATTGCTGCCGATCGCGCAGCAGCCATGCGATCAGCGCGGCGACCGCGATGGCCAGCACCATCGCCACCAGCCATGACGCGGCTTTGCGCGGCCGCGTCCCTTCCTGATACGCTCGATCGCCCCGTGTCATCGACAACCGAATCGTACCCCGACCGGCCGCCGGCCGCGTCCCTGGTCCCCGTTTTCCTGGTCGTCCTCGTCGATGTCTTCGGGATGACCCTCGTCATTCCACTGCTGGCCATCTACGCCGAAACCTACGGCGCGTCGGCGCTCCAGGCGACGATGCTGGTGACGGTGTATGCGGCATGCCAGCTGGTGTCCGGGCCGCTCATCGGCTACTTCTCGGATCGCATCGGCCGCAAGCCGATGCTGATCTTCAGCCAGGTCGGCACCTTCATCGGCTTCATCATCCTCGCCCGCGCGAACGCTCTCTGGATGATCTACCTGTCGCGCGTCATCGACGGCGCCACGGCCGGCAACCTGTCGCTGGCCCAGGCGTACATCGCCGACAATACGCCGCCCGAGAACCGCGCGCGCGCGTTCGGGCTGATCGGCATTGCGTTCGGGCTCGGCTTCTTCATCGGTCCGTCGATTACCGGGTACATGTCGGAGGCGTACGGGCTGACCGCGCCGATCTACCTGGCGGCCGGGATGTCGGCGACGAGCGTGCTGGCCTCGGCGCTGCTGCTGCGCGGCGGCGCGGTCGCGACCGCGGTGGCCGATCGCTGGGCGGCGTTCCGCATGCGCACCTACACGACCTACTTCTCCCGGCCGGCGCTGCGTTCGCGGCTGTTCCAGTTCCTGTTCTACATGATGTCGTTCTCGATGTTCATTTCGGGGTTCGCGCTGTTTGCCGAGCGGCGCTACACCTGGAACGGCGAGCCGTTCGGCCCGCGCGAGATCGGCTACATCTTCGGCGGCGTCGGCCTGCTCGGCATCATCCTGCAGGGCGGGCTGATCGGTCCGCTGGTCAAGCGATTCGGCGAATCGACGCTGACCGTCGCCGGGTTCGCCTCGCTCGTCGTCGGCTACCTGCTGCTCGGCGGCACGATGTCGGTGCCGCTGCTGCTGGCGACCGCGGTGATCACCGGCTTCGGCAACGGCGTGCTGCGTCCCGCGCTCACCAGCCTCATCTCGCACCAGGCGGGGCCGCACGAGCAGGGAACCGTCCTGGGCGTGTCGCAGGCCTTGATGTCGGGCGCCTCGGTTGTCATCCCGGTGCTGTCGGGCATCCTGATCGAGCAGAACATGCTGGCGTGGTGGGCGTGGATGTCCGGGATCTTCGCGCTCGTCGGCTGGGTGCTGTCGGCACGCGGCGACCGCGAGAGCCCGGGGTTGAAGGCGGCGTGACGTGGCCGGCTTCACCATCCGCAGGGAGACGCGGACCGACCTGCCGGCGCTAGGGCGCCTCGGCGCCCCGCTGGTGCGCGCGCTGCGCGAGGAGGCGGGGTTCATCCACGACGTGCTGGTGGAGGAGTCCGCGCGGCGGCTCGGCATGGTAGAGATGACGCGTGAAATCTAAGCGCGCCGCCAAGCCTCGCCACGATGATGTGCGCCCCACGAGGGGCGCGCTGCACGTCGCGGTGCTCGTCATCGCGGCCGCCCTGGCCTACTGGCCCGCGCTCGATTCGCCGTTCCTCTTCGACGATCGTCCCGCCGTTGTCGACAACGCCAGCATTCGATCGCTCACGCCGTCCACGGTGCTGTCGCCACCGAACGATACGCCGGTTGCCGGCCGGCCGCTCACCAACGTCACGTTCGCGTTCAACTATGCCGCCAACGGGCTGAACCCGCGCGGCTATCGGCTCACGAACCTCGCCATCCACATCCTCGCAGGGCTGCTGCTGTTCGCGACCGTCCGCCGCTCGCTGCAGCTGCCGCGGCTGGGCGACCGCTTCGGCAGCCATGCCACCGACCTGGCATGTGCCGCCGCGCTGCTCTGGACGCTGCATCCGCTGCACTCGGAAGTCGTCAACTACATCACGCATCGCAACGAGTCGCTGCTGGGCGTCTGCTACCTGCTGGCGATCTACGCCACCCTGCGCGCCGCCGCGCGCGACAGCGCCGGGTGGGCCGCGGTGGCTGTTGTGGCCGCGCTCGCCGGCGTCTTCGCGAAGGAGTCGATCGTCTCGCTGCCAGCGGCGGTGATCCTGATCGATCGCGTGCTCATTTACGACTCGTGGGCGCAGCTGCTTCGCGCGAGGAAGGCGTTGTATGCCGGCTTCGCCGCGATGTGGGTCGTGCTCGGTATCATGCTGTCCACCGGCGCCAGGTCGGCAGTCGGCTTCGATGGCGGCACGAGCGCGTGGGTCTACCTGTTGAACCAGGCGCAGCTGATCCCGCAGTACCTGAAGCTCACGCTCTGGCCGCGCGCCCTCGTGCTCGACTACGGCATGCCGCAGCCGTTGATGCTTGGCGACGTCTGGCTGCAGGGGCTGCTCGTCCTGGCGCTGATCGCCCTCGTCATCGTCGCGCTGGTGAAGACGCCGGCGGTCGGCGTCCTGGGCGCCTGGTTCTTCATCACGCTGGCGCCGACGTCGAGCATCGTGCCGATCAGCACCGAGGTTGGCGCAGATCGGCGGATGTACCTGCCGCTCGTTGGCATCATCGTCTTGTTCGTGGTTGGCCTGCTCGCGCCCCGCAAAGGGGCCGTGTCGGCACCCCGTAAAGGGGCGCCCGACGGCAGCGCACCCCTGCCCTACAGTAGGGCCCCCCTTTACGGGGTGCCGATCATCCTCGCCCTGCTGATGATCTGGGGCGTCACCCTGCGCAACCGCGAATATGCCTCGCCGCTGACGATGGCGGAGACGATCGTCGAGCGGTGGCCGAACGGGCGCGGCCACTTCCTGCTCGGGTCGCTGCTGCTCGAGGCAGGCCGTCGGCGCGAGGGGATGGCAGAGCTCGAACTCTCGCGGCGCGACTATCCGGGCGCGCTCTTCGCGATCGCCACGGAGCAGTTGGGCGCCGGGCAGGTGGCCGAGGGGATCGCGACCATCCAGCAGTTCCTCGAGCTCATGCCGAACCATGTCAACAGCGTGCCGGCGCGGGAGATGCTCGCCGCCGGCTACGCCGCGCAGGGGAATACCGCTGCGGCCGAAGCCGAGGCCCGGAGGCTGGTCGCCGTGGCGCCGCGCTACGCGCGCGGCCACGACCTGCTCGGCCGCCTCCTGGCCCAGAAGGGCGATTTTCCCGGTGCCGCCGCGGCCTTTCGCCAGGTCCTGGCCCTGGAGCCGGGCAACGCGCAGGCGCAGCAGAACCTCGCCGCGATCCAGCGGCTTGCCGCCGGAAATCGGTGATATCTTTTCGTTCCGCGCAATCGTAGTGTCCGCCTTCAGGCGGACCGTCCTGGAGGAGTCGTCTTGAAGAATTCGCAGCTTTCACGCCGCCTGGCGCTTGGCGGGGCCATGGCCGTAGCCGCTTTCGCGCTGGTGTTCCAGTTCGCCGGCAGCCTCGACGCACAGCAGCAGCTCGCCGCGCCCGCGTTCACGGCCACGCAGGCGACCGCCGGTGAAGCGGTCTACAAGCAGAGTTGCGCCTCCTGCCACGGCGCCGCGCTGGACGACGGGTCGTTCGCCCCGCCGCTGCGCGGGCCCGAGTTCCGCGGCATCTGGTTCGGACGGACCGCGGATCAGCTGTTCGAGAAGATCGAGACGATGCCGCCGGCCGCGCCGGGCACGCTCGGCGCCGACCGGCACGCGGAGCTGCTGGCGTACATCATGTCGCAGAACCAGCTGGCCGCCGGCGATCGCCCGGTGCCGACCGACATTGCGCAGCTGCGCAACATGCTGCTGCCCGGCTTCACCGGCGGCCCGAGCGGCGGCCTGGCCAGCGGCGCGACCATTCCGCCGCCGCCGGCGTCGGCGATCCGGCCGAATCCACTCGACCGCTACACGCCGGTCACCGATGCCATGCTGCAGAACCCCGCCCCCGGCGAGTGGCTCACCTGGCGGCGCGGCTACGACAGCACCGGGTTCAGCCCGCTGACGCAGATCACCAAGCAGAACGTCGGCGAGATGCGCGCGGCGTGGAGCTGGTCGCTCCCCAACGGTCCCAACGAAGGGACGCCGCTCTTCCACGACGGCGTGCTGTTCGTCCACGCCTACGGCGACAAGGTCCAGGCGCTCGATGCCGCGACCGGCGACCTGCTGTGGCAGTACTCGCGCCGCCTGCCGCAGGGAGTGAACCCCAGCGTCAAGCGCGCCATCGGCATCTACGGCGACAAGGTCTACACCGGCACCTCCGACGTGCACGTCGTCGCGCTCGACGCGAAGACCGGCCGCGTCGTGTGGGACAAGGAAGTCGCCGATCGCACGCGGCACGGGCTCACCGGCGGCGTGACGATCGCCAAGGGCAAGGTGATTGTCGGCACGACCGGCCGGCAGGGCGGCGGCAACTACATCGTCGCCTTCGATGCCAACACCGGCGAAGAGGTGTGGCGCTTCGGCACCATCCCGAAGGAAAACGAACCGGGCGGCAACACCTGGAACGGCGTGCCGTGGGACAAGCGCATGGGCGGCTCGGTCTGGGTGCCGGGCGCCTATGACTCGCAGGCGAACCTGCTCTACATCGGCGTCGCGCAGACGTATGACACCGGCCCGTACCGCGACCTCGTCGCGGGGCAGAACAACGACCTGCTCTACACCGACGCGACGCTGGCGCTGAACCCGGACACCGGCGCGCTGGTCTGGCACTTCCAGCACCAGCCGAACGACCAGTGGGACTACGACTGGTCCTTCGGCCGCATGGTGATGACGGTGAACAACCAGAAGGTGGTCGGCACCGGCGGCAAGCAGGCGATTTTCGACTTCGTCGACGCGCAGTCGGGCAAGTACGCCTTCTCGTTCGACATGGGCGTGCAGGACGTCGTCATCGGCATCGATCCGGTGACCGGCGCCAAGCGGATCAATCCGCGCCTCATCCCGGGCGGCGGCGACACGATCACCACCTGCCCGCATGCCGGCGGCGCCAAGAACTGGCTGCCCGAGTCGTACAACCCGAACTCGAAGCTGATGTTCATCTCGATCGTCGAGGCCTGCATGGACATCGTCCCCGTGGCGCCGGGCGGACGCGGGAGTCTCTCGACCGGCGTGCGCTGGACGCTGCGGCCGCGTGCCGACAGCGACGGCAACTACGGCCGCGTCGAAGCGTTCAACCTGGAGACGCGGCAGTCGGTGTGGAAGGCGCGGCATCGCGCGCCGCAGTCGAGCGGCGTGCTCGCCACCGCCGGCGGCCTGGTCATCGCCGGCGGCCTCGACCGCGTCGTCCGCGCCTATGACGATGCGACCGGGCGGGAGCTGTGGCAGTTCAAGCTGAACGACGTGCCGAACTCGGCGCCGATCAGCTACGAGGTGAACGGGCGGCAGTACATCGCCCTCACCGTCGGCAACGGCGGCGCCCAGGCGGCGACGTTCCCGGCGCTCGTGCCCGAGATCCGGAACCCGCCGGACCGCGGCGCGTCGATCTGGGTGTTCGAGCTGCCGAACCGGGCGCAGAACAACACGAACTGACGTCGTTCACCACGTGACGGAGATCCCATGGAGATTCGATTCACGCTCAACGGACAGGCGCAGACGGTCGACGTGGACGCGCAGATGCCCCTCTTGTGGGTGCTGCGCGACACGCTTGGCCTGACCGGCACGAAGTTCGGCTGCGGCATCGCGGCGTGCGGCGCGTGCACGGTGCACCTCGACGGCGCCGCCGTGCGCGCCTGCCAGACGCCGGCACGGGCCGTCGCAGGGAGGCGCGTGACGACGGTCGAAGGGCTGTCGGCCGATGGCAGCCATCCCGTCCAGGCCGCGTGGATCGAGATCGACGTCCCGCAGTGCGGCTACTGCCAGTCGGGACAGATGATGTCGGCGGCGGCGCTCCTCGAACGGACGCCGCGGCCGACCGACCC
>JBFWUM010000096.1:0-7536 GCA_050247255.1 Vicinamibacterales bacterium | reverse complement strand
TTGGTCAGCGCCACCGACGTGCGCGAGCTCGTGTCGAGCGCGATCGTGCGAATCTCAGGCACCGGCACGCGCGTGAAGAGCGCCACCGACGCCACCGCGCCGCGCGAGCCGATGCCGACGCCGCGCACGAAGCGATAGTCGCCCTGCAGATACTCGATCGAGGGAACGAGGCCGAGGTCGATGTCGCCAGACGCCAGCAGGTTGGCGCACACCGATGGCAGGTCGTAGCGGATGTCCCAGCGTTCCGGCTCGCGGTCGAGCGCCCAGGTCAACGGACGGGCGTTGAGGTACGAAACGGCGCCCAGACGCAGCTTGCGCATCAGAGGACGACCGCGAAGCGGCCGTCGCGTTCCGCCGGGGTAAAGCCGGCCGCCTCGATGTTGCGGCGCACCTCCTCGATCGGCGCGCGCCGGCGGCCGTCGGGCGACTCGTCCGACACCGACACCTCGTCGAGATCGTCGGCGCCGAAGGTCAGCGCCACCTGCGCAAGCTTCGGCCCGTAGCGCAGCCAGTCCACCTGGATCACCGGGATGTTCGTCGCCGCCAGCCGCGCCACCGCCACGCTCTTCACATCGTCGTAGCCGGTTGTCGGCCGCAGGCTGTTGACGGTCAACGGCAGCGGGTTCAACGCCTGGATGGCGGCAAACCGATCCTGCAGGTCCGCCGCCTTGAACAGGAGCGCCTCGCGCGCCTCGCCCGCCGCCTTGTCGATCGTGAGTCGCAGCTGCTGGAACCCGGCGCTGACCAGCCGATCGAGTGCTTCGGCCGCGTTGTCCAGCCGATCGAGCGGCAGCTCGGCCAGGCCGTCGAGCCCCGCCGCCCGCAGTGCGGGCAGCACGGCCGACATGGCGCCGAGCGGCGCGAGATCGACCCACGAAAAACCGGTCACCGCGCGCTCGCCGGCCACGGCACGGGCGCTCTCGACCGCGGCCACCGCCTGCGCCAGCGACGCCGGCGCGCCGGTGAGCCGCACCTCGCGCGCGGCCGGGGGCACGGCATCGGCCAGCGACTGGTCGAAGGCGCAGCGGGCAACGCGAACGTAGGTCACGGTGGTCCCCCGCAACCGCCGCCGGGCCGCGTCGGCCAGCATGCCGATCTGCAGGATGTCGGGCGCGGCCGCGAGGTCGCGCACCTCGGCCGGCGCCAGCCGGTCGCCGGCCTCGATACGGGCGGTGAGGGCGTCAAAGGTAGTCGTCATCGGATCACATGAGCTCGGCAATGCGCGTGGCCAGCGCCAGGGCGTCGCGTCCATCCTGGCCGCTGACGCCGGGGCGTGTCCCGCCGCGCACCGCGGTAACGAAATCAACCAGCTCGCGGCGCAACGGCTCATCGCCGGCCACCTCGAGCCGTCCCCCCTCGATCTTCGGCCGTCCCTCGGCCGGCACGAGCCGGTAGACCTCCACCTCCTGCGAGGCGTAGTCGATCGACACGTACGACTGCGGCTGGAAGAACCGTGCCTTGCGCACGCGGTCGCGGCTGATCCGGCTCGCGGTCAGGTTCGCAATGCAGCCCGAGGCGAACCGCAGCCGCACGTTGGCGATGTCCACACGCGGCGTCAGCACGTTCACCCCGACCGCCTCCACCGAGCTGACGTCGTGCCCGAGCACGGCCAGCAGCAGGTCGAGATCGTGGATCATCAGGTCGAAGATCACGTCGATGTCGAGGCTGCGCTCGGGGAAGGTCCCGAGCCGGTGAATCTCGACGAACTTCGGCGCGCTGATCAGCGGCAGCGCCGCGGCCACCGCGGGGTTGAAGCGTTCGGTGTGCCCCGCCGCCACCATGGTGCCACGCGCGCGGGCGGCGTCGAGCAGGCGGTCGGCTTCGGCCAGGCTCGCGGCGATCGGCTTCTCCACCAGCACCGGCACGCCGGCGGCGACAAACGGCAGCGCCAGCTCGACATGCACGGCGGTCGGCGCCGCAATCGTCACCGCGTCGACCTGCCCGAGGAGCTCGCCGGGCGACAGCCGCCTCGTGCCGTACTGCGCCGCGACCTCGTCAGCTCGGCCTGCATCGATGTCGGCCACGCCGGTCAGCGTCACGTCGGGCATGGCCGCCAGCAGCCGCGCATGGTGCCGCCCGAGGTGGCCGACGCCGATGACCCCGAGGCGCATCATGCTCCTGCGCCTGGCAAGGCGCGCCCCACGATCGCGATCCCCGCCGCATCCGCCGCCGCGTAGATGGCGTCACCATCGATCATCAGTGTCTTGCCGGCATCCACCGACAGCGCCGTCGCTCCAACCGCCTGCATGGCACGGATCGTGGCGACGCCGACGACCGGCACGTCGAAGCGCATGTCCTGCCCCGGCTTGGCCACCTTGACAATACGCACGCCGGGGCCGGCGAGCGCGCCGGCGCGGGCGATGACCGCGTCGGTCCCTTCCATCGCCTCGACGGCGACCACCGCGCGGTCCTTCACCGCAATCGTCTGGCCGATGTCGAGCCCGGCGATCGTGTCGGCCATGCGATAGCCGAACTCGACGTCGCGCTGCTCGTCGGCGTCGGGCGCCCGCGTCGCCAGCTGCCCGGCCCTGGCCAGCAGCGGCTCGATCAGGCGGGTGGACTCGATCAGCTCGATGCCGTTGTCGCGCAGCACGTTGGCCACGGCGCCAATCAACCCGTCGGTGTTCTGGAACGGCAGCCGCGCCAGGACGCCCATGAACGTCAGGTCAGGGGTGATGCCGCCGAAGATCTTGGTGTGCTTCACCTGCCCGGCCATGACGGCCTGGCGCGCGCCGGCGGCCTTCAGCAGCTTGATGCAGGCGCCGAGCTGGCCGATCGAGATCCAGTGGATGGGCGCGCCGGCGGCCTTCGCCGCCTCGTTCAGCTCGGGAAACGCCTCTTCCTTCGTGGCAATGACCGTGACGTCGTGCCCCTGCGCGCGGGCCGCCTCGAGGACGAGGAACGGAAAGCGGCCATTGCCGGCGATCAGCCCTAAATGCATCGACGAATTGACGAATTGACGAATTGACGCATTTCGAATCCGTCAATTCGCAAATGCGTCAACTCGTCAATTCTACTCCTCCGCAACCAGCTCCTCGTGCCGGCGCGTCGGACGCCGCAGGATGACGCCGCGCTGCGACGTGCGGATGAACTCGACGAGGTAGTGCACTTCAGGCGCCGAGAGCGCCGGGTCGGTTTCGATCTGCGTCAGGGCGCGGCTGGTATTGAGCTTCGACTGCAGCAGGTAGCGGTAGGCCTGTTTCAACTGGCTGATCGCGTCCGGGGTGAAGCCGCGGCGGGCCAGCCCGATGGTGTTGACGCCGAAGATCCGCGCCGGGCGGCTGCCGATGGTCCGGCCGAACGGCAGCGCGTCCTTGGTCACCACCGAGTAGCCGCCGACGAAGCCGTGCCGGCCGACGCGGCAGAACTGGTGCACGGCGGAGCCGGCGCTGACGTTGGCGAAGTCCTCGACGTCGACGTGGCCGCCCAGCGTCGCGTGCGGGCCGAAAATCGTGTTGTTGCCGACGTGGCAGTCGTGCGCCACGTGCACGTAGGCCATGAACAGGTTCTGGTCGCCGATCGTCGTCTCGCCGCCGCCGCCCGCGGTGCCGCGGTTGATGGTGACGAACTCGCGGAAGATGTTGCGCCGGCCGATGCTCAGCCGCGTGCGCTCGCCGCGGTACTTCAGGTCCTGCGGCGCCAGTCCGATCGACGCCATCGGGTAGATCTGCGTGTCGTCGCCGATCTCGGTCCAGCCGTCGACGACCACCGAGGCGCCGACGCGGCAGTTGCGGCCGATGGTGACGTCGGGCCCGATCACCGCGTTCGGGCCGATCACCGTCCCCTCGCCGATCCGGGCGGCCGGGTGCACCGACGCCGTCGGATCGATGAACGCCGGCCCGGGCTCGATGGCGACGAGCAGCTCCATCTCGGCGACGACGTGCTCGCCGACGTGGGCCACGGCGTCCGCCTTCGCCAGCCGCGATCGGGCACGCCCGAGCCGCACCTCCAGCCGCACCCGATCACCCGGCACCACCTGGCGCCTGAACTTGGCGTTGTTCACCCCGCGCAGCGACACGCGCGCGGTCGCCCCGGCCTCGCGGCGCTCGAGGATGAGCACCGACGCCACCTGGGTCAGCGCCTCGATCATCAGCACCGCCGGCATCACCGGCTGGCGCGGGAAGTGCCCCTGGAAGAACTCCTCGTTGACGGTGACGTTCTTCACCGCCACCAGCCGGACGCCCGGCTCGTGCTCGGTGATGCCGTCGATCAGGAACGAGGGATAGCGGTAATAGACGCGGGCGAGAAGCGCGGGAAGATCGATGGCCACGGGGTACTGGTGGTGGTTCCTGGTTCCGTGTTCCAGCTTCCGTGTTCGTGTTCAGTGTTCACGAACCTGGAAGCCGGAACAGGAACCTGGAACCGTCTTCGTCTAGTTCCCCGCCGGCCGCGGCGCCGCGGGCGCCGCCGGGGCGGCCGCCGCGGGCGCGGCAGCGTCAAACTTCTTGATGACTTCGGCGGTGATGTCCAGCCCCGGGTTGCCCCAGACGAGCCCGGCATCGGCGGCGCTGAAGATCAGGTGCAGCTGCTTCTCGGTGGCGACCTCGGCGATCACCGGCGTCAGCTTGCGCTCGAACTCGGCCATCAGGTCGTTCTGCAACGCCTGCACTTCCTGCTGCGCGTCCTCGTTGAAGCGCTGGATGTCGATCGTCAGCCGCTCGATTTCCTTCTGCAGCTGCCCCTGGGCGTTGGCGCTCAGCACCGCGCCGCCCGATTCGAGCTTCTGCTGCGCGGCCTGGAGCTGCTTGGTCTTCTCGGCGCCCTCGGACTGCTTGCGGGCGACCAGCGCGTTGACGCGGCCGGTGGCGGCCTTGCCTTCAGCCGACTCCGAGGCGATCCGCTGAATGTTGATCACCGCGTACTTCGCCCCTTCCGGGAACGGCGCGGGAGCCGGCTGCGGCGCGGCCGGGGTCGGTGCGCCGGGCGCCGGCGCAGCCGGACGGGGCGCCGGGGCAGGCGCCGTCTGCGCGGGAGCCTGGGCGAACGTCGGCGCGGCGGACAGCGCAAGGCTGAGCACCACGGCCACGGCAAGACCTCTCATTCCAGTCAATCCTTTCAGTGGAAACGGAAAGCTCATGATTTTACTCCAGAACCCTCGTAAGATGTTCGGGATGTCCCGACGGATCCTTCAGCCCCTGCGCCTTCTGGCGCTGCTGCCGCTCGCCTTGGTCGCGACCGGGTGCAGCGAGAACAACCCCTTCGAGCCCGAGAATCCCAACGCGCCGACGCCGACGCAGGTGACCGAGACCTTCAGCAACACCGTCAGCCGGAACGGCGCCATCACCTTCCCGTTCGTCGCCAACACCGGCTCGATCGCCGCGAACCTCGAGACGGTGACCCCGTCCGACGCGACCATCGGCATGGCGCTCGGCGAATGGAACGCCACCACCGAGCTGTGCCAGATCCGGCTGGCCAACGATGCCGCGACGCAGGGCGACACGCTGCTCGGCGCCGCCCAGGTGACGCAGAACTACTGCCTGCGCGTCTACGATGCGACCGGCCAGCTGTCCGGGCCGGTGACCTTCACGATCAACGTCCAGCACTTCTAACATTGACGGATTGACGGATTGACGAATTGACGAATTGACGCAATGAAATCCGTCAGTTCGCCAATCCGTCGATTCGTCAATCCTCAGAACGTCGATCCCACCGCGAATTTGAAGACAAAGTCCTTCGCCGGCTGGTAGTTGTTGTCGAGCACGTTCCCGCGCTGCGGGTTGTGCGCGAAGATCAGCCGGAACGGCACGTTGAGCACCGGCATGAAGAACCGGATCTCGGCGCCGGTCGACGTCTTGAAGGCGCTCGTCTTCCCCAGCACGCGCGTGATGACGCCGCTGCCGGCGTTCGGGTCGATCAGCGAGCCGGAGGCGAGCGGGTCGACCAGGCTCGGCCCCGGCGCCGCCTCGATGCTGATCAGGTCCTCGCGCAGCGAGAACTTCTGGCCGACATCGCGCACCTGGCCGGCGTCGTAGAACAGGATCAGCCGCACCGGGCCGGCGATGCCGATCATGTATTCCAGGTTGAACAGCATGCTCTTGTTGCCGCCGAGCACGACCACCGAGTCGGGCACCGTCGGCCCGATCGAGCGGATGTCGTAGCCGCGCACGCTGTACTCGCCGCCGAGCACGAGCCGCTCGAAAATCGGCAGGCACGAGCGCGTCTCCCCGGACACGAGGGTGCGCGGATCGCTCGACGAGCAGGCGCCGGTGGAGCCCCACGGCCGGATGTACTCGAACTGCGCGCGGCCGCCGATCGACATCCGCGGCGTCAGCTGCTTGATGACCACCCCTTCGAGGCTCGGCTTCAGGAAGTTCGTGTTGCCGCCGAGGCCGGCGACGTCGAGCGACATCTGCAGCCGGTTGCCGCGGTTCGGAAAGATCGGGTTGTCGATCGTGTTGTGCAGGAACGTCGGCACCACCTTGCTGATCGTCCGCTTGCCGCCCTGGCCGATGAGCAGCGAGTCGGCGATGAACGGGTTGCGCGCGATGTTCTGCCGCTGCGTCTCGGTGAGCTGATCGAGGCTCGACAGCGTCAGCGTCGAGCAGGTGTTGGTGGCGGCGCACGACGAGTCGATCAGCGCCTCGTTCAGGTCGGCGACGCTCACCTGCTCGTAGGCGTAATTCAGGAACATGCGGCTGAAGTCGGCGACCGGGAAGCCGAACGTCAGGTTGCCGCCGGTCGACTTCTGCGTGTAGTAGCCGATGTACTGCAGCGACCGTTTGTAGATGTCGAAGCCGCCGGTCATGTTCCGGTCGAACAGGAACGGCTCGGTGAACGCCAGCTGGTACTGCTGCGCCCGCGAGCCGGCCTGCATGTTCACCGTCAGGCTCTCGCCGCGGCCGAGGAAGTTGGACGTCTGGAACCCGAGCTGGCCGAAGAAGCCCTCGTACTGCGAGACGCCGGCGCCGAAGGTGAGCTGGTTCCGGTTCTGCTCGGTGACCTTCAGCGTCACGTCCACGGCGTTGGGGCGTCCGGGCGTCTTCTCCACCTTCATGTCGGTGTCGTCGCCCTTGATCTCCTGGAAGTAGCCGAGCTGGTTCAGCCGGCGGACGCTGTACTTCAACGCCTCGGTGTCGAAAATGCTCCCCTCGATGACGCGCATCTCGCGGCGGATCACGTTGTCGCGGGTGGTCGTGTTGCCGGTGAAGGTCAGGCGGTTGACCAGGAACTGCTCGCCTTCCTGCAGCCGCATGGTGATGTCGACCGTCGGGTTGAGCGGCTCGTTGCCGGCCAGCAGCATCTCGGGCACCGCCGCCGCCGCCGGGTCCTCCTCGATGCCGTCGTTGCGCATCCGGTAGTCGGGCGCGCCGGTGAACTCCATGTAGCCGCCGCGGCCGTAGACCTCCTGCGCCTTCTGCAGCCCTTCGCGCAGCTCCTTCTCGTTGAACCAGTCGCCGCTGTCGATGTCAAACAGCTGCCGCAGCCCGTCGCTGCGGACCACGGTGTTGCCTTCGAACACGACCTCGCCGACGCGGTAGCGCGGCCCTTCCGTGACCGGAATGCGGAGCTGCACGAAGCGCTCCTTGCCGTCCGTCG
>JBFWUM010000095.1:0-7591 GCA_050247255.1 Vicinamibacterales bacterium | reverse complement strand
CAACGGCCGCTTCGCGTTGCGTGCCGGCGGGGGTGGCAGGCGTTCCGGCGACGTCAAGACGCCCGAAGGCACCGTCGACAACTCGCAGTCGCGCAGCGGCTTCGGCAACGTGGGCCTGTCGTGGACAGGGGAGCGCGGCTACCTGGGCACCAGCTACGGCTACGACGACACGAAGTACGGCATCCCGGTCGTGGAGGGCGGCATCCTGCAACTGACGCCGCGGCGGCATTCGTTCGCGATCCGTGGCGGAGGCCAGGGGTTGAACGGCGCCTTCGACTCCTTCCGGGCGACGCTCAACGTCCGCCGCTACAAGCACGACGAGCTCGAAGGCGAGGAGTTGGGAACGGCGTTCAGGAACGACACGACCGAGATCGAGGCGATGGGCGCACACCGGGCGATCGGACGCATGAAGGGCAGCGTGGGCGCCTGGACGCTGAACCGTGCGTTCTCCGCCGAGGGAGCGGAAGCACTCTCGCCGCCGATCGACCAGAACGGATACGCGGCGTTCCTGTTCGAAGAGGTGACGTGGCCGCACGCCACGTTCCAGTTCGCGGGCCGGGTCGACCGTACCGCGTATACGCCGACCGATTTCGAGAAGCGCAGCTTCACGAACGGATCCGGTTCGCTCGGGCTGCTGCTGCGTCCCGCGGCGGCGGACGACCGCTTCGTCCTGGCCGCCAGCCTGGCCTACACCGCGCGCCCGCCGGCTCTGGAGGAGCTCTACTTCTTCGGGTTGCACCACGGCAACTTCGCGCTCGAGATCGGCAATCCGAATCTTCAATCCGAAAAAGCGCTGGGGTTCGATCTGTCCGCGCGCTGGCGCGGTGGCCGGGCGTCCGGCGAGATCACGTTCTTCCGCAACGACATCCGCAACTTCATCTACCGCAATCTGCTCGACCACGAGGAGTTCGAGGCGCGCGAAGAGGAGTTCGTGGCCCTGCACGGCGGGCGCGAGCCCGCGGGCCACGAGCACGAGGAGGAAGGTGCGGAAGGCGAAGAACACGAGGAAGAGGAGATCGCCATCGTCGAGTTCCTCGGAAGAAACGCCGTTCTGCAGGGTGTCGAAGCGCACGCCGATTTCGCCGTGACGTCCCACGTGTTTGTCGAGGTCGGGGGCGACTACGTGCGAGGGGGATTGAAGAACAGCGACGAGGCGCTGCCGCGGATGCCGCCGTTGCGGGTGCGTGGCGGCGTCCGGTATCAGAACAGCGGGTTCCAGGTCGGCGGTGAGGTCATTGGCGCCGCGAAGCAGGAGCGCATCTCCGGCCTCGAAGGGCCGACGGATGGATACGCGCTGCTGAAGTTGTCCTCGTCCTATTCGTTCAAGGCGGGCGCCACGGTGAATACCATCACGGCCCGTTTCGACAACGCGACCAACCGGCTCTACCGGAATCACCTCTCGCTCATCAAGGACCTGGTGCCGGAGATGGGCCGGAACTTCAAGCTGCTCTACAGCGTGCAGTTCTGATCGTCTGAAGCGCTCCTGCGGGGAATGTCGCCTCGCTTCGCCGTCCCGGGATATCGTTGGGGCGGATGCGTGACTTCTCCGCCGGAGTCGCTTAGCGGTGTGCGGGATTCTCGGCGCCGCTGACTGGCGCGGCGGGTCGCTCGACACGGCGCGGCTCGCCGCCGCCACCAACCTGCTCCGGCACCGCGGACCCGACGGGGGCGCGTACTGGGCCGAGTCCGGCGTGTTCTTCGGCCACCGGCGGCTGGCCATCATCGACATCGCGGGCGGGCTCCAGCCGATGGCGAGCGGCGACGGCCGCGTCGTGCTGCTCCTGAACGGCGAGATCTACAACTACCGGGAACTGCGCGACGAGCTCGCCGCCGAAGGCGTCCGCTTCCGCACGTCGTCCGACACCGAAGCGCTCGTCGAGGGCTACCGCGTCTGGGGGGCGGACGTCGTCAGCCACCTCGACGGCATGTTTGCCATCGCGGCCTGGGACCGGGTGACGCGCGAGCTGTATCTGGCGCGCGATCGGTTCGGCGAGAAGCCGCTGCTCGTGGCCGCCACGCCGGGCCGCGTGGCGTTCGCGTCCGAGATGGCGCCGCTCAGCGCGCTCGGGTCGGCCGGGGCCGCGCTCGACCTCGACGCGCTCGGCGGCTTCCTGTGCCTCAACTACGTGCCGGGCACGCACACGATGCTGCGGGGCGTCGAGCGGCTGCCACCGGCGACGTGGCGGCGGTATCGGGCCGACGGCACGGTGGAGCAGCAGACGTACTGGCGCGCCGCGGATGTGCCCGCGGGCCGACCGCCGGCCGCGGACGGCGACGCCCTCGACGCGCTGCAGGCGCGGCTCGACCACGGCGTGGCGCTGACGCTCCGCAGTGACGTGCCGGTCGGGCTGTTCCTCTCAGGCGGCGTCGACTCGGCGCTCGTGGCCGAGAGCGCGGCGCGGCAGGGACACCTGGCGGCGGCCTTCTGCGTGGACTACGAGGAAGCCGCCTTCTCGGAAGGGACCCGCGCCCAGCACGTCGCGGATGCCGTCGGCGTGGAGCTGGTGCGGGTGCCGCTCGATGCCGGCGCGTTGCTGCGCGTGGAGGCGCTGGCGGCGCATCTCGACGACCCGCTGGCGGACGCGTCCGCGGCCGCGGTGTGGAGCGTCGCGGAGGCGGCGGCGCGACGCGTCAAGGTCGTGCTCAGCGGCGACGGCGGCGACGAGCTGTTCGGGGGGTATCTCTCGTACGGCACGACCGCGCTGCACCGTCAGATCACCGCGCTGCTGCCGGGGCCGCTGCGGGCCCTCGCGGGCCGGATGGCGGACGCGGTGCCCGTGCGTCCGTCCGTCTCGGCCGGTGCCGACGACAAGCTGCGCCGGTTCCTGCGCGCCGTCGCGCTCCCGACGCCGGAAGCCCACTTCACCTGGGGCGGGGGCTGGGTGCCGCGCGATGCCGCGGGTCTCGTGACCGGCGCGGACGCGAAGCGGGCGGCGCTGGCCGCCATCGCGACGGTCGCCGCGGGCGTGCCTCCGTCACCCTCGCTGCGCGACCTGCAGCACGCCGACATCGCGGAGTACCTGCCGAACGACATCCTCGCGAAGGTCGACCGCGCCACGATGGCGCACGGCCTCGAGAGCCGCGCGCCGTTCCTCGACCGGCAGCTCGCGGCGTTCGCGCTCGGGCTGCCGGACCGGTGGAAGACGACCGGTCGCTCGAACACGAAGGTGCTGCTGCGCCGGCTGGTGGCGCGGCATTTCGGCGAGGACCACGCGCGCGCGCCGAAGCGGGGCTTCAGCGTGCCGCTGCATCACTGGCTGCGCACGTCAGGCCGGGACGTGATGCGCCGCGTGCTCGACCGCGACCGCGTCCGCGCGCTCGGCGTGCTGGATGACGCCGCGGTGCAGCGCGCGGTCGAGGATCACGCGTCGGGCCGGCGCACGATCGGGCCGGAGATCTGGGGCCTGATGGTGCTGGTCTGCTGGTTCGAGCAGCGCGTCGCCTCGCCGCCCCCGCTCGCTGAGCAGGACGGGGCCGACCTCCAGCCCCTGACCTTCGCGCCCCCTCGCACGTAGACGTTCCGCGGCGTGCTCTGAACGGACCGCTGCCCAGCCGGTGCGGAGCCACGTGCGGGTGGCGCCGAACGGGGTGCCCCATGTCACGCGCAGCCCGATGAGGGCGAGCATGACATGGGGCTGTTCGGCGACAGGACCCGCTCATGCGGAGTGTCCGGCGGCCGGCTACGGCAGCGTGAGCGCGACGAACTCGCCGGGGACGCCGGGCGCGCCGACCGGGACGACGACGTACTGCCTGCCGCCGGCCATGTAGGTCATCGGCATGCCGCTCTGGTTCGCCGGCAGCTTCACCTCGCCGACGATCCGCCCCGTGCGCTTGTCGTACGCGCGGAACATCGGCCCGCCGGAGCCCGGCGGCACGGCGTAGAGGCCGGACCCCTCGCCGGCCATGAGCAGCGTCTTCGTGACCAGCATGCCGGCGTGATCCCAGCGTCCCGTGTTCGGCAGCGTGACGCCGGTGAGCGCCGGGTGCTTTGCGATCCACTCCGGCGTCGTGCCGAGCGGCGTCATCCAGACATGCTCGCCGGTGTTCAGGTCGATCGCCGTGATGCGTCCGTAGGGCGGCTTGATGAGCGGCAGCCCCTGCGGCCCGAGCACGGGCAGCGTCAGCGGCTGGTTGCTGACACCGTCGCCATCCGGCGACCGCACGGTCAGCCTGGCTTGCGCCATCCGTCTCGGGGCCGGGGCCGGTGCGGGGGAGGCCGACGGCGGCGCGGTGGCCTGTGCGGGCGTCGACGGCGTCTGCGTGGGCACCTGCCCGGCGGTCGCCGTCTCCTTCGTCACGGCGTAGACGCGCGCGAGCGTGTGTGACGAGACGTAGAGCAGGCCGGTCTCCGGGTCGGCCACGCCGCCCTGCCAGTTCGCGCCGCCCGTGGAGTTCGGCAGGTGGAGCGTGCCCTTCTTGCCGTTCGCGCCGGCGAGGCTCGGCGGGGTGTAGAGCGGCCCGACGGTGTAGTCGCCGAGCATCTTCAGCGCTTCGGCCTTCAGCGCCGGCGTGAAGTCGATCACGTCGTCCGGCCCGACGCCCTGCCGGTCGAACGCCGCCGGCTTCGTGGGGAACGGCTGCGTCTTCGCGCTCTGCTCGCCGGGCACCGTCGACTGCGGAACCGGGCGCTCCTCGATCGGCCAGACGGGCACGCCCGTGACGCGGTCGAACACGTACGTGAACGCCTGCTTCGTGACCTGCGCGACGGCCTTGATGGGCCGGCCGTTCACCGTCACGTCGAGCAGAACGGGCGGCGCCACGGTGTCGAAGTCCCAGATGTCGTGATGCACGAGCTGGAAGTGCCAGACGCGCTTGCCGGTGCGCGCGTCGAGGCAGACGAGGCTCGTCGCGAACAGGTTGTCGCCGGGGCGATGCCCGCCGTAGGTGTCGTTGGTCGCCGTCTCGACGGGGAGATACACGTAGCCGAGATCCTCGTCGGCGCTCATCGGCGTCCACACGCCGGCGTTGCCGGTATAGGCGGCCGAGTCCTTCAGCCACGTCTCGTAGCCGAACTCGCCGGGCTGTGGAATCGTGTGGAAGATCCACACGCGTCGGCCGGTTCGGACGTCGTAGCCGCGGACATGCGCGGCCGGGTTCTCCCGCGTCGGCGCGGCCGACGGCATCGCCGTGCCGACCACGGCGATGTTGCCGACGATCATCGGCGGGGAGGTGGAGCCCATCAGGCCGTCCTTCGGGCGAGGCTGGTCCAGGCCGTCGAGCAGATCCACGACGCCCTTCGTGCCGAACGATGGGATGATCCGGCCGGTCTTCGCGTCAAGCGCGATGAGCTGGTAGCCGGGCGTGATGTAGATCACGCGGTCGTCGCCACGCCGGTCGGTCCAGTACGCGAGGCCCCGGTGGTTGAGCCGCGGCGCGCGCCGGCCGCGCGCACCCTCGTCGAAGCGGAACGTCCAGCGGGTTTCGCCGGTGATGGCGTCGAAGGCCACGACCTGGCGGCTGAGGCCGACGGTCGTGTAGAGCACGCCGCCCACCATGAGCGGTGTGGCTTCGAGGTTGTATTCCGGCTTCGCACCGAAGTTCTCGGTCCGGAAGCGCCACGCGACCTTCAGCGACGAGAAGTTCTCCGGCGTGATCTCGTCGAGCGGCGCGTACTTCGTGCCGCCGGCGTCGCCACCGAAGTGCCGCCACTCGCCGCGTGTCGTCCCCTGCTGCGCGCGTGCCTCGGCTGCCAGCCCCAGCATCGCGAGCAGCGCGATCTCGCCCAGCACGGCCGCCCGCCACCCGCGTGACATGTCCTGACGCACAGGTGAAGCCTACCCGATTTTGCGTGTGCCTGATGGGCACACGCGTGGTAGGCTGACCGCAGTGAAGTTCTTCGCCTGGGACGAGGCCAAGAACGCCCGGTTGCGGGCGGAGCGCGAGGTCGGATTCGAGGACATCGTGTTCCACATCGAGCATGGCGACCTGCTCGACGTCATCGCCCATCCGAATGCCACCCGCTATCCGGGGCAGCGGGTCTTCGTGGTGCGCCGGGACCGATACGTGTTCCTGGTTCCGTTCGTGGAGGATGAACAGTCGGTGTTCCTGAAGACGATCATCCCGAGCCGGAAGGCCACCAGGATGTACCTGGGAATCGAGGGAGATGGCGATGAAACTTGATTCGGAGGAGAAGGATCTGGTCGAGTCCTTCGAGCGTGGGGAGTGGGCGTCGACGCGGGGAGGCGCGCGCGAGCGCGCCCGCTACGCGCGGTACGCGAAGGCCACGTTCCAGAAGGACCGCCGGCTCAACATCCGGCTGTCGAGCAAGGACCTCAGTGAACTGAAGAAGCGGGCGCTTGCCGAGGGCCTGCCGTATCAGACGCTGATCTCCAGCCTGCTCCACAAGTACGCGGCCGGCCGTCTGAAGGAAATCTAGGAGCCGGTGGAGGCCACGATGAAGATTGCGATCAGTCTGCTGATTGGGCTGGCGATTGGCGCCGGGTGCCGGTGGTTCGACATCCCGGTGCCGAGTCCGCCGACGATCGTCGGCGTGCTGCTGATCCTGTCGATCACGGCGGGCTACATCGCCGCGGACAAGGTGCTCGCCGCCCGGCAGGCCGGCGCGTCGAGCGCGGAGACGCGCCGGTAGCCGGAGCGCGATGCGGGAGGGCGCACAGAGCGCACACCCTCCCCGCACCGTGCCGCGCCGCAGCCGGCCCGGCGTGGACGTCAGCGGATGAACGTGCCCGCGCCGAGCTCGGCGAACGCCTGCCGCAGCTCTTCGGCCGTGTTCATGACGATCGGACCCCGCCAGGCGACCGGCTCTTCGAGCGGCTGTCCCGAGACGAGCAGGAACCGGATCCCCTGATCCCCCGCCTGCACGAGCACCTCGTCGCCGCGGTCGAACAGCACGAGCGAGTGGTTGCTGACGTCCGTGTCCCGAAGCACGGTATCCGACCCGTCCGTCGCCTCGGTCAGCACGCCCTGCGGCTTCGAGGCGCCCCTGAACACGCCGGAGCCGGCGAACACATACGCGAACGCATGCCGTGTCACCTCGACCTTCAGCCGCTTCGTCTGGCCGGGCGGCACGGAGATGTCCAGGTAGCGCGGGTCGGCGGCCACGCCCTCGACGGGTCCCGTCTTCCCCCAGAACTCGCCGACGACCACCCGCGCGGTCGTGCCGTCGTCATCGGTGACGGTGGGGATGTCCGCCGCCTTCACGTCCTGGTAGCGCGGCCGCGTCATCTTCAGCGATCGCGGCAGGTTGGCCCAGAGCTGGAAGCCGTGCATGCGCCCGGCCGCGTCGCCCTTCGGCATCTCCTGATGCATGATGCCGCTGCCCGCCGTCATCCACTGCACGTCGCCGGCGCCGAGCGAGCCGCGGTTGCCGAGGCTGTCGCCGTGGTCCACGCTGCCTGCCAGCACGTACGTGATCGTCTCGATCCCGCGGTGCGGGTGCCACGGAAAGCCGGCAAGGTAGTCGTCCGGCTGGTCGCCGCGGAAGTCGTCGAACAGCAGGAACGGATCGAAGTCACGCGTCTGCCCGAAGCCGAACCCGCGGCGGAGGCGCACGCCGGCGCCTTCCATCGTCGGAACGGATTCCACAACGCGCGTGACGGGTCTGAGCGACATGGGAGCCTCCTGTCTGAAT
>JBFWUM010000094.1:0-7736 GCA_050247255.1 Vicinamibacterales bacterium | reverse complement strand
ATCGTCGGCTTCAGCACGATCTCCGTGAAGCGTGTCACGCCGTCCTTCCGGTCCACCGTGCCGGCCGTGGTTGCCGACACACCCACGAACGGCACCCTGGATGCGGCCGCCACCGCCCGGAAGGTCAACAGGAAACAGCCCTGCACGGCGGTCAGCAGCAGGTGTTCCGGGCTCCATTCATCCCCGGGGCCGTCGAAGTCCGCCGGTGCATTCAGGCACAGCGGCGGAAGACCGGGGCTGGTGACCTCGCCGCAGCCGGTGGTTCCGGCGGAGAGACTGACCGTGTAGAGGTGGGGAAGTGGCTGCATATCAGTGGTGTCCTTCGTCCATGCCGACCGGTGCCGGTTCACCCAGCACGCCAAAGCCCGCTTCCTCCATGCCTTCGATGGCCGCCGACCCCACGTTGACGTCGTCGCGCAGCGGAACCTCCCGGAGGAAGAACGAGACCAGGAACGCGAGGACGGTCACCGGGAGCGCCCACTGGAACACCACCGCGACGCCGGCGGCGACGGCAGCCTGGATGGCCTGCAGCGTCGGCCCGGGCAGCGCCAGTACCGCCTTCGGACTGTTCAGGATGCTGTCGCCCACCATCGCGGCGCCCGGGAGCCGGGCCGCGAGCACGGTGTGGAACCGCGCACTCTGGATCGACCCGAAGAGCGCGACGCCGAACGCGCTGCCGAGCGACCGGAAGAAGTTCACGGCCGACGTGGCCGCGCCCATGTCCGCCTTCGCTGCCACGTTCTGCACGGCGAGCGTCATGACCGGAGATGACGTACCGACCCCGAGTCCGAGGATGGCCATGCCGACCGAGACGAACGTCCGCGAGGAATCCACGTCGATCCGCGCGAGCATCCCGATGCCCGCGATGCTCAGCAGCCCGCCGGCGATCGTCATCGGCTTGTAGCGCCCCGTCCGCGTGATCAGCCGGCCGCCGTACGTGGAGCCGAGCAGGACGCCGCCCATCATCGGCACCAGCAGGTAGCCGGAGTTGGTCGCCGAGACGCCGCGCACGATCTGGAGGAAGAGCGGCAGGAACACCGAGGCGATGACCATCACCGAGCCGGACAGGATGCCCATGACCACGCACACCGAGAACACATCGTTCCGGAACAGCCGCAGCGGCAGCAGGGGTTCCTCCGCCCGGCGCTCCTGCAGCAGGAACAGCAGGCTGACGACGACGCCGGACGAAAGGAGGCCGATGATGATCGGCGACGTCCACGGATACTCCGTGCCGCCCCACGTGGCGCCGAGCAGCAGCGTCGTGACCGCCACGCTGAAGAGCGCCGAGCCGAGGAAGTCGATCGGGCGGCGCTCCGTGGGCGCCGGCACGCGGAGGTACTTCGCCGTGACCGCGAGCGCCGCGATCCCGAACGGAATGTTCACGTAGAACACCCACCGCCAGCTCAGGTGGTCCACGAAGAACCCGCCGATGAGCGGCCCGATCACGCTTGCCGCCGCGAAGACGCCCGTGAAGTAGCCCATGTACTGCGGGCGCTCGCGCGGCGACAGGATGTCCCCGAG
Organism: Vicinamibacterales bacterium; assembly: GCA_050247255.1. Taxonomy (GTDB): domain Bacteria; phylum Acidobacteriota; class Vicinamibacteria; order Vicinamibacterales; family UBA2999; genus JBFWUM01. The sequence continues at coordinate 6,215 of JBFWUM010000094.1, read as the reverse complement.
AATCGTGAACGTCATCGCGAGCAGGCCGCCGCCGCCGACACCCTGGATGCCGCGGAACAGGATCAGCTGCGTCATCGACTGCGACAGCCCGGACAGCACCGAGCCGACCAGGAAGATGACGATCGTGGCCTGGAACACCTGCCGGCGGCCGTAGATGTCGCTGACCTTGCCGAACAGCGGCACGCTGACCGTCGACGTCAGCAGGTACGCCGTGAACACCCACGCGATGTGATCGAGGTCACCGAGATCCCCGACGATAGTCGGGAGGGCCGTGGCGACGATCGTCGAATCGAGCGCGCTCAGGAACAGGGAGATGAGGAGGGACCAGAGAATGAGCCAGAGGCCCTGGCGGGGTTGAGCCATTCCCGATCGTACCGCGTGAGGTCGGGGCGGGGAAGGGCAATGGCGACGGGGATTCGCCGGAGGTCCCGGAGGACCAGTGGGCGTCGCCCACCGATCCCCCGGGGTTGTCATACCGTTCGGGGCGGGTTAGAAGTCGACCTGCGCGCCGAACTTGAACAGGCGGCCGCCGAGGATCGACGTCGGCCGCAGCCACGCCGCGCCGTAGGTCGCGAAGTTCGCCTGCGACGGCCGGCCGTTGGTCAGGTTGTAGATCTCCGCGATGCCCTGGATGCGGGCTCCGGCAATCCGGAAGATCCGCGAGAGCCGCATGTCGATCTGCGTCAGGCGGTCGTCGAAGAGCGCCGCACCCAGGTTGCCCTGGCTGCTGGCCGTCGGCAGCAGCGCCACCGTCTTCGTCGCGTTGCAGACGGCCTGCGCACCGCACGCCGCCAGGTTCCGCCCGAGCGCCGCGGCCAGCTGTGCGTTCGTGTAGGGCAGCGTCGCCGTGATCGGGATGCCCGGCAGGTGCTTGAACGTGCCGGCCAGGTTGAAGCCGAAGCCGACCGGATAGACGACCTGCGCCTTGATCTGCGACCCCGACGCGCTCCACAGCGGTGACGCGACGTTGCAGTACTCCTCCGTGCGCGGCAGGTTGTTGGCCACGCCGGACTGGTCCACGTGCGGCAGGTCGTTCTGCCAGCAGCTGTTGAACCGCGTGCGCCCCAGCGTGACGCCGCCGTTGAAGAAGCCGCCGTCGCCGAACCGGCCGTTGATGCCGATGTCGAAGCCGTTGAAGATCTCCTTCGGCTCCGCCGTCGCACCCGGGACGTCCTTCGCGAGCATCAGCACGTCGGCGCGCTGACCGAACTTGTTCGGGTTCACGTCGTAGAGGCCGCAGACCGGCTTCGCGCTGAAGTCGCCAAGCCGTGCATCCGTCGGAGACGTCACGCAGAAGCTCGTATAGTCGGACGCGGCCGTGGCGGTGTTCACCGTGGCCGTGATGTTCTTCCAGTCCGTGCGGAAGTACCCGAGCGTCAGGCCGATGCCGTTCTTCAGCTCGTGCTGGAGCGCCACCGAGTACTGGTAGTTGAACTCACGCGTGCCCCATCCGGTGCGGGCGGCCTCATCCCACGTCAACGCGACGCGCGGCTGGCCGAAGAGCGCCTCGTTCGACGGTCCGCATTCCCCGTTGGCCGCCAGGTTCGTGAACGTGCAGTCCGGCGTGAAGTTGCCGTTGACGTCGTTCCACGTCCGTGTGGCGCTGCTGACGTAGGCGTTCGCGGGTGCGACGGTGTTCATCATGCCGCCGCCCTGGCCCATCAGGTACCGGCCCCAGGAGCCCTTGATGGCCGTCTTGCCCGTGCCGAACAGGTCGTAGGCCGCACCGACGCGGGCGGTCATGTCGTTGAACTTCGGCAGGCTCTTCACCGACTGGAACGACCGCTCGCCGACGAACGGGCCGGCCGGCAGCGTGAACTCCCTGGTGTAGCCGTGGAAGTAGTCGTACCGCACGCCCACGTTCAGGGTGAGGCGGTCGATGCGCCACTGGTCCTGGGCGAACGCGCCGAAGCCGCGCAGGTTGGCGCGGTTGCCGAACGGCCCGGCAAACTGCGTCACCGCAATCGGCACGCCCGAGCGGAACGTGTAGTTCAGGCCGTTGGGCGCGGCGTCGCCGTTCGTGTCATACACGCCCTGCAGCGTCGCGGCGCCGACCTTGAAGGAGTGCGCGCCGGTGACGTAGGACATCGAGTAGCGCTGGCCGTAGTTGTTGTTGGCCTGCGGGTCGTTGAAGTCGTTCTGGATGCTGCCGGGCAGCGTGCCCCAGCGGTAGCCGGTCGTCTGCTCCAGGATGGAGATCTGGTGCTGACCGGCCGGGATCGGCTTCCAGCTGTCGTCGGCCACGCTCGAGAAGCCCACGACCTGGTTCAGGAACGAACCGCCGACCTGGAACAGCAGCCGGTTGGTGGCCGTGAACGTCCAGCTCAGCTGCGTGAGGTTCATCCAGCCGTCGCCACCGTACTGGTAGCTGTTGATGGCTTCGGGCGCGGCCGGCTGGCCGGCCGACGCGCCCAGCCAGCAGCCGCACGCCTTCTGGAGGTTGATCGAGCCGGTGACCTTGTGCTTCTCGGCCGCCTGCCACGTGAGGCGGACACCGAAGTCCTTCTGCCACTGCGCCGTGTAGGCCCGCTGCGTCAGGTCGGGCTCGTAGCGGAGCGGGTTGGTGGACTTGTTGAAGTAGTTGTTCGCCGCGTAGGACTGGCTGCCCCACCACCGGTTGGCCGAGTAGAACCACAGCTTGTCCTTGGCCACCGGTCCGCCGACGCCGATGCCGTAGTCATAGACCTTCTTCATGGCGTTCTGGTCGGCGGCGGAACCACGGGCGATCAGGTCGTCGCTGACCTTGCCGGAGGCCAGGTCCGTGTTCGTGTAGTTGAAGATGCTGTTGCTGCTGAACTTGTTGCCGCCGTCGCGCGGGATCATGTTGACGTTCGCGCCGCCGGTCTCGGTCTCCGCGTTGGCGCCGCCGGTGTCGACCACCGTCTCCTGGACGCCGATCGTGTTGAACTTCCAGATGCGCTGCTGGCCGCCGCCGTTGCCGTAGAACACGTTCGTGTTCATGCCGTCGTAGTTGATGCGGCCGTCGTCCCCGCGCCCGCCGTGGACGGCGATCGCGGTGTTCGTCTCGGCCTTGTCGCCGCCGACATCGTTGCGGCCCGCACCCATCGCGACCGCGCCGAGCGTGAGGGACGCGAGCTGCGTCAGGTCGCGCTGGCCGGACGGCAGGGACACCAGCACCTCGGCCCGCAGCACCTGCTGTGTGCGGACGTTGGTGAGGTCGACCACCGGGCTCGCACCCGTCACCGTGACCGTCTCCTCGAGGCCGCCGACTTTCATCTCGGCGTTCGCCGTGGCCGTGAAGCCCACGCTGAGCTCGATGCCTTCGCGCACGTACGTGGAGAAGCCCGCCAGCGTGAAGGTCACCTTGTAGATGCCCGGCCGCAGGTCCACGATGTTGAAGCGCCCCTGGTCGTCCGTGACCGCCGTGCGCACCTTCTCGATGAGTGCCGGGCTCGAGGCTTCCACGGTCACGCCGGGCAGCACGCCGCCCGTGGCGTCCCTGGCCACGCCGGTGATGCCGGCGTTGGACTGAGCGGTTGCGGTGGAGGCCACCAGCAACCCAGCCATACAGGCGCCGAGCGCCCACCTGAGTCGTTCGAACATATGCAATTTCCCTCCAGAAAAGTCGTGAACAACCCGAGCCGCCCACTCCCGATCCGGGGGACTGGCTCAGCTCGGAGCCTTGGCACTATACAGCGTTCAGACGCTCAGCCGAATTCCGTTCAGGGTGGCGTCAGCGACCGCCTGCTTCCATTCATGACATCTGGCCTTTTGTTTGCTTGCTCATCTGATCCCAACCGCGCAATCTTCGGACGGCGGGGCCAGCACGGGCATCCGCGATCGTGCGTTCGCAGTAGCATGGCGCTCGGCTGCGGGAGGCGGGCGATGGGGATGAACAGGACAGTGCGATGGGGGCTGACGGTCGGCGTCGCCGCGGCGTTGGCGGCGGTCGTGGTTGCGCAGGGCGGAGCGCCGAAGGCGGGCGCGCAGAAGATGCCGGCTTTCACCTACGACCCGTCGTGGCCGAAGGAACTGCCCAACAAGTGGATCGTCGGCAACATCGGCGCCGTGTGGGTGGACACGAAGGACCACGTCTGGATCGCCCATCGACCCGGCGGCACGACGGGCCTCTCCGAGCGATTCGGGCTCACCGGGGAGGCTGAGTGCTGCTTCCCGGCGCCGCCCGTCATCGAGTTCGATCAGGCCGGCAAGGTCGTCCAGGCGTGGGGCCTCATCCACGATCAGAAGGGCGCGCCGCTCGGCAAGCAGGTCTCCGGACCGTATCCCGAGGGCGCGTGGCCGACCTCCGAGCACGGCATCACCGTGGACCACACGGGCCACGTCTGGGTCGACAGCAGCACCCCGCCCTCGTCGCTGCTGAAGCTCACCCGCGATGGGAAGCTCGTGCTGCGGATCGGCCAGACGCAGGGCAAGGTGAACAGCGACACCGCGAACCTCGGCGGGCCGACGAGCATGCTCGTGGACCCGAAGACCAACGAGGTCTTCGTCGCCGACGGCTACGAGAACCGCCGCGTCATCGTCTTCGACGCCGCCACCGGCGCGTACAAGCGGCACTGGGGTGCGTACGGGAAGCCCCCGATCGAGGACCAGGCGCCGTCCACCGGCGCCGTGGAGAAGATGGGGAAGGTCGACCCCGAGAAGCGCCGGGAGCAGTTCGATCACGTGCACTGCCTCACCGAGGACAAGGCCGGACTGCTGTACGTGTGCGACCGCGCGAACAACCGCGTCCAGATCTTCCGGAAGGACGGCACGTACGTGAAGGAACTGCTGGTGGCGCCGGACACGAAGGCGTTCGGCTCCGTGATGTCCGTTGCGTTTTCGCCGGGCACGCAGGAGTTCATGTACGTGGCGGACGGCGCGAATCACAAGGTGTGGATCTACCGGCGCGACACGCTGGAACTGCTCGGCGCCTTCACGGGCAACGGCCCGGGCCGCGGCGGCGGGCAGATGCTCGTCATCCACACGATGGGCGTGGACTCGAAGGGCAACCTCTACATCGGCGAGACGATCCCGGGCAACCGCATCCAGCGGTTCACCTTCACCGGACTCGTGCCGGTCAGGAAGTAGTGGCCGCCGGGTCCAGGTCGATCAGCGTATAGCGCTCCGTGGGCTGCTGACCCGGACGTTCGACGGTGACGCGCGCCAGCAGCGCCGACCAGCGGCGGCCGGCGAGCGAGCCGGCATCGAGCTGCGCCAGGTAACGCGCGCTGATCTGTTCCCCGACGCGGCCCGCAATCGGCGCCCGGCCTCCGTCCGGCTGGAACTCGAACCGGCGGCCCAGCGGGATGATGCCGAGCAGTTGCCCCGTGAGCCTGATCGGCGCTTCGTCGACGTGCGTGGCCTCGAGGCGCCGCCAGGCGCGGTCGAGCGCGGCGGCGTCGAGCCGGACGAGCTGGTCCGCCTGCGCCACGACCAGCACGCCCTGCCGGTCCGAGACCCGGCCGATGAAGTCGCGCGTCGCCGTCAGCACCCGCGGCTCCACGGATTCGACGAGGTCGCCGAAGTCGTCGTCGGTGCCATGCGCCAGCTGGTGCAGGTGCTCGAGCGCCGCCCTGACCGACCGCCGCAGGGGGCTCGGAAACAGCAGGTCGCCGGCGTCGTCCAGTTCCTCCAGCATGACGGCCGCCGGGTCGAAGGACATCGCCGTTACGGCGAGACGTCCGCTGCCGCGGGTACCGCCGAGGCGCGAGACCAGGTCCGTCAGCCCGCCGACGGCGCCGGCCAGGAACGCGGCGTCGATGCCCGCACCGCTTGGCACCGCCTCGCCGCCGAAGGTCAGCTCGACGAGGGCCGCGTGCGCCGGGCGGTCACCGTCCTCGTCCAGCGCGCCGGCCAGTTCGTCGCGGTACGATTCCAGGCTCAGCCGGCCCAGCGGGTCGAGGGCGGGCAGCGCGCCGATCGCGGCGTCCACCGACGCGAGATGCTCCCGGAGCCGATCCGCGCGATGCCAGCGCCTCATGACCACGTCACCATCCGGGCGGCGATCGTGTCGTCCGCCTCCCCGAGCGGCACCTCGATCAGCTCCAGACCCGTCTCGGCACGCTGTCCGTTGAGCACGTCGAACCAGAACCGGGCCTGTGCCACGACCACCTCCGGCGCCAGGCCAAGGTCCACGAAGTAGGCCCGGCACCCGAAGCCCGCCCACACGCGGCTCGGATCGAGCAGCGGCTGATTCACGTCCACGAACCGCAGCCACGCCTCGTCCGTGAGGGCGCGCAGCGGCCGGCGGCAGA
>JBFWUM010000093.1:0-7890 GCA_050247255.1 Vicinamibacterales bacterium | reverse complement strand
TTTCTTCCCGTTGTCCCGTCCGATACACTGGATACGTGCGCTGTCCCCACGGCGCATTCCTTCCACAACAATCGGGCCAGCATTCGTCCGGGGACGCGTGTCGGGTCCCAACGCGTCTCAGGGGTTTTGGCTGTGCTCGGAGGCAAGCTGCCACGCACCCGGCTTTTCTGGTCGGGTCTCGGCGTCGTTCTCGTCCTCGTCACCATCGCGGTGGCGCTGTGGGTCCGCACGGCCGGCGGGCCGCAGGTCGCCGAGGTCGCGTTTTCCGACTTCCTCCGCGACGTCCAGGCCGATCGCATTGCGCGCGTGACGGCGGTGGCCGATACGCTCCAGGTCGAGCGTCGCGACGGCACCATCGTCGAGACCATCGCGCCCCCCGGATACGTCGCCGCCAACCCGACTTTCGTCGCCGATCTGACCAACCGCGGGATCAGGCTGGATGTTCGCCGCCCGTCGGAATCGAAGGCCGGCAGCTACGGCGCGCTCGCGCTGGGGCTGTTGTTCTTTGGCGTGGCCGGCCTTGCGCTCTTCCGCATGGCGACCGGGCGCGTGCCGTCGCTCGAGAAGGCGCGCACCGTCGACCCGGAGCAGGTCACGGTGACCTTCAAGGACGTCGCCGGCGTGGACGAGGCGAAAGACGAGGTCCGCGAAATCGTCGACTTCCTGAAGGATCCGGCGCGCTTTGCTTCGATCGGCGGCCGGATCCCGCGCGGCATCCTGCTGATTGGCCCTCCCGGCACCGGCAAGACGCTGCTGGCGCGCTCGATGGCGGGCGAGGCCGGCGTGCCGTTCATTTCCGCGAGCGGCAGCGACTTCGTCGAGATGTACGCCGGCGTCGGCGCCTCGCGCGTCCGCAAGCTGTTCAAGGAGGCGCGCCGCCACCCGGCGTGCATCATCTTCATCGACGAGCTCGATGCTGTCGGCCGCAACCGCGGCGGCAACTCGCTCAGCCACGAAGAGCGCGAGCAGACGCTCAACCAGCTGCTCGTCGAGATGGACGGCTTCTCCCGCGCCGAGAACATCATCGTCGTCGCCGCCACCAACCGGCAGGACATCCTCGACCCGGCGCTGCTGCGGCCCGGACGCTTCGATCGGCAGGTGGTGGTCGGGAACCCCGACCTGAAGGGGCGCGAGCAGATTCTCGGCGTGCACGCGCGCAAGGTGGCACTCGAGCCTGACGTCGATCTGCGATCGGTTGCCCGCGGCACCCCCGGCTTCTCGGGCGCTGACCTTGCGAACCTGGTGAACGAGGCGGCGCTGATTGCGGCGCGCGCCGGCCGCACCTCCGTGTCGAACGCTGACTTCGATGCCGCCCGCGACAAGGTGCTGATGGGGGTCGAGCGCAAGTCGGTGGCCATGAGCGAGCACGAGCGGATCACCTGCGCGTATCACGAGGCCGGTCACGCGGTCGTCGCGGCGTTGCTGCCGGACGCCGACCCGCTGCACAAGGTGACGATCATCCCGCGCGGCCGCGCGCTCGGCGTCACCATGCAGCTGCCGGAGGCCGACCGCTACACGCACACCAAGCCGTTCATCGAGACGCAGATCGCCATCCTGATGGGCGGGCGGATTGCCGAGGAGCTGTTCCTGCGGCAGATGACCAGCGGCGCGTCGAACGACATCGAGCGGGCCACCGAGCTGGCGCGCAAGATGGTGTGCGAGCTCGGCATGTCGCCGCTCGGCCCGCTGCACTTCAAGCGGCCGTCCGGCACCTACGAGTCGGACGCGCGCGCCAGCGGCTACAGCGAGGAAACGGCGCGGCGGGTGGACGAGGAGATCCGGACGCTGGTGATGCGCGGCTACGAGACCGCGCGGCAGATCATCGAGCGCCAGCGCGGCGCGGTGAAGGCGCTGGCACTGGAGCTGCTCGAGGTCGAGTCGGTGGATGCCGCCCGGCTGAAAGAAATCATCGCCGCGAACTTGAGTGGCTTCCGCCCTCAGGCGGAAGGACTCGCCACTCCTTCCACGATCGGCGCCTCGGGCCAGGCCGGCGAGCCACTGGCGACGTAGCCGGCGTGCGCCAGCGAGTGCTGGAAGAGCGCCGTCTGCGACGCCAGGAACTGCAGCTTCATCGCCAGGCGGGCCAGTAGATACAGCTGGCCCGCGAAGAACCCCATCCACATGCCGGCGCCAGCTCCCCCGGCGCCCGGCGCGACCAGCATCCAGACCGCCAGAAGCAGCAGGAATGCCAGCGCGTTGAGCGCGTAGAGCCCGATGACCCGTCCCGGGTTGCGCGCGATGAAGCCGATGGCGGCGATCAGGGCGAACAGCATGCTGCGCCGGTCTTCGACCACCGCCCGCACCTTCGCGTAGTCGATCACCAGGTTGACGATCAGGAGCAGCAGCCCCAGCGTCCCGTAGAGCGCGAATGCCCACAGCATGGCCGTCCGCTCGCTGCCCAGGTCGCGGTTGATGTCGGCGAAAAGGTCAGCGATCAGCCACTCGCCGGCGTAGGTGAAGAGCAGCCAGTAGGCCAGGCCGGCGATGATGCCGAGGCGGAGGAAGCGAAAGAAGTAGACGCCGCAGGCCGCGAAGAAGCCGTGCGCGCGCGTCGGCCGCTGGCGCGCGTAGCGGTCGAGGATGCCGCCCGAGAGAAACAGCCAGCCGAGCATGTAGGCCGCCAGCGCCGCGGCCACCGGCGTCACCGGCTGCCGCGCCTCGACGAGGCCGCTGATGTTCTCGAGGACGGCAGCGAACCCGATGACCGACGGCGTCAGCGTCGTCGCCAGCTCGTAGGGCACCCCTTCACGGGGTGCCGCCGACTGCGCGAACTCCTGCCACCAGTCGTTATCGACGCCATCCGCCACCGCCGCGGCGACGACGCTTCGGCCAAGATGGGTTTCGATAGCCCCTCGCATCGCCACGGCCAACGGCAGGGCGAGCAGGAACGTGAGTGCGAACACGCCGGCGAGAACGGCCGGCGCGCGAAAAACCCGCCTCCACCCCTCCGAAAAACTCCGCCCTACCACCGACCACCTACCACCGACCACCTACCATCGACCACCGACCACCTAGACAAAGAACGCGTACGTCACCATCGCGTCCTGCAGCCAGACCATCCACTTCATCGCCCACTTCAGCGCGGCCTCACCAGCCCGTGGCTCCAGCGTACGGCTGTTGTTGGTGTAATTGACGTCGAGCAGCAGCACGCGCCGCGGATCCACCTCCACCGACACCGCCTGCTCCGGCCGCTCGTAGGTCCACATCGCCCGCTGCCCGCGCCCGTCCCACCGCTCGGTCACCTGCTCCCCGCCGCGGAACGTCGTCACCACATCAACTGGGAAGACACCATCGCCAACCCGTTGCACCACTACCGTCGTTCTGAACGTGGAACCACTGCCGACTGCCGACTGCCGCCCGCCGACTGACGAAAAGTCCTGGATGGCGTAATCAAATACGCGAGAAGTCCTGTAAACCTCGTCGAAAAACCATGTGAAGTCCTGGCCCGTCGTTTCGTTGACGATGGCGAAGAAGTCGTCGGGCTGCGGGTGGCGGAACTTCCAGCGGTCGAAGTAGGTGGCGAGCGTCTGCTGCATCACCGGCCAGCCGACCATGTTCTCCAGCGTGTGCAGCCAGAGCGCGGTCTTGTTGTAGGTGATGAGCCCCGCCGTTCCCGGCCAGTAGCGATACGTCGGCGTCGCCGGCACGTCGCTGCGCGCCGCCGGCCGGTAGCCCGGCAGCCGGTTGCCGTCGGTCGCGCGCTTCACCGGGATGTCGCGGAACGCCCACGGGATGAAGCCGCGGAAGTAGCGGCGCTCGACGACGTTGTCGGGGAACGCCTCTTCGATCACCCTGGCCGTCGCGTAGGTGTTGATCCCCTCGTCCATCCACGCGTGCTCGAACTCGTTGGTGGCGACGATGCCGTACCACCACTGGTGGCCCGCTTCGTGCGCGGTCGTCGATTCCGGGACCTGCACGTTCTCCGGCGTCAGGAGGTTCGACCGCCCGGTGAAGAGCGTCGGGTACTCCATGCCGCCATTGCCACCCTGGTAGGAGGGATCGACGACCGTGACGTGGTCGTAGGGATACGCGCCGAACCATTCGCCGTAGCGCTGGAGCGTGTCGAAGGTGATCTGGAAGTAGCGCTCCTCCAGGTGGCGATGCTCCTCGAGCAGGAGCAGACGGACGTTGACCTTCGGCAGTGTCGGGTGCGTGAACTCACGCGACAGGTCGAGATAGTGCGGGCTTGCCGTCCAGGCGAAGTCGTGGATGTCCTCGCCGCGGTACCGATGCGTGACCGTGCCGTCGCTGTTTGGTGTCTGTTCAACCCGTTTGCCCGAGGCACCAAGCACAAACCCCCCAGGCACCGTGATCCGCACATCGTAGACGCCGAAGTCGGCGTAGAACTCGGTGGGCGAGTGGAACTGGTGGGTGTTCCACCCTTCGTCCTCGAGCACGCCGATCTTCGGGAACCACTGGGCGATGAAGTAGTAGTCGTCTATCCAGCCTGTGCGCGCGAACGGGCGGGGGATCTTCGCGGTCCACTCGATGTCGACGATGGCGTCCTGGAGCGGCGCCACCGGCGCCGGCAGCGGCACCGAGAACACTGTCCGGTCGTCCGAGTTCCCATCGTCGGGGGAGATGAACCGGAGTTGCGGCGTCAGGTCGAGGCTGGTGTCCGACTCGCGGCGCAGGCGGATCGAGGTGACGTCGATCGATCCAAACATGTCAGGACGCGGCGGGGCGCCGCCGCCAAGGCGCCGTTCGCGCAGCCAGGTGGAGTCAGCGTTGCGCCAGGCGTTCCAGTAGAGGTGAAACTGGAGCTCCCCCGCGGGGTTGGCGCTGATGTTCCGCCAGCGGAGTGTTTCGCGGCCCCGGAGCGTGCGCGTGGCGTGGTCGAGCGTGACCTCGATTTCGTAGCTGGCGTTGCGCGGCGACAGGGCCGCCCCGGCGGGCTGGTCCCAGGTCTGCTTCGCGCGCAGCCCGGTCTCGGGCCCCAGGGCCAGCAGCACCAGCGCCGCGGTAATCAGCGTGAAACGGGAGCGCACGGCCGCCAATATAATCCCGCCCATGACTATTCGGGTACTGCTGGTCGGCCTCGGGCCGATCGGGGCGCAGGTGGCGCGGCAGCTGGCTGACCGCAAGGGCTACAAGATTGTCGGCGCCGTCGACGTCGACGCCTACAAGGCGGGACGGGACGTGGGCGATGTCACCGAGCTGGGGCGCGCGCTGCGGCTGAAGGTGACCGACGACCTCGGGCGGACGATCCGCGCGAGCAAGCCTGACGTGGCCGTGCTCTGCACCCACTCGTCGCTGGCCGCGGCCATGCCGCAGTTGCTGCAGCTCCTCAAGGCGCGCATCCCCATCGTCACCACCACCGAGGAGGCGGCGTATCCGGTGGGGAAGAACCGGCGGCTGGCGAAGCAGCTGGACGAGGCGTCGCGCAAGGCGAAGGCGGCGGTGCTCGGCACCGGCGTCAACCCCGGGTTCACGATGGACGCGCTGCCGATTGCGCTGTCGGCGGTGTGCGAGCGGGTCGACAGCGTGGCGGTGCAGCGGGTGCAGGATGCGCGCATTCGGCGGCTGCCGTTCCAGCAGAAGATTGGCGCCGGGCTGACCCGCGCCCAGTTCGATGCGAAGGTGAAGGACGGGAGCGTGCGCCACGTCGGCTTTGCCGAGTCGATCCAGATGATTGCCGACGCGCTCGGCTGGAAGCTCGATCGCGTGACCGAAGACGTGCGGCCGAAGATGGCCACCGAGGCCGTGGCCGGCGAGCTGCTCGCCGTCGATCCCGGGTACGTCGCCGGGATCGTCCAGGACGGCGCCGGCTACGTGGATGGGAAGAAGCGGATCACGCTGCACCTCGAGGCCTACCTCGGCGCGCCGGAGTCGTACGACACGGTGACGATCGAGGGGTCGCCGCGCATCCACTCGACCATTGCCGGCGGCGTGCACGGTGACATCGCCACGGCGTCGATGGTGGTCAACTCGATCCCGAAAGTCATCGGCGCGGCGGGCGGGCTGCGGACCATGCGCGACCTGCCGCTACCGTCGTTCTACGGCGGGCGGTAAAGGCCGACGTGCGGGCGAGACCCGCACACTGTGCGCGGCGCGCACGCCGCGCGGCAGCAGCGTGCGCGGATCCTGGGAAACTCGGCGGATTTTGCGGAGAACAGTCCGGCATGGAGCGTGCTGCCAGCGTCGTCGAGAACACCGTGCAGATACTCGTAGCAGACGACGACCCCATTTCCCGGCGGCTGGCCGAGCACGCGCTCAGCGACATGGCCGTGAGCGTGCGCACGCTCCAGGACGGCAGCGAGGCGTGGGAGGCGGTGAACGGCCGCGCCGAGGCGACGCTCCTGATCCTCGATCGCGTCATGCCCGGGCACGACGGCGTCGAGCTGTGCAAGCGGGCGCGGCTGGCGGGGAACTACCCGCCGCTTTACATCGTGATGGTGACGAGCGCGGGGAGCCCGACCGAGGTGGCCGAGGGGCTGGACGCGGGGGCCGACGACTACGTCGTCAAGCCGTTCAACCGGGCGGAGCTACGGGCGCGGGCGCATGTCGGCATGCGGATGCTGGCGCTGCAGGAGAGCCTGGCGCGGCGGGTGACGGAGCTCGAAGCGGCGCTGGCCAACGTGAAGGCGCTGCGGGGACTGCTGCCGATGTGCTCCTACTGCAAGAAGATCCGCGTGGACGACACCTACTGGCAGCAGCTCGAGGGCTACATCACCGAGCACTCGGATGCCCAGTTCAGCCACGGCATCTGCCCCGAGTGCTACCCGGCGCTGCTCGATCAGGCCAAGCTCGATCCCTAAACGACCTCGAGATCGCCCTCACCTGCGCCGACGTCGATGCCGAGGCGCTGTCGTTTCAAGTACAACCCCTTGCGCGAGAGGCCGAGGGCAGTCGCGGTCTCCTCGATGCGTCCGCCGCACTGCATCATCGCGTGCTGGATCATGGCGCGCTCCAGGTGCTGCACGGCGGCCGGCAGTGGCTGATCCATCCGTACCACCACCTCCACCGGATCCAGCGTTCGCTCGGAGGCCGGGATCGTCCGGCGCGAGGCGGCGATTTCGGTCGACAGGTGTTCCGGCATCAGGACCGCGCCGTCTTCGGCAAGCGCGGCCATGCGCCGCATCTCGTTGGCGAGCTGCCGGACGTTTCCCGGCCACTTGTAGAGGACGAGGTACTCCATCGTTTCCTCACCGAGCCGCAGGTCGCGCTTCCCCGATTCGAGCGCATGCTTCTGGAGGTAATGGTTGGCCAGCGCCGGAATTTCGACGCGCCGCTCGCGCAGCGGCGGCACGTGCAGCCGGACGATGTTGAGGCGGTAGAAGAGGTCTTCGCGGAACCGCCCCTGCGCGACCAGGTCATCGAGCTGGACGTTGGTGGCGGCGATGACGCGGACGTCCACCTTGACCGGATGCGCCTCGCCGATTGGATGCACTTCGGCGGCCTCCAGGAACCGCAACAGTTTCGGCTGGATGTCGAGGGGTGTCTCACCGATCTCGTCGAGGAACAACGTGCCGCCGGCCGCGGCACGGATGATGCCGGAGAAGTTCTCCGTAGCGCCGGTGAACGCGCCGCGGCGATGGCCGAACAGCTGCCCGTCGAGCATGTCGCGAGGCGTCGCCGTGCAGTTGAACGGGAGGAACGTCTTCGACGCCCGCGGCGAGTAGGCGTGAACCATGCGGGCGATGACTTCCTTGCCCGTGCCGGTCTCCCCGGTGATCAGCACGGGAATGTTCGTGGAGGCGATCCGCCGCGCCGTTGCAAGCAGCGACTGCATCTCTTCGGCCAGGAAGATCGCGCCGGCTTGTTCTTCGACAGGGCTCTCAGGCCACAGTGCGGCCTTGTTGCGTTCTTCGCGCCGCGCGTTCTCGAGGGCGACAGCTGCCCGGCCAATACGAAGGACGTCCGACAAGAGGATGGCTGCGCTGGGCTCAG
>JBFWUM010000092.1:0-8146 GCA_050247255.1 Vicinamibacterales bacterium | reverse complement strand
CCCGCTGTCCTGAGTCGCCGCAGGCGTGGCAACACGACGAGCGGCACACACGGCTACCGTGCCCGCTTGACACAGGTCAGGCGGGCGCGGATGCTGCGCAGATGAGCGATTTCGTCATCTGCGCGCGGAACATCAAGGGCGGGAAGTTCGGCAGCGAACCCGCGCCCTCCACCTACCTCGTCATCAACGGCGACGCCCCGCCGAAGCCCGGCGCGCCGCAGGCGGTCACGCGCGACGCGTGGGCGAAGCAGGTGCAGGCGGCCGCGCGGGGGGCCGGCTCGAAGCGCGAGAGCCATGTGCTGGTGTTCGTGCACGGCTACAACAATCCCCAGGACATCGTGATGCGTCGGCACCGGCGCCTCAGGGACGATCTGGCCGCCGCGAACTTCCCGGGCATCGTCGTCAGTTTCGACTGGCCGGCGGGTGACGTCGGCGCCTTCTACCTCGAAGACCTCGCGGACGCGAACCGCAGCGCCATCCAGCTCGTCAGCGACGGCATCATGCTGCTCGCGTCGCTCCAGCAACCCGAGTGCACGGTCCACATCCACTTGCTCGCGCACTCGATGGGCGCCTACGTAACCCGCGAGGGGTTCACGGCGGCCGACGATGCCGACGATCTGACAGGCAAGACGTGGCGCCTCAGCCAGGCGATGCTGATTGCACCGGATATCTCCGCCAGGTCGCTCCGGGACGAGGATCCGCGGTCCGACGGCCTCTACCGTAACTGCGCGCGGCTGATCTGCTACTCCAGTCGCCACGACGGTGTGCTGAACCTCTCGAACGCCAAGCGGGCGGGGATCGCCGCCAGGGCTGGCCGCGTCGGCCTGCCGGATTCGGCGCCCGCGCACGCCATCAACGTCGACTGCACGGCCTACTACGAGACGATTCCCTCCGGGCAGCCCATGATCGGCAGCCGCGAGCACTCCTGGCACATCGGCGACCCCGTGTTCACGCGCGAGATGATCGACAACATGCTGGGCGTGGACCGCGACGTCAGGCCGACGCGCGAGCGTCTGGGCCTGAACCGCTACGCGCTGACGCGGCCCGCGTAGCGCCCGGCCACTGCCGTCGGCCCTACCGGCACTCCGTATCTTGCGGGCCGGGGTGTCCTCGTGTGAGACTCGCGGCCGCCTCGGCTGGCTCGAGGCGGACCCGTTTCACAGGAGACCCGGACCATGCGCTGGATGATGACCTTCACCCTGACCGTCGCGGCGGCGCTGATGGCCGTGACCGGCTTCCGGCCGGTCGAGTTGCGCGCCGCGGACGCTGCCGCCCTCACTGGCACCGTCCGGTCGGCGGACGAGGGCGCGATGGAAGGCGTGGTCGTGAGCGCGCGACGGGCCGGAGCACACTTCTACGTCAGCGTGACGTCCGACGCGAAGGGGCGCTATGCGTTTCCACGCACGCACCTCGAACCCGGCACGTACACGGTCACGATTCGGGCGACCGGCTACGACCTGACCGATCCGGGCCCTGTCACGCTCGCCGCCGGCAGGACGACGACACAGGACCTGGCGCTGGTCAAGACGGCGGACCTGACGAAGCAGCTCTCCTCCCGCGAGTGGGCGCTGAGCATGCCGGGCACTCCCCAGCAGAAGCGGGGCTTCATCGAGAACGGTGAGAGCTGCACGTACTGCCACTCGGTCGAGCGCATCCTCAAGACGAAGTACACGGCTGAGCAGCTCATCCCGGTGATCACGCGGATGATGCGGTACTTCGAGGACGGCAGCGCCGTGCCCTCGGGCACCGGCCGCGCCAGGGCGACGCTCAAGGAGAAGGAGCGCCTGAAGGGACTCGATGAGGCGCCGAACTGGTTCGGCCGCGTCAGCAAGGCTGACATGGCCGCGCTGATTGCCGGGGCAAACCTGAGCGGCGGCAGGACGGCGCACGCCTATCCGCTGAAGGTGCTGCCCCGCCCCAGCGGCATCGCCACCAGAGCCATCGTCACCACATGGGAGATCCCGCGCAAGGACGCCGTGGCGCACGACTCCGTCGTCGATTCGAAGGGCCGCGTCTGGTACAACGAGGAGAACTCGTGGGTCGTCGGCATGCTCGACCCGAAGACCAACACGTTCACCGAGTACGAGGCGAAGTCGACCGAACCGGATGAGGACACCAGCATCGCCGGCGCCCGCGACATCATGGTGGACCAGCAGGACAACATCTGGCTGCCGTTGCGGAAGGGTATGGGCACCTCGCTTCACAAGTTCGACCCGAAGACGAAGACGGTCAGCAAGGTCGAAGGCGGCACCGGTGGCGGCGGGTTCGGCGAGACCGACTACGACGGGAAGCACGTGTGGATCGGCTTCCTGCGCGTCGACACAACGGCGATGAAGGTCGATGGCGACTTCCGCAAGCCGAAGAACATCGCGCCGGGCCGGTCGGCTGGCGGGTACGGATTCTCGGTCAACACGAAGGGCAATCCGTACGGCACCGACTTCATGGGTGGCAAGGTCCTGGGCGTCGATGTGGCGACCAACGAGATCAGCTACTACGAGACGGGCGACGTCGATAACTTCCCGCGGCGCGGACGCATCGACAGCCAGGACCGCTTCTGGTTCGGCCTCTACGGCGGCAACGCCATCAACATGCTCGACACCCGCACCGGCAGGATGAGCACGTGGAAGATGCCGACGCCGTACACGACGCCGTACCTCTCGACGCTGCCGGACAAGGACGGCTACGTGTACTCGGCGAGCAACACGTCAGAGCGCCTGCTTCGCCTGAACCCGAAGACGGGCGAAGTCGTGGAGTTCCCGATGCCGAACGGCGCCGGCAACTTCGACGGGAAGAAGATCAACTGGGACCCGACCACGAAGAAGAAGGTGCTGCTGTTCGCCAACACGCGCAACGCGGAGATCATGCGCGTCGAGCTGCCGGACTAGCGCGGCGGCGAGCCGGTCACGGCGCCTCACAGCAAATTGCGGTGCTCGCGCTCCGTGGGCGCCTCAGAAGTGAGCCCGGCTCGCCCCTTCAGTCGCGCTCCGCGCCGCATTTGCTGTGAGGCGCCGCGACCAGCTCGACGACAGCAGCTAGTTCAGGTTCGCGATCTCGGCGTAGAGATACGCGGCGGCGATGATGCCGTTGTGGAAGTTGCCGAGGTCGAGCTTCTCATCCGGCGCGTGGGCGTTCTCGTCCGGGAGGCCCACGCCGAACAGGACGCTCGGCACACCCAGCTCCTCCTGGAACGTCGACACCACGGGGATCGACCCGCCCTCGCGGTTGAACACGGGCGCCTTGCCGAACCCGCGCTCGATGGCCCGTCCGGCGGCACGGACGTACTTGTTGTCGAACTCGGTCATCCACGGCTTGCCGCCGTGCATGCGGGTCAGCTTCACCTCGACGGTCTTCGGGCAGACGTCGTCGAGGTAGGTGGCGAAGAGCTCCGCAATCTTCGCCGGGTCCTGATCCGGCACGAGGCGCATGCTCACCTTCGCCATCGCCGTGGCGGGCAGCACGGTCTTCGCGCCCTCGCCGGTGAAGCCGGACAGCAGGCCGTTGACCTCGAAGGTCGGCCGCGCCCACACGCGCTCGAGCGTCGAGTAGCCGGTCTCGCCGAACAGCTTCGGCGCGCCCAGCTCCTTCCGGTACTTCGTCTCGTTGAACGGCAGCTTCTTCCACTCGGCCCGTTCCGCGTCGCTCAGCTCGCGGACGTCGTCGTAGAAGCCGGGGATCTTGATGCGGCCGCTCCGGTCCTTCATCTGGTTCAGGATCTGCGCCAGCACGAACGCGGGGTTCGCCACCGCGCCGCCGAACGAGCCGGAGTGCAGGTCGCTCTTCGTGCCGCGCAGGTCGATCTGGAAGTAGGCCAGGCCGCGCAGACCGTAGCAGATCGACGGGATGCCGCGGTCGAACATCGGCGAGTCGGAGATCACGACGACGTCGGCCGCCAGGTCCTGCTTGTGGGTGCGCACGAACTCGTCGAGGTGCACGCTCCCGACCTCCTCTTCGCCCTCGATGAAGAAGCGGATGTTGATCGGGAGCTTGCCGGTCTGCTTCAGGTGCGCCTGAACGGCCTTGATATGCATGAACACCTGCCCCTTGTCGTCGGCGGCGCCGCGCGCGTAGATCTCGCCGTCGCGCACGGTGGCCTCGAAGGGTGGCGACGTCCACAGCTCGATCGGGTCCACGGGCTGCACGTCGTAGTGACCGTAGAAGAGCACCGTCGGCGCGCCGGGTGCGCCGAGCCAGTCGCCGTAGACGACCGGATTGCCCGGCGTTTCGATCAGCCTGACGTTCTCGAGGCCGGCCGTGCGCAGCGCCTCGGCGGTCCACTCGGCGCAGCGGCGGACGTCGCCGGCGTGCTCGGGCAGCGCGCTGATGCTGGGGATCGCGAGGTACTGCTTCAGTTCCTCAACGAAGCGATCCCGGTTGACGTTGATGAAGTCGACAGTCTGATCCATGGGCGAAATCATATCGTGCGGGTCGCGGGGCCGGCCGTCCACGTGTCGCCCTCGCGGTGCGCCCGGGCCTCGCGCTCAAGCTTGATCAGGTGCGCGAGCAGGCCGTCCGCGGCGGAGGGCAGCAGCGGTGCCGGCAGGCCCACGTAGATGGCGGAGGCCAGCGCGGCGACCGTGGCGGGTTCGCGTGCGATCCGCTGGAGGATCTCGGCTTCCCGGGCGCGACGATGACGAAGATAGGCTCTGAGCAGCGCCACCGGCTCCTCGATCACGGGGCCGTGCGCGGGCAGCATCCGCGTCGGCTCCAGCGCGAGCACGCGCTCGAGCGACGCCAGATAGGCCGCCATGTCGCCGTGGGCACTGGCCGGAATCACGACGGTCGTGTTCGCGAGCGCCAGATCACCCGAGAACAGCGTGCGGCTCTCCGCGTGCCACAGGCAGATGTGGTCGGGCGCGTGGCCGGGCGTCGCGATGACCTCCAGCGTCGTGTCGCCGGCCGGAATGCGGTCGCCGTCCGTGACGCTCCGCCACGCCACCGGGTACCGGGAATCCTTCTCCGCCCACGGCGCCTTCGAGAACCGGACACCGTCGTACCGCCCGGCAAGGGCCGGCGCGCCTGACGCGTGGTCGCTGTGGTTGTGCGTGACGACGACGTGGGTGAGCCGGGCACCGGCCAGCGCGTCATCGAGTGCTGCGAGGTGGCCCGGCCTGCCGGTACCGGCGTCCACGAGCAGCGGCAACGCACCGGGCACCAGCCAGGTAACGTTGCCGTCTCCGGTCATCGGGCCGGGGTTGTGTGCGTGAACGGGAACGGGCTTCAGAAGTGGACCTTCAACCGAGCGTACACAAAGTCCCGGCGCTCGAGGCGCGAGAGCAGGTCCTGACCGCCCCCGCTCAGCCAGCCGCCGGACGCCTCGAGGGCCACGCTGTCGCGGAGACTCCAGGACCCGATGGCGCGCAGGAACACGCTGCCCTCGGCGGGATTGTTCGCCACGAGCAGCCGCAGCACCCGCGTCTCCCTGGCGAAGGATCGCTCGGCCCAGCCCACGAGCAGCACGTCCGTGGACGCCACGCCGGGGTCGTAGGGCATGACGAGCGCGCGGATCAGCAGGTCCATGTCGAGCCGGCGCCGCGTGACCACCATGTTCGCGGCCACGCGGTAGCTGCCGGTCCGCCGATCGCCGCCCGCGCCGATGACCAGGGTGTTGCCCGGCACACCCGTCGTCGTGCCCGGTCCGAGCGACTGCAGCGTGGAGTTCGGGAAGTACGCGACCTCGCCGCGCAGGCCCCACGGGCCGCGCACGGTCTCGGCGTCGCCCGCGATCATCGTGAAGCGGGGGTGGTAGCCATTGATGACGAACACGGGTGGACCGGGCGCGAACGTCGGCGCCTGAAACACGCTGTAGATCGGGAACGCCTCGAAGCCCCGGTACACGCTGCCGCCGACGTCGACCCGGCCGATCGAGCCGGTCACGCGGCCACCGCCCTGCCAGCCGTCACGGCCGAACGCCGGAGCCGACACGCGGGTGGTGACGGATGGACAGACATTCGGACCGCCGGCGCACGGGGGCAGGCGCGGCGCCAGATTGAACGGCGAGTCGTCCTCGGCCAGCAGGTCGAACTGCCCGCGCTTGAACCACGGCACCGCGACGCCTTCCACGGTCCACCCCCGCGGCAGGAACAGGCGCCCGCGGACCATGGCCGAGGCCAGCCGCGCCTCGCTCCGGCCGTCGAGCAGGAACCGCGAAAGGTCGAGCGGGTTCACGACGTCGCCCGGCTGGAACTCGTCGAGCCGGCCCCAGACCACGCGGGACGCCCCGGCACGAACATCCGCGTGTGCCCCGCGCCACTCCGCATAGAGGTCCGTGGGCCTGACCACCGCGGCGCGGCCGCGCCCGTCGCGCCCGCCACAACCGGGCTGCGCCGACGGCCAGCAGGTGCCGACGAGCCCGTCGACGAATCCGGCCGCGCGCAACTGCAGATGGACCCCGAACGACTGCCTGGCATCCGCGAAGATCCGCGTGCGCACTTCACCGGCCGTCTGACTGCCCTCCGCCTCCGAGAGGTCGGGCAGCACGTCGGCCATCACCGACGCGGACCCCTGTATGGACGCCTGCGCCTCGGCGCTACTCGACACGGCACAGAACAGGCCCGCGAGAAGCGCCACGGCACCCACCGGGCAGCGCGCCATGGTCAGGCCGCCTTCGGGGCGGTGGCACGCCGGATCGCGTCGGTGCCGTAGACCCGGGGGAAGAGCGTCATCACGGCCGGGACGATCAGGATCTCCGCGAGGAACGCTGTCGCCATCGTCAACGCCATGAGCCCGCCGAACCAGGCCGTCGGCTTGTAGTCGGAGCCGAGCATCACGGCAAACGCGACCGAGTTGATGATCGCCGTCGTCAGCGACGCGCGGCCCTCGTGCTCGGCAGCGGACCGGATCGCGTCAGCCGTCGAGTACCCCGCGAGCGCGTCGCGGCGATACCGGCCGATGAAGTGGATCGTGTCGTCGTCCGTGATGCCCAGCGCCACGCTGGCCACCATGACGGTCGCGATGTTGAGCGAGATGCCGATCCACCCCATGAGCCCCAGCACGGCCAGCACAGGGATCGTGTTGGCCACGATGCCGAGCACGCCGAACCGCGCCGAGCGGAAGAGCAGGAAGATCACGACGAAGACGGTGACGAACGCGGTCGTGAAGCTGCTGAGCTGCGACGTGACGAGGTAGTGGTCCAGCGTGGCGAAGATCCGGCCGGACCCGGTCGCCGTCGTGCTGATGCCCGACCCCTCGAAGATGCGCGCGGCGATCGCCTCGGCCCGGTTGATCTGCTCGAACACCACGTCCGAGCTCATCGACGCCAGCTTCACGGACATCTGCCCGCGCGAGTAGTCGCTGGCCACCATGCGCGCGAGATCCGTCCGGCCCTCGCCGGACAATTCGAAGACGAACAGCTCCTGCGCGATGGCCTCGGGGGAGGCCGGTACCACCGCCTGGTCCACTCCCCCGCCGTTCAGCTCGCGGTTCACGCGCTTCACGTAGTCGGCTACCGACGTGACCTTCCTGACATACGGCAGACGCTGCAGCTCCGACGTGAGCGCCTGCAGCCGGCGCATCGTGTCCGGCGTCTTCATGACACCGGGTTCGCCCTCGAACATCACGTTGAAGCTGTAGACGCCGGAGAGGTCGCGGTCGATGACTTCGGCCGACTCGTGCAGCGGATGGCCGTCGGCGAAGAAGTTGATGTGGTTGGTGTCGACCCGCAGATGCCAGATGCCGGCGATCGCCACCGCGGCGGCGATGCCGACGGAGGCGAGCACCGCCCCGGCCCGGCGCATCGCGAACCCCGCCACGGCGCCCATCGGTTTCGCCAGCCACCGCTCCTGCGGCGGCGGGGCCGTGTCCGGCCTCACCAGGGTCAGCAGCGTCGGCAGGAACACGATCGACATCGCGAAGTCGACCATCACGCCGACGGCCGACCCGATCCCGAACTGCCGGACCGCCTGCACGTTGCTGGTGGCCAGCGACAGCAGCCCCAGCGCCGTGGTCACGCTGGCGCCGAGCAGCGGCAGCCACAGGTGCCCGACGGTCGAGAGGAAGGCCTGCTTCGCGTCGCCGGACTCGCGCAGCTCGTGGATGAAGTGCTGCACGATGTGCACGTCGTCCGCCACGGCCAGCACCAGCACGAGCGGCGGCAGCATGCTGGCGAGCACGTTGTACTTGAACCCCATCAGCACGTAGAGGCCCATCG
>JBFWUM010000091.1:1476-8245 GCA_050247255.1 Vicinamibacterales bacterium | reverse complement strand
CTCGGGATCGATCCGCAGAAGGTCAACGTGCACGGCGGTGCGGTCGCGCTCGGCCACCCGATTGGCGCCAGCGGCGCGCGCATCCTCACGACGCTGCTCTATGCCATGCAGCGCCGCAACGTCCGTCGCGGCATCGCGACGCTGTGTCTCGGCGGCGGCAACGGCGTGGCGCTGGCGGTGGAGCGGAACGGCTGACTAGGTCATCGCGGTCACGCCCATGAGGAGCCTATGCGCGATCCATCCACATCTCTCTATTGGTCCCGCCGCGGCGATGTACCCGTGCGCCAAGTGCCACGGCTCGCCGATCGAGCACCGGACTGCCGCGGCAGGACGGTCGCGGGATTCGCCGGGCCCAATTCGGAAGGCGATTTTGGGTGTTTGTCCTACAGACACTAGCCACCAGAAGCTCTACCGTATGTCTCCTCAAGTCTTATAGGACTCCATGGAGGCATCTACGATGTTGCTCGACAAGCCAGGTCGCTTTCTTTACAAGAACCACGTCGATCTCTATCCGGCCATGCGCGCTTTCTGCTGCGACTACTGCTACATCGTCTGTGGCACCGTCGCCGCGACTGTGGCGCTGCTCACCTGGGTACTCTCCAGCCCAGCTACCCTGAGGTTCCTCGGGATTAGTGAGTAGCACGTCTACTCCGCGACTGCTTTCCGCCTGGCGCTGCTCGCCTCGCTTCCGAATCGGTACCCGCGCGGGGGCGGCGGCGGGGTCCGCAGCGCCCTCGCAGGAACCGCGCTCCCCAGGGCGCGGTTGGTTGGCAGCGTCTGCCACCGCGAGCAGCAGGCGAAAGTCGCTGCCCTCTCTAAGTCGTTGACGTACCGATGCGAATGGACGCGAGCTGCACATATTTTCGCTTGACTTTCGCTCGGCACGTTCCTAGGATCGACCGCGGCCGTTCACCGGCGTGACCTGACCTGTCACAGGCCTCGCCCAGACTGGGACACACACGGCCATTGCTCCGGAAAGGGAGCTGCGAAGGAGACGATACATGGCGCTCGACGACCTGAAAGAACGCACCAAAGCCCTGGACCTTGCCGTCGGACAGATTGAGAAGCAGTTCGGCAAGGGGTCCATCATGCGGCTCGGCCAGCGCGGCAGCATCGCCCCGGTCGAGTCGATTTCCACCGGCGCCATCAGCATCGACTATGCCCTCGGCATCGGCGGCGTGCCCCGCGGCCGCGTCGTGGAAATCTTCGGCCCGGAGTCGTCAGGCAAGACGACGCTGACGCTCCAGATCATCGCCGAGGCGCAGCGGGCCGGCGGCCTGGCGGCGTTCGTCGACGCCGAGCACGCGCTCGACGCGCAGTACGCCCAGAAGCTCGGCATCGATCTCGAGAACCTCCTCGTCTCGCAGCCCGACCACGGCGAGCAGGCGCTCGAAATCGTCGAAGTCCTCGTGCGCTCAAACAGCGTCGACGTCGTCGTCGTCGACTCGGTCGCGGCGCTGGTGCCGAAGGCCGAAATCGAGGGCGAGATGGGCGAGGCCCAGATGGGCCTCCAGGCGCGGCTCATGTCCCAGGCGCTGCGCAAGCTCACCGGCGTCGTCTCCAAGTCGAAGACCACGCTCATCTTCATCAACCAGCTGCGCGAGAAGATCGGCGTCATGTTCGGCAACCCCGAAACGACCACCGGCGGCCGCGCGCTGAAGTTCTATTCGTCGGTACGCATCGACATTCGCCGCATTGCCAGCATCAAGGATGGCGACCAGGTGATCGGCGGCCGCACCCGCGTGAAGGTGGTGAAGAACAAGATGGCGCCGCCGTTCCGCGAGGCCGAGTTCGACATCATGTATGGCGAGGGGATCTCGCGCGAGGGCGACCTGCTCGACCTCGCGGTCGAGAAGCGAATTATCGAGAAGAGCGGCGCCTGGTTCGCCTACTCGGGCGAGCGGCTCGGCCAGGGGCGCGAGAACGCGAAGCAGTTCCTGAAGGACAACCCCGACATCCGCCAGGCGATCGAGGATCGCGTGCGCCGGGAACTCGGGCTGGTGAAGGGACCGGTGGAGGTAGCGGCCGCCGCCGTCTAAGGCGTGGCTTCCGCCTTCAGGCGGAAGACCTAGCTCGCGCGGCGTCGTGCGGGCCGGGACACGAGTTCCGGCCCCTCGTCAGCCGACTCGTCGCAGGAGACTTCCCACTGGACGTCTTCCAACGGGCAGCGGTAGCGGATCTCGCGATCGTCGCGAGCGGTCACCAGCTCCCGGGTCGACTTGATCAGCTTCAGTTCTGGCCGCATTTGCCTACGGAAGAGGCAAGAGCTCGGCCAATCCTCCCAAACCGCGAATTCCTAACAAATTCAGCGTTTTCGTCCGGAAACGTCTTACGGCTGTGTCTGGTTTATAGGCACAGCCGTAAATAGTGCGACTTGTTCAGCTACGCCTGGTCAAACGACCGACTACCGACCACCGCCCATCGACGACCGACCACCGACCACCCACCATCTAGTCCTCCACCACGACGCTGTCGAACACGCCGGTCGCCAGTGCCCCGGTTTCGTGGCTCGAGACGGCCAGGCCGACGTAGATCTCGCCGCTGAACGAAATCGTGTCCGTCCCGATCAGCCGCCAGTCCTGCCCATTCCATGACGAATAGGCTGAAACCGTCGTCCCATTGCGCGTCAGCTTGAGGAACTCCGGCGCACCGGCCGATCCCCCGCTTGTGTGCTCCGAGTTGCCCCCGGTCACCGGCCGACGCTGGAACGCCAACCCCTTGCCGGTCGAGATCAGCATCATCGCGTGCGCCGATCCGGCGTCGAGCGACTGCCGCATCATGACGCCCGCCTTGGTCCAGGGATCGGCACCGCTCACCGACGCGACCCGGGCCACGATCGATCCGTCGCCGGGCAGCGTCCGGTAGGCGAAATGAAAGGCATCGGCCGTGCCCCAGATGTCGGCGCCGGCGCCTTTCACGGTCACCGTCCCGCCGCTCGCGACCGCGCTGCCGTCGGCGGTGATAGTGCCGATGTCGCCCGAATCCCAGCCCGCCGGCAGCGTGGACGACCCGCTGGTCTGCGCCGTCACCGACACGCTGTCGAAAATCCCGGTCGCCAGCGCCGAGGTCGTGTGGCTGCTGACGGCAAGGCCGACCAGCACGTCGCCCGGCATCGAGAAGGTGTCGCTGCCGATCTGCACCCATGACGTGCCGTTGCTCGATGCGTGCGCGGTGATGGTGTTCCCCGTGCGCGTCAGCTTGACCCACATCGGCGCCGTGCCGGTGGCGCCGCTGTGCACGGAGGTCGCGCCGTTCGACTTGCGCCGCTGGAACGCCACCCCCTTCCCCTTCGAGACGAACATGAACCCCTGCGCCGCCGACGGACTCAGCGAGGCGCGAATCATCACGCCAACCTTGGCCCACGCGTCTGCTCCGCTCAGGCTTGCGACACGCGCGACGATGGTGCCGTCTCCAGAGAGCGTCCTGTAGGCGTAGTGGAACGCATCCGCCGTGCCCCACACATCCGCCCCGGCGCCGCGCACCGTGAACGTGCCGCCGCTCACCGACGTTGAGCCGCTGACGCCGACCACACCGATGTCTTCGGCGTTCCATCCGGCCGGCAGCGTGGCGGGCGGCGGCTCTTCGCCGCCACCCGCGTCGCCGCCGCCTCCACCATCCCCGCCCGAGCCGCCGCCATCCGAACTGCCAGCGCCGCCGGTGACGTCGCTCTCGGTGGCCACGTTGCCCCAGTTGACGCCGATGTCAGACCCATCGGTCGCCGCGCCGCGATACGGGCTGCCGCTGATCAGCGAAAAGAGCCCCGACGCAAAGTCGACGAACGACCCGGTGAAGCTCGAGGCGCTCGGGAAGTAGTTGCCGCTCGGGTACGCGCTGGAGGATCCGCCCGCCAGCACGTTCCCCTTCACCACGGACGAAGGAAAATAGCAGGCGATGGCCTGGTTCCCGGTCCCGCAACCGCTGCCGTAGATGCCGTACGAGTTGTGGCGGGCGAAATTGTTGGTGTAGACGAACCCGCTCACCGGGTCGGTGTCCACCAGGACCACCTTCCCCGTGTGGATGATGGTGTTGTGGTCGACCGTGACGTTGCTCGGGGCGCTGGTGATGACCAGGAAGTCGCCCGTGGCGCCATGGGCGCTGCTGATGTCGTCGAACACGTTGTTGACGATCCGGAAGTTCACCGAGTGCTGCGAGGTGTGCGTGTAGTCGCGCCCGAGGAGCGACATCCCCTGCGAGGCATGGCGGACGATGTTGTTGGAGACGGTGACGTCGCGGACCACCGACCAGGGGGCCGTGCCTCCCTGGTTGCGCGGCGTGAACACCAGCGCGTAGCCGTTCTGCGCCGCCGCCCAGACGTGTTCGATGACGTTGCCGTCGATGGTGACGCGCTGGGCGTTCTTCAGCTCCAGCAGGTTCTTCACCGGCCACTTGTGACCGCTGCTGCGCGGCGTGCCCGACTTCTCGCCGCTCCCCGTGTAGGTGAACGAGGTCCCTGTCGCGTCCATGTAGCGGTTCTCACCGTCTGCCGACGTGCCGCGGTAGATGCGGTAGCCCTGCGCGTTGGCGACGCCGCTCCACGTGAGCCGCACCGCACCGCTTGCCGACACCGTGGCGCTCACTTCTGCCGACGGCGACGACACCACGTCGTTGCCGCCGGTCTGCAGGCGCGCAACCACCTTGAAGTAGTGCTTCCCCGACGCCAGCGCGCCGCCGGTCGTCGCACTCGCCGATGGCGAAGCCGGGGTCGCCAGCACCGCGTTCTTCCAGGCCGTCTTCTTCGTGATGTGGTTGCCGCGGATCACGATGTCGCTCGGCACCAGGTTCGTCGTCCTCGGATCGGACCCGCCGAACATGATGTTCTCGGTGGCCGCCTCGAGGTAGTTGTTCTGGATCAGGAACGGGCCCGCGCCGTTGAAGCCGGCGATCGCCTGCGACTCGTCGAGGCTGAAGAAATCCGACAGGTAGCTGTTGATCACGTCGAGGCTGCGGCCGTTGAGGACGATGCCGCGCTGCTGGCCGACCCTGGCGTTGCCGTGGGCGTAAACGCGGTCGAAGACGATGTGGTGCGGGGCGTTCGAGAGCGTCTGCGCGCTGCTGTTCTCGCCCAGCTCGATCAGCGTGTAGTACCCCTCGCTGTTCACGCCGTCGATGTCGAGGAACTGCAGGCGGTAGTGGTGGGCACCCAGTTCGGTTTCGATCACCGGGTGCGCGCGGTAGGCGCCCGTCCGTCCGATCAGGCGCGCGAGTTGCGAGCGCGACACGTTGGCGCCCGGCTTCCCTTCCGGGATGAGCCGCTGGCCGGCGGCCGGCAGGCCGGAGTCGGCGGCATCGGAGCGGATGGTGATGTACTCGGTGGCGCTGCTCGACTTCGCGCGGAGCACGATGTGCTCCTGAAACGTCTGGCCCGCGCGCAGCAGGATCGTGTCGCCGGGGACGGCGGCATCGATGGCCGCCTGCACCGAGCTGTACTGGCAGCCCGACTGGCACACGGTCCGGGTCGCCGCGCTGGCGCCGCCGGCGGCGAACACGAGCAGCGAGAAAACACACACAACGAGCTTCATCCGCAGTACTCCAGGAATTGTCGGGGTTCACGAAACGGCAGACCTCGGGGGCGGGCCGTTCGCGACGCGGCCTGAGGCAAGGATGTGGCCAGCGTGTTACGTTCGTGAACGTGGCCGTTCCGGCGTCATGGCGATGCCGGGTATGTAAAACGAACTATGCCGCTAGTGCACTACTACACATCGGCTGGAGATCGTTCATATGTCTGCGAATTCCGAGGAGGTCGAGCGGCTGGCCGCCGCGTGCGCGGCGCGCTTGCAGGAGGTCGTGGCCGCGGATATGGCCGCGCTCGAACCGGACCTCCGAGCTCTTCTGGAAGCCGTCAAGCAGCTGGCGCCGCATTTCAACTTTGATCGGGACGGGCGTCCCGGCGCGATCGCCGCGCTGCGCGACGCGCTGCCAACAGCCGAGCGCGAGCTGCTCGACGCGGTCGTCGAAGACCACGCCGCCGAGCTCGCCGCGGTGCACGAGGCCTACTTCCACATCATCAGGGCTGTGAAAGGTCGAAGCTAAAACAAGGGAGGATGGTGGCCAGGGCCGGAATCGAACCAGCGACACCCGCATTTTCAGTGCGGTGCTCTACCAACTGAGCTACCTGGCCGGGCAGGGGATCCTTCCACCTGAAGGTGGAAGCCACGCCGTAGGTTGAAGCCACGCGAGGGTGGTGAACCCGCTGAGTATATCAGCGTCGGTACATCAATTGAAGCCGCCGTCACATGGCCGCCCGTGTCGAGCTTGTCTCGCAGCTGCCGGTGGCCGTCGCGCGCCTCGCGGCCGCCGGCGCGGTTCGCGCGGCCGCGCTGACGTCCCGCCTCGTCGAACGCCTGCGTCGTCCCACGCTCCCCCGCATGAGCGACGATTGGCTGCGGGCGCATGAAAAGACGGCCCGCGACCAGGAACGGTAGTATTCTGTAAGACTCACATCTTTCAGGAGTTCCCGTTGCTTCGAGTTCTGCCGTTGATTGCCCTGTTGCTCGTATCGGCCTGCTCGCGCGGCCAGACCGCGGCCGCCAGCCAGGACACGCCAGCCGCCACTGCGGGCCAGGATGGAGCCGCTCCGGCGGCGGCCGAGATCAAACCGGTGCCGGCGCAGCTGCCCGACCTCATCGCCCGGGTGAACGGCGAGGCGATCGACAAGGCCGAGTTCGAGAAGGCCGTCCAGACGATCGAAAGCCAGAACGGCGGCCCGGTGCCGCCCGATCAGCGCGATCGGGTCCTGCGCGGCATCCTCGACCAGATCATCGGCTACAAG
>JBFWUM010000091.1:0-1376 GCA_050247255.1 Vicinamibacterales bacterium | reverse complement strand
CTCGCGCCAGGCCAGACCAGCGAGCTGGTCGAGACGCAGTTCGGGTACCACATCATCAAGGTCACCGATAAGCAGGCCGAGCGCACCATGCCGCTCGACGAGGTCCGGCCGCAGCTGACCGAGTTCCTGCAGAACCAGAAGCGGCAGGAGGCCACGCAGGCCTTCGTCGACTCGCTGAAGACCAAGGGCAAGATCGAAGTCTTCATCTAGCCGGCCGTGAGCGCCCCCTCGACTCCAGCCGCGTCGAGCGTCCGGCTCGACGTCTGGCTGGACGTCGCCTGCCTGTTCAAGACCCGTTCTGAAGCCAAGCGCGCCTGCGAGGGTGGCAAGGTGGAGGTGAATGGCGAGCACGCCAAGCCCCACCGCGTCATCCGCGAAGGCGATCGCCTGCGCATTTCCCGCCCCTTCGGCCGCCACCAGGACGTTATCGTCCGTATCGTCCTCGACACGCACGTGAAGAAGGCCGAGGCGAAGGCGCTCTACGATGATGTGTCGCCGAAGCCGACGCCGGAGGAGATCGAGATGCGGCGGATGGAGCGCGTCTACCGGGCGGCGACGCAGGCGGCGGGGACGCCGGATCGGAATCGGCGGCGAGAGATCCGCAAGGCGCGGGGAAAGACGTAGTCTTGAACCACGAAAATCACGAATCTTCTGGTTTCCCAGCTGTCGCCGCTTTTGACTGGATAGGCCGGTCTGCATATCGGAGTATGTGGCAGGCTCGCGGGGCGACCGCGGGTCAAAACTAGTTGGCCGGACTTGGGTTCGATGCGTCGACGATGAGATCATCGGCTCGGATCTCAACGTGCCTCGAATCTCCGGCATTCCTGGGCCGTACTGGCTGTTCTTCTACAGCTTGGACTGTTCGGAGCCGGTGCACGTTCATGCTCGGCGCGAGCGGAATCAGGCAAAGTTCTGGGTCGACCCCGTCGCATTGGCGTGGAATCGTGGGTTCAGCCCGCGAGAGCTCAACGAGATTCGTCGGATAATTATCGAGAATGAAGCTCGCATCATTGAGGCCTGGCATGAGCACTGCGGTTCTGAGGGAAGCGACGATTCGACACGTTGAGGTCACCGACGAGACGATTACGGCGCATCTGGCTGATGGCCGCGTCATTAGTGTGCCCTTGGCCTGGTCGTGGCGACTGTCTGACGCAACCCCCGCTCAGCGAGCCAAGTGGGAGCTGATCGGCGACGGGTCTGGCGTTCACTGGCCAGATATCGACGAAGACATTAGCGCTGAGGGCATGCTTGGCGGCGTGCCGGCACGTCGACCGAAGGCAGTCGATCCGAAGGCGACACGGCCGGCTAACAAGCGCTTGCAGCCGGCGGCGCGCGGTCGAGCGGCAAAGCGCCGCGGCTGAAGCGCGTCACGTTAG
>JBFWUM010000090.1:0-8261 GCA_050247255.1 Vicinamibacterales bacterium | reverse complement strand
GCACCGCTGCCGAGGAACGGTTCGATGTAGCGCGTAAATGCAGCCGGGTAGTGCGCGCGGATCGCCGGCAGCAACTGGCGTTTTCCGCCTACCCACTTCAGCAGCGGTCGGCACGGATCAGGCATGGACGGGGAGAGCGGCACTACCTGCCTTATCGGCCGGCCCCGTGGCGCCGATACGGGTATGGGACGGGCGCCGGCGAACGGAGACCGTGATGGTAGATTTGGGCCGTGCAGAGACGTAGGGATAGGCTGATGCCGGGACTCGTTCGTGACGGCCGTGTATCCCAAAGGGCGAAGCTGTCTCTTTGTGTCATAATTGTGGCTCTGCTATTAGGGACCTCGGCAGCCCTTCCGGGCTGCGCGGCGGACGAGGGCAGGGTCACGCCCATCTACGACCCCGCCACACGCGACCTGGTCAGGCTGGACTACGACATCGACCGCGACGGCCGGGTGGACGTGCGGACCTTTCTCGCCAACGGCAGGCCGGTGCGCCTCGAGGGCGACCAGGACAGGGACGGCAAGGTGGATCGCTGGGAGTACTACGGCGCGGACGGGCAACTGCTGAAGTTGGGCACGTCCAGCGGGCGCGACGGCGTCGAGGACACCTGGCTCTACCAGACCGGGAGCACCCGGCGTATCGAGATGTCCACGGGCCGCGACGGTGTCATCGATCGCATCGAGCACTACGACGGCACCCGCCTGGCCCGCGTGGAGACCGACGTCAATCGCGATGGGACGGTGGATCACTGGGAGGAGTACGAGGGCGGGGACCTGCGGGTGCTCTCGATGGACGACGACCAGCACCCGGGCCGGCCCGTGCGACGGCTGACCTATCGCGACGGCGCCGAGCCGCTGCTCGAGGTCGACCTCGACGGCGACGGTGAGTTCCAGGCGGCCGTGCGATGAGAAAGGGTTGCGGCATCGCGCTGTTCCTGGCGGCGGGCCTCGCATGGCCGGGTTCCGCGCGCGCCCAGCTCGGCCGGCCGCTCGAGACGGCCGGCATCACGTGGACACCGACGGTCGCGCTCCGCGACGTGGGCACCGACAGCAATGTCTACGTCCTCCCGCAGGGCAGCCCGGACCGGATGATGACCTTCACGCCGAGCGTGACGTCGAAGGCCACATCGCGGCTGCTGACGGTGTCGGGGGATGCCATCGTCGACTTCGTCTATTTCGAGAAGTACGTCCAGGAGCGGATGATCAACCGCAAGTTCAACGGGCGCATCCAGGCCGAGCTGTCGAGGATGACGCCGTTCGTCATGGCCGCCTACGAACAGGGGCGGGAGCGTCAGGGTGACATCGACCTGCGCATCCAGAGGCACGGTCGCACGCTCGGAGGCGGCCTGGCGCTGGCGGTGACGGCGAAGGCGTCCGTGGAAGCGAGCCTGCTTCGCTCGCGGACCGCGTTCGACGGCGGACAGATCTTTCGGGGGATCGAAATCGCGAAGAGCCTGAACCGGCGGACCGAGAGCCTCAACGTCGGCGTCCGCTACGCGCTGACGTCGCTGACCACACTGAGCCTCGACATCTCACGCATCCGCGACTACTACCAGTCGGACCCCACGCGGAACACCGACGACCGGCGCTACTTCGGAACGCTCTTCTTCGCGCCCGACGCCGTGATTCGTGGGCGGGCGGTCCTGGGCTATCACCGGCTGCGGGTCCAGGCTCCTGGCATCCCGTTCAAGGGGCTCCTGGCGGACATCAACATCGGCTACACGTTCCGGGAATCGAGCCGTTTCAACTTCCGGTACTTCCGCGACACGAACGCGTCGTACGACTCCCCGTTCAACCTGCAGACCCAGTACGCGATCGACCTGACCCAGGACATCGCCGGGCCGCTCAAGGCGACGGCCGCCGCGTCGCGCCAGTTCATGCGCCATTCGGAGAACCTGTTCATCAACCAGATCGCGCGGCGCGAGCGGTATGATTCGTGGGCGGTCGGGCTGGCCTTCTATTGGTCGACGTCTGTCCGAAGCACGCTGGCCTACGACTTTCAGCGCCGGCGGTCGACGCTGTCCCAGGAGAACTTCAACCGGGAGCGCCTGATCGCCTCCCTGTCCCTCGTCCTGTGAAGGATTAGCGCCATGTTGAAACGCACAGTCGCCCTGGTCGCCCTGCTGACCCCGCTCTGGATGTCGGCGCTGCTGGCACAGGCGTCCGCCCCCGCTCCGGCCCCGGCCCCCGTCCAGGCTCCGGCTCCGGC
Source organism: Vicinamibacterales bacterium (assembly GCA_050247255.1). Classification (GTDB taxonomy): domain Bacteria; phylum Acidobacteriota; class Vicinamibacteria; order Vicinamibacterales; family UBA2999; genus JBFWUM01. The sequence goes on along the minus strand of JBFWUM010000090.1, from coordinate 6,053 downwards.
GGCAGCCCCGGCGCCACCGGCTGCGCCTGCGTCGGTCCCGGCCCCGGCCAAGGCCGACGACAATCGCGACTACGTGGTGGGACCGCAGGATGTGCTGCGCATCGCCGTCTTCGAGGAGCCGCAGCTGACCGGCTCGTTCCGTGTGGATACCGACGGCTCCTTCACGTATCCGTTCATCGGCCTCGTACCGGCAGCCGGGCAGACGTTGCGCGGCATCGAGGAACTGCTGACGAAGAAGCTCGCCGAAGGCTGGGTGAAGCGCCCGCAGGTCTCCGTCGAGGTGGAGCAGTTCCGCGCGCGGAACATCTTCATCGTCGGCGAGGTGAAGTCGCCGGGCAAGTACCCGATCACGGGCGCGCAGACGACGCTGCTGGAGGCGCTGGCTCAGGCCGGGTATCTCGGACCCAATTCGGGCACGGAGGTGCTCGTCCTGAAACCCGGCGCACGGGCCACCGACAGCCCCCTGACGGTCGAGGCCGCCACGGACACCGTCCGCATCTCGCTCGCGGAACTGCAGGAGGGCCGGCTGTCCGCCAACATCACGATCCGGGAAGGCGAGACGATCTTCGTGCCGCGCGCGGAGAAGTTCTACGTGTCCGGGTACGTGCGGTCTCCCGGCGCCTACACGTACGAGCGGGGCATGACGCTGCTGCAGGCGCTCACGCTGGCGGGTGGCGTGTCCGACAAGGGGTCGATGCGCGGCATCAAGGCCCAGCGCATGGTGAAGGGGCAGAAGAAAGAGGTCAAGCTGAAGGGTACGGACCCGATCCTGCCGGGTGACACGATTGTTGTCCGCCAGCGCATGCTTTAGCCGGCGGCCGGTGCCCGGGCCGGCGGGGTCCGCGCGGTGACCGCGCTGACGGTCGTCTCGGCGGGCCGCCGCCCGCTCGGCGTGCTGGTGCGGGAGTTCTGGGCGTACCGGGAACTGCTGTACTTCCTCGTCTGGCGGGACGCCAAGGTCCGCTACAAGCAGACGGTGCTCGGTGCGGCGTGGGCCGTGCTCCAGCCCTTCATGACGATGGTGGTCTTCACCGTTGTCTTCGGGCGCCTGGCCGGTGTGCCGTCCGACGGCCAGCCCTACGCGATCTTCACGTTCGCGGCACTCGTGCCGTGGACGTACTTCGCGCAGAGCCTCAGCAACGCCGCCGCGTCGCTGGTCGGCAACCGCGTCATCGCGCGTGTCTATTTCCCGCGGCTCCTCGTGCCGGCCTCGTCCATCATCACGCCGCTGATCGACTGCGGCATCGCGCTCGCCGTGCTGTTCCTGCTGCAGATGGCGTGGTACCGGCAGTGGCCGCCGCCGCAGGTGCTGCTGCTGCCGGTCTTCATCGCGCTCGCGGCCGCAACAGCCTTCGCCGCCGGCATCTGGTTCGCGGCGCTGAACGTGAAGTACCGCGACGTCCGGTTCGTGCTGCCGTTCGCGCTGCAGTTCTGGATGTTCGCCACGCCGATCGCGTACCCGGCGTCACTGGTGCCGGAGCGCTGGCGCCCGATCTACGGCCTGAACCCGATGGCATCGGTCGTCGAAGGCTTCCGCTGGGCCGTGCTCGCGACGCCGGGGCCCGGGCTCATGCTGGTGGTGTCCTGCGCGAGCGTGGCGGCGGCCCTCTGGGCCGGGCTCCTGTACTTCCGGCGTGTGGAGGGCACGCTCGTCGATGTCCTCTGACCTTGCGCTCCGTGTGGAGGGCCTCGGCAAGCTCTACCAGATCGGACAGGCCAGCCGGCAGGCCGGTTCCCTCCGCGAGCGGATCATGATGGCGGCGGCCAGCGCCGGCCGCCGGCTCACGGGCCGGGAGGGCGTCGACGGGCCGACGACCCCGCTCTGGGCGATCCGGGACGTCTCGTTCGACGTGGAGCGTGGGACCGTCGTTGGCGTGGTCGGCGGCAACGGCGCCGGTAAGTCCACGCTGCTGCGCGTGCTGGCCCGCATCACCGATCCCACCGAGGGCCGCGCCGTGCTCGACGGGCGGGTCGGCGCCCTGCTCGAGGTCAGCACCGGCTTCCATCCGGAGCTGACCGGCCGCGAGAACGTCTTCCTGAGCGGCGCCATCCTCGGGATGTCGAAGGCCGAGATCGCGCGCAAGTTCGATCAGATCGTCGCCTTCTCCGGCGTGGAGCGGTTCATCGACACGGCCGTGCGGTTCTACTCGAGCGGCATGCACGTGCGGCTGGCGTTCGCGGTGGCGGCGCACTTCGAGCCGGAGATTCTCTTCGTCGACGAGGTGCTGGCCGTCGGCGACGCCGAGTTCCAGAAGAAGTGCCTCGGCAAGATGAGCGAGGTGTCGAAGGCCGGCCGCACGATTCTGTTCGTCAGTCACAACCTCGAGGCCGTGCAGCGGCTGTGCTCGCGCGGCCTGCTGTTCGAGCGCGGACGGCTCGTCGAGGATGGTCCCATCGGCGAGGTCGTCGCGCGGTACCGCGCCGCACAGAGCGAGGACGGGACCCTCGGGCGGTTCCGGCCGCTCGCCCGGCAGGGCGTCGGTTCCGCGCGTGTCGAGGACGTGCGCCTGATCGCCGGCGGCCGGCCCGCCGGCCAGGTGCCCTGCGATGCGGACCTCGTCTTCGAGTTCCGGCTGTCGGCGGACACGGGCCACGCGGGAGCGCTCAGCGGGCAGATGCTCGAGGTGACGCTGACCGGCGATGACGGCACGCCGATCTGCAACCTGATGACGCTGGACGACGGCGGCGTCGTGCTGCCGGCCAGCGAAGCCTGTACCCTCCGCGTCACGCTGCCCGGACCGACATTCGTGCCGGGCCGGTACCGGCTGAGCCTCTTCCTCGGGATTCCGAACCTGCTGATCTCCGACGAGGTCATCGACGGATTCGAGTTCGAGATCCTGCCGCCCGTCCACCCGTGGCGGCCGCTCGAGCTGACGCGCGCGAAGGGCGTCGTCTGCCGGCGTGGCGCGTGGACGCTGGCCGATGCGGGCGTCCCGGTCGAGCCTGCCGTGTCCGTGTCCGGGTGCCCGTGAAGATCCTCCACCTGTGTGCCTGGTATCTGCCGAAGTCGGTCGGCGGTACCGAGATCTACGTCGCGGAACTCGTCCGGCGGCAGCGCGCTCGCGGACACGACGTGCGCGTGGCGGCGCCCGACGCGGGCGTGACGGCTCCACGGACCTACCAGCACGACGGGGCGCTGGTGCTCCGGTATCCCGTGCCGGCGGCGCCGACGCGTGCCGAGGCGCGGCACACGGCACAGGCGCGGGGCGCCGAGCACCTGCACGCGTGGCTCGACTGGTGGAAGCCGGACATCCTCCACGTGCACACGTTCGCGACGGGGGTCGGACCGTGGGAAGTCAAGGCCGGAATCGCGGCGGGGGCGCGCGTCGTCTGTACGACGCACTCGGCGGCGCTGGGATTCCTCTGCGCCCGCGGCACGCTGCTCCGGTGGGGGCGCGTGCCGTGCGACGGCGTGCCCGGACCCGCGAAGTGCACCGCGTGTCTGCACCAGCTCGCGGGCATTCCCCGTCCGATCGCCGACCTCGCGAGCCTGATCCCGGTCCCGATCGCGTCGCTGCTCGGACGCCTGCCCGGGCCGGTCGGCACGCGTCTGGGCCTGCCGGCCTACATCCGCAACAGTCTCCGCCTGCAGACGGAGACGCTGCAGGCGCTCGACGCGTTCGTCGTGCTGACCGACACCGGCCGGCAGATGGTGCTGCGCCAGGACCCCGGCGCACGCGTCCTGCTGAACCGCCTCGGCGTGCGGGACCGGCCCGTCCTCGCCCCCGTGCGGCGCGCGCCCGACGGCCGCGTGCTGACGGTGGCCTACGTCGGGCGCCTCGACCCGATCAAGGGTATCTTCGACTTCGCGCGCGCGATCCGCGCGCTGGGTGCGCGCGTGCCGCTGCGGTTCGAGTTCCGATCGCCGGCCGGGTCGAGTCAGCAAATGCGCATGACGGACCGCATCAAGCGGATCGTCGGCCCGGATGCACACGTGCGCTTCGGACCCGCGCTCCCCGAGGCGGAGGTGTCGGCGTTTCTCACGAACGTCGACGTGCTGTGCTGTCCGTCCCGGACCTTCGAGGGCGGGCCGACCGTGGCCCTGGAGGCGTTGGCGGTCGGCACGCCGGTCATCGGCACGCGCATGGGCGGGCTGGCCGAGATTGTCGAGGACGGCGTCAACGGGCGGCTCGTCCCGCCGGGCGACTGGCGGGCGCTCGCCGAGGTGCTGCGGAGCATCGGACGGGATAGCTCGCTGGTGGACGCCTGGCGCCGCGGTATCGTGCCCGTCCGCACGATGGACGACGTCGCCTCGGACTGCGAGGTGCTGTACCGGGACGTCCTGGGCGGCGCGTCGTGACGAACTGGCGTGAGTGGCGCGCGCGACTACTGCGGGCGTCGGGCACCTATCGCCGGCGTCTGCAGCGCAGGCCGTTTGACGGCCTCGCCATCCTGACGTATCACGGCGTGCGCGACGACAGCCTGCCGAGGTCCGCGATGCAGGGTGCCGAGTTGCACGTCGGCGCGCGCCGGCTGGCCGAGCACTGCGAGGTGCTCCGGGAGCTGTGCACGCCGGTTACCGCCGCGCAGTTTCTCGCCGCGGCACGGGACGGCCGGCCGCTGCCGCCGCGGGCCGTGCTGCTGACCTTCGACGACGGCTATGCGAGCTGGCGCAGCCACGCGCTGCCCGTGCTCGAACGCTTCGAGGTGCCGGCCGTGATGTTCCTGTGCACCGACCCGATCGCGCGCGGCGTGCGGTTCTGGTTCGACGCCGTCGCGGAGCAGGAGGGCCCCGCCTCCGTGGCCGCGATGAAGCGTCTCCCGTACGCCGTGTGGCGCGCCGCGGCCGGGCGGTGCGAGATGGCCTCATGGCCCGGCGACCCGCACGCGCCGCTCGCGGTCGACGACGTGCGTGCACTGGCGTCCTCGCCGCTGGTCGAGCTTGGCGGTCACACGGTCACGCATCCGATTCTGGCGAACGCGTCGGCGGCGGAGCAGCGGACCGAGGTCGAGGGCTGCGCCCACGCGATCGCGGCCTGGACGGGCACGCGGCCGCGTCTGTTCGCCTACCCGAACGGCCGTCCCGGCGTCGACTACTCGCCGGAGACCGTGGCGCTGGTCCGGGAGACGTTCGACGACGCGTTCGCCGTGGGCGACGCGTTCGCGTGTCCGCCGCGGCACGCCGGTGAGCACCGGCGCTTCCTGATGCTCGACTCGGTGTCGGGGGCCGAGCTGGCCCACCGCCTGGCCGGGGCGTGGCGCCGGGCAGGTGCGGCCGCGTGAGGCCGGTCCGGACGGTGGCGTGCGTATCTGTCTGACCGTCGACCCGATGCTGCCCGTGCCACCGGTGCTGTATGGCGGCATCGAACGGGCGGTGGACCTGCTGGCGCGCGGCCTCGTTGAACGCGGGCACACCGTCCACCTGTTCGCGCATCCCGCGAGCACCACGGCGGGCACGCTGCATCCGTACGGTGTGCCGCCCCACCGGTCGCGCTGGGCCCGGATGCGGGAGTTGGCGCAGGTGGGCTGGGGCGTCACGGCGCTGGCACGCCACGTGGACCTCGTCCACAGCTTCGGCCGGCTCGCGGCGCTCGCGCCGATCCTGCCGCGGCAGGTCCCGAAGATTCAGAGCTACCAGCGTGCCATTCCGTGGGCCGGCGTCCGCCGCGCCGTCCGCGTGTCGCGGGGCACGCTGACGCTGACGGGGTGCTCGGCGAGCCTGTTCGAGGGGGCCGTCCGCGACGGCGGCCCGGGCCGGTGGGACGCGGTCTTCAATCCGGTCGACACGCGCCTCTATGCGCCGGTGGCGGCGGTGGCGGCTGACGCCCCGCTCGTCTTCCTGGGGCGCGTCGAGTGGATCAAGGGTCCGCACGATGCCATCGCCATTGCCCATCGGTCCGGACGGAGGCTCGTCATCGCGGGGCCGGCCCCGGACGATGCGGCCGGGCAGGCGTTCTTCGAGCGCGAGGTTCTGCCGCACGTGGATGGCGACCGCGTGACCTGGCTCGGCGCGATCGACGACGCGGCGAAGAACGCGCTGCTGGGGCGGGCCGCGGCGCTGCTGATGCCGATCCACTGGGAAGAACCCTTCGGCATCGTCATGGCCGAAGCGC
>JBFWUM010000089.1:0-8391 GCA_050247255.1 Vicinamibacterales bacterium | reverse complement strand
TGACCACCGAGCATCGCCTGGAGGATGTGCCGGATCTCGCCCGCACCATCCTGTCGGGCGGCGTGCGCGGTCGCACGGTGATCGCGCTGGCCGGCTGAGGGGCTTCCGTCCGCCGGCCGCGCGCGGCATGACCTTCGGCCTCGGCTCCGGCATCGCCGGGGTTGCCGGCGTGGCCCTGTCGCAGATCGACAACGTCAGCCCGAACCTCGGCCAGAGCTACATCATCGACAGCTTCATGGTCGTGGTGTTCGGCGGCGTCGGTAATCTATGGGGCACGCTGGTCGGCGCGCTGACGCTCGGCATCGTCAACAAGTTCCTCGAACCCTATGCCGGCGCCGTCTTCGCCAAGGTATTCGTCCTCGTCTTCATCATCCTGTTCATCCAGAAGCGTCCGCGTGGCCTGTTCGCGCTGCGTGGCCGGGTAGCGGAAGCATGATCGCCGGCCGTCTCGTGCGCGGGCTGGAGCGCCGCGTCTATGTCGCTCTCGCGGCGCTGGCCGTTGCGGCCCTCCTGCTGCCGCTGCTCAACCTCGCGCTGCCGGAGGACTCGGCGTTTCACGTCTCGTCCTACGCGGTCACGCTCGCCGGCAAGTACCTGTGCTACGCGCTGCTGGCGCTGTCGGTCGACCTCGTCTGGGGCTACTGCGGCATCCTCTCGCTCGGCCACGGCGCGTTCTTCGCCCTCGGCGGCTACGCCATGGGCATGTACCTCATGCGCCAGATCGGCGCGCGCGGCGTCTATGGCAATCCCGAGCTGCCCGACTTCATGGTGTTCCTCAACTGGAAGGAGCTGCCCTGGTACTGGTACGGCTTCGATCAGTTCTGGTTCGCCTGCCTCATGGTGATGCTGGTGCCCGGGTTGCTGGCCTTCGCCTTCGGCTGGTTCGCCTTCCGCTCGCGCGTCACCGGCGTCTACCTGTCGATCATCACCCAGGCCCTCACCTTCGCGCTGCTGCTGTCGTTCTTCCGCAACGACTTCGGTTTCGGCGGCAACAACGGCCTGACCGACTTCAAGGACATCCTCGGCTTTAACATCCAGAGCGACGAGACGCGCGCCGGCCTGTTCGTCGCCTCTGCGGCGGCGCTCGCGCTGGGGCTTGTCATCTCCTCCTTCATCGTTCGCTCGAAGCTGGGCAAGGTGCTGGTCGCGCTGCGCGACGCCGAAAGCCGCACGCGGTTCCTCGGCTACCGGGTGGAGCGCTACAAGCTGTTCGTGTGGACGCTGTCGGCCTGCATGGCCGGCGTCGCCGGCGCGCTCTACGTGCCGCAGGTCGGCATCATCAATCCCAGCGAATTCGCGCCGGCTAACTCGATCGAGGTGGTCATCTGGGTCGCCGTCGGCGGGCGTGGCCTGCTCGTCGGCTCGGTCATCGGCGCCATCCTGGTCAACTTCGCCAAGACGTGGTTCACCGGCGCCCTGCCGGAGCTGTGGCTGTTCGCTCTCGGCGGCCTGTTCATCGCCGTCACCCTGTTCCTGCCGCGCGGCATCCTCGGCCTCGTGCCTTCACTGCACGGCAGCATCAGGCCGCTGCGCCTGCCGGGGCTTGGCAAGCGCGCGGACGGCACGGCCGATCTGCCGGCGAAGGCGGGGGAGTAGGGCGATGAATGCCGCAACACCCCGCGCCGTGCTCTATCTCGACGGCGTCACCGTCTCCTTCGACGGCTTCCGCGCGCTCAACAGCCTTTCGCTGGTCATCGAGCCGGGCGAGATGCGTGCCATCATCGGTCCCAACGGCGCCGGCAAGACGACGATGATGGACGTCGTCACCGGTCGCACGCGGCCGACCACGGGCCGCGTCCTGTTCGAGGATACGGTCGACCTGACGCGCCTCGACGAGGCGGCCATCGCCTCGCTCGGCATCGGGCGCAAGTTCCAGACGCCGACCGTGTTCCAGAGCCACACCGTCGCCGACAACCTGGAACTGGCCCTGAGGGCCCCGCGCACGGCCTTCGCGACCCTGTTCCACACGCTGACCGGCGAGGAGCGCGACCGCATCGACGAGATTCTCGCCACGGTGCGCCTCGCCGATCGCCGCGACGATCTCGCCGGCGGGCTGTCGCACGGCCAGAAGCAGTGGCTGGAGATCGGCATGCTGCTGGCGCAGGAGCCCAAGCTGATGCTGGTCGACGAGCCGGCGGCCGGCATGACGGATTCCGAGACCGAGCAGACCGCCGACCTGCTGCGCGAGATCGCCCGCACGCGGTCTGTGGTCGTCGTCGAGCACGACATGACCTTCGTGCGCAATCTCGGCGTGCGGGTGACGGTGCTGCACGAGGGCTCGGTGCTGGCCGAAGGTTCGCTCGACCATGTCAGCGCCGATCCACGCGTCATCGAAGTCTATCTGGGGCGCTAGGCGATGCTCGAAGCCCGCACCATCGACCTGTTCTACGGCGCCGCCCAGGCATTGCGCGGCGTTTCCATCTCCGCCGCCCAGGGCGCCGTGACCTGCTTGCTCGGCCGCAACGGCGTCGGCAAGACCAGCCTGTTGCGTGCCATCGTCGGCCAGCATCCGGTGACGTCCGGCTCGGTGACGCTCGACGGCGTCGAACTCACGCGTCTGGCGCCCCATGACCGTGCCCGGCGCGGCGTCGCCTACGTGCCGCAGGGCCGCGAGATCTTTCCGCTGCTCAGCGTGCGCGAGAACCTCGAGACCGGCTTCGCCCCGCTGCCGCGCCGCGAACGGAGCATCCCGGACGAGATCTTCACGCTGTTCCCTGTCCTCAAGGACATGCTTAAGCGCCGCGGCGGCGACCTGTCGGGTGGCCAGCAGCAGCAGCTTGCCATCGCCCGGGCGCTGGTCACGCGTCCCCGCCTGCTCGTGCTTGACGAGCCGACGGAAGGCATCCAGCCTTCGATCATCAAGGATATCGAGCGCGTAGTCGCTCTGCTGCGCGATCGGGGTGACATGGCCATTCTTCTGGTCGAGCAGTATTTCGACTTCGCCCGCGACCTCGCCGACAGTTTCGCGGTGATGGACCGGGGTGAGATCGTGATGAGCGGGGCACGCGCCGACATGGTCGAGGCCGATGTCCGCCGCCACCTCACGGTCTGAGCCGACCGCACCGTACCCGGCAGGCGACGGCGCGGCGGCGCTCCAGCGCAGCGAGGGGGCTGTCGCCCTCGGCTTCGCGGCGGCCGGCGGCGTCACGCGGGCGCTGCGCCGCTTCCGCTCGGGCGCGTTGCAACTGCGGCTGCCGCGCCCGACGGTGGCGGCCGTGCCGGAGGCCGTGCTGATCAATTCCGCCGGCGGCCTCACGGGCGGCGACAGGTTCGCGGTCCGGGTCGACTGGGCGACGGGCTCCCGCGCGGCTGTGACCACCCAGGCGGCCGAGAAGGTCTACCGGTCCTCGGGCGGCGACGCCGTGGTCGCCACGACGCTGAGCGTGGGGCCGGCTGCCTCGGCCGAGTGGCTGCCGCAGGAAGCGATCATGTTCGACCGCGCGCGCCTGCGCCGATCGCTCGTCGCCGACATCGCCGCCGATGCCCGCCTGCTGGCCGTCGAGGCGATCGTCTTCGGCCGCACGGCGCGTGGCGAGAGCGTCGTCTCCGGTTGCATCGACGAGGGCCTGAGCCTCCGCCGCGACGGCCGGCCGATATGGGCCGACCGGCTGCACATCGACGGCGACATCGCCGCGGCGCAGCGGCGCCCGGCCATCGCCGGCGGCGCGCGCGCCGTGGCGACGGTGCTGCTGGCGGCGCCGGACAGCGGGGCACGCCTCGAGGCCGTGCGCCGGACGCTCGGCGGCATCGCCGGCCGTGGCGCGGCAAGCGCCTGGGACGGCATCCTCGTCGCTCGCCTGCTGGCGCCACACGGTGCCGCGCTGCGCCACGACCTGCTGCTGCTGCTTGCTTGCCTGCGCGACGGCGCCCCGCTGCCGCGCGTATGGTTGTGCTGATGGACGGGGGAGGGGAAGCGGCATGAACCTGACGCCGCGCGAGAAGGACAAGCTGCTGATCGCCATGGCCGCAATCGTGGCGCGCAAGCGCCTCGAGCGCGGGGTGAAGCTCAACTACCCGGAGGCGGTGGCGCTGATCAGCGACTTCGTCATGGAGGGTGCGCGGGACGGTCGCTCGGTCGCCGACCTCATGGAGGCCGGGGCGCATGTCGTGACGCGCGCGCAGGTGATGGAGGGCATCGCCGAGATGCTGCACGACGTGCAGGTCGAGGCGACGTTTCCCGACGGCACCAAGCTCGTCACCGTCCACGATCCGATACGATAGGGACATCCGGTGCGGTCCCCATCCTTCGACAGGCTCAGGATGAGGACTTGGTATTGGCAGCGCGGCCCTGGGATGCGTCCGTCAGCGCGACCGTTACCAATAGTCCTCATCCTGGGCCTGTCGAAGGATGAGGGCGTCAAATGCGGAGAGGCGAATGATCCCGGGTGAAGTCTTCCCCGCCGCGGGCGAGATCGAATTGAATGCCGGCCTGCCGGTGACGGTGCTGACGGTCGCCAACACCGGCGACCGGCCGATCCAGGTCGGCAGCCACTACCATTTCGCCGAGACCAACGGCGCCCTGTCCTTCGACCGCGCCAGGGCGCGCGGCCAGCGCCTCGACATTCCCGCGGGAACGGCGGTGCGCTTCGAGCCGGGGCAGACGCGCGAGGTGCGCCTCGTGCCCTATCGCGGTGCGCGCGCGGTATGGGGGTTCACGCAGGCCGTCATGGGCAAGCTCGACTGAGGGAGACGACGTCATGCCGGTCCGCATCGGGCGCGCCACCTACGCCGATATGTTCGGCCCCACGACGGGCGACCGCGTCCGCCTCGCCGACACCGAACTGGTGATCGAGGTCGAGCGCGACCTGACGACCTACGGCGAGGAGGTCAAGTTCGGCGGCGGCAAGGTCATTCGCGACGGCATGGGCCAGGCGCAGACGACGCGCGCCGGCGGTGCCGTCGACACCGTCATCACCAATGCGCTGATCGTCGACCACTGGGGCATCGTGAAGGCCGATATCGGCATCAAGGACGGCCGTATCGCCGCCATCGGCAAGGCCGGCAATCCCGACGTGCAGCCGGGCGTCGACATCATCGTCGGGCCCGGCACGGAGGCCATCGCCGGCGAGGGCAAGATCGTCACCGCCGGCGCCTTCGATTCCCATATCCATTTCATCTGCCCGCAGCAGATCGAGGAAGCGCTGATGAGCGGCGTGACCACGATGCTCGGCGGCGGCACCGGCCCGGCGACCGGCACCAACGCCACGACCTGCACGCCCGGTCCGTGGCATCTGGCGCGCATGATCGAGGCGGCCGAGGGCTTCCCGATGAACCTTGCCTTCGCAGGCAAGGGCAACGCCTCCCAGCCGGCGGCACTGGTCGAACAGGTCAGGGCCGGCGCCTGCGCGCTCAAGCTGCACGAGGACTGGGGCACGACGCCGGCCGCGATCGACTGCTGCCTCGGCGTCGCTGACGACTTCGACGTGCAGGTGATGATCCACACCGACACGCTCAACGAATCGGGCTTCGTCGAGGACACCATCGCCGCCTTCAAGGGCCGCACCATCCACGCCTTCCATACCGAGGGCGCGGGCGGCGGGCATGCGCCGGACATCATCCGGGTCTGCGGCCTGCCCAACGTGCTGCCCTCCTCGACCAATCCGACGCGCCCGTTCACGGTGAACACGCTGGACGAGCACCTCGACATGCTGATGGTGTGCCATCACCTCGATCCCAGCATCCCCGAGGACGTCGCCTTCGCCGAGAGCCGCATCCGGCGCGAGACCATTGCGGCCGAGGACATCCTGCACGACCTCGGTGCCTTCTCGATCATCGCCTCCGACAGCCAGGCCATGGGGCGCGTCGGCGAGGTGCTGATCCGCACCTTCCAGACCGCCGACAAGATGAAGCGTCAGCGCGGCCGGCTGCCCGAGGAGCGCGGCGACAACGACAACTTCCGCGTCAGGCGCTACATCGCCAAGGTGACGATCAATCCGGCGATCGCGCACGGCATGGACCGCCACATCGGCTCCGTCGAGGTCGGCAAGCTCGCCGACATCGTACTGTGGTCGCCGGCCTTCTTCGGCGTGAAGCCCGACCTGGTGCTGAAATGCGGCTCGATCGCCGCCGCGCCGATGGGCGATCCCAATGCCTCGATACCGACGCCGCAGCCGGTGCATTACCGCCCGATGTTCGCAGCCTATGGCCGCGCGCTGGCCGGCAGCGCCGTCACCTTTGTCAGTCAGGCGGCGCTCGACGGCGGGCTCGCCGGACGCCTCGGCCTGTCGCGCCCGCTGCTGCCGGTGATCAACACGCGCGGCGGCATCGGCAAGAAGGCGATGATCCTCAACGACGCCTGTCCGGACGTCAGCGTCGACCCCGAGACCTACGAGGTGCGCGCCGACGGCACGCTGCTGACCTGCGAGCCGGCGAAGGAGCTGGCGATGGCCCAGCGCTACTTCCTGTTCTGACATGCAGCGCGCCACCGCCATCGCCGCTGCCGGCACCTGGCCTGCCGAACGCCGCGCCGACACGGTCAGCCTCGACTGGGATCTGCGTTCGCGCCGCAGGATGGTGATGCACGGGCAGGGCGGGATGCGTTTCCTGCTCGACCTGCCGGCAGCGTCGGCGCTACGCGACGGCGACGGGCTGGTGCTGGAGGACGGGCGCGTCGTCGCGGTGGCGGCGAAGCCGGAGGCGCTGATGGAACTGCGGGCGCGGGACCGCGCCCAGCTCGTCCGCATCGCCTGGCACCTCGGCAACCGTCACCTGCCGGTGCAGCTCGCCGGCGAGGTGCTGCGCATCCGTGCCGACGCGGTCATCGCCGACATGGTGCGCGGCCTCGGCGGCGAGGTGGTCGAGCTGTCGGCCCCCTTCGACCCCGAGGGCGGCGCCTATGGTCACGGCCAGGTGCATGGCCACGATCATGCCCCCGATCATGCCGACGCCCAACATCACCCGCACGACCACGGGCACGGACACGATCATCATCACCATGGCCCGCACGGCCATACGCACGGCCACGGCCGATGACGCCGGCGACGCCGACGACCGACGCCGCGCTGTACCGCCTGATGGCGTGGCTGTCGCCATCCTTCCCGGTCGGCGCGTTCAGCTACTCGCATGGCCTCGAATGGGCGGTCGAGGCCGGCGACGTGACGGACCGGACGACGCTGGCCGGCTGGCTCGCCGACATCCTCGCGCACGGCGCGGGACGCAACGACGCCATCCTCTTCGCCCAAGCTCATCGCGCGGCGGCGCGGGGCGACGGTGCCGCGCTGCGCCACGTCGCGGCGCTGGCCGTGGCCTGGACGGCCTCGCGCGAACGGCGGCTGGAGACGACGGCGCAGGGCGCCGCCTTCCGCCTTGCCGCGCGGGCGGCCTGGGACACGCCGGCCTACGGCCTGCTGGCGGAGGTGCCGGACGAGGCGCTGGCCTACCCGGTCGCCGTGGCGGTGGCGGCCGCCGGCCACGGTGTGCCGCTGCGCGCGGCGCTCGGCGCCTATCTGCACGCACTGGCGGCCAACCTCGTCTCCGCCGGCGTGCGGCTCGTGCCGCTGGGCCAGACCGACGGGCAGCGCACTCTGGCGGCGCTGGAGGAGACGGCTGCGGCGACGCTGGCTGGCGCGCTCGACGCCACGCTCGACGACCTCGGCGGGGCAGCGCTCGGCGCCGACCTCGCCGCCATGCTGCACGAGACGCAATACACGAGGCTCTTCCGCACATGAACACCAGCAACGGCCCGCTGCGCGTGGGCATCGGCGGCCCGGTCGGCTCGGGCAAGACGGCCCTCATGGATGCGCTGTGCAAGACGCTGCGCGACCGCTGGAATGTCGCCGCCATCACCAACGACATCTACACCAAGGAGGACGCCGAGTTCCTCACGCGCTCCGGCGCGCTGGTGCCCGAGCGCATCCTCGGTGTCGAGACCGGCGGTTGCCCGCACACCGCCATCCGCGAGGACGCCTCGATCAATCTTGCCGCCGTGGCCGAGATGAACCGGCGCTTCCCCGGCCTCGACCTCGTGCTGATCGAAAGCGGCGGCGACAACCTCGCGGCGACGTTTTCGCCCGAGCTGGCGGACATAACGATCTACGTCATCGACGTGTCGGCCGGCGACAAGATCCCGCGCAAGGGCGGACCGGGCATCACGCGCTCCGACCTGCTGGTGATCAACAAGATCGACCTGGCACCGCTGGTTGGCGCCGATCTCGGCGTGATGGACCGCGACGCGAGGAAGATGCGCGGCGAGCGCCCGTTCGTCTTCGCCAACATCAAGGCCGGCAAGGGCGTGGCCGAGGTGGCTGACTTCATCGCCGCGACCGGCGGCCTCGGCGCGGCGGCCTGAGGCTCAGGCCAGCGGCGCGGCGTATTCAGGTCGGGCCGGCACGAAGACGTCGAGGTTGAGGCAAGGCTCGTCGCCGATTACCGCGACGGCGCCGTGCTCGACGT
>JBFWUM010000088.1:0-8605 GCA_050247255.1 Vicinamibacterales bacterium | reverse complement strand
GCACCGGTCATATCCGCGAACCAACGGTCGAGGTCGCGTTCCATGCGCGCGAACTCGTCCACCGGATTCCATCGCGTCAGACTCAACATCGGACGATTGACCTCCTGTGAAAAGGACGTTTCGTACCGCATAGACGACGGACCGGCCGAAATGGTCGGTGGCTCCCGGACCGGACGCCGGCGCAGGCCGGGGCAGGGGCGCCGCGCGCGGAACGCGCGCTAATGCGCGCAGTTGCCGCTTGTCCGGGCGATCCCCGGTTGCTAGCGTCCGGCCCTCACGGTCCTGTGGAGGAGTCCCAATGCGCCGGTTCGCCCCCGTCCTGAAGCCCCTGGTCCTGATCGCCATCTGGCTGAGCGTCGCCGCGGTCCAGCCGTCCGCCCTGTTCGTCTGGCAGGCGTACGCCCCAATTCCCACGCCCCGTCTGGCCCACGCCGTGGGCGACCTCGGCGGCCGGGCGCACGTGGTCGGCGGCGTCAGCACGCTGGCCACCTGCACGGGTCTGTCGCGCCACGACGTCTACGATTCGCTGACCGACACGTGGAGCGTGGGCGCGCCGATGCAGGTCGGGCGCATCCACGCGGCCGCCGCGGTCCTCGACGGGAAGCTGTATGTGACCGGTGGGGCCGGCGGTTGCGCCGCGGACCAGAACAGCGTCGAGGTGTACGACCCCACGACCGGCACCTGGAGTTTCGTCGCGCCGATGACGGTGAATCGGTACGGCCACGGCCTGGCCGCGCTGGACGGCCGGCTCTACGCCGTGGGCGGGACGCCGACCTCGGCCGTGTCCTTCTCGCTGGTGGCCAGCGCGGAGGTCTACGACCCGGTGGCGGACACGTGGACGCCCATCGCCCCGCTGCCCCATGAGGCGGCGATGATGGCGATCGGCGCCATCAACGGCCGGCTCTACGTGGCCGGGGGCGAGACCAACGCCGCCAGCGGCGTGCCGTCCGCGGACGTCTTCGAGTACGACCCGGGGACGGACACCTGGGCGCAGAAGACGCCGATGCCGACCGGCCTCGGACACGTGGCGTCGGTCGTGAGCGGTGGCAGGCTGGTCGTGCTCGGTGGCTACAACGCCGGATGGGACAACCGCGTGTGGGAGTACGACCCCGCGGCCGACGTGTGGGTGCAGGGCATCAGCCTGCCCTTAGGCCGGACGGACTTCGAGGTCGTCGAGTCCGGGGGACGCCTCCGCGCGCTGGGCGGGTTCGATGGCAGCCTCGTACTGTCCGACAACCTCCTGCTCGAGGACGACCAGGCGGACGTCGTTCCGCCGTCGACCGTGCATCAGCAGTTCCCGCTGCCGAACGGCAACGGCTGGAACAACGGCGACGTCGGATTCCAGTTGAACGCCATGGACACCGGGAGCGGCGTGGACACGATTGCCTACACCCTCTCCGGCGCCGTCAACACGAGCGCCCAGGTGCCGGGCAGTTCGGCGTTCTTCTCCTTCGGCGCGGAGGGGACGACGACGGTGACCTACCGGGCCACGGACCACGCCGGCAACGTCGAGCCGGAACGGCCGCCGGTCGTCGTGCGGATCGACCGGACGCCTCCGCAGATCACGCCGATGGCGCCCATCACGGTCCGCACGAGCACCGGCGGCGCGACGGTCCACTTCGCTCCCACGGCCACCGATGCCCTGAGCGGCGTCGTCTCGCTGACCACCCTGCCTCCGAGCGGCAGTGTCTTCCCGGTCGGCTTCACCAGCGTCAGCATCACGGCGCGTGATGCCGCCGACAACGTCTCGGTCTCCTTCTTCGGCGTCAACGTCGAGGCCAATCACGCGCCGTCCTTCGTGCAGCCACCCACGCCGGGCGGAGGGCTGACCGTGCAGGCAGGACAACCCGTGACCTTCACCGTACGGGCCGCCGACAGCGACAGCGGCGATCTCGTGAGCCTCTCGGTGGTGGGCGGGCTGCCCATGTCGGCGACGTTCGTGACGCCGGGACCGGGCAACCCGGTTGACGGCGTCTTCGCGTGGACGCCGGGCGCGCCGGATGTCGGCAACCGCACGTTCACGTTCAGGGCCACCGACAGCCTCGGCACGAGCACCACTCGCAGCATCAGTGTGACGGTCCAGCCGCCGCCCGTGGTCCTGCAGTCGATCCGCGTGCAGCCGGCGCAGGCCCAGGTGAACGTCGGTGGCCAGCAGATGTTCCAGGCGTTCGGGCACTTCAGCGACGGCAGCGAGCGCGTGCTCCCGTCCGCCGGGCAGGGGGCCGTCGTGCCGGGCAACCTGCCGTGGCACGTGCACATGACGCCCGGGCTGTCGGTCCAGGCGTGCACGGCCGACCCGAACCAGGGCGGACTGTCCGCCCAGGCTTTTTCGGTCGCCGCCAACGGTGAAGTTCATGCCACGTGGGGACCGGGCCAGATCGTTCGGGCCGACGGCACGGCCACGCCGGCACAGGTCGCGCTGACGATCACCTGCGCCAACGGTGCGGGAGCCCCGGGGACACTCGCGGCGGCCTGGACCGGCACGCGGTACGAAGGCACGGCCAGCTTTGGCGGATCCACCGTCACCGTGGTCATCACGGGCTGGTCGGGGAAGGCGCCGATGCCGACTCCGCGCCACGCGCTGGCGGCTGAATCAGCCAACGGCCTCGTGTTCGCCTTCGGCGGCGCATCGTCCGGCCAGGTGCACGGCGTGGTGGAGGCGTACGACCCGTCGACCGACACCTGGTCGACCCGGGCGCCGATGCCCACGCCCCGCCAGGGCGCGCGCGCGGTGCGGGTGGGCGGGCTCATCTATGTGGTGGGCGGCGCGCTCGCCAGCGGCGTCGCCTCCGGCGTCGTCGAGGCGTACGACCCGGGCGCCGACGCGTGGGTGACGAACCTCGCACCCATGCCCACGCCGCGCGCCAACCATGCCGTCGTGGCCGTGGGCGCTGCGCTCTACGCCATCGGTGGTGAGACGGGTGCGGCGGGCGGACCGGCGACGGCGGTGGTGGAGCGCTACGACACATCCACGAACAGCTGGGCCGCGCGGGCGCCGCTGGGCTCGGCCCGCACGCTGCTCACGGCCGGCGCGGTGAACGGCGGCGCGACGATTGTCGTGGCCGGAGGCAGCGCCAGCGGTGGCGTCGAACGGTACGACGTGGCGACCGACACCTGGACATCCGGCCCCGCGATGCTCGCCCCGGGCATGGCCGGCATGGCGGGTGGCGTGGCCAGCAACGCGTTGTTCGTCGTCGGCAGCGTCGTTCCGTCAGGCCAGCGGCTGACGCACATGTATCGCCCGTCCGCGCAGGCCGGCGGCGACGGGTGGGCCGCGCTGGCGTACATGCCGACGGGCCGGGCGCACCTGGCGGCGGCCGTCGTGGGCGACGTGCTCTACACGGTGGGCGGGCTCGCGCCGGGCACGGCGGTCGCACTGGCGACACTCGAAGCCTTCAGCACGCCACCACCCGGCGATTTCCAGGTCTCCCAGGGCGGTGCCCAGGGCGGCGGGTTGCCGGAGGTGAGCTGGTCGAGCACGCAGCCGGCAATCGCCACGGTCGACGCCAACGGCCGGGCCACGGGCGTCGCGGGCGGCGTGACGACGATCGTCGCGACGGCCGGTGGGATCTCCTGCGTGGCGACCGGCACGTGTGGCGCGCTCACGGTGCAGCAGCCGTCCACGGTGACCTTCACGCTCGCGCCGGGCAGTGTCGCGTTCCCCACGGTCAACCTCACGGTGACCAGTGGAGGCCAGACGTTCACGACGAGCCTGCCGATCGGCGTCGCGCATGAAGTGTCGCCGGCCACCTACAACGTGACGATCACGCCGCCCGCCGGCCACAGCGTGACGCCGTCACAGGTAACGCTGACGGTGGCCGCCGGTGCGTCGGTCGTCGTACCCATCCGGTTCGACCGGCTCAACGCCCCGCCCGTCTGCGGCGGTGTCGCGGGCCCGACCAGCATCTGGCCACCCAACCATCGCATGGTGCCCATCGCGATCAACGGGCTGACCGATCCGGACGGCGACCCGATCGCGACCACGATCCTGAGCATCTTCCAGGATGAGCCCACGTACGGAAGCGGGGATGCCACGCCGGTGGACGGCACCGGCGTCGGCACCAGCCAGGCGCAGGTGCGCGCCGAGCGCCGGGGTGGCGGAAACGGCCGGGTCTACCACATCCGGTATCGCGCGACGGACGGGCGGGGCGGCAGCTGCGAAAGCGAAGTCACCGTCGGCGTCGCCCATGACGCGAGGCGTCCGGCCGTCGATGACGGCCCGCGGTACGACTCGACCAGAAAGTCGTCCGGCGGGCACGGGCGCGACAGGGACGGCCGCAGCGACGACAGGAGCGATGACCGCGACGGCCGGAGTGACGATCGAGACGACGATCGACGCGGCCGCGGTGACCGGGATGACCGGAGTGACGACCGCGACGGTCGGAGCGATGACCGCGACAGCCGGAGTGACGACCGCAGCGGCCGGCGCCGGTAACGGCCGCCAGCGGGGATGTCAGGCCTCGGGGGTGCCGGTGTCGAGTTCTCCCAACTCGATGCTCTGCCGCGCTTTCGCCGCCAGCGCCTGATACCGGTGCTGGAACGCATCGAGCGCCTCGTCATCGAGCTCCTCGAGGCAGAGCAGGGCGTTGTGCGCGCCCTGCGTGGCGCGAATCAGTTCATCGAGCTTGATCTGAATTGCCTCGGTGTCCCGATTCTGCGTGCTCTGAATCAGGAACACCATCAGGAACGTCACGATGGTCGTGCCCGTGTTGATGACGAGCTGCCAGGTGTCGCTGAAGTCGAACAGTGGGCCGGTCGCCACCCACGCCAGCACGATGGCGATGGCCGCGGCGAATGTCTTCGGCCGTCCGCAGAACCGGGAGGCGGCTTTCGAGAACGTGGAGTACCAGGACCGTGCGCGCATGGGCACCTCGCTACCGCAGGAGATTACCCGAGGCGGGGGCCCGTCGGTCCCCGGGACGATGCAGAGGCGATGAGACCGGCGACACCGAGGAGCAGCGCTGCAAGGCTGATGGCCGCTCCGGCATAGAAGTCCATGGGAACGAATCGAAGCTCGACGAGGTGCTGTCCCGCCGGCACCGCGACCGTCTGCAGAACCAGGTTGGCCCGCTGGATGTCCACGGGCGCCCCGTCGATCGTGGCCCGCCAGGACCGGTGAAAGGTGTCGCTGAGCACGAGCACGGACGGCTGGCTGCTGCTGACGCGCACGCGAGTGTGCCCTGACGTCCGCGACAGTATCTGCGCGTCGCCACGTGCGGGAACGTCAGCGCCGCCCCCGCCCGGATTCCGGTCGACCAGTACCGCTGTGCGCGGATCGAACGACGTCCCGTCTGGCAGGCGTCCGGAGCGAATGGCCTCCCGCGCGGCATCCGTGTCGAGCGCGTGCGACTGACGGACCAGCCAGGCGCGCGGCAGCGCGCTCAGGTTCTCGAAGGCTCGGCTATGCCCCCGCTGGCCCAGGTCTCGCCATGATTCGGGATGGGCCAGCATCATCTCCGCAAGCCGGCGGACGGACGGGTCGGGCACGTCGTTCTCCCGTGGCGCATACACCAGCAGATAGCGGACGGCCAGCATGTCGAGCGCACGCTGGCCCCGTGAGAGGTCGTCACCGCCAAGCTGGTCTGTCAGACGGTTGAACTCGGGCGTCGTCCACTTGCCGAAGTATTCCAATGTGTCGAAGCCCCAGAAGCGCCCGATCTCCTGGCGCAGCCCGGTGCGATCGTCCCGGCTCTCCCGTTTGGCGACCAACCGTCCGTCTTCGGTGTCCCCGCGATACGACGCAATCCGTTGGCCGGTCTGCAACAGCCCGGTACGGAGGGACTCGAGGCCGGCGGGGCGGCGGACCACGTCGTCGGCGGGCCGGGAGGAGTAGCGCCAGTCGTGTGCATAGCCAAATGTCGCGAGGTCGACGAGGACAAGGGCGGGAACCACGACCGCCGTCAGACGACCGCCCGCCGATCCCCGGCGCGTGAGCGCCACCACAACCGTCGTGGCCACCACGAGCATCAGCGGTACCGCCACGGCTGGATTCTCGAACGGAGAGAACGACCAGCCTGGCGGCAGCCGGGCGCCCGCGGCGATCGGGACCACCGTGAACGGCGACACCTGAAGCAGCAGTAGCACGACGGCGACGACGCAGACGACGAGGCACAGAGGCCCCCACACGCGCCTGCTCTCCACCCGGTCCGCCAGGGCCGCGGTCCCGAGACCAGCCAGCAACGCCACTGCGAACGCCACGACGACGAACAGCCGGGCCCACTCGTGCCCGACGTTGACAATCGGCACCTGGTAGGTCAGGTTGGCAACTGGCGTCAGGTCGCCAAGCGCCAGCGCCACGAAGTAGGCGATGGCGCAGCACCAGAACACCCGCGGCGCACCGGTGCCCCTGGCGTTCGCCAGGCCAATCGCGCCAAGCACCAGCGGCGACACACCGAGATAGACGAGGATGCGCGCGGGCTCGCCGAAGGTGACGTCCCCGTAGAGCTCGCGCCCTCCTCCGGTCACGAACGGAAACAACAGGCGGATGTAGTCGGCCGGTCTGTAGGCGCCCTCGTTGAACTGCGCCAGCGTCCAGTTGCCGCCGACCGTGCCGACGAAGGACAACGCGGTGGGCAGCCACTGGATCGAGGCCATGCCGACACCGCAGAGCGCCCATGCCGCGGCCGTCCGGTAGTAACGTCGCGCACCGACGCTGGCGCCGGCACCGCGGACCACGGCATAGAACACAACCGTCAGGCCGACGAAGATCGACATCGGCGGGTAGCCCGACAGCAGGGTCAGCGCCACTCCCGCCGCGAGGGATCCCCTCGTCTGCCAGGAGAGATCGGCGCGCATACGTTCCAGGAGGTACACGAGCAGCGGCAGCGTCGCGGCGCCGTACCCATGGTCCGGCCACTCGACAAACAGCAGCAGCGGACTCGACAGCGCGAAGACGGCTGCCGCCACCGCCGCCGCGGCATGGCGGCGGGTGAACAGGTACACGTAGAGATGCGTGAAGACAGCGCCCAGCACCAGCGGTGCAAGGACGAACAGGTTGTACGCGGTCCGCAGCGAGACACCAGCCCCTGCCAGCGACTGAAACAGCAGCTTCGGAGGAAAGAACGCCATGTTCTGGATGTCGACGTAGATGGGATACCCGGCTGACGATGACGACCACAGCACGGGTCCCACGGTGAACGACGGCAGGTAGTGTTTCAGTGCGTCGTCGTACGCGAGGATCCGGTCTCCGAACACGACCGGTGCGAAGAACGCGAGGACCAGGGCTGAGTAGGCGGAGACGACCGCGAGAGCGCGGCGCACGCTAGCGGACACTCCCGGGAACGCCCGCGATCAGCGCCTCCATCTCTGCGCTGTTCCGGTGTGCCAGGTCCGCCAGCGTGCTGTCCTCCCGGGGGCAGTACGTGGACGCGTCGGCCCTCACACCGCGCTCCCGAAGCGCCGTGACCTCTGCCGGCGACCCGGACAGGACGACCATGCACAGCAGCGCCGGGCCTGCAGCACCCACCTCGGCGCCGAACTGCACGAGCAGGAGCGCCGTGGATCGATGGCCGTATCGCACGGCGATGTCGATCGGCGTTGCAAGCTCGCGGTCCGTTCCCTCGTGGGGCAGCCCTGCGCCCGACACTGACAGAGGCTCGTTGAGGTCTGCGCCGCCCTCGGCCCATTCGACCACCAGCGGCGCACGGTCTTCGGCCACGGCCCGCAAGAGGGGCACCGGCTCGCTGGTCCAGAGGGGCACCTCGTTGCAGCCGCCGCATGTGAACAGTGTGGCGGTCAGCAGGACCCTGCGTGCCGGACTCCGGGACAGGTAGCGATGCATTCCTGGCGTCCTAGAATACGCGAGAGCGCCGCACGTCATCGGCCCACGATCGACGCAATCCCTGAGACAATGCATCCGAGATGAAGGCCGTCAAGCCCGTCTTCGTGTGTCAGGAGTGTGGCGCCCAGTCGCCGAAATGGGCGGGGCGTTGCGCGGACTGCGGCGCGTGGAATTCGTTCGTCGAGGAACGGCCTGTCGAGACGGGCGCGGCGGCCGCCTCGGGTCACCGCTACGCGCAGATGAGCACGGCCGGATCCGCCAAGCCGTACGACGACGTGGAGCTGGCGACCGCGGCGCGCATCTCGACAGGCATCGACGAGTTCGACCGGGTGCTGGGCGGCGGGATCGTGCCCGGCTCGCTGATCCTGATCGGCGGCGAGCCCGGGATCGGCAAGTCCACGCTGTTGCTGCAGGCGGCGGCGCATCTCGGCCAGACCGCCGGCCGCGTGCTCTACGCGTCGGGCGAGGAGTCCGAGCATCAGATCAAGGGGCGTGGTGACCGCCTCGGCGTGAAGGGCGGGTCGCTCTTCCTGCTTGCGGAGACCTGCATCGAGCGGATCCTCGAGGAGATCGCGCGCGTCAAGCCCGCGCTGGTCGTGATCGATTCGATCCAGACGGTCTTCTCGCTCAAGTTCCAGTCCGCGCCCGGCAGCATCGGTCAGGTGCGCGAAGCCGCCACGCAGCTCCTGTTCGCGGCCAAGGCCCAGAACATCCCGATGATGCTCGTCGGCCATGTCACGAAGGACGGCAACCTGGCCGGCCCCAAGGTGCTCGAGCACGTCGTCGACACGGTGCTCTACTTCGAGGGCGACCGCCACCACTCGC
>JBFWUM010000087.1:7027-8848 GCA_050247255.1 Vicinamibacterales bacterium | reverse complement strand
AGGGTCTGACGCGCGTTCCCTGTGCTCACGCCGTCGCCGCCGCGGTCCAGCCGAATAGACGCGCGGCGTTCTCCTTGAGGATGAGCGGCCGGACCTCGTCGCGGATCGGCAGCTTCTCGAAGTCCGCCAGCCAGCGGTCAGGCGTGATCCACGGATAGTCCGACCCGAACAGCACCTTGTGCTTGAGTACCGTGTTCGCGTACTGGACCAGCGTCGCCGAGAAGTACTTCGGCGACCAGCCGGAGAGGTCGATGTAGACGTTTGGCTTGTGCATGCACACCGAGATTGCCTCGTCCTGCCACGGGAACGAGGGGTGCGCCAGGATGATCGGCATGTCCGGCAGATCGACGGCCACATCGTCGATGTCCATCGGGTTGCCGTACTTCAGGCGGATGCCGCCGCCGCCGCGCATCCCCGTGCCGATGCCGCTGTGGCCGGTGTGAAACAGGACCGGCAGCTTCGCTTCCGCGAACACCTCGTAGAGCGGGTAGGCGATCCGGTCGCTGGGGAAGAATTGCTGGAGCGGCGGGTGCAGTTTGAGGCCGCGCACGAGGCCGGCATCAACCAGCTCCCGCGCCTCGCGCACGCCGTCGGCGCCACGGTGCGGATCGATGCTGGCGAACGCGATCGCCAGGTCGGGATTGTCGGCGGCGAACTGCGCCACCGTGCGGTTCGAGACGCGCGGGCGCCCCGTCAGCTTTTCGTCGACCGTGAACACGACGCAGCCGATGTTGTGCGATCGATAGTAGTCGGCCAGCGCCGCGGCGCCGCGCGGCGCGCCTCCCTTGAAGTGCTTCGCCGCCGCGGCGTCGGCGGCCGATCCTCCGTCTTCGTGCTCGAGATGAACGTGAACGTCGATGGCGGTCAAACGAGAAATATCCACTGGGCTCCTCAGGCGGTGACACCCTCGATCGCCGGGTGCATCAGCGCGTGGTGCCGGCGATAGTGCGCGTAAATGGAACGGAACAACAGGATCATGAACGCCGACCCGCCCACGACCGTGATGCCGATCGAGGTGCCGACACGCATCGGATCCTCGAAGACACGGTCGTTCATGAGCGCAGGCAGCAGCGGGCCGAGCGTCAGTCCAATCAGGTTGAAGATGACCAGCAGCAGGGCGGTGACCTGCCCGCGGACCTGGTTGGGCACGATCAGCTGCAGCGACGCGTAGGCGCTGCCGATCGGGAACGCCAGACAGAATAGCCCGCCCCACAACATGGCAACCGTCCAGCCGGCGCTGGCGCCGGGGCTCAGGAACGCCAGCCCGAAGAACAACGCCGTGCCGACGGCGGCGTAGACGCCGACCTTGAGCGGCGCTTCCCGCACGCCCTGCTTCAACCAGCGATCGGAGAGCGAGCCGCCCAGGTACATGCCGGTGCACCCGGTGACGAGAATCATCAACCCGAGCGTCTGCCCCGTCTGCCCCGCGCTCCATCCATGCACGCGCTGGAAGAAGGCCGGGCCCCAGGCGATGAACGCGTAGGTGCACATCGCCTGCCCGCCCATGCCCACAGAGACGCCGAGCACCGACTGCCAGCGCTGGCGCACCTCGCCGATCACCTCGGCCATCGACAACCGCGCCCCGCCAGCTGCCAGGTTCTTCCGGATCGGTTCGCGGACCGTCAGCAGCAGCGCCGCAACCAGGATGCCCGGCAGGCCGACGGCGAGAAATGTAAAACGCCACGGCGCGATGACGCCGATGAGCGGCACATCCATCGGCGGCAGCGTCGACACCGCCTGCACGACCAGGCCGCCCACCATCAGCGCCAGGCCGGAGCCGATGAACACCCCCATCGAGTAGACGCTGAGCGCCGCGGCCAG
>JBFWUM010000087.1:0-6927 GCA_050247255.1 Vicinamibacterales bacterium | reverse complement strand
GCGGCGTCGTTGAACGCGCGCAGCTGCTCCGCCAGCGCCTCGCGCACCCTGGGATGCGCGACGATCGCCGCCGACGGGGACTCGGCCGGCAGGCCGGCATGGCGGCGGCACGCGTCGAGGTCGGGCACGGCCAGCATGCCGAGCGCGCTGCGGTCGTGCCCGGTGATGACGGCGTCGCGGACCAGCGGCGCGAAGTGCCGGACAATGCGCGCGCGCAGCGGGCCGACGCGGACCCACGTGCCGCTCGACATCTTGAAGTCTTCGGCGACGCGCCCGTCGAAGATCAGGCCGCGCGAGGGATCGCCGGGCTGCTCGAGGCGCACCGCATCCCCCATGCGATAGAACCCCTCGGCATCGAACGCCGCGCGCGTCAGCTCGGGCTGTCGCCAGTAGCCGGGCGTGATGTTCGGGCCGCGCGCCCAGACTTCGTAGCGATCGTCGTGGAGCGGCGTGAGCTTGATCGTCAGGCCGGGCACCGGCAGGCCGATGGCCGCCGCGACCGGGCTGTCCCAGCTGCGCGCCATCGCCATCGGCGCGGTTTCCGTCGCGCCGAGCCCGGTCAGCAGCATCAGCCGCTCGCCGCACGACCGCACGGCAAGCTCCTGCAGCGCCTCGGCAAGCGGCTGCGGCAGCGCCGCCGCCGCATAAAACAGGCAGCGCACGTGGCCGAAGAACCGCGTCGCCAGGTCCGGGTCGTCGCGCAGGGCACGCACCAGCTCCTCGAAGCCCCGCGGCACATTCATGTACACCGTCGGCAGTACCTCGCGGAGCGTTCGAACGCTCTCCTCGAATGCTCCCGGCAGCGGGCGCCCCTCGTCGATGTGTAGCGTGCCACCGTTGTAGATGACGAGGCCGAGATTGTGGTTCCCGCCGAAGGTGTGGTGCCACGGCAGCCAGTCGACCAGCACCGGCGGTTCGTCGCCGAGGAACGGCAGCGCCTGCAGGATCATCTGCTGGTTGCTGCACAGCATGGCGTGCGTGTTGATCACCGCCTTCGGCACGCCGACCGACCCCGAGGTGAACAGGATCTTGGCCACGCGATCGCCGGGGATGGCGGCGTGCGCGGCATCGACGCGGGCGGTGGGCGCGGAAGCGGCCCACTCGTCCAGCACCCGGGCGTCGATCACCTCCGCGTCGCCGGCGGTGGCGGCGATCGCCGGCGCGAAGCGATCGTCGGCCGCGAAAACCAGCCCCGGCGTCACCAGGTTCATCACCTGCCGCAAGGTGCCGAAGTCCCGCGAGACCAGGGAGTACGCCGGCGAGACCGGCACGTACGGGATGCCGACCTGCAGCGCCGCCAGCGCCAGCACGGCGTGCCAGCGATCGTTGCCGGACAGGATGACGATCGGGCGCTCGGCCGAGAGGGAACGCCGGAGCAGCGCCTCGCCGATGCCGCCGATGGCCCGCAGCGCGTCGCCGTAGCTCAGCGCCTCTCGTCCGCCCCCGCTTCGCCACGTGAGCAGCGGCCGCGCGGGAGCGGCGGCCGCAGTGGCGACCAGCCGCTCAGTCAGCCGGGCGGGATACGGCCCAAGGGCCTCAACGGCTTCGAGGCGAAAACCGCCGGCTCCGTCGGCGACGACACGGGACGTGAGGTCGCCGAGCCGGACCGCGCGGCAACCGGGCGAGGAAACCAGGGGCGCCAAGGGGCGATAGTGTCGGTCGCCCGCGCCGCGCCAACCAATATCTTTTTAGGAAGCCGACGATACCGAGAAAGTATCCCGGGCCTCGCGGCCGCTGTCGAGAAGATCGAGTACCTTTTGCACCGTCTCGCCATGCCGCCAGGCCATGTACACCCCGAGCGTCGCGTCGGGCTCGTCGAGCGGCACGACGGCAATACCGCTGCCAAAGTTGCTGCTCGTGTAGGGGCTGACGGTGGCCAGGTATATAGCCTTGCCCGATGCAATCGGCAGCCGCCCCGCTTCCTGCGCCGGACCGACGTCGGTGTAGAGCACGGTCGGCTTCACGCCGGCGCGCTCGTAGATCGCCAGCATCTTGTCGTGCAGGCCGCGCGAGAAGCCGCGCTGCTGCACGAGCAGCCGCTCTCTCGTCAGATCGGCGATTCGCAGCGAACGCCGGCAAGCGAGCGGATGCGATTCGCTCAACAGGACGACGAAGTGCTCGTCGAGGATTTTTTCGGCGTTGAGGTGCGTGGTGTCGACCGGCGGGCGCATGAACCCGACGTCGATGGCGTTGGTGCGCAGCGCCTGGTTCTGCAGGCTCGAGTAGATGTCGTGCCCTTCGATCGTCACCTCGGGAAACCGCCGCTCGTGATGCGCCCGGATCTGGTTGACGAGCTCCCAGAGCCGCCAGCCGATGCCGATGCGGACCACGCCGGCTTCGCGCGCCTGCAGGCGCCGCGCGAGGTCCACGAACTCGGCCGACCGCGACGCGATCTCACGCGCCCGATCGAGCAGCTGCCGCCCCTCCGCGGTCAGCTGCGCGCCGTGGGACGTGCGGCGGAACAGCGTGACGCCGAGCTCCTGTTCGAGGTCGCGGATCTGGCGCGTCAGCGGCGGCTGCGACATGTGCAGCCGCTCGGCAGCGCGTGTAAAGCTCTGCTCCTCGGCAATGGCAATGAACGCCCGGAGGTCCCGCAGGTCCACGCGGCGGATGATAGCACCCGGCTTTCCCGGAAGACGGTTGACGTGAGGAGACACCAATGGGCCTGCGGTTGATGAATCGCGTTCGGATCGTCAGGGCGCTGCTGGCGCTCACGTTCGTCGCCGTCGCCGCGGCGGCGCCGGCACAGACCGCGGGATCGCTGACGACGAGCGACGGGAAGCATCCCGACGGGACGGCCTGGCGGATCGATGTGCCGGGCAACTGGAACCGGATTCTCCTGGTCGGGCTCGACTACGCCGCGTCGCCGCCCAACGCCGCCAGCCAGGGGCTGCTGGCGCGCGGCTATGCCATGGCCGGCACGACGCGCCTGGTCACCGGGTGGGACGTGTCGGCATCGATCGCGAACCAGCTGGCGACCATCGATCGCTTCACGGAGAAGCACGGGCAGCCGGAGCGCGTCTTCGTCCTCGGCTCATCGCTTGGCGCGCATACCGGCGCCGCCACCATCCAGGCGCACCCGGAGCGCTTCCAGGGCGCGGTGTTGATGTGTGGCGGCCTCGCCGGCGCCGTCGGCTTGTGGGACAGCAAGCTCGACGCGCTGTTCGTGGCCAAGACATTGCTTGCCCCGAACGATCCGTCGACCCCGATGATCCGAATCCCCGCCGACTTCGCCGAGACGGCGCGGCCGGCGTGGCTGAAGATGCTCGCCGCAGCGCAGGAGACGCCGGCGGGCCGCGCCCGCATTGCGCTGGCGGCCGTCATCGCCCAGCTGCCGACGTGGTCGAACGCGCGCAAGCCGCAGCCGGCCGCCTCGGATCGCGCCGCACTCCAGGTGGGCCTCTACGACAGCCTTGCCGGCGGTCCGCTGCCGGTCGTCGGCCAGGCGATGAGCAGCCGCAACGAGATCGAGCGCCGCAGCGGCGGCAACATCTCGTCGAACGTCGGCGTCGACTACGCCGCCCTGCTGCAGCGCAGCGGCAACGCGGACCTCGTGGCGGCGCTGTATCGCGAGGCGGGCCTGGAGCTGCAGGCCGACCTGGCCACGCTGGCCGGCGCGCCGCGTATTTCGCACGATGCCAGCGCGCGCGCGTGGGCCGCGCCCGGCGTCTGGAACGGCGCGCTCACCTTCCCGGTGCTGACGCTCAACGGGATCGGCGATCAGATCTCACCGGTGGCCGGGCAGGAGGCGTATCAGCAGGTCGTGACACGCGCCGGCAAGGGAGAGTTGCTCCGGCAGCTGTACACCAACACCGCCGGCCACTGCGGGTTCTCGGCTGCCGAGACCGTGACGGCTGTCGAAGCGCTGCGCGAGCGGGTGGCGACCGGGCGATGGGGCGACCTCGACGCGGAGCGGTTGAACGCGACCGCGCAGGTGCTGAACCTTGGCGCCGCCCGGTTCCAGCGCTTCGCGCCACCCACGTTCCTGCGACCGCACTTCGCCGCCGCCACTCGCTGACACGGGATTGAGGAGACAACCATGGCTGGTCTGATCAAGGGGATTCACCACATTACGGTCTGCGCGTCCGGCGCGCAGGAAGACATCGACTTCATGACGAGGATCGTCGGTCAGCGCCTGATCAAGCAGACGGTGCTGTTCGACGGCCGCTACGCTCACTATCACCTGTACTACGCCAACGCGAACGCCGAAGTGGGATCGGTGTTCACGACCTTCCCGTACAAGCGCGTACCCGGACGCGTCGGCAGCGGCCAGATCCAGTCGACGGCGTATTCGGTACCGAAGGACTCGCTGCGCTTCTGGGTGGAGCACCTGACCCGCCACGGCGTCGAGCACAGCGGTGCCCAGGAGCGATTCGGCGAGAAGTTTCTCCGCTTCCGCCACCCCTCGGGGCTGCTGCTCGAGTTCGTCGAACGGCGCGACGACGAGCGCGCCGGGTGGACCACCGCGGACATCAGTCGCGACGTCGCCAACCGCGGCTTCCTCGGCCCGGTGCTCTCCGTCCGCGAGCTGGACGAACAGGAACGCTTCATGGTCGAGGCGCTCGGTTTCCGGATGACCGGGTCCGAAGGACCGTATCGCCGATTCGAAGTCGGCGATGGTGGGCCAGCCAGGACCGTGATCCTGCATCACGAGCCCGATCGCAGCCAGGGCAGCTGGGGCTTTGGCGCCGGCACGGGGCACCACCTGGCGCTCGAAGTCGAGAGCGACGAGGCGCTCACCCAGCAGAAGGGACTGTACGAAGAGCTCGGCTACACCGACTGTTCCGAGATCAAGGACCGCAACTACTTTCACTCGATCTACGTGCGTTCACCCGGCGGCATCCTCACCGAGTGCGCGGCCACCACGGAAGGTGGCTTCACCCGCGACGAATCCTGGGACGAACTCGGGACCAGCCTGTTGCTGCCGCCGTGGTTCGAGGCGCAGCGCGACACCATCGTCAAGATGCTGGAGCCGGTGACGGTGCCCGAGGAGAACCTGGCCACCGCCGCCGGCGTCGCCGCCCGGCAGGCGACAACCAAGCGCAGCGGCGGATCGACCGTCGCCACCGCGCGCTCCGGCGCCGTGCAGGGCTCGCGGCGCACGGATGCGACCTTCATCGGTGGCGACAAGTGAGGCGTCGCGCCGCCGGCGTGGCCGTCGTGCTGCTGCTGGCGGTGGCATCACCCGCCGTCGGACAGGTCCTGGACCTGTCCGGCGTGTGGCAGCCGCGTTTTCATGAGGACCAACCGGAGCGGCTGGCCGGCCCGGCGCTCGGCGACTACCTCGGCTTACCGATCACCGAGGGCGCGCGGCGCTGGGCGGAGAGCTGGGACCCCTCGCGCCTGACGATGCCGGAGCACCAGTGCCAGGTGCACGTCGCGCCGTACATCTTCTTCGGGCCACTCAATCTGCGGATCTGGGAGGAGAAGGACCCGCGCACCCAGCAGCCGATCGCGATCAAGCAGTACATCAGCACCTATGAGCAGACGCGCACGATCTGGATGGACGGGCGCGCGCATCCTTCGTCCAACAGCGCGCACACCTGGATGGGTTTCTCCACCGGGCGCTGGCAGGGCGACGCCCTCGTCGTCGAGACCACGCACATCAAGCAGGGCTGGATTCGCCGCAACGGCGTACCGATGAGCGACCGCGCGACGCTGCGTGAGTACTTCATTCGCCACGGCAACGTGCTCACCCGTGTCGCGATCACCACCGACCCGGTCTACCTGACCGAGCCGCTGGTAAAGACGCAGAACTTCGTGCTCAATCCGCGCGAGCTGCCGGAACAGAACTGGCTGTGGGTCTGCCAGCCGGTCGTGGAGATCGCCGATCGGCCGTTTTCGGTGGTACCGGCGTATCCGCCGGGGGGCAACCCGTTTCTCCGGGAGTTCCGCGACCTGGCCGGGTTGCCGGAGAGCGCGACGCGAGGCGGCGCCGAGACCGCCTATCCGGAGTTCGCCAGGCGGCTTCGTCAGGAGGGGCGATGACGCGCGCCGTGGCGCTCGTCGCCGCGCTGGCAATCCTGGGAGCGGCGCACGCACTCCGCGCGCAACAGGGCCCTCCCTCGAGCGCTGATCCCGCGGGCATCGAGGTCCTGCCCGTGCGCGGCAACGTGTCGATGCTCGTCGGGCGCGGCGGCAACGTCACGGTCCAGACCGGTGACGAGGGAATCCTGGTCATCGACTCACAGTTCGGCGACGGCAGCGAGGCGCTGCTGGCGGCCGTGCGCGGTCTGTCGGATCGGCCGCTGCGCTACATCGTCAACACGCACCTCCACCCGGATCACATCGGCGGCAACGAACAGCTTGGCAGGGTCGGGAGCACCCGGGCCGGCGGCAATGTCCTCGGCAACATCGGCGCAGATGCCAGCCGGACGACGATCGTCGCGCACGAGAATGTGCTGACGCGGCTCGCCGCGGCGGGTGGACCGGATGCGGTGCCCTTCGCGCTGTGGCCGACCGACACGTTCTTCACCCGCCAGCGCGATCTGCTGTTCAACGACGAAGCCGTGCAGATGTTCCACCAGCCCAACGCGCACACCGACGGCGACATCATGGTCTTCTTCCGCCGCTCGGACGTGCTCGCCACCGGCGACGTCTTCACCACGACCGCCTATCCCGAAATCGATGTCGCCAACGGCGGCCACATCAACGGCATCGTCGACGCCCTGAATCGGATCATCGAGATCGCCGTGCCGAGCAACGTGCAGGAAGGCGGGACGATGATCGTGCCGGGTCACGGACGGCTGTGCGACGAGTGGGAGGTGGTCGAGTACCGCGACATGGTGACGATCGTGCGCGATCGCATCGCGGCGATGGTCGCGCGCGGCCAGTCGCTCGAGCAGGTGATCGCTGCCCGGCCGACGCTCGACTACGATGCCCGGTTCGGCGCCGACAGCGGCCGCTGGACGACCGCCATGTTCGTCG
>JBFWUM010000086.1:0-9373 GCA_050247255.1 Vicinamibacterales bacterium | reverse complement strand
TGACCTTCGCGCTGCTGCAGCTCACGCCGGGCGACTTCCTGAACCAGATGGCCGAGAACCCCGGCATCTCGCCGGCGACGATCGAGGCGATGCGGCGCAACTTCGGCCTGGATCGGCCGTGGTACGTGCAGTACGGGTTCTACCTGCGGAACCTGGTCCTGCACTTCGACTTCGGCGAATCCTTCTCGCGGCACCAGCCCGTCTTCACGGTGCTCAGCGAAGGGCTCGGCAACACGCTGCTGCTGGCCGTCGCGTCGGCAGTGGTCACCTGGGGCCTCGCCGTGCCGCTCGGCATCTGGGCCGCCGTCCGGCAACACTCGTGGGTCGACCGCGGCCTGTCGCTCGTCGCGTTCGTCTGGCTGTCGGTTCCGGAGATCCTGTCGGGGCTGCTGCTGCTGATGCTGGCCGCACGGACGGGCTGGTTCCCGGTCGGCGGCATGCGGTCGCTTGACTACGACGACCTGACGGCGTGGGGACAGTTCCTCGACGTCGCGCACCATCTCGTGCTGCCCGCACTGGTCGTCGGCCTGATCCCGCTCGCCAGCCGGATGCGGCAGATGCGCAGCAACCTGCTCGACGTGCTCCGCCTCGACTACGTGACGACCGCGCGCGCCAAGGGGCTCGACGAACGCGTCGTCGTGTTCAAGCACGCACTGCGCAACGCGCTGAACCCGATGATCACGCTGTTCGGCTACACGCTCGGCGCGCTGGTGTCGGGGTCGTTCATCGCCGAAATCATCTTCTCGTGGCCGGGCCTCGGACGCATCACGCTGGACGCGCTGCTGACCCAGGATCAGTACCTCGTGATGGGGTCCGTGCTGATGGCCTCGGTCGTCCTCATCGCGGGCAACCTCATCGCCGACATCCTGCTGGCGATCGCCGACCCGCGCATCAGCTATGACTGATCCGGCCGTCACCGATCCGGCGGAGTCCGAACCCCCGCCCGAGTCGCCCTGGCGCATCTTCCGGCGCCAGCTGCGGAGGAGCCCGCTCGCCATCGCCGGCGGCGTGGTGCTCGCGCTGTTCTACCTGCTGGCGCTCGTGGCGCCGTTCGTCGCGCCCTACACGCAGGAGGAGATGGACCGCGACCGGTACTTCCACCCGCCGCAGGCGCTGCGCTGGGTCCGGCCTGACGGCGTTCACCTGAGGCCGTTCGTCTACGGCACCACGCTCGCCGACGCCGGCGCGTTCCACTACACGGAGGACCGCACGGTGATCCGCCCGGTACGGTTCTTCGTCCGCGGCGGTGCGTATCGCCTGCTCGGCGTCATCCCGATGGATCGCCACCTGTTCGGCGTCGACGCGCCCGGCCGGCTGTATCTCTTCGGCACCGACTCGTTCGGCCGCGACGTGTTCTCGCGCCTGCTCTTCGGCGGTCAGATCTCGCTGACCGTGGGCCTCGTCGGCATCCTGATCTCGTTCACGCTGGGGCTGCTGCTCGGCGGCGTCTCGGGTTACTTCGGCGGGTTGACCGACACCGCGATCATGCGCGGCACGGAGCTGCTGCTCTCGATCCCGTCGCTCTACTTGATCGTCGCGATGCGCAACATCATCCCGATCGACCTGCCCAGCCAGCAGGTCTACCTGGGCATCGTCGCCATCCTGGCGTTCATCGGCTGGGCGAGCCTGGCGCGCGTGATCCGCGGCCTCGTGCTGACGATCCGGAAGAGCGAGTTCGTGACGGCCGCCGAGGCGCTCGGCTACAGCCGCGTCCGCATCATCACGCGACACATCCTGCCCAACACGATGAGCTACGTCATCGTCGCGGCCACGCTCTCGATCCCGAGCTACATCCTCGGCGAGGTGGTGCTCTCCTTCATCGGCGTCGGGGTGCAGGAACCCAGCGCCTCGTGGGGCAACATGCTCAACCAGGCGCGCAGCATCCGCGCCCTGACGTCGTTCCCGTGGCTGCTCTACGTCCCCGGGGCGGCCATCTTCCTGACGGTCATGGCGTTCAACGTCCTCGGCGACGGCCTCAGGGATGCCCTGGACCCGCGTCGCACCACCGGAGGCCGCGCGTGAGCGAACCGCTGCTGCGCGTCGAACAGCTCGAGACGCAGTTCCTGACCGACCACGGCACGATCCAGGCCGTGGACGACGTCTCGCTCGATCTCCGCGCCGGCGAGACGCTGGCGATCGTCGGCGAGTCCGGCAGCGGCAAGAGCGTGACCGCGCTGTCGCTGCTCCGGCTGGTGCCGCAGCCGCCCGGGCGGATCGCGGGGGGCGAGGTCTGGTTCCGGGGGCGCAACCTGCTCGGACTCGGCGAGGCGGACATGCGCGCCGTCCGCGGCCGGGAGATCTCGATGATCTTCCAGGAACCCATGACGTCGCTGAATCCCGTCTTCACGTGCGGGGAGCAGATCGCCGAGGTGGTCGTCCTCCACAAGCGGCTCCCGAAACGCGCCGCGTTCGAGCGCGCCGTGGAGATGCTGGCGACGGTCGGCATCCCCGCGCCGGCGCAACGCGCGCGGGAGTATCCGCATCAGCTCTCCGGCGGCATGCGGCAGCGCGTCATGATCGCGATGGCGCTGGTGTGCCGGCCATCGATCCTGATCGCGGATGAACCGACCACCGCGCTCGACGTCACGATCCAGGCGCAGATCCTCGAACTGATCGACCGGCTGAAGGCGGAGTTCGGGATGGCCGTGATCCTGATCACGCACGACCTCGGCATCGTGGCCGGGCACGCCGATCGCGTCGCGGTCATGTATGCCGGCCAGGTCGTCGAGTACGGCGACGTGCCGTCCGTGTTCGGGAGGCCCGTACATCCGTACACCGCCGGGCTGCAGAGGTCGCTGCCCCGCCTCGGCGTCCGGCAGGACCGGCTCCGCGTGATCCCGGGCAACGTGCCGAACCCGCTGCGCTTCCCGGCCGGGTGCCGCTTCGGGCCGCGCTGCCCGGTCCGCACCGCCGGCTGCGCGGCTCCGCAGCCCCTCGTGGATCTGGTCGGCGGCCGTGCCTCCCGCTGCCACCGCGCGGCCGAGTTGCTGTCCGGGGCGCTGGACGCCGCCGGAACGGAGGCTCGCGCGTGAGCGAGCCGCTGCTCGAGGTCGAAGGCCTCACGAAGCACTTTCCCATCCGGAAGGGCCTTTTCTCACGCACCGTCGGACACGTGCGCGCCGTGGACGGCGTCTCGTTCAGCGTGCAGCCAGGCGAGGTGCTGGGTCTGGTCGGCGAGAGCGGCTGCGGCAAGACGACCGCGGGCCGGGCGCTGCTGCGGCTCGTGGAGCCGACGGCCGGCGTGGTGCGCTTCAAAGGGCAGGACATCACGGCCCTCTCGCGGCGCGAGATGCGGCCGCTGCGCCGGCAGATGCAGATCATCTTCCAGGACCCGTACTCGAGCCTGAACCCGCGGCAAACGGTGCGGGCGATGCTGCGGGAGGTGCTGGGCGTGCACGGCATCGCGCGCGGGCGCGCCGCCGACGATCGGATCGCGGAGCTGCTCGCCACGGTGGGGCTGTCCGCGACGCAGATGTACCGCTATCCGCACGAGTTCTCCGGCGGGCAGCGGCAGCGCCTGGGGATCGCGCGCGCGCTGGCCGTCGAGCCGACGCTCATCGTGGCCGACGAACCGATCTCGGCGCTCGATGTCTCCATTCAGGCGCAGGTCATCAACCTGATGCGCGACCTTCAGCGGCGGATGTCGCTGACTTACGTATTCATCACGCACAACCTGTCGGTCGTCGAGCACATGAGCGACCGCGTCGCGGTGATGTATCTGGGACGCATCGTCGAGCAGGCGCCGAGCCGCGCGCTCTACGCCGCGCCGAAGCACCCGTACACGGCGGCACTCCTCTCGGCGATTCCCGAACCGGTCCCGGGCCTGGGCAAGCGCCGGGTCGTGCTGAGCGGCGACGTCCCGAGCCCGGCCAACCCACCGTCGGGCTGCCACTTCCACCCGCGGTGCCCGATGGCCCAGGCGCGCTGCGCGACGGACGAACCGCTGCTGCGGGAAGTCGCGCCGGGCCACTGGTCCGCCTGCCACTTCGCCGAACAGACCGGCGCTGGCGGGGCCTGACCTCGACGGGCGGGCTCAGCGGATCGACGTCGACCGGTTCCGTCCGGGCTCAGTAGCAGTATTCGGGGCTGGGAAACGCGCCCGACTTCACTTCGCGGACGAAGTTCTCGACCGCGGCGCCGATGCCCGGCGCGCCGGCCAGGAAGTTCTTGACGAACTTCGCCTTCCGGCCCGGGAAGAAGTCGAGCATGTCGTAGAGCAGCAGGATCTGGCCCGAGCAGTCCGGACCGGCGCCGATGCCGATCGTCGGAATCGAGACGGCCTCGGTGATCGTCCTGCCGAGCGCCGACGGAATCGCCTCCAGCACCACCATCACGGCCCCCGCGGCCTCGAGGGCCTTCGCGTCGTCGACCACGCGCTGCGCCGCGTCGACCGTCTTGCCCTGCACCTTGTACCCGCCGAGCGCGTTGACGGACTGCGGCGTCAGGCCGAGGTGGCCGCAGATCGGGATGCCGCGCGCCGAGAGGAACGCGACGGTCTCGGCCATCAGCGCGCCGCCTTCGAGCTTGATCATGTGCGCGCCGGCCGCCATCAGCTTCGCGGCGTTCTCGAACGCCTGCTGCGGGCTGGCCTGGTAGCTGCCGAACGGCATGTCGCCGAGCACGATGGCGCGCTTCGCGCCGCGCGCGACGCAGCGCGTGTGGTACACGGAATCCTCCAGGCTCACGGAGAGCGTCGACTCGGCGCCCTGGACGAGCATGCCGAGCGAATCGCCCACCAGCAGGATCTCGACGCCGGCCGCGTCGACGACCGCGGCGCCGGTGGCGTCGTAGCACGCCACCATCGTGATCTTCTCCTTCTCACGATAGAGCTTCTGCAGGTGCCCGAGCGTGATGCGCCCGGTCGTCTTCGGCTTTTCGGTGGCTGGCTGCGTGTACATCCGGTCGGTATCCTTCGGGGCGGAACCCTGCGACGTTACCACACCGGCACGCGGTTTCCGGGAGCGGGCGGCGCTACGGTGTGCGCTCGACGCGGAGCACCGAGCCCGGCTTGCCGTCCAGGATCAGGTAGACCCATCCGTCAGGCCCCTGGTGGACGTCGCGGATGCGCCGCTTCAGGTCGGCGAACAGATACTCGCGTCGCGTCACGCCGCCCTTGTCGTTGAAGACGATGCGCTCGACACGGCTGCCCTTGAGCTCGCCGACGAGCAGGCTCCCTTTCCAGTTCGGGAACCGGTCCCCCGTGTAGAAGGTCATGCCGGACGGCGCCACGGTCGGCGTCCAGAAGATGAAGGGCTGCTCCATCCCGTCCAGATGCATCTTCGGGGCGTCCGGGTTGGCCGCCGCCGCGCCGATGGAGCCGGGGCCGCCGATGAAGTCGCCGAAGTAGTCGCGGCCCATGCCGACCACCGGCCACCCGTAGTTCGCGCCGGCCTTCAGGATGTTGATCTCGTCGCCGTCCTGCGGACCGTTCTCGTTGACCCAGATGGCGCCCGTGTCCGGGTGCATGGCCATGCCGATCGTGTTGCGATGGCCCAGCGTGAAGATCTCCGGCCTGTAGCCTGCGCGCGTCACGAACGGGTTGTCCTTCGGCACCGTGCCGTCGGCGTGCAGACGCAGCACCTTGCCGCCGTGCCGCGCGGGATCCTGCGCCACCCCGCCCTGCGCGCCCGCGTAGCGGCCGGCCGACGCCGGCGCGTTCGCGCCGCCAACGCTGACGTAGAGCGTGCCGTCCCGGCCGAAAACCAGCCTCGACGCGGTCGTGGCCGGCACGGTCTGATCCTTCCAGTCGTCGGCCACGAAGATGTCCTTCAGATTGGCGATCCCCGCGCCGGTCCAGCGTCCGCGCGCCACCGCCAGCGTGCTGGTGAGCCGGTCGAGCTCCGGCCGGTCGCCGCTCGGCGAGTACCCGAGCGTCAGGCGCTTGCCCATCGTCGGTACGCCCGGCGGCAGCGGCGGCCCCTTCTTGTTGTACGTCAGGTAGACGAACTGGTTGGACGCGAAGTCCGGGTGCAGCGCGACGTCCATCAGGCCGCCGTACGGCTCGACGAAGACATCGGGCGGACCCGCGATCGGGGCCGGCTGCAACACGCCGTTGCGGATCACGCGCAGGCGCCCCGTCATCTCCGTGACGAGGATCGTCCCGTCGGGCAGGAACGTCATGCCCCACGGCGCATCGAGACCGTCCGCGATCGTCGTCAGCGTATAGGGTCCGCTCGTCTGCACCCTGGGCACGCTCGACTGGGCGCGCAGGCCGATGCCCGGCCCGGCGAGCAGGAGACCGAACACGGCGGTGGCCACACACGCGCCGGAAACGCGATGCATCGTCGGTGCCTCTCTGCCGGTCGCGATGACCCCGCCGCGCGCCGGACCGGGCGGCACTGTAGGTCACGTACCCGCGCCGGTCAACATCGCCGGGGCATCCCGTCATACCGGACTTCCGGCATGCCGTCCGGCGGAGTTTCGCCAGGGAATGTCAGCTAGAATCCCCGACGATTCGAGACCGGCGCATGGTCGGCCTCACGCACGGTGAGGGGGAATCGATGACGCGAGCCTGCCTGCCGGGAATGCTGCTGTTGGCCTTTGCCGGCGGACCCTCCGCCGCCCAGACGCTGACCGCCGAGGACTACGTCGAGATCCGCAACATCGCCCAGGCCTACAACCTGGGCTACGACAGCAGCGCACGTGCCGACGCCGGGGCCGTCGTGGAACGAGTCTTCACACCGCAGATGAGTTTCACGCGGGATGGCGGCCCCAACTGGTTCAGCGCCAGGGAGATGGCCGAGTATTCGGCCAAAGCCACCTCCGGAACGCACCACTGGGACTCGAACATCGTGATCGCGCCGTCGCCGGGCGGCGCGACGCTCTTCCGCTACACGCTCGTCTACCGCGTGGGCGATACCGGGTCACCGGTGACGATCAGCACCGCCGGCACGCTGCAGGAGTCGTGGGTCAAGACGCCGGACGGGTGGTTCCTCAAGGACCGCTACAACCGCAGCGCGGGCCTGAAGCTGCCATACCTCTTCCCCACGTTCGATGGACGCCCGATTGCGCCGGTCGTGAAGCACTCGGCCGGCAAGGCCGGGCAAGCACCGAAGAACAAGAAGGGCAAGCCGGCCCTTGCCGCCATCGACTACGTCGAGATCGAGAACCTGTACGGCTGGAACAACCTCGGCCTCGACAGCGCCGCCGAGCACGGCGAGATGTTCGCCCGCACGTTCACGCCGGACGGCTCGATGCAGGTCGACGGGCGCACGCTGACCGGGCGGAAGGAACTGGCGGCGTTCGCGGCGACGGGCGAACCGGCGCTCAAGCGCTGGCTCTCCAACCTCTACATCGAGCCGACCGCGGACGGAGCGGTCGGCTGGGCCTACGTCCTGACGATCGACGGCTTCACGCCGACCGGCACGCCGTCCAAGGCGACGATCGGCACCGGCGTGCTCTACCGCGACGTGCTCGTGCGCACCGCCGACGGCTGGCGCTTCAAGAGCCGGACGGCGTCGCCGGGCAATGGCGTGCCGGCGGGCCTGCCCCTGCCCCGCGTCCGCTAGCGGGGACCGGATTACAGGCGGGGCCGGACGCGCGGCCGCGTGGCACGCGCGTACTCGCCCCGGCCCATCGACTCGGTCAGGACCGCGGCCCACCCGCGGACGCCCGCCGCAGCCACCGCCTTCACGGCTGTCGTGCGCCGCTGGAAGAGACCGAACACGCTGGACCCGCTGCCGGACATCGATGCCGCGGCAGCCCCCGCCCGCGCCAGCGCCGCGCGCATCTCGGCGATCTCGGGATGTCGCTGCGCGACGGGCGGCTCGAGGTCGTTGACCATCTGCGCCGAGCGCGAGGGCCACGGCCCGGGCACGAACTGCGGCTCGGGCACGGCCAGCGTGCCGGCCGCGCGGTCGCCGTCGTACCAGCGATACGCGTCGAGCGTGGACACGCCGAAGCCCGGCGTCAGCAGCACGATCCAGTGCCGGGGCAGGTCGACGAGCGGATAGATCTCGTCCCCGCGGCCCAGGCCGAGCGCGGTGCCGCCGGACAGGAAGAACGGCACGTCGGCGCCGATCGCCCCGGCGACGTCGGTCAGCTGCGCCGGACGGACCGGGGCCTTCCACAGGCGCGCCAGCGCCACGAGCGCCGCGGCGGCGTCGGCGCTGCCACCGCCGAGGCCGGCCTGCATCGGAATCCGCTTCCGGATGCGGACGACCGTGCCGTCGACGTCGCCCGTCCGCCTGAGCGACCGCCACAGCGCCTGCGCCGCCTTCCAGACGAGGTTCGAGCGGTCGAGCGGCACGCCGGGCACGTCGCACTCCAGCGCGAACGGCCCCGGCCGCAGCTCGCAGCTCACGACGTCGTGCAGCGTGACGGACTGAAACACGGTCCGCAGCTCGTGGTAGCCGTCGGGCCGGCTGCCGAGAATCCGCAGGTCGAGGTTGATCTTCGCGTGGGCGCGCACCGCGACGGCACTCATCGGGCCTCCCTCAGCGTGCCGCTGCGGCGGAGGTCCGCGAGCGTGACGCGACGCATGCCCGGGGGAATCGGGATGACGAACGCCGCATCGTCGAGTGCCACGTTGGCCTCCAGTTGCCGGACCTCAAGCCTCAGGTCCGCGTCCGTCGAGCGCAGGCGCACGCTGGCGGGAAACGCGCCCGTCCACGCGGGATACTCCACGCGCCAGCCCGCGCGCTCGCCGCCGCGCACGGTCCACCGGCCATCGCGCCACCGCAGGTGCATCAGGCTGCCATCTCCGAACCGGAGCGAGGCCCAGCCCCCGTCGAACGCCGTCCCGGTGACCGTCCCGTCCGCCGCCTCCGGATCGGACAGACACCCCGTGAGCAGCGCCCGGAGATCCTGTGGCGTGAGCGTCACGCCGGTCAGGGCCTCAAGGACGGCCCCCGGCGGTTCGCCGTCGAGCGCGGCCGCCTCCCGAGGCAGCAGCAGCGTAGCCGCACCGCCTCGTGTCGCGATGATGAACACCGGCGCCCCGAACGGGGCCACGGCCTCGACGCGCATCGCGTCCGGTTCGGCAAAGCCGGCCACGAGCCGGCCGCGCAGACGCTCGCCGGCCGCACGGCCCGACAGACCGACTTCGGCCGTCAGCGTCCGCAGTCCGGCGCACTGCGCGGTCGCGTCACGCAGCACGGCCTCCGGGTCCGGCAGCGGCGTGCCGGCGCCGGTCGGCACGCGCAGGCCGCCCGGCGCGCACCCGGCGGCGCCCAGCCACGCGAGCGCCACGAGCGGCAACCAGCGAGTGGGCCGGGCGGGCAGGGCTACTTCCTGGTGCGGGGCGCACCGCGCAGCTTGCGCTCCACCGCGGCGCGGTCGATGTCTTCGCCGTCGCCCGCCAGCGCCTTCTCCCACGCCAGCAGCGCCTCCTTCTGGCGGCCCAGACGGGCGAGCACGTCGCCGTAGTGATCCT
>JBFWUM010000085.1:0-10450 GCA_050247255.1 Vicinamibacterales bacterium | reverse complement strand
TGGGCGCCTGGCCGAGGAACGTCTGCAGGCCGAGGAAGAACGCGGACGCGGCGCCGGTGATCGTGACGATCAGCCAGTTGAGCGCGACCTCCTGCATCCAGGTGCCGATGGTCGAGGTGAGGGCGCCGAACCAGAGGACGCGGAAGTCGCGATAGTGCAGGGCCGCTGCGAGCCGACGGATGACCAAGCCGTTGCCCATCATAGCGTTACGAATGGGCTTGATCAGGGCGAATCGTTTTCGCTATAGTTTCGCCACGAGGCGAAGGTATGGCGAAAAACGCAGCCGCGCTCCAGGACATCGAAACCGCCCTTCGGGCCCGCAAGCTCGATCGCACGCTGACCTCGGCGGCGCCTCCGGCCGCCGTCACGACGGTGGCCACGCAGGTGGCATCGCTGGATGCGGCGCTGCGCGGCGGCCTGCCGCGCGGCCAGCTATCGGAGATCAGCGGGCCGCGATCGTCGGGGCGGATGACGCTGCTGCTGCAGCTGCTCGCCGCGGCGACCCAGCGCGGCGAAGTGGTGGCGCTCGTCGACACCTTCGATCGCCTCGACGTCGCCTCCGCGGTGGCGGCGGGGATCGACCTGCCGCGCCTGCTCTGGGTGCGCGGCCAGGCGATTTCGAAGACCGAGGGGGCGACCGACCTGCGCGAGCGGACGATCGACCGTGCCCTCAAGGCGCTCAACCTGGTGCTGCAGGCCGGTGGCTTCGGCATCGTGGCCCTCGATCTCGCCGACGTGCCGATGATCGCGCTGCGCCGGCTGCCGTTCACGACGTGGCTGCGCATCCAGCGCGTGGTCGAGGGCAGCGAAACGGCCTGCCTGCTGACCACCCCCGAACCGCTCGCCCGCAGCGCCGGCGGTCT
Source organism: Vicinamibacterales bacterium (assembly GCA_050247255.1). Classification (GTDB taxonomy): domain Bacteria; phylum Acidobacteriota; class Vicinamibacteria; order Vicinamibacterales; family UBA2999; genus JBFWUM01. The sequence goes on along the minus strand of JBFWUM010000085.1, from coordinate 9,587 downwards.
CACGCTCGCGCTCACGGGTCAGACGACGTGGGCCGGGGATTCGGATCGCAGCCGCCGCATCGAGGGCGCCGAGATATCCACACGAATCGTCTCCCCAAAGCGCCGCTTCGACAGTGAAGTGCTGGTGGCTGCGGGGAGCAACTTTCGCTGATCACGTACCACCGAGGCACCGAGACACCGAGAGTTTTTGTACGTATTCGTACGCAAAAGAAATCCTCGGTGCCTCGGTGTCTCGGTGGCCCGTTATCAGTGAAGAACGGTGAGTCTTAATGTTCGGGGCTCTCTACGCAGCTGAAGGCACGGCCACCGAGGCGTTGGTCGCGGTGGCGCAGGAATTCACCCCTCGTCTCGAGGTCTGTGGCGAGCGTGAGGTGCTGCTCGATCTGTCGGGCGTGTCGCGGCTGTTTGGCGAGGCGCGCGAGATGGCGCACGAGCTGCGGCGCGAGGCGGCGGACCGCGGGCTGCGGGTGCACGTGGCGCTGGCCGGGTCACGGACGGCGGCGCGGCTGGCCGTCCACGATCGCGCCGGCGTGACCATCATCGAGCCAGGGACCGAAGCGGCGGCGCTGGATCTGCTGCCGGTGACGCTGCTGGCGGTGCTCGTGCCGGACATCGATGCCGATGGCGGCGCCGATAGCGGTATAGCCACCCTGCGGCGCTGGGGATTGACGACGCTCGGCGAGCTGGCGGCGCTCGACGCGCGCGAGCTGGCGGCGCGGCTGGGGCAGCGCGGCATTGCCTGGCAGCGGCTGGCGCGCGGCGAGGACCCGCGGCCGCTGGTGCCCGCCGTCCCGGAGGAGCGCTTTGAGCAGGCGCTCGACCTCGAGTGGCCGATCGAAGGGCTCGAGCCGCTGTCGTTCGTCCTCGGCCGGCTGATGGAGCCGCTGTCGGCGCACCTCGAGCGGCGCGACCGCGGCGCCGCCGTGCTGCACGTGCGGCTGCAGCTCGTCTCAAAACGAGACGATGGCTCGCGCGAGGTGCACGAGCGATCGCTGGAACTGCCGACGCCGATCCGCGATGCGCGCACGCTGCGGACGCTGGCGCTGCTCGACCTCGAATCGCATCCGCCTACCGCTGCCATCGATCGCATGACTGTGGCCGTCGACCCCACACCGGGGCGCATCGTCCAGTACTCGCTGCTGACGCGGCCGCTGCCGTCGCCGGAGCAGGTGTCGACGCTCATCGCCCGCCTCGATGCGCTGATGGGCCAGGGACGCAGCGGCTCACCGGCGCCAGTGGATTCCTGGCAACCGGGCGCGTTCACCGTACGGCCCTTCGTTCCCCCAGATAGTGACGCTGTACACAGAGACGAACCACCGAGACACCGAGACACCGAGACAAAGCAAGGTCCGGAGGTCCGAGGGGCCGAAGGTCATTTTCTCGGTGCCTCGGTGCCTCGGTGGTCCGTGGGGGCGAATGACGCTGCGGGACCAGCAATAGCGTTACGACGGTTTCGGATCCCGGTGCCGGCGCGGGTTCGTGTCGATCACGGGCGGCCGGTCCGGGTGATGACCGATCGCGCGGGGCTGGGTGGGGGCAGTGTCACGATCTGCGCCGGGCCGTGGCGGACGTCGGGCGGATGGTGGGCGGAGGGCAGGCCGGGCGCCTGGGACCGCGACGAGTGGGACGTCACGCTGAGCGACGGCGGCACCTACCGCGTGTTCCGCGAGCGCGAGGCCGACAGTTGGTTCATTGAAGGCGTGGTTGATTAGTCGGCAGTGGGCAGTGGGCAGTCGGCAGTGGGCAGCGGCAGCTGGCCTGGTTTGCCGAGTGCCTTACTGCCGACCGCCGACTGCAGACTGCCGGCTATGTATATCGAACTCCACGCCGCATCCGCCTTCAGCTTTCTGCAGGGGGCGTCGCTTCCTGAATCGCTCGTCGAGCGCGCCGCCACGCTCGGCTATCCGGCACTCGCCCTGCTCGACGCCGACGGCGTCTACGGCGCCCCGCGCTTTCATCGCGCCGCGCTGAAGGCGGGGATCAAGCCGATCATCGGGGCCGAGCTGTCGATTGCAGCCCCGTCGTCAATTCAAAATTCAAAATTCAAAATTCAAAATTGGCGGCTGCCGGTCCTCGTCGCCGGGCAGCGCGGCTACCAGAATCTCTGTCGCCTCGTGACGACGATGAAGATGCGCGCCCCGAAAGGCGAGGGGGCGCTGGCGCTGGAGGAGCTCGACGGCATGACTGGCGGGCTCGTCGCGCTGGCCGGGCAGCCGATCCTCGACGTCCGCCGCTACGGCGTCGGTGGGCTGCTCGATCGTCTCGTCGGGATGTTCGGCCGGCAGAACGTCTGTGTCGAGCTGCAGCGCCACCTGCAGCGCGACGAGGAGGCGGCCAACGACGCGCTGACGAACCTGGCGCGCGGCTTTCGCGTGCCGGTCATTGCCAGCAACGACGTCCGCTTTGCCGAGCCGCGCGACCGCGCGCTCTTCGACGTCCTCACCTGCGTGCGCCACAAGACGACGGTGGATGCGGCCGGCCGCGCGCTGGCGCGCAACGCCGAGCGCTACCTGAAGTCGCCCGAGGCGATGGCGCAGCTCTTTGCCGATCGTCCCGAGGCGCTCAAGGGGACGCTGGTCCTTGCCGAACGGCTCGAGTACACGATGGCCGATCTCGGCTATCGCTTCCCGACGTACCCCGTGCCGGACGGCGAGACGGAGATGTCGTTCCTGCGCCACATCACCGAGGCGGGCGCCCGCGACCGGTATCGGCCGTATCACGACAAGGCGCGCGCGCAGATCGCGCGCGAGCTCGACCTGATCGAGAAGCTCGATCTCGCCGGCTACTTCCTGATCGTCTGGGACATCGTCAACTACGCGCGGCAGCACGACATCCTCGTGCAGGGGCGCGGGTCGGCGGCCAACAGCGCCGTCTGCTACAGCCTCGGGATTACCGCCGTCGATCCGATCAAGATGGAGCTGCTGTTCGAGCGGTTCCTGTCGGAGGAGCGCGGCGAGTGGCCCGATATCGACCTCGACCTGCCGAGCGGCGAACGGCGCGAGCAGGTGATCCAGCACGTCTACGAGAAGTACGGGCGGCTCGGCGCGGCGATGACCGCCAACGTCATCACCTATCGCAGCCGCAGCGCCGCGCGCGAGGTGGGGAAGGCGCTGGCGATGGACGAGCAGCAGGTCGATCGCCTGGCCAAGGTGATGAACCACTTCGAGTTTGCCGATCCCAACGACACGCTGCTGCGCAACCTGCGCGACGCCGGCGTGGCGCTCGACACGCCGCGCCTCAAGTCGTTTGCCGAGCTCTGGCTTCGCATCCAGGACCTGCCGCGGCACCTCGGCCAGCACTCCGGCGGCATGGTCATCTGCCAGGGCGCGCTCGACTCGGTCGTCCCGCTCGAGCCCGCCAGCATGCCCGGCCGCGTCGTCATCCAGTGGGACAAGGACGACTGCGCCGAGATGGGCATCGTCAAGGTCGATCTGCTCGGGCTCGGGATGATGGCCGTGCTGCAGGACGCCGTCGAGCTCGTGAACTCTGTAGGGGACAGGGGGGAGGGGGGGTTGGGGGCGGGGGGCAGGGCTGGACTAGGCACTAGTGGACTGTCCCCTGAGACAGCCCTTCCCCCTTCCCCCCTCCCCCTTCCCCCTGTGGAACCGTTCGACCTTGCGCGCATTCCACAGGATGACCCGCAGGTGTATGCCATGTTGCAGCGAGCAGATACTATCGGTGTCTTTCAGGTGGAATCGCGCGCGCAGATGGCGACGCTGCCGCGGCTCAAGCCGGCGCACTTCTACGACCTGGTGGTGCAGGTCGCCATCATCCGCCCCGGGCCGATCGTCGGCGACATGGTGCATCCCTACCTGAATCGCCGGGCAGGGAAGGAGCCGGTGGTGCCGCTGCACCCGTGCCTCGAGCCGGTGCTGGCGCGTACGCTCGGCGTGCCGCTGTTCCAGGAGCAGCTGCTGCGGATGGCGATGGTTGCGGCCGGCTTCACCGGCGGCCAGGCCGAGGAGCTGCGGCGGGCCATGGGGTTCAAGCGCTCCGAGAAGCGGATGCGCGCCATCGAAGTGCAGCTGCGCGCCGGCATGGCTGGCAACGGCATCATCGGCGAGACGGCGGAGCGCATCATCCAGTCGATCACCTCGTTCGCGCTCTACGGGTTCCCCGAGTCGCACGCCGCCAGTTTCGCGCTGCTCGCGTACGCCAGCGCCTATCTCAAGGTCCATTACCCGGCGGCGTTCTACACGGCGCTGCTGAACAACCAGCCGATGGGGTTCTATCACCCCGCTTCGCTCGTCAAGGACGCGCAGCGGCGCGGCGTCCGCTTTCACCCGATCGATGTGCAGCAGTCCGACTGGCTGTGCCGCGTCGAGGAGGACGGCGGCATCCGCCTCGGCTTCATGTACGTGAACGGTTTACGAAAGGAAATGGGGCAGGCCATGGCTGCGATGCAGAAGGGGGAAGGGGGAAAGGGGGAAGGGGGAAAGGGGGAAGGGGGAAGGGCTGGGCAAGGCCTCAGTGGCCAGTCGGAAGGCGCTCGTGGTGTCGCTTCGCCCTCCATGTCTTCATCCTCCTTGCCTGAGACAGCCCTTGCCCCCCCCCCCCCCCCACCCCCCTTCCCCCTATCGAGTGCGCCAAGTGCGGATCGGACGATGAGTCGATGATCGAAGTCGTGCGGGATACGCGGGCGGCACGGACCTACTTCTGCAACACCTGCGCGCACGAGTGGACCGTCCAGTTGCGCCCCGTCGGCCGCTTCACCTCGATCGAGCACGTCGTCCGGGCGACCGGCCTGCGCCGCGACGAGTTGACGACGCTGGCCGACATCGGCGCGCTGAATGCGTTCACCAACGAGCGGCGAAGCGCGGTGTGGCAAGTGGAGCGGGCGGTACGCCCTGCTGGTGAGTTGTTTGAGCAGGGTGAGGACGCCAATGCACGAGGCTCAATGCCCAATGCCCAATATTCAAATATCGACGAACGACCATCGACCACCGACCACCGCTCTCCCTTGCGCGCCATGGATCCAGGCGAGCGGCTGCACGCCGACTACGCCGGCATGGGGCTGACCATCGGGCCGCATCCGATGGCGCTGCGGCGCGACGACCTGGCGCTGCGCGGCGTGTTGCGGGCTGTCGATCTGCCGCAGGCGAAGGACGGCCGCCGCGTGCGTGTGGCCGGCATGGTCATCACGCGCCAGCGTCCCGGCACCGCCAAGGGGTTCGTGTTCCTCACGCTCGAGGACGAAACCGGCATCTCCAACGTCATCGTCCGGCCCGATCTGTTCGACCGCGAAAAGCTGACCGTCGTCCGGCAGCCGTTCCTGCTGGTCGAGGGCGTGCTGCAGCACCAGGAAGGGGTGCTGTCGGTCAAAGCTGAGCGGCTGCAGGGGATTGCAGGGGCCGCGTCCGTGGACGCGCATGACTTTTATTGACCCGGGAAACCACGAAGCGCACGAAAGACGACGGAAGGCACAAATGACAACTTCCTCACTTTCCGGAAGGGTTGCTCTGATCACGGGTGCATCGCGCGGCATTGGCCGAGGCATTGCCACCGTGCTGGCGGAGTCCGGCGCCACCGTCTATGGCACAGGCCGGACGATTCAACAGGCGGACCTGCCGTCCTCGGTGAAACGGGTCACCTGCGATCACACCGACGACGCCGCCGTCGATCAAACATTTGCGCGGATCACGCAAGAACACGCCCGGCTCGATCTGCTCGTCAACGTGGCCTGGGGCGGCTACGAGCGGATGGTCGAGAACGGTCAGTTCACGTGGACGGCCCCCTTCTGGGAGCAGCCGCTTTGGCGATGGGACGCGATGATGACCGCCGGCGTCCGCGCGGCGTTCGTTGCCAGCGCGCACGCCGCCCGCCTGATGCTGCCGCGACGTTCGGGCCTCATCGTCAATGTGTCGTTCTGGCCGGCGCAGAAACACATCGGCAACACCATCTATGGCGTTTCCAAGGCGGCGACCGACAAGTTGACCGCTGACACGGCGCACGAGTTGCGCGAGCACAACGTTGCCGTCGTCTCGCTCTATCCGGGCCTGGTTCGCACCGAAGCCGTCATGGCCGCGGCGGCATACCTGGATTTGAGCAATTCGGAAAGCCCCGCATTCATCGGGCGCGCCGCAGCGGCACTGCTTGGGGACCCAGACGTGATGCGCCACAGCGGGAAGTGGCTCGTCGCCGCGTCGCTTGCGCATACCTACGGCTTCACCGACGTCGACGGTGCACAGCCGCGGCCCCTGAGCTTGGGCGACGTGTAGCCGGGCCGCAGATGTCGTTCATTGATGTAGCGTACGCCTTGTGGCTTCCGCCTTCAGGCGGAAGTCATGCAGAGGGAGACTACATGGCACACAAACCAGAAGGCTACCCGACCGTCTCGCCGTATCTGATCGTCAAGAACGCCGCCGGCACGATGGATTTTCTCGCCAAAGCGCTGGAGGCGACCGAGATTCGTCGCTTCACCGACGACAAGGGCGGCATCCGCCACGCGGAAGTGCGGATTGGCGACAGCGTCGTCATGCTCGCTGACGGCATCGAAGGCTGGCCGGCCCTGCCGACCCACGTGCACGTTTATGTGCCCGACGTCGACGCCACCTACCAGCGCGCGCTGGCCGCCGGCGCTGAATCGGTGCAGGCGCCCGTCAAAAAAGACGATGCCGACAAGCGCGGCGGGGTGAAGGACGCCGGCGGCACGACCTGGTGGATTGCGACGATGGTGGACCAGGCATGAACGGCACGCAGCGCTCGCCGAACAAGCAGACCGTCGATCGCTACATGGACGCGTTCCGCATCAGCGATCACGCCGGAGTGCTCGCATGCTTGACCGACGATGTGGAATGGGAACTGCCGGGGGCCTTTCACCTGAAGGGCAAGGAGGCGTTCGACAAGGAGATCGAGAACGACGCGTTCGTCGGCCGTCCCGACATCCGCGTGACTCGGTTGACGGAAGAAAACGACGTCGTCATCGCCGAAGGCACCGTCCGGACGCAGCGGAAGGAGGGGACGGTGCTCGACCTCGCGTTCTGCGACGTCTTCGAGATGCGAGACGGCAAGATCCGCCGCCTGATTAGCTACCTGACGCCCCTGACGAAGTAAGGATGTCGTGACCTTCGTGGTTCAAAGCGTGACGATCGTCACGCCCGCGTTCCGCGGGTCCAGCCGGAAGCCGCGCACGCTGGGGATGGCGCGCAGCCGTTGATGCAGCGCCGCGCGGAGCTTGCCACCTGATCGCCCATGGATGAATCGCACTTCCGCGACGTTGGCCAGCAGCGCCTCGTTCAGTGCGTCGTCGATGCGTGACAGCGCCTCGTCGACGACGAGCCCGTGAAGATCGATCTCGCGCGGGCTGTGCGCGGGTCCGTCGCGCTCTGGTTGAGTGTTGCGCGTCGCTGGGTGGCGGGCGCGCCTGCCGTCCTGCAGCGGCGTGACCGCGGCGCTGTCGAGGACAATCGTCCGCTGCTGGAGATCGATGACCAGCCGCCCGCTGTTGCGGACCTCGCGCACGACACCCTTGCCGAGTGGCGTCTGCACTGCATCCCCGGGGCCAATCCGTGGCATCGGGTGTATTCTCCTCCCTGGACGGGCTTGTGGCGGTCAGTGAGACGGTTCGCGATTTCATCCTCGAGCAGCTGGAACGGGCGGCGCGGGATGTCCGCGCCAGGCGCATGTTCGGCGCGGTCGGCATTTATGCCGGTGAGCTGTTCTTTGCGCTGATCGACGACGACCAGCTCTATTTCAAGGTCGATGACACGACGCGGCCGGCATTCATCGCGCGCGGGATGAAGCCGTTCCAGCCGTACGGCCCGGCCGGGGAGACGATGGGCTATTACACCGTGCCGATCGAGGTTCTGGAGGATCCCGACGCCCTGCGCGTCTGGGCCCGCGATGCCATGGGGGTCGCGCAGCGCGCGGCAGCGACGAAGCCACGGCGCTCGAAACGATCGCCGACCCGGCGTCCTGAAAGGCTTTGAGGTAGCCTTACCGTCGCAGCCATGGACCTGGCAGCCGTCTTCCTGTTCGGCGCCCTGTATGTCATCACCAGCGTCCCGCTGGTGCTCGGCTGGATTCCGCGCAACTACATCTACGGCTTCCGCTTCGGCGTGACCCTGCGTGACGATCGCGTCTGGTATGCGATCAACCGGCAGTGGGGCCGCGAGGCCATCGTCCTTGGCATCCTGCTCGCCGTGCCGGCGGCCCTGCTCGACTTTGCCGGCTACGACACTCCAGCCGCCCGCATCGTCCTCACCGTCGTTACCATCGGCGGCAGCCTGTGGCTCGTCGTCCGCAACTGGCGGGCTGCCCTGCGAATGCGGGATGAGCGGTAATGGAAGCACTGCGAGGACTCAGCGGTCTTTGGATGGCGGGAGCGATTGTCGTTCTCCTCCTGGTCTGGCTCGCTCGCCGCCGGGCGCTATTGCCACGGGTCCTGAGTGTGGGACTAGGCGGAGTGGTCTTCGCGGCAAGCAGCTTTGGCGCCTTCGCCTTGATCGCCGACAACGTGACGGTGCCGTGGCCCTGGCCCGGGCCTGGCGTTGTCGCGCTCTGCGCCTTTATTGGAGTTGCGATCGGCGCTGCGGCGACGCTGGTAATCGCCCTTCGACGCCGTGCGGACCCCAAGGGATGACCGTCGCCGAACTCGGCCGGCTGTACGACTACGCGTATTGGGCGAACGGGAAGCTGCTCGGAGCGGTGGCGGAGCTCTCGGACGACGAGTTCACGCGCGACGTGGCCGGCAGCTATGGGTCGGTGCGCAACACCCTCGTGCATGTATTGAGCGCCGAGTGGGGGTGGCTGGACCGCTGCGGCGGCCCGCCCCGTGGACCCAAGTTGGAGCCGAACGCTTTTCCAACGCTTGCCGCTATTCGCGAGCCCTGGGATCGAGTCGAGGCCGGGATGCGCCGCTTCCTCGCCGGCCTCACCGACGCCGACCTGGAACGCCTCATCGAATTCTCGTTCCCGCAGAGCGGAACGCGCGTGCTGCCGCTCGGGACCCTGCTTCAACACGGCGCCGTGCACGGCATCCATCACCGCGGGCAGGTCGCACTGCTTCTGCGCCTGCTCGGCCACGCTCCCGGCAACGTCGATCTGCTCTTCTTTGATCTCGAGCGCGCGGTCAGGGCCGGCTGAAGCCGGCCCCCCACGTCCGGCTGAAGCCGGACACTACGGCTCGTTGTGACAACGCGGCCACGCCGCGGGGGCTCTTGCCTAATCCCCGCGTCCGCCCTAACCTCTATCCCCTAATCCCTAACCCCTACAAGGATCACCCATGGCCCTGACCAAGTCCGAGTTGATTGCCTCGTTGCAGAACGAGGTCCGCATCCTGCTCCACCTGTGCTCGAAGATCGAGCCGCAGATGCTCGACTACCGGCCGACGCCGAAGCAGCGCAGCACCATCGAGCTGCTGAAGTACCTCACGGTGATGGGGCCGGCGCTGGTCACGGCCGCGAAGAAGGGGTTCGACATGGAGGCGTGGGGCGCAGCCGACAAGGTGGCGCAGGGGCGCAACTTCGAGCAGACAATGACGGCGCTCGCGGCTCAGGCCGACACCTATGCGGCGCTGCTCGGCGACTACACCGATGCCGATTTCCGCGAGGAAATCGACATGTTCGGCCGCAAGACGACGCGCGGCA
>JBFWUM010000084.1:0-10564 GCA_050247255.1 Vicinamibacterales bacterium | reverse complement strand
GGCAGCGGCCGCTTCCTGCAGATCGGCAACCAGCCGCGCGACATCACGGTGGAGCACAACACGGTGATCCACACCGGCAACGTCATCACCGCCTACGGCAAGCCGATCGAGGGGTTTGTCTTCCGCTCCAACATGCTGCGCCACAACACCTACGGCGTGACCGGCGACGGCCAGTCGCCGGGCAACGGCACGCTCCAGGCGTACTTCCCGGGCGCCCGCTTCGAGGACAACGTCCTGGCCGGCGGCCGCGCCAGCAGCTACCCGGCGTCGAACCACTTCCCGACCGTCGCCGAGTTCGAGGCGTCGTTCACGAACATCGGCGAAGGGGACTTCACGCTGGTGCCCGGCAGCAGCTTCCGCAACAGCGGTGGCGGCAGCGCGCTCGGCGCCGACGTGAGCGCCCTGGCGAGTGCCCGCGGCCTCGCCGCCCAGGGGCAGACTCCGGACGCCCCCGCGCCCGCCCCGGCTCAGCCATCCGGCGCCATCGGCAGCATTCCGATCAGGCGCTGGCCGTAAGAAGGGTCCAAAGGTCCAGCGGAGCCCGGCACTTCAGTGCCGGTTTCCGCCGGGACTGAAGTCTCGGGCTCCTTGACCCTCGGACCATAATGGTCTCCGTATGCGCGCGCCCGTCGTCCTGGTTACGGGCGCCGGCGGCGAGATCGGCCATGGGCTGATCGAGCGGCTGGCGGCCACCGGACGCTCCATCGTCACCATCGACATCGCCCCGCTCGAACCGCCGCTCGCCCGCCTCGTGCGGCGCGAGTTCACCGGCTCGATCACCGACAAGTGGATCCTCGAGCGCGTGCTCGCCGAGTTCGAGGTCGACCTCGTCTTCCATCTCGCGGCGCTGCTGTCGACGCGCTCGGAGTTCACGCCGGTCACGGCGCATGAAGTGAACGTCGAGGGGACGCTGCGGCTGCTCGAGTTCGCCCAGCACGAAGGGGAGTCGCACGGCCGGCCGGTCGTGTTTCTGTATCCCTCCTCGATTGCCGCGTACGGCCTGCCGGACCTTGCCACCAAGACGCGCGTTGGCAAGGTGGCCGAGGACGAATGGAACACGCCGACCACCATGTACGGCTGCAACAAGCTGTACTGCGAGCACGTCGGCCGCTACTACGCGCGCCACTACAAGCAGCTCGCGGCGGACACGACGCCGCGCGTCGACTTCCGCTGCCTGCGCTTCCCGGGGCTCATCTCGGCGACCACCGTTCCCGCCGGCGGCACGTCTGACTATGCGCCGGAGATGATCCATGCCGCGGCCCGCGGCGAGCCCTATGCCTGCTTCGTCCGGCCGGACACGCGCATCCCGTTCATGGCCATGCCTGACGCCATCGCCGCGCTCCTGCAGCTGGCGGCGGCGCCGCGCGCGCGGCTGACCCGCACCGCCTACAACCTGAGCGCGTTCAACCCGACGGCCGAGGAGATTCGCCACGTGGTGGCCGATGCGTTCCCGGGGGCGCGCATCACCTGGGACACCGACATCAAGCGGCAGGCGATCGTCGACTCGTGGCCGCAGGACGTCGACGATGGGGCGGCGCGCCGTGACTGGGGGTTCGCGCCGCGTTACGATTTCGAGCGGGCGTTCGACGAATACCTGATTCCCACCATCCGGGAGCGATACCAATGAGGAAGGCGCTCTACGTGCTGCTGCCGATCGTCGCGTCGGCGGCGGTCATGGCGCAGGCGACCACCATGAACAGGCTTGGAGAGCAGTACGTGCGGCTGGTGCTGGCGCTGGGCGAGCACGACGCCGACTATGTCGATGCGTACTACGGTCCGCCGGAATGGCGGCGCGAGGTCCAGAACCAGAAGGCGTCGCTGAGCACGATCGAGGAGCAGGCGACGGCCCTCGCGCGGCAGCTGGCCGGGAACCAGCCGGGGGCGGCGGCCGACGAGATGACGCGCCTGCGGCATCAGTACCTGACGCGGCAGCTGGAGGCGCTGCGCGCGCGGCTCGGCATGCTCTCGGGGACGCGGCTGCGGTTCGATGAGGAGTCGAGGGCGCTGTATGACGCCGTCGCGCCGACGCACACGGAAGCGGAATTCCAGACCGTACTCCAGGAGCTCGAGGCCAGGCTGCCGGGAACCGGGCCGCTGATCGAGCGCTGGGACGCGTACCGCAGCCGGTTCGTGATTCCGCGCGAGCGGCTCGACGCGGTGTTCAAGGCGGCCATCGACGGCTGCCGGGCGCGCACGCTGCAGCACCTGCAGCTGCCGGCGGGCGAGAGCTTCACCGTCGAGTACGTCACCAACAAGAGCTGGAGCGGCTACAACTGGTATCAGGGCGGCTATCGCAGCCTGATCCAGGTCAACACCGATCTTCCGATTTACATCGACCGCGCCATCGACCTGGCCTGCCACGAAGGCTATCCCGGACACCACGTCTACAACGTGCTGCTCGAGAAGAGCCTCGTGCGCGATCGCGGCTGGACCGAGTTCTCGGTCTACCCGCTGTTCTCGCCGCAGTCGCTGATCGCGGAGGGGAGCGCCAACTACGGCATCGAGGTCGCGTTCCCGCGCGCCGAGCGGCTCGACTTCGAGCGGCGCGTGCTGTTTCCGGCCGCCGGCCTCGACCCGGCAGCGGTGGAGCAGTACTACGACACCCTCGCGCTGGTCGATCGGCTGTCGTACTCGGGGAACGAGGCGGCGCGGCGCTACCTGAACGGGCAGGTCGAGGCCGCGGCGGCGGTCGACTGGCTGGTGCAGTACGGCCTGTACACGCCGGCTCGCGCGCAGCAGCGCCTCCGCTTCATCGACCAGTACCGCAGCTACGTCATCAACTACAACCTCGGGAAGGACATGGTCGCGCGCTACATCGAGGGGCGCGCCGGCGGCGATGCGAACAGGCGCTGGGAGGAGTTCGAGCGCCTGCTGGCATCCCCGCGGCTGCCGTCGGCGCTCGTCTCGCGATGATTGCGGTTGAGATCTCGCGTCCCGGCCCGCCGGATGTCCTGAAGGCGGTCGAGCGTCCGGACCCGGTTGCCGGCCCCGGCGAGATCCTGATCGCCGTCGAAGCGGCCGGTATCAACCGGCCCGACGTCATGCAGCGCCGCGGCTACTATCCGCCGCCACCCGGGGCGAGCGATCTCCCCGGGCTGGAAGTGGCCGGGACCGTCGCCGCGCTTGGCGCGGGTGTCGAGGGGTGGCGGGTGGGCGACCGCGTCTGCGCGCTGGTGGCCGGCGGCGGCTATGCGACGCGTTGTGTCGCGCCGGCGCCGCAGTGCCTGCCGATACCCGCCTCGCTCGATGCCGTGCACGCGGCGGCCGTCCCCGAAACCTTCTTCACCGTCTGGACCAACGTCTTCGAACGCGGCCGGCTGCAGGCGGGGGAGTCGGCGTTGTTCCACGGCGGCAGCAGCGGCATCGGCACGACGGCCATCCAGCTGGCGGCGGCGCGCGGCGCGCGCGTGTTTGCGACCGCCGGTTCCGACGAGAAGTGCCGCGCCTGCGAGGCGCTCGGCGCGGAGCGGTGCATCAACTACACGCGCGAGGACTTCGTCGACGTGGTGCTCGATCTCACCGGCGGACGCGGCGTCGACCTGATTCTCGACATGGTCGGTGGCGACTACGTGGCGCGCAACCTGGCCACGCTGGCGACCGACGGCCGGCTGGTCCAGATCGCGCTCCTCGGTGGCGAAGCGGCGCCGATCGACTTCCGTCGCATTCTCGTCAAGCGCCTCACCATCACCGGCTCGACGCTGCGCCCGCGCAGCGTCGAGGAGAAGGGGGCCATCGCCGCGTCACTGCGGCGGGAGGTGTGGCCGCTGCTCGAGGCGGGGCGGGTGATGCCGCAGGTCTACCGGACGTTTCCGCTGGCGCAGGCGTCGGCGGCGCACGCGTTGATGGAATCGAGCACGCACATCGGCAAGATCGTGCTGACCGTATGAGCGACGAGCTATCCGACTTCGTGGGCGAGGGGCTGCGCCGTGGCCTGTCGCGGGCGCAGCTGGGCGACGCGCCGCTGAAGGCCGGGTGGTCGGACGAACAGGTCGGGCGGGCGCTGTCCGGTTACGCGGACGTCGACTTCCCAGTACCCGTGCCGCGCCCCAGGCCGTACGTGTCGGCGCGCGAGATGTTCCTGTATCTCGTGCTGTTCACCACGCTCTTCGTCTCGGCCTACCAGCTTGGCAGCCTGGCCTTCGACCTGATCAACCTGGGGCTGCCGGACCCGGCGGACCAGGCGTCGCCGTTCGCGCGCGCCGGCATCCGCTGGTCGGTGTCGTCGCTGTTCGTCGCCTTCCCAATCTTTTGCGTCATGACGTGGCGCGCCGCGCAGCTGATGCAGCGCGACCCGGCGAAGCGCGAATCAAGGGTCCGGCGCACGCTGACCTACCTCACGCTGTTCGTCGCCGCCTGCGTGCTGATCGGCGACGTCACGGCGCTCGTCTACAACCTGCTCGGCGGCGAGTTGACGATGCGGTTCGCCCTGAAGGTCGTCGTGGCGGCGGTCATCGCCGGCGGGGTGTTCCTGTATTACAGCCGCGACGTGCGCGATACGGTCTTCGTGCCGGCCGCGGCCGCCATCGTCATCGCCGCCATGGCCGGCGGGGTCTACGCCGTGGGAAGGCCGGCCACGGCGCGCGACCAGCAGCTGGATGCGCGCCGCGTGTCGGACCTGCAGGAGATGCAGCGCATGGTGGACCTGCAGTGGTCGCGGGAGGGGCGGCTGCCCGATCTGCCGCCGCTGTCGCGCGACCCGGAGAACGGCCAGCCCTACGAGTACCGCATGCTGTCGGCGAACCGCTACGAGCTGTGCGCGGTGTTCACCGGCAGCTCGCGCGCGGCGAACGAACGCCCCGCCGGCGACTTCTGGACGCACGACGCCGGCAGGCAGTGCTTCCAGATCGAAGCCCGCGAAGTCGTTCCCTAGTCTGCGTAGACGACGGTGCGGGTGCTGGCGTGGGCGCGGATGACGTCCGACGTGAGGCGCTTGCTCAGGTACACCTTCGACTCGCGGTTGTCGTCGGCGTTGACCTCGTACTTGACGACGTCGAACTCGAGCTGATCGAGGGTCCCGCGCATGTCGTAGTAGCGGTTCTTCGTCTTGACCACGACCTCGTGGAAGCCCGAGGCGTGGGCCCACGCCTCCGACTCCTCGGTGAGCGCGCGGAAGTGGCCCTGGCCGCGCCAGTCGCGGCGGGTGCCCCCGATCCACGAATAGAGCACGCGGCGGCCGTCGAACTTCACGCAGTCGCTCAACCGCGCGACCAGGTCGGCCAGCTTCGGGTCGGCCTCGGCGGTCTTCAGCTCGTGCACGACCTTGAACGACACCGGCGCGATCATCCCCGGATCGTCGGGCAGCGGCGCTTCGGCAATGAGGATCAGGTACTCGCGGTCGCGCAGGCGCGTCATGATTTCCTGCGCGGTCTTCTTGCGCGGGAACTCACCGAAGTACTCCTCGATGTACTGGATCTCCAACGCGCCGCTGTCGAGCGGGTACTGCTTGATCAGATACTCCAAGGTGAAAGGGCGATTATATAATGCTGGGCATGCGCGCTGCCGCTTCGATCGTCGCCGGGATTTTCGCGGCGGCGTTCACGGTGAGCTACTGGCCGGCCGCGCAGCCGGCGTTGCCCATTCCGCCGCGCGGCGCCGCCCCTGCCGCGCCTGCGTCCCTCATCGTGCCGCCCCCCGCGCATGTGCCGCTGCGGCTGGTGCGGGTCGAGTCGCACGCCGCCGGGCCTCCGGCGCCGGCTGTGCCGGCATCGCAGGCAATGGCGCCGGTGTTGCCCGTCGCGATGCCGCTCGATGCGCACCCGCTCTCGATCGATGCGGAGGCCGTGCCAGCGACGCTGATGGCCGTCGACACCATCGTCCCGGAGGCAGGACGGGGCGCCGTCGCGCGTGGATTTTCAACGGCGGGCCGGCAGATCTCCGGTGCCTTCAGGACCGCAGGCAGCGCCATCCGGTCGGCCTTCTGAGGCACGGGGCTTGCTGAGCCCTGCCGTGGAGGCAGCACCATGATCCGCAACCTCATCGGCGTGACGCTCGGCATCGCCCTGTTCGCTGCCGCCGCAGCGGCACAAACCCAGCCCGCCCAGCCCCAGGCTGCCGAATCGCTCGGCACCATCACCATCACCCAGCCCGTGCTGGCGGGAGGCGTCCGGCTCGAGCCGGGGACCTACGAGGTGCGCCTCACCGCCGAGACGCTCGCGCCGCTGCCGGGGCAGACGCCCGGCGCCGAGCGCCGAGTCGAGTTCGTCGCCAACGGCGCGGTCGTCGCGCGCGACGCGGCCGTGGTTCACGAGCCTGAGGCGGCGGGGACATCGGGCGGCGCGGGGAGCCCGCGCGTGCAGCTGCTGAAGGGCGGCGAGTTCGTGCGCGTGTCGGCGACGCGCGACGGCCGGCGCTACCTCATACACCTGCCTGTCGCCCCGTAGACGCGCCAACCACAGGAGAAAAGAGAAAGGAGATCAACAAGGTTTCTCCTTCCTCCTTCTTCCTGTGAGATCTACCGTGGCCCGGTCGTGTCGTGGTTTATTAGGGGAATGATACCGGAACGGTTTTCCCGTCTTACGTACGCGTTACTGCGCATTGTCTTCGGCGTTCTCTGGATCTTCCACGGCCTGCAGAAATACGGGGCCCTCGGCGGCGACGTCATCGACCCGACGTCGCTGCGCGGCGTCGCCGGCATCATCGAGATCCTCGCCGGCGCGCTCATCGCCGTCGGGCTGTTCACGCGGCCAGCCGCCTTCATCGCCAGCGGCCAGATGGCCTTCGCCTACTTCATCTCGCACTTCCCGCGCGCGTTCCTGCCGATCCAGAACGGCGGCGAACCGGCGGTGCTCTTCTGCTTCGCGTTCCTCTACATCGCCAGCCGCGGCGCAGGCATGTGGAGTCTCGACGCGAAGAGAGCCTGACGATTCTTCGTGGTTTAAACCGTGGCCAGAGCAGGCTCGTACGCGAGCACGGGGGACAGCCAGCGCTCGATGACCGCCACCGTCTCTCCCTTGCGGCGGGCGTAGTCCTCGACCTGGTCGCGGTCGACGCGGCCGAGGGTGAAGTAGCTCGCGTCGGGATGCGCCAGGTAGAGGCCGCTGACCGAGGCGGCCGGCATCATCGCGAACGTTTCCGTCAGCTCGACGCCGGCGCGGCCGGCCTCGAGCAGTGCGAACAGCTTCGGCTTCTCGCTGTGATCGGGGCAGGCGGGGTAGCCGAACGCCGGGCGGATGCCGCGGTACTTCTCGTCGATCAGCTCGTCGTTGGTGAGCCGCTCGCTGGCGCCGTAGCCCCAGTCGGCGCGCGCCTTCGCGTGGAGGTACTCGGCGAAGGCCTCCGCGAGCCGGTCGGCGAGCGCCTTGACGATGATCGCGTTGTAGTCGTCATGGTCGCGCTCGAAGCCGGCGACCAGTGCGTCGACGCCAAGCCCCGCGGTCACCGCGAACGCACCGACGTAGTCGGTGATCCCGGCATCGAGCGGCGCGACGAAGTCGGCCAGCGACCGGTTCGGCTTCCCGTCGGGCAGCTGCTCCTGCTGACGCAGCATGTTGAAGCGGACGCCGGCGTCGGGCAGCACGATGTCGTCGCCATCGCGGTGCGCCTTCCAGAAGCCGTAGACCCCGCGCGGCGTGATCAATGTCTCGCGCGCGATGCGCTCGAGCAGCGTGCGTGCGTGCCCGTACAGCTCGCGCGCCGCCTCGCCGACCTTCGGGTGCTCGAGAATCGCGGGGAAGCGTCCCTTCAGCTCCCAGGCCGCGAAGAACAGCGTCCAGTCGACGTAGGGGAGCAGCTCCTCGATGCCCGGCTCGACGATGCGCGTGCCGGTAAAGGCCGGCGTGGCTACGGTATCCGCGTTGAACGCCAGCGCCGGCGCGTTGGCCCGCGCTGCGGCCAGCGGCAGCATCGGCCGGCGCTTGAGCGCGCCATGCTGCTGCCGCGTCTTCTCCTGGTCCGCCCGGTTGGCGGCGTCGAACGCGTTGCGCTGCCCCACGCTGAGCAGGCTCGAGACGACGTCCACCGCCCGCGAGGCGTCGAGCACGTGGACGACCGGGTGCGCATACTCGGGCGCAATCTTCACGGCCGTGTGCGCCTTGCTGGTCGTGGCGCCGCCGATGAGCAGCGGCATGGTGAACCCGCGCCGCGTCATCTCGCGCGCCACGAACACCATCTCGTCGAGCGACGGCGTGATCAGCCCGCTGACGCCGATCATGTCCACCTGCTCGTCGATCGCCGTCGTGAGGATCCTGTCGGTCGGCACCATCACGCCGAGGTCGATCACCTCGTAGTTGTTGCAGCCGAGGACGACGCCGACGATGTTCTTGCCGATGTCGTGCACGTCGCCCTTCACGGTCGCCAGCAGCACCTTTGACCTGTGCCCTTGTACCTTTGACCTCCTCTTCTCCTCCTCCATGTACGGCAGGAGATAGGCGACCGCCTTCTTCATGGCGCGCGCGCTCTTGACGACTTGCGGCAGGAACATCTTCCCGGCGCCGAACAGATCGCCGACGACCTTCATGCCGTCCATCAGCGGCCCTTCGATCACGTCGAGCGGCCGCGCCAGCGCCTGCCGCGCCTCCTCGACGTCCTGCTCGATGAAGTCGACGACCCCGTGGACCAGCGCGTGCGTCAGGCGCGCGCCGACCGGGGCCTCGCGCCACGACAGGCCGAGCTCGCGCTTCGTGCCGGAGCCCTTGACCGTCTCCGCGAGCTGCACCAGCCGCTCGGTGGCGTCCGGCCGGCGGTTGAAGATCACGTCCTCGACATGGGTCAGCAGCTCCTTCGGGATGTCCTCGTAGACCACCAGCTGTCCGGCGTTGACGATGCCCATGTCCATGCCGGCCCTGATGGCGTGGAAGAGGAACGCCGAGTGAATGGCCTCGCGCACGACGTCGTTGCCGCGAAACGAGAACGACAGGTTGCTGACGCCGCCGCTGATCTTCACGCCCGGGCAGGCCTGCTTGATCTGGCGGGTGGCCTCGATGAAGTTGATGGCGTAGTCGTTGTGCTCCTCGAGACCGGTGGCGATGGCCAGGATGTTCGGGTCGAAGATGATGTCCTGCGGGTCGAAGCCGGCCTGCCCGGCCAGCAGCCGGAAGGCCCGCTGGCAGATCTCGACCTTGCGGGCGATCGTGTCGGCCTGGCCGGTTTCGTCGAAGGCCATCACGACGACCGCCGCGCCATAGCGGCGCACCAGCGTCGCCTTGGCCAGGAAGTCGGCTTCGCCTTCCTTGAGGCTGATCGAGTTGACGATCGCCTTGCCCTGGACGCACTTGAGCCCGGCCTCGATGACCGACCACTTCGAGCTGTCGATCATGATCGGCAGCCGCGCGATCTCCGGCTCGGTCATGATCAGGTTGAGGAAGGTCGTCATCGCCGCTTCGCCGTCGAGCATCCCCTCGTCCATGTTGACGTCGAGGATGTTGGCGCCGCCGCGCACCTGCTCGAGCGCCACGTCGGCGGCCTCGCCGAACTGCCCGCTGGTGATCAGGCGCGCGAACTTCTTGGACCCGGTGATGTTGGTCCGCTCGCCAATCATCACGAAGTTCGTATCCGGAGTCAGCGTCAGCGTTTCAAGCCCCGCGTAACGCGTCAACCGTTGGGACTTGGGATTTGGGCCTTCGGCCTTGGGCTTTGATCTCGGCGCCACGCCGCTCACAGAGGCGCCGATTGCGCGAATGTGATCCGGCGTCGTCCCGCAGCACCCGCCGAGGATGTTGACCAGCCCGCTGGTCGCGAAGTCGCGCAGCAGCGCCGCGGTATCGGCCGGCAGCTCGTCATACTGTCCGAAGGCGTTCGGCAGGCCGGCATTCGGGTAGCAGCTCACGTAACACTCGGCGATGCGGGCCAGCTCCTCGAGGTACGGGCGCATCTCGCGGGCGCCGAGGGCGCAGTTCAGCCCGACGCTGAACGGCCGGGCGTGGCGGATCGACTCGTAGAAGGCGTCGAGCGTCTGTCCTGACAGGGTGCGGCCGCTGCGGTCGGTGATCGTCACCGAGATCAGGATTGGCAGCTCGGTGCCCCGTTCCTCGAACAGCTCCGACGCGGCGGCGATGGCCGCCTTGGCGTTGAGCGTGTCGAAGATCGTCTCGATCAGCAGCACGTCGGCGCCGCCGTCGATCAGGCCGCGGATGTTCTCGCGGTAGGCCTCGCGCACCTGGTCGAACGTCACGGCGCGGAACGCCGGGTTGTTGACGTCGGGCGAGAGCGACAGCGTGCGGTTGAGCGGGCCGATACAGCCGGCGACGAACCGCGGCTTGTCGGGCGTCTTCGCCGTGAACTCGTCGGCCGCGGCGCGCGCCAGCCGCGCCCCGGCGACGCTCAGCTCGTAGGCGAGCGCCTCCAGCCCGTAGTCGGCCTGGGCGATCGCCGTGCTCGTAAAGGTGTTCGTCTCGATGATGTCGGCGCCGGCCGCCAGGTACTCGCGATGGATGCCGCCGATGACGTCGGGCCGCGTCAGCACCAGCAGGTCGCTGTTGCCTTTCAGATCGGTCGGGTGGTCCGTGAAGCGCTCGCCGCGGTAGTCCGCCTCGGTCAGCGTGTGGCGCTGGATCATGGTGCCCATGGCACCGTCAATCAGCAGGATGCGGGAATCGAGCAGCGAGCGAAGCCTGTCAGCCGTGGTCAT
>JBFWUM010000083.1:7998-10853 GCA_050247255.1 Vicinamibacterales bacterium | reverse complement strand
TGGAGCGGGAAACGGGATTCGAACCCGCGACTTCGACCTTGGCAAGGTCGCACTCTACCACTGAGTTATTCCCGCTCGCGACGAACCTTTAGCGTAACACAGCGGATTCAGGCGTCGCAACACGCCGAGCTTGCCCATATGGGCACAATAGGCGGATGTTCACTCGCGCCCTTTCCTGGCTCGCGGCCGCGGCGGTGCTCATCGGAACCTCCCCCGCCGCTGCCGATACGCTGCAACTCACCAACGGCGACCGCCTCACCGGCACCATCGTCAGCCTCGCCGCCGGCACGCTCACGTTCCGCACCCCGAACGGCTCGCTGACGGTTCCGCAGGCCAGCATCGCCGCCCTGACCAGCGACCAGCCGCTGCTCGTCACCATCGGCGCGGCGGCGCCCGCCCGCCAGGAACCGGGGCCGGTGCCGCTCGAAGGGCTGGTCGCCCTCGGCCCGCCGCAGCCGGCCTTCACGATCGACGGCGGCGCCAACGCCGGCTTCGTCGCCACCGGCGGCAACACCGACGTCAACAGCCTGCGCATCGACGGCGATGCGGTGGCCCGCGCCGGTGCCAACCGCCTCACCCTGCGGGCAGCCATCAACCGCGCCGAGGACCGCGGCACGCCGACCGCGGAAAGCTGGAACGCCGGCGTCGACTACGACCGCTTCCTGACCCGAAGGCTGTTCGTCACCGGCAACAGCCTGTTCACCCACGATGCCTTCCGCGACATCGACCTGCGGTCGGCACTCGGCGTCGGCGTCGGCTACCAGGTCGCCGACTCGCCTCGCGTGCGGCTCACCGCCAACGGCGGTCTCGGCTGGGTCGATGAGAACCTGAGGGAGACAGCGAACGACAGCTACACCGCCGCCCGCGAATCGGCGCGCATCGAAATCTTCGTCGTTCCGACGCGGCTCCAGATCTTCCACGAGCACGACGGCTACTTCGGCCTGAACGGCGATGACAACCGCTTCGTGCGAACGCAGAACGGCGTGCGCATCGGCCTCGGCGCCGGGTTGGTGACGACGCTGCAGTGGGATATCGACTACGACCGCTCCCCCGCGCCGGGACGCGATCGCGTGGATCGGGCGTTTGCGCTGACGTTTGGATATCGTTTCTAAACCACGAAGAGCACGAAGTTAAATCACCACAAAGATCACGAAGAACACAAAGTAAATCCTTTGTGACCTTTGTGTCCTTTGTGGTTGGATTCGTGCCTCCGTGGTCTAGATCCGCGCCTCCCGAAGGACTTGCGCGGCTTCCTCCGGCGACGTCGGGTTGACGTAGAAGCCGGTCGCCCACTCGAAGCCGGCGACCTTCGTGAGCTTCGGGATGATCTCGACGTGCCAGTGGTAGTGCTCCGCCGGCGGATCGTTGACCGGCGCGCTATGGATCAGCAGGTTGTACGGCGGTGACTGCAGCATGCTGTTCATGCGGCGCAGGACGTCGCCGAGCATCCGCGCCAGCGAGCCCATCTCGTGCCGCGGCGTGTCCTCGAAGTGCGACTGGTGGCGCCGCGGCAGCAGCCAGGTCTCGAACGGAAAGCGCGGCGCATACGGCGCCACGGCGACGACGTCGCTGTTCTCGGCGATGAGGCGCTGCCCCTCGCGCGTCTCCTGTCGCAGGATGTCGCAGAAGACACAGCGCTCCTTCTGATCGAAGTGCCGTTTCGCGCCGTCGACCTCGTCACGCACCTCGCGGGGCACGATCGGCAGCGCCACCAGCTGCGAGTGCGAATGGTGCACGGACGACCCGGCCGCGGCGCCGTGGTTCTTGAAGATGATGATGTAGCGGAACCGCCGGTCGCGCTTCAGGTCGTGCACGCGCTCGCGCGCCGCCCACAGCACCTCCTCGATCTCACGCTCCCCCATCGTCGCCAGCGCCTGGTCATGGCGGGGCGTCTCGATGATGACCTCGTGGGCGCCGATGCCGTTCATCTTGTCGAACAGCCCTTCGCCCTGGCGGTCGAGCGTCCCCTCGACGCGCAGCACCGGGAACTGATTCGGGACGACGCGCAGCGACCAGCCCGGGCCGTTCGGCCCGCTGCCATTGGTGCGCAGCGCCAGGATCTCGTGCGGGGTCATGTGCTCGTGCCCCTCGCAGAACGGGCACGCCGGATCGTCGACGACCCCCACCGGCTCGAGCCGGAAGGCGCCGGCGCGCTTGCGCCGCTCGGTGGAGATGATCACCCAGCGCCCGGTGACGGGGTCTTTTCTGAGCTCAGACATTTGCGGATTTACGGATTTACGGACTGACGAAATTGGATTGGCGATATGACTTCGTCAACTCGTCAATCCGTCAAACCGTCAATACCCGAAGGCATTAGGGTACACGGTAATCACCGGCGTGCCCGAGTCGAAGTCGATGGCCACGACATCGAAGCGGCAGGGCGAGCCGGTCAGCCGCCTTCGGGCGATGTAGTCGACGGCCATCTGGGTCACCCGCCGCTGCTTGTGCGGCGTGACCGCGGCCGCGGCGCCGCCGAATTCTCGGCTGCGGCGCGCCTTCACTTCGACGAAGACGATCGTGGCGCCGTCGCGGGCGATGATGTCGATTTCGCCATGTCGGGTGCGGTAGCGGCGCTCGAGAACTGCGTACCCGCGGCGCGCCAGTTCGGCGGCTGCGAGATCTTCCCCCGAAATTCCGATGGTTTGCCGGATGTCTGTGGGCATGCGCGCACGCGCACGCACGGATCAGGCCAGCTCGCGGACCGTGGCGCCGACCGCCGCAGCGCCGTCGCGCAGCTGCTGTTCGCTCACGTACGGCGCCGGCCCGAGGCGCAGGATGTCACCCCGCGAGTCCGTGAAGATGCCGGCGGCCCGCAGGCGATGTTCGATGGTCGCTGCGTGGGGCGATCGCGCAGC
>JBFWUM010000083.1:0-7898 GCA_050247255.1 Vicinamibacterales bacterium | reverse complement strand
TCGAGCGCCGACAGCCAGCGAATGACGAGCTCGTGCGTGTTGGCGCCCAGCGCAAGGTGCTCGGGCTTGTCGCCCAGCAGCCGCGCGTATCCCGCTTTGACCGCCGTCGCCTTCTCGGCGGCGCGCGCCCATTTGCCGTCGACGAACTCGGCCGCGTCGAGCCAGGCCTGCTGCTGACCGTCGAACGCCACGTCGGGCCACGCCTGGTGCGAGTGGCCGGTCAGCAGGATCCGCTCCGCGACGCGGAAGCGACGGTAGTGCGGCGCGAGCGCGCCGGCTAGAGCGAGCTGCGAATCGCCCACAGGTCTGGAAAGAGATTGTTACCGACGGTCGTCTGCAGGTAGCGCGCGCCGCTCGAGCCGCCGGTGCCAGGCTTCACGCCGATGGTGCGCTCGACCATCTTGACATGGCGATACCGCCATTCCTGGATCCCCTCGTCGAGGTCAACGAGCCGCTCGCACAGCTCGGTGTTCTTGGCGTCGTTGCGGTAGACCTCGATCAGCACCTGCTGGATCGCCGCCGACTCGCCGATGCCTGTCGTGACATCGCGCGTCAGGTGCGACGGCGGGACCGCGTAGCCCTGCGTCGCCAGGTAGCGCAGGAATGCGTCCCACAGCGTCGGCGCGCCGTAGCGCCGCTCCAGCGCCGTCCGCGCCCGGCTTTCCGGCGCGAACCGCACGATGGCGGCGTGGCTCTTCCGCCCGAGCAGGAACTCGATCTGGCGGAACTGGTCCGACTGGAACCCGCTCGCCGCCTCGAGCCTGGCGCGGAACGACAGGAACTCGAGCGGCGTCATCGTCTCGAGGATGTCGAGCTGCGCGACCATCACCTTGAGGATGGTGAGCACGCGCTTCAGCGTGTGCTGCGCCCGGTGCGACTCGCCGCTTCCCAGGAGCGCCACGGTGCGATCGAGCTCGTGCAGCAGCTCCTTGAACCAGAGCTCGTAGACCTGGTGGATGACGATGAACAGCAGCTCGTCGTGCTCGGGCCCGTCGGAGCGAGGCACCTGGAGCGCCAGCAGTTCATCGACCTTCAGGTAGGACGCGTAGGTGAGCGCGCGCGGGTCGTTGCTCATGCCCGGCGCACCGCCCCGATCGCCTCGTCCAGGACCCGCAGCGCCGTGGCCGCTTCCTCGCGCGTCAGCACCAGCGGCGGCGACAGCCGGATGGCGTTCCGGCCCGCGCCAAGCACCAGCAAGCCGCGGCGGAAGCATTCCTGGACGATGGCATTGCGTTCGGTATCGGCGCGTTCACGCGAGCGGCGATCGCGCACGAACTCGATGCCGACCATCAGCCCGCGCCCGCGCACGTCGCCAATGAGCGTGTGCTTGTCCATGAGCGCCCGCGCGGCGTCGAGGAGGAACGCGCCAACGGTGGCCGCGTTCTCCACCAGGCCCTCCCGCAGCAGGCGCAGCGTCGCCAGCGAAGCCGCGCACGAGACGGGGTTGCCGCCAAAAGTGCTGGCGTGGGCGCCAGGCGGCCACGTCATGACGTCGGCGCGCGCCACCGCCACGCCGAGCGGCATCCCCGACGCAATTCCCTTTGCCATGGTCACGATGTCCGGTTCGACGCCGGCGTGCTCGATGGCAAACATCTTCCCGGTGCGCCCCATCCCGGACTGCACTTCGTCGACGATGAGCAGAATGCCGTGGCGCCGCGTCAGCTCGCGCAGCCGCTGCAGGAATGAGTCTGGCGGGACGAGGTAACCGCCCTCGCCCTGGATCGGTTCCACGACCACGGCCGCGACTTCGTCGGGCGCGACGACCTGCACGAACAGCTGCTGCTCGATGAAGGCGAGGCACTGCTCACCCCACGCATCAGGGCTCATCCCGTCGGGCCGCCGATAGCTGTCGGGAAACGGCGCGTGATAGACGCCTGGGACGAGCGTGCCGAAGCCCTGGCGCTGGCGGACCTTGCTGGCCGTCAGCGAGAGCGACCCCATCGACCGTCCGTGGAACGCACCGAAGAAGGCGATGACGTTCTGCCGACGCGTCGTGAACTTGGCCAGCTTCAGCGCCGCCTCGTTCGCCTCGGTTCCGGAGTTTGCGAAGAACGCGCGGTGCGGCCCCGGCATCGGCGCCACCGCCGAGAGCTCCTCGGCAAGCTGCGCCTGCAGCTCGTAATAGAAGTCGGTCCCCGACATGTGCAGGAACCGCTTGGCCTGGCTGACGATGGCGTCGACGACGGCCGGGTGGGAATGGCCGGTCGAGGTCACGGCAATGCCGGCGGTGCAGTCGAGGAAGACGTTGCCGTCCACGTCCTCGACCCACACGCCTTCGCCGCGGGCGATGACCAGTGGGTAATCTCGTGTGTAGGAAGGCGAGACGCTGGCGGCGTCGCGCGCGATGATGGCGGCGGCGTTGGGACCGGGAAGCGCTGTGCGAAGGCTTATTTCCTTTTCCACCCTACTTCCTTTTCCAGCGCGTCCCCCCTGGATTGTCCTCCAGAAGGATGCCGCGTTCCGCCAGCTCGTTGCGGATGCGATCAGCAGCCGCGAAGTCGCGCCGCTGGCGCGCCGCCTTGCGGTCCTCGATCAACTGCTCGATCTCCTCCACCGGCACCGGCGGATGCGCGTCTTCCGCGCGCCGCAGGCTGACGACCCCCAGCACCTGGTCGAACTCCTCGATCGCCTGGCGGGCGGCGGCCGCCTCGGCTGGACCGGCCTGCTTCGCATCGATCGCCGCATTCATGTCGCGGACCAGGTCGAACATGGCGGCCAGCGCGGCTGCGGTATTGAGGTCGTCCTCCATTGCGGCGCGGAAGGCGGCGCGGGCCTTCTCCACGGATTCTGGCGCGCCTTCCGCCGCGGGCCGCGCCTTGTCGGCGGCGGCCTCGACATCCTCCACCCGCGCCAGGAAATCGACGATCCGGCGCAGCGATTCCTCGGCCTGCTCCATGCCGGCCCAGGTGAAATTGAGCTGCTTCCGGTAGTGCGACGACAACAGCAGGTAGCGCAGCGCCGACGGCCGGTGGCCGCGCTCGACGACGTCGGGGAGCGAGTAGACATTGCCGAGCGACTTCGACATCTTCTCGTTCTCGACGAACAGATGCTCGACGTGCACCCAGAAGCGCGCAAACGGCTGCCTGGTCGCCCCCTCGCTCTGGGCGATCTCGTTCTCGTGGTGCGGGAAGATCAGGTCGATGCCGCCGGCGTGGATGTCGATCGGCGCCTCGCCCAGCAGCCGGAGTGCCATCGCCGAGCATTCGAGGTGCCACCCGGGGCGTCCCGGGCCGGCACCGACGTCCCACGTCGGCTCACCGGGCTTGCTCGCCTTCCAGAGCACGAAGTCGCGCGGGTCGTCCTTCGAGTATTCGTCGACGTCGACGCGCGCGCCGTCCTTCATCCCCGCGTGATCGAGCCGGGCCAGCTTGCCGTAATCGGGCAGCGTCGAGATCTTGAAGTAGATCGAGCCGTCGCGCTGGTAAGTGTGGCCGTTCTTCTCGAGGGCGAGGATCAGGTCGCCCATCGCCTGCATGTTCGCTTCGTCGGTCGCCCGCGGCGTCTCCTCGGGCGTTTCGACGCCGAGCTGCGCCATGTCCTGGCGGAACAGGTCGATCCACTGGTTCGTGTAGTCGCGCAGCGGCATCCCGGCCTTGGCCGCGCCGTTGATTGTCTTGTCGTCGACGTCGGTGTAGTTCACCGCCAGCCGCATGCCGAAGCCGCCGACGTGCTTGAGCGCGCGGCGCAGCACGTCGACGCAGATGAACGTCCGGAAGTTGCCGATATGGGCGCGCGCGTAGACCGTCGGGCCGCAGGCATACATGCGCACGGTGTTGTCGCGCGACGGCTCGAACGGCTCGTCCTGCCGTGTCAGGGTGTTATAGAGACGAATCATCTGTGGAGGTTATACGTCGATCCGCAGCGTCCGCGCGACCTTGACGCCGGAGGGTCCGGTCATGGTGAGGTCGAGGGCGCCGCCGCTATGCCGGAACAGGATGGCTACCTGCCCGTCGGCGCGGTCGCCTCCCGCCAGGCATTCGTTGAGCGCCGCCTCGGCCTCGGCGCCGAAGCGTCCGGCGGCGGCCTCGTCCTGCCCCGCCTGGCGCGCCGCCTCGTGCGCGAGGGCGCCGATGGTCTCGCCGAATCGCCGATCGGCCGGCACGCTGATCGACAGCTCGAACGGCGTCATACGGCAATTCTCGCAAACAGCCGGCCGGCGCGCCGCACGTCCGCCTCGATCTGCGCCTTGAGCGCGTCGATGTCGCTGAACGTGCGCTCGTCACGCAGCCGCTGGACGAACCCGAGCCGCACCCGGCGGCCGTAAAGGTCCCCGGCGTAATCCAGCACGTGGGTCTCGATGGTGGTTTCGACGCCGTCGCCAAAGGTGGGACGCACGCCGATGTTGCTGACGCTGGCGTGGAACACGCCGTCGATGGTCGCCGTGGTCGCGTAGACGCCGTGCGGCGGGATCAGCTCGTTCTCGGTCCGCAGGTTCGCCGTCGGGAAGCCGATTTCGCGCCCGCGCCGCCGCCCCTCCACGACCGTCCCGTCGATCGCGTATTGATGCCCCAACAACGCCGCCGCCTCGTCCATCCGCCCCTCGGTGACCAGCCGGCGGATGCGCGTGCTGCTGACGACGAAGTCCTTGTAGCGCACCGGATCGATCTTGTCGGCGCGAAAGCCGTAGCGCTGGCCGAGCGTCCGCAGCAGCGAGAAGGTGCCGCTGCGCTCGTGGCCGAACAGGAAGTTGGCGCCGACCCAGACCTCCGAGACGCGCAGCCAGTCGACCAGGACCGTGCGCACGAACGTCTCGGGATCCCACTGCGACATCTCGTGCGTGAACCGCACCACCGCCACCGCGCTCAGCCCCGCGCGCTCGAACGCCTCCAGCTTCTGGGGCATCGTCATCAGCAGCGGCGGCGCCTTGTCGGGGCGGACGACCCGCGGCGGGTGCGGATCGAAGGTCATGGCCATCGGCGTGCCGCCATGCTCGGCGGCGCCGCGCTTGACCCGTTCGATGATCTTGAGGTGACCGCGGTGCAGCCCGTCGAAGTTGCCGAGCGCCAGCACCGGGTGCACGACCCACGGCGGCCGGGGGTCGTCGGGGAAGTGAATCGTCAGCATCAGGCGCGGCCCGCGGCGTCCACGGCGGCGAGTTCCACCTCGACGTCGAGCACGAGGCCATCATAAGCCAGCGCCACGCCCGCGGGCAGCCGCGCCGAGACCTCCGCATGGCCGATGTCGTGGGTCATGTGCGTGAACCACGTCTGCCGGGCGCCAATGCGGCGCGCCACGGCCGTCGCTTCGTCGATCGTAAAGTGCGTCGTGTGCGGCTTGTAGCGCAGCGCGTCGAGGATCAGCACGTCGAGCCCCTCGAGCAGCGGCCAGGCCTCGTCCGGAAGCGCGTTGCAGTCGGTGAGGTAGGCGAGGCGGCCGAAGCGGAAGCCGAGGATCGGCATCTTGCCGTGCCAGAGCGGGATCGGGACCACGCGCACGCCGGCCGCCTCGAACGGCCCCGTAATGGTCTGCGCCACCAGCTGCGGAATGCCGCCGCCCTGCCGCGGCAGGCCGTCGAACACGTAATAGAAGCTCCGCTTCAGCGTTTCCCAGGTCGGCGCGTTGGCAAAGCAGGGAATCGGCGCCCCCTGCATGACGTTGAAGCGGCGCACCTCGTCCAGCCCCATCACGTGGTCGGCGTGGCCGTGCGTGAACAGGATGGCGTCGACGCGGGTGAGGCCATGCCGCAGCGCCTGCTGCCGCAGATCGGTGGAGGTGTCGACCAGCAGGTGCGCCTGGCCCGGCACCTCGAGGTAGATCGACGGGCGCAGCCGGTTGTCGCGAGGGTCGCCCGAGCGGCAGGTGCTGCACGCGCAGCCGATCATCGGCACGCCGTGCGACGTGCCGGTGCCGAGAAAGGTGACGCGGGCGGAGGCCACGCCGCTAGGGGATGATGATGCGCGGCGCATCGGCCTGGCCGCCGCCGGCCTTCGTCGCCTCGACGAACCGCAGCCGCAGCTCGTAGAGCAGCTGGTCGAGCAGCTGCCGCTCCTCGGCGCTGAGGTTGCCGCGCGTCTTCTCTTCGAGCAGCGACAGGATGTCGATCATCTGCTTCGCCGCCGGCAGGTTCGCCTCGGTCGGCTGGCCGCTCGTCGGGTCGGGAATGTCGCCGAAGTGCACGGCCGCGGTATGCGCCAGCGACAGGACGAACGCCGCAAAGCTGAGAGTGAACTGCCCGTCGACCGGATCGCCGCCGCTCTGTGTCTGTTCGGCCATAAGCACCAAAATTCGAATGGTAGCATACGGCCCGGAGCGGTCATGGCAGAGAGCATCGGGGCGCGATTCGAGCGGCTGGTCGGCATCATGCGCGCGCTGCGCGCGCCCGACGGCTGCCCGTGGGACCGCGAGCAGACGCACGCGTCGCTGCGGCCGTTCGTGCTCGAGGAGACCTACGAGGTGCTCGAGGCCATCGAGCATGGCACCGCCGCCGACCTTCGCGAGGAGCTCGGCGATTTCCTGTTCGAGGCGGTCTTCCTGGCGCAGCTGAGTGACGAGGCCGGCGACTTCGACATCGGCGACGCCATCGACGCCATCTGCGACAAGCTGGTGCGCCGCCACCCGCACGTCTTTGCGCGCGACGAGAACGCCGCGAACCCCACTACCGGGAATCAGGTCCTCGAGCGCTGGGAACAGATCAAGGCGCGCGAGCGCGAGGCCGCCGGCAAGCCGGCGAAGCAGAAGACCACCCTCAGCGGCGTGCCCGGGACGCTGCCGGCGCTGCTCCGCGCCTACGAGATCAGCAGCCGCGCCGCCACCGTGGGCTTCGACTGGCAGCGCGCCGCCGACGTGCTCGACAAGATCGAGGAGGAGGTCGCCGAGGTCCGCGTGGAGGTGGAAGCCGGCCGCACCGGGAATTTGTCGCGGGCCGAGGAGGAGATGGGCGACCTGCTGTTCGCCATCGCCAACCTGTCCCGCAAGCTCGGCATCGAACCCGAGGCTGCGCTGAGGCAGGCCAACGAGAAATTCGCCGCCCGCTTCACCGCGCTCGAACAGTCGTTCGCCGCACAAGGCCGCGCTCTTTCCGACAGCACCCTGGAGGAGATGGAGACGGAGTGGCAGAGATTGAAGAGATCTTGAACCACGAAGTTCACGAAATACACGAAGGGCATTACCTACGAATCACGAGTCCGCTTCCGGAGGAAACGGAGCGTACCGAATCGTGCTCTAAAGACCTTCGTGGCCTTCGTGAGCTTCGTGGTTCATTGCCGTCCTCCCGTAAACGTCGTCACCTCCACTCTCCGTCCATCCGTCGTCAGCGTGATCTGGCCATCCTGATCTGTTCGATAGATGCGCGCGCCTGCGGACTCGAGGCGCTCGATAACTTCCGTGGTTGGATGGCCGAAGCGGTTGCCTCGTCCCGCGCTGATGAGCGCGTAGTGGGGATGCCAGGCGTCGAGCAGTTCGCGCGAGGTGGACGTGCGGCTGCCGTGGTGGCCGACCTTGAGCACGCGCACGGGTGATGGCGTCAGCTGCGGGAGGATGGCGCGTTCGATGGCGGCGCTGATGTCGCCGGTCAGCAGGATCGCGACAGTGCCATAGACGACCTCCACGACGACCGAATCGTCGTTGCGAACGCGCGGACGTTCCCAGTCGGGCTCGCGTGGGTGGAGCACGCGAATGCGGGCGCCGCCGGCCCGCCACGTCATGCCGGCGCGCAGCACGACCGGCTCTGCCCCGCCGCGCGTCGCGGCGTCGCGAGCCTCGCGGCTCGGCCCATGCCGCGGGACGATGATGCCTTCGAGGAATCGCCGGGGATCGAAGTCGTCGACGACCGAGAGCGCCCCGCCGAGGTGGTCTGGATCGCCGTGCGTCACGAGCAGGGCGTCGAGCGAGCGCACCCCGTGCGCCCAGAGCGCCGGCGCGAGCACGCGGCCGCCAATGTCGAACGTGCCGGAGCCAAA
>JBFWUM010000082.1:0-11081 GCA_050247255.1 Vicinamibacterales bacterium | reverse complement strand
AGGCGCAGTTCGGGCGCGGCGGGCTGTTCGGCCGAGGTGGCTTCCGCGGCGTCGAGGTGGCGGCGCCGACGGACTTCGACGGCAAGTTTCACTACTGCCGCCTCGTCTACCGCAGCGGCTTCGGCTTCCGCGGCGGGGGCGGCGGCTGGTCGACGGACTACCCGAACGCCGACATCAACCTGTCGATCCGCCTGTCGGAACTGACGCGCCTGAACGTCAGCAAGCAGCCCGGCGGCGACCCGAACCACCTGCTCGTCCCGGTGGACAGCGACGAGCTGTTTCAGTGCCCGCTGGTGGTCCTGTCGGCGCCGGGCGCCGCGCAGTTCTCCGAGCGGGACGCGGAACGGCTGCGCGAGTTCCTGCTGAAGGGCGGGATGATCTGGACCGACGATTCGTGGGGATCGTTCCAGTGGGCCAGCTGGGAGTCGCAGATCAGCAAGGTGCTGCCGCCCAACGAGTACCCGATCGTCGACATCCCGCTCTCGCATCCGGTGTTCAGCTCGCAGTTCGAGGTGACCGAGATCCCGCAGATCCCGAACATCGGCTTCTTCCTGCGCAGCGGCGGCGGCACCTCCGAGCAGGGGGCCGACAGCGCCGTGCCGCAGTTCAAGGGCATCCTCGACGCCAAGGGCAACATCATGGTGATGTCGACGCACAACACCGACATCGCCGACTCCTGGGAGCGCGAGGGGGAGGATCCGTCGTACTTCTATGCGTTTGGCCCGAGGGGATATGCGTTCGGCATCAATGCCGTTTTGTATGCGCTCACGCACTGAAGGGGGAAGGGGTTAGGGGGAAGGGCTGGGCCAGGCACCAGGCACCAGGCACTAGGAACCAGGAACTGGCTGGGGGAGGGTAATCCGCTCCATCCTGCCGCTACAATCCGGGCCACCGATGGGACGAGGCCGGCCGCGGCACCCTGATCAACTCACGCCAGCCGAATGGCGCGTCGTCAACGCCGTGCGCCACGGGCTCTCCAACGGGCAGATTCGCAGGCGATTTGGCGTCAGCCTCGACGCCGTCAAGTATCACGTCGCCAACGCCATCGGAAAACTCGGACTCACCACGAAGGCGGAGCTGCGCCACTGGGCCGGCGCGCCTGTCGACAGTGCGTTGAACTCAGGGGGACACGCGATGGCTGCTCCAACCGCCGGCCTCGGGCCGATCGGGCAGATCTCACGGCAGGTACGCGACATCGACGCGGGCGTCGCGTGGTATCGCGACGTGCTCGGCCTGCCGCACCTGTTTACCTTCGGCAACCTCGCCTTCTTCGACTGCCACGGCGTGCGCCTGTTCCTCTCGGCCGGCGAGAAGGAAGGCGGCCAGGACCCGGGCGACTCGATCCTCTACTTCCGCACCGGTGACATCGACGGGTCGTACCGCGCCCTCCAGGAGCGCGGCGTCACGTTCAAGGGCGCCCCGCACATGATCCATCGCCATGCCACCGGGACGGAGGAATGGATGGTGTTCTTCGAGGACGTCGATGGCAAGCTGCTGGCCCTCATGAGTCAGGTCACGCCGTGAACAGCCCTCGTCTGGGGTGGCTCTGCGTCATGCTCGTTGCCACGTCGACGGTGAGTTGGGCGCAGGTGCAAACCGGTGTGTCGGCGACGGGAATCGCCTATGACATCTCCGGTACCGGCGAGCCGATTGTCTTCGTTCACGGCTTCAGCCTCGATCGGCGCATGTGGGACGGGCAGAGCGACGCGTTCTCCGCACGCTATCACGTGGTGCGCTCCGACCTGCGTGGTCATGGGCATTCCGCCCCCATCGGCGGTCCGTACACGGGCTATGCGGATCTTCTGAGTGTGCTTGACGCGGCGGGGATCGAACGGGCAACGCTGGTGGGGCTGTCCGCTGGATCTGAACTCGCAATCAATCTCGCCCTGGCGCACCCCGCACGGGTCAGCAGGCTGGTACTGGCAGCGCCGGGATTGGGAGGTTATCGGGGGCCGGCGTTGGGCTGGCTGCAGCCGGTGTTCGACGCGGCCGCTGCGGGCGATGCTGTGGAGGCGGCAAGTCTGTGGCTCGATACGCCGCTCATGGCGTTGAAGGGTGACCGCGCCGCTGACACCGCGGTGAAATCGATGGTCATGGGCAACGCGGGGCTCTGGACATCGAAACGGTTGGAACAGCCGCTCTCTCCGCCAGCCGTCGGCCGGCTATCCGAGGTTACCTGCCCGGTACTCGTGGTCGTGGGCGCAGACGATCAACCGCACATTCACCAAATTGCTGAAATGATTGCGGATGGCATCCGTGGCGCGCGGCGCATCGTGATTCCCGGTGCCGGCCACCTCGTGAACCTCGATGCACCGGCAGCGTTCAACGCCGCGCTCGACTCGTTCCTGTCCCTGCCGCCTACACCCTGAGGCCTGAGGCAGCCCTTCCCCCTAACCCCTTCCCCCTTCCACCTTCTCCTCCACCCACCCGCGGAACACGTCGAAGACTTCCTTGCGGTTGCTCTCGACCATCGCGAAGTGGCTGTTGCCGCGAATGCCGCGGTCACGCAGGTTGAGGTACTCCGCGGCCGCGCCCGACTGCTTCAGCGCATCGACGATCGGCTGGCCGAAGTCGAGCCCCGAGTTGTCAGCGACGAAGTAGAGCACGGGGATGCCCTTGAGGTTCGGCAGGGTGGTCGCCGGCGCGTCCGCGCCGAAGCGCACCAGCGGATCGCCCGCCCCCTCGAAGCAGATCACCGCCTTCACCAGGTTCGGGCGCTCGTCGGCCGTGAGCCAGCCGAACGGGCCACCAGCCGAGTGGGTCTGGATGATCGCCGGCCCGATGCGATCCAGCAGCATGGCACCGCGGCTGCGCCACAGCTGCTGCGCGAGCGCGGCGTCGCGCATCGACGCGTTCTGCCCCGCCATGAACTGGTCGAGCGCCGGATCCCCGGGCAGCCC
Source organism: Vicinamibacterales bacterium (assembly GCA_050247255.1). Lineage (GTDB taxonomy): Bacteria > Acidobacteriota > Vicinamibacteria > Vicinamibacterales > UBA2999 > JBFWUM01. Next base: position 8,181 of record JBFWUM010000082.1, on the reverse strand, counting down.
GCTGCCCGGCCAGCGCTTCGGCGTGGCGGTTGCCGCGCGGCGGAACTGTTGCGACGCGAAGTCGTAGGTCGGCAGCGGGCCCATCTCGCCGATTGCGTGCGGATGGAAGGGAGAACGTCCGTGCCCCGGGCGATCGACGATGTAGGTCGAGTAGCCGGCCTGCACGTAGTACTGCGCCCAGCTCGCGTTGCCGTCGAGCCCCATGTAGTCGGTCCCCTGCCCGCCGCCGCCGTGCACCAGCACCACGGGATACGGATGCCGGATCTCCGCGGGGATCATGTACTGCACGTACATCTGGCCGGCGACGATGGTGCCGTAGTCGGTCTTCTTCGGCTCGGCGCCGACCCAGAAGTAACCGCTGTTGGCCAGGCGCATCGCGGTGGAGTCGGTGCCGCGCTTGCGCACGGCCGGCGCGCGGCCGGTGTTCACGTTCCGATCGAGCCACTCGAGAATGGGCTGGAGCACCTCGCGGTTGTTCTTCTCCACCATCATCATGTGGCTGTTGCCCTGGAGTCCGCGCTGCGACAGGCGGTACTCCTCGGCAAACACGCCGGCCTGCTTGAGGAAGGCGACCTGCCCGGGGTTGCCGGGCGCAGCGGTCGACGCCGGCGCGGTCACGGTGAGCACCTTGACGTCCTTCAGGTTCGGCAGCCGGCGGGCCGGCGCCGCCTGCAGGAAGTAGGGCGCGATGTCTTCCTCGCCGCTGGGCGTGAGCACGGTCTTGATTTCCGACGGATCCGACACCGGCGGATCCCAGGTGACCGGAATCGTCGAGAGCCCCCAGCGATTGCCGCCGCCGAACCCGGTGCCGGCGCCTTCGACGATCACCGTCGACTTCACCAGTGCCGGCCGCGCTTCGGCAACGAGCAGCCCGAACGGGCCGCCGGCCGAGTGCGTGATGATGATCGCCGGGCCGATCCTGTCGAGCAGTTCCGCGCCCGCCTCGCGCCACGCGGCGTGAGCGAGGTTCGGCAGCCCGGGCGGCTGCATGTTCGCGGGGACCGGCGCGGCGTTGGCGCCGCCGGGGCCACCCTGCCGCCCGCGGCCCTGTCCGCCGCCTTGCGGCGCCTGCTGCACGTAGCTGCCGCCCTGGGAGGCGAGGAACTGGGCGACGTCTTCACCGCCGATCTGTCCCGGTCCTGGCCACTGCGTGTGGTTGCGGCGGTACTTGTCGGTGTTGGTCGGCGCCGGCGGGATGAAGTTCCCCTGCAGCCCTTCCATCGTTCCCGTGCGCGCCGGGAGGCCGCCGTGCAACGCGGGATGGATCGGCGACCGGCCGTGGCCGGGGCGATCGACCACGTAGGTGCGGTAGCCCTCGGCAACCATGTACTGGAACCAGCCGGGGCGGCCGTCGGGGGTCCCCATCCAGTCGAGCCCCTGGCCGCCGCCGCCGTGGACGAACACCACCGCGAAAGGCTTGGTCACGCGCGACGGCACCATGTACTCGACGTACATCTGCTGGCCGCCCACGTAGCTGCCGCGCGCGGTATCGGCGCGCTTCACGTTGACCCACATGTAGCTCCACTCGGCGAGATCGAGCGCGAGCTTCTGCGTGCCGGCAGCGTTGGCGGCCTGCGCGGCGAGCCCGGCAGCCGACGCCGGGTTGGCGGCAAGCGACCCGAGCGCCGATGCCGCGGCGCCGGCTATGCCGAGCGCGGCGGCCTGCCGCATGAAGTCACGCCGGCTCACGCGGCCGTCGGCGAAATCGCGGTAGAGGGAGGTAATGGTCATGATGTTCCCCGGGGCGGAACTGAAGTTCCGCGGCTACGTTGTCAACGACGCGTGGCGCGGATGCCGCCGTAGGCCTGGCGGATGAACCCCTCGCGCGACGCCGTGCCAAGCTGCGCGTCCCAGTCTCTGGTCGGCGCGGCGGCAATCACTTCCTCGACGGTGCGTCCCTGCTGCACCATCGTCTCGATCGCCAGGTTGATCTGGCCCCACGTGTCGCGCATGGCCAGCATCTCGGCGCGCGTCGCCACCGGCCCGTGGCCCGGCACGATGCGCGTCGAGTCGTTGATGGCGCGATCCATCGTGTCGAGGGCCGTGACCATCGCCGCCAGCGAGCCGCCGGCGCTGTAGTCGATCACCGGGTAGCGCCCCATCCAGAACAGGTCGCCGGTGATCAGCACGTTTTCCCCCTCCATGAAGAGGAACGCATCGCCGTCGGTGTGCGACGGCGGCACGTGCGAGTAGTCGATGCGGTTGTCGCCCCACTGGACGCGCCCGCTGGTCATGAACGTCTCGGTGGGCAGCCCCTCGGGCGCCAGCGGCTCGAAGGTCGTGCCGAACGCCTCGTTCTGCATCCGCTCGCCGAGCCGCTTCTTCACGTTCTCGTGGGCGATGATGCGGACCTTCGGCATCGCCGGCGAGCGGCCGAGCAGTTCGTTGCTGCCCACGTGATCGAAGTGGTAGTGGGTGTTGAACAACACGAGGATGCGGCGGCGATCGACGCCGGCCACGGCGCGGGCGAGCGCCTCGGCCCGCTGCGGCACCCCGCCGTCGATCATCAGCAGCCCCTCTGGACCGAGCACGAGGCTGACGTTGCCGCCCGCGCCGGACAGCACGGCGAACGAGTCGCTCAGGTGGTTGACGCCGATTGGCGCTGCCGGCGCCTGCGCGAAGAGCCCGCGCCCGGCGAGCGCCGCTCCGGCGGCGCTCCCGAGCACGGTGCGGACGAACTGCCGCCGTGTACTACCCACGGGCGGTCTGGCGGGTCGCCGCTGGCACCTTGGCATCGATCCAGCCGCGAATGACTTCCCACACGTCCTTGCGGTTGGTCTCGATCATCGCGAAGTGACCGTTGCCGGTTATGCCGCGGTCCTTCAGGTTGATGTGCTCCGCCATCGCTCCCGACTGGTTGAGCGCCTGGACGATGGCCGGCCCGTTGGTGCGACCGGAGTTCTCCGCCGTCAGGTACATCATCGGGATGCCCTTGAGCGCCGGCAGCGGCGTGCCAGCCGCCCCGTTCTGCCCGAGCAGCGGCGCCCCGCCGCCCTCGAACGAGACGAGCGCCTTGACCATCGACGGCCGCTCGGCGGCGACGAGCCAGCCGAAGGGACCGCCGGCCGAGTGCGTCTGGATGATCGCCGGGCCGATCCGGTCGAGCAGCTCGGCGCCGCGCGTGCGCCACAGCCGCTGCATCAGCTCGTTGTCGCGCGGGGCGGCGTTCTGACCCGCCATGAACTGATCGAGCAGCGGATCGCCGATGGCGCCGCTGCCGGTCCAGCGCCGCGGGTTCCCCTGCGCCGCGCGCATCAGGTCCGCGGAGATACCGGCGTGCATCGGCAGGTTGCCGAGCTCACCCAGGTTGTCGAGCGACACCGGCGAGCGGCCGTGGCCCGGGCGATCGACCAGGTACACCTTGTAGCCGTTCTGCACGTAGTAGTGCGCCCAGCCGGCGTTGCCGTCGATGCCCATGTAGTGCGTCATCTGCCCGCCGCCGCCGTGGACGAGGATGATCGGCACCTCCTGCCGCACCACCTCCGGCAGCAGGTACTGCACATACATCTGGCCGAAGACGACCGTGCCGTAGTCGCGCTTCTGCACCTCGGCGCCGACCCAGAAGAATCCGGAGTCGGCGAGGCGCATCGCCGTCGACTCGGTGCCGCGCTTGCGGATGTTCGGCGCGCGGCCGGTGACGTTCTTGTCGAGCCACTGCAGGATCGGTTCGAGCACCTCGCGGTGGTTCTTCTCGACCATCATCATGTGGCTGTTGCCGCGGAGGCCGGCGTTGACCAGCCGCAGCTCCTCGGCCACGCGCACGCCCGCCTGCTTGAGGAAGGCCGGTGCGCCCGGGTTACCCGGCGACGCCTGGCCGGCGTGCGAGGTAACGGTGAGCACGGCCACGTCGCGCAGGTTCGGCAGCCGGTGCACCGGCTCCTCCTGCAGGTAGTAGCCGCCGGCGTCGATCTCCGGATCCGGCACCCACCGCACCTTGATCTCCGACGGATCGGCCACGGGCGGATCGAAGGTGACCGGGATGGTCGACATGCCCCAGCGATTGCCGCCGAGGAAGCCGCTGCCGCCGCCCTCGATCATCACGGTCGCCTTGACCAGCTGCGGCCGAGCCTCGGCCACCAGCAGGCCGAACGAGCCGCCGGCCGAGTGCGTGATGATGATCGCCGGCCCGATCCTGTCGAGCAGGTCAGCGCCGGCCTCTCTCCACGCGGCATGGGCCACGTTGAACGGACCGGCCGGCCCCTGGTTCGCCGGAGGCGGCGGCGTGTTCGGGGCACCGCCGCCGCGGCCGCCGGGGCCGCCTGCGCGCCCGCCGGGACCGCCGCCGCGCGCGTTGGCCGGCTGCGGGTTCACCACGTAGCTGCCGCCCTGCGAGGCGAGGAACTGCGCGACGTCAGGCGCGCCGGGGACCCCTTCGCCGGGCCACTGCGTGTGCAGCTTGCGGTAGGGATCGGGATTATTGGCGCCGCCGACCGGGAAGATGAACTGCCCCTGCAGCCCTTCCATCGTCCCCGGGCGCTGCGGGATGGCGCCGTGCAGGTCAGGATGCTGAGGCGAGCGGCCGTGGCCCGGCCGATCGACGACGTAGACCTTGTAGCCCTCCGCGGCAAGATGCTGGAACCATCCCGGGCGGCCGTCGGGTGTCCCCATCCAGTCGAGCCCCTGGCCGCCGCCCCCGTGCACGAGCACGATCGGGAACGGATGGCGGACGCGCGCCGGAATCATGTACTCGACGTACATCTGCTGGCCGCCGATGAAGCTGCCGCGCGCCGTATCGGACCGCTTCACGTTGACCCACATGTAGCTCCACTCGGCCAGGTCGAGCGGCAGCGCCTTGGCGGCGGACGCGGCCGCCTGCGCGGCCTGGGCCGCCTCGGCCGGGCTGATCGCCAGCGACCCGAGCGCCGATGCGGCGGCGCCGGCAACGCCCAGGGCGGTCGCCCGCTTCATGAAATCGCGGCGGCTGACGCGGCCGTCGGCAAACTCCTGGAAGAGCGACGTGATCGGACCGGTTTCGGGCTGCTGCTTCTCGCTCATATCTGCTCCAACTGGCTGAACCTCGGGGAAAGACCCCAAGCATCGACAAATCGGCGGGGGGTGTCAATGTCAAACCCCATCCACGGGCTTGACGCGCCTTCTTGCGGACAGCTATGGTTGCCCGTTCAGCGACGCCCCATAACGGAGACTAACGCCAGTGGCCACAACGTACAAGATCGACCCCGCACATTCCGAAGTCTTTTTCCAGGTCCGCCACCTCGTCACCAAGGTCCGCGGCCGGTTCTCCGACTTCGAAGGCACCATCACCTACGACGACGCGAACCCGGAGCAGTCGTCGGTGAACTTCAGCATCAAGACCGCGAGCATCGACACCAACGTGTCGGACCGCGACAACCACCTCCGCTCCGCCGACTTCTTCTCGGCCGAGGAGCACCCGACGCTCACCTTCACGAGCAAGAAGATCACGAAGAAGGGCGGCGACAGCTTCGACGTCGTCGGCGATCTGAGCATGCGCGGCACGACCAAGGAGATCACGCTGCCGGTGTCGTTCCTCGGCAACGCGACCGACCCCTGGGGCGGCAAGCGCATCGGCTTCGAAGCCGAGACGACGCTCAACCGCAAGGACTACGGCCTCAACTGGAACGCGGCGCTCGAGACCGGCGGCTTCCTCGTTGGCGATGACGTCAAGATCAACCTCTCGATCCAGGCGGTCGCGCAGTAACCTCCTCGGCGCTCTCCTCCTGCTCCTGGCCGCGCCGGTCGCGGCCAGGGGTCAGGAACCCGCCGGAGCGACGTTCCGCATCCTGCAGCATGGCGCGGAGATCGGCGTCACGTCGTCGACGGTCACGCCGGAGCCCGAGGGGGAACCGGCAGGCTGGGTCATTCGCGGCTCCAGCTACCTGGGCGGCGACTACAAGCTGACGGTCCGGCGGTTCGAGGCGCACTACGACCCCGCGTGGCGGGCGCGCTTCGCGACGATGGAGTTGTCGACCCCGGGGGACACGGTGGTCGCCCACACCGCCATCCAGGGTTCGATCAATCGCACGGAGGTCGTGCAGGCCGGCAAGACCGCCTACTGGGGGTCCGCGGACACCTCCCCCGACACCATCGTCATTCCCGATATGGTCTTCCCTGCCTACGAGGCGCTGGCGGCGCGGCTGGCGCGCACCGAGCCAGGGGCGACGCTCCCGATCTTCGTGCTGCCGCTCTCCGAGATCCGCCTGACGGTAGAAAGCGCCGGCACCGCCGAACTGGCGACGGCAACCGGTCCGGTGGCCGCCCGCCACTGGAAGGTCACGTTCCAGACCAAGACCCGCCAGGCTCCCGCCGAAATCTGGGCGGTCAACGGACGCTTGGCGCGGGTCGACATGCCGCTCGACGGAATCAGCGTAATTCGCACGGATATAAGGCCTTAAGCGAGGTAGAATGACCCGTTTGCGGCCGCCCCGACTGGGGCACGGCCGGGTCATGTCGCTGAACCGCTTATTACCCGTCGTTGCTGATGCTGAACTGGTTTCTCGTTCTTTTCCTTCTTCTTGCCCCAGCCGCTGTTGCCGGCGCGCAGGACCTGCCTGCGGGCACGCCTGAATCGCTGGTCGCGCTGGCCGGCGTTGAACTGCCCGATGGATTCGACGGGGCGCCTCCGCCCCAGCTCCCGGCCACCATCTCGCGCGAGGACGGCCGCGTCACCGTGCGCGCCATCCGCCTGATGTCGCCGCTCCGGGTCGACGGCAACCTCGACGAGGAGCTGTACCGGACGATCTCGCCGATCTCCGACTTCATCCAGAACGAGCCGAGCTATAACGCGCCGGCGACCGAGCGCACCGAGGTCTGGCTGTCGTTCGACGACGACAACATCTACATCTCGATGCGCGCCGCCGAGAGCCAGCCGGGACGGATGATCGTCAACGAGATGCGGCGCGACAGCTTCTCGCTGTTCCAGAACGAGAACTTCCAGTTCGTCTTCGATACCTTCTACGACCGGCGCAACGCGGTGTCGTTCCAGTTCAACCCGCTCGGCGGACGCATGGACGGCCAGGTGGCCAACGAATCCTCGTTCAATGCCGACTGGAACCCGGTCTGGAGCCTTCAGGTGCGGCGGCAGGCGGACGGGTGGACCGCCGAGGCGGCGATCCCGTTCAAGTCGCTGCGTTACAACGCCGGCTCCAACCAGGTGTGGGGCTTCCAGGCTCGACGCATCAATCGCTGGAAGAATGAAACGTCCTACCTGACGTCGCTGCCGGCCGGCACCGGATCGGCCGGACACAACCGCGTGTCGCAGTACGCGACCCTCGTGGGCCTCGAAGTGCCAAGCGGCGGGCGGGTGCTCGACGTGAAGCCGTACCTGATTTCGGACATCAGCACCGACCTGGCGTCGACACCGCAGCGGCGCAACGACCCGGGCGGCGATTTCGGCTTCGACGTGAAGTATTCGTTGACGCAGAACCTGACCGCGGACTTCACCTACAACACCGACTTCGCGCAGGTGGAAGCCGACGAACAGCAGGTCAACCTGACGCGCTTCAGCCTCTTCTTTCCCGAGAAGCGCGAGTTCTTCCTCGAGAACCAGGGGATCTTCCAGTTCGGCGGCGCCAACACCAACAACAACAGCGAAACGCCGATCATGTTCTACAGCCGCCGCATCGGCCTCGACCGCGGCCAGGCGGTGCCGCTCGACGCCGGCGGGCGGGTGAGCGGCCGCGTCGGTGCCTACACCGTCGGCCTGATGAATATTCAGACCGGCGACGAGGAGGACTTCGGCATCCCGTCGACGAACTTCACCGCTGCGCGCATCCGCCGCGACGTGCTGCGCCGCAGCACGATCGGCGCGCTCTACACGCGCCGCTCGGTCGCGCTGAGCGGCCTCGGCGACGCCGAGTTGTTCGGCGTGGACGGTTCCTTCAATTTCTTCGAGAACCTCTCGGTCAACACCTTCTGGGCGCGCACAGCCACGCCGGGCACGGGCGATGACGACACCAGCTACCGCGCGCAGATCAACTACAACGGCGACCGCTACGGCTACCAGGCCGAACGGCTGGCGATCGGCCGTGACTTCGACCCGCAGGTCGGCTTCATGCGGCGCCAGGACACGCACAAGAGCCGGGCGCAGCTGCGGTTCTCGCCGCGGCCGCGCAACCGCTTCCGGGCAGTCCGCAAGTTCACGTACCAGACGTCGATCGAGTACTTCACCGACAGCGACGACCGGTTCGAAAGCCGCGAGCGGCG
>JBFWUM010000081.1:7496-11128 GCA_050247255.1 Vicinamibacterales bacterium | reverse complement strand
AGCGCAGTGTCGGTCTGTCCGGCCGGCAGGGTCGCCCACAGGAAGAAGCCGCCTTTCGGAGCCGGCCACGACAGCGCGTCGCCCAGCTGTTCGCGCAGCGCCGTTTCCATCACTGTGCGCTTCCGCCGATAGAGGTCGCGCAGCTGTGGCGCCAGCAACTCGAGCAGGCCGCGGCGGATCGCCTCGTAGACAACCCGCTGGTCGAGAATGCCGGACGTGAGGTCGATCGACTGCTTCGCGGTCTCGAACCGCTCCACGAGCGGCGCCGGCGCGACCATCCAGCCAACGCGGAAGCCTGGCGCCAGCGTCTTGGAGAAGGTGCTCAGGTAGATGACGCGTCCGTTGGCGTCGTCCGCCTTGATCGGCCGCGTCTCCTCCGGCGTGGCGACGTCGTCGAAATAGAGCACGCCGTAGGGATCGTCCTCGACGATGAGCACGTCCCGACGCTCGGCCCACTCGAGCAGCGCCCGCCGCTTGTCGAGGCCGATGAGCAGGCCTGTCGGGTTCTGGAAGTTCGGCACCAGGTACAGCAGGTTCGCGCGCTTCCCCGCTGCGCGCTCCCGCTGGAGCACGCGGTCGAGGTCGGCAAGGTCGATCCCGTCCGCCTCCTGTTTCACGCCAGCGAGCTCCGCCTGCATGTTCTTGAAGGCCGAAATGCCGCCGGTGTACGACGGCAGCTCCACCAGCACGACGTCACCCGGCGAGATCAGGACGCGGGCGACGAGGTCGATTCCCTGCTGCGATCCGCTGGTGATCATCAGCTGCTCGAGCGAGGCGCTGATGCCCCGGCCGGCCATCACCCCGAGCGTGGCCTCGAGCAGCGGCTTGAAGCCGCGGGTCGGCCCGTACTGCAGCACGGTGCCGTCCTTGCCGGTCAGCAGCCCGTTGGCGATGTCGCGGAAGTCGTCCCACGGAAACAGCCGCGGGTCCGGATAGCCGGCGGCGAAGGAGACGAGGTCCTCCGTCTTCGCCACCACGGTGCCCATGCGGCGGATGGCGGACTCGTGCAGGTGGCGGCCGGTCGTGGACAGGAAGTGCTCGTAGTTCATGAAAGGGATCCTCGGTACAGGCGCGCGTAGGCGCCGACGGAGCTCAGGCCGATGTATTGGAACACGAGTCCCCGGAAGAGCCAGGCCAGCAGCTGGATGGGAATGAGGGCCAGGCCGATGAACGGCACGAAGCCGATCAGCCAGAGGGCGCCGGTCGCCAGCCACGAGACGGCGGTGGCGACGACCACCAGCGCCAGCACCACCAGGAAGACCATCCCGACGGCCCGCCGCTCGCGGCGCACGAAGGCTGCGGCGCGCGCCGCGGCCACTGCGACGCTGCAGTCGTCGGCGGCGACCACGATCTGCACCAGCAGGTAGATCCAGTTCACCACGGTGATCCAGGCGACGAACAGGATCGTCGTCAGCGCCGCCAGTCCCCAGGTGTCTCCGGTCAACCCGATGGCGAACACCGCCGCCAGGTAGGCGGCCCCTGATGCCAGGTAGACCGCCATGAGCATCAGGCCGAGCCGGGCGTAGCGCGGGAACAGCGTCCGCGACGACTCGACGTACGCGTCCGGGGAAAAACTGGCCGCGGCGCGAAACGACTCCAGGTGCAGCGCCGCCTCCTCGATAGGGCCGGCCTTGCGCTCCCCACGCACGAGGGTGGCCACGGTGCCCGCCTTGACCAGGAAGACGAACAGCGACCCGCCAACCGCGACGACGCCGACCGCGGCGAGAAACGCCGCGAGCACGAACGGGTGGGCGAAGAGCGATCCCACGATGGTGGCGACCAGGTCGCGCCAGTCCTGGCCGAACAACTCGCGCGGCTCGGTGCCGGCCACCAGCGCCACCAGGAACGCGCCCCCCAGGATCGGCGTGGCGATCAGCAGCTTGAACAGCGAGTCGGCGGTCGCCTGGACGAGCGTTACCTGCCAGTTGGCCGCAGCCACCAGCGCGCCGCGCTTGAGGACGGGTTTGAGGGCGATCACCGGGCTCAATGTTATCTAATGCTTCCGTGCGCGTTCCCGACATCCCGCCCACCAGGGCGCCGCTGCCGGCGCGGCGGCTCGCCGTGCTCGGAGCAGCCGGCCTGGCCGCCGCGGTCCTCGTGTTCGCGCTCGGCACGATCGCCGCCCGGGTCGTGCTTGGGGCGGACGAGCGTGCCTCCCGCACGCGGGTCGAAGCGGAGGTCCGCGACGAGTTCGACGCCATGGCCCGCGAGCTGCGCGATCTCGCGGCGTCCGTGGCCGATCCGGAATTACTCGCGAGCGCCGCCGCCGACGATGCGGCGGCCCGGCAGTTGTTCGACGCCGCCGAAGCGGCCCTGGCGGCGAGGCCCGGCGAGGAACTGGCGTTAACGGTCTACGGCGTGGACGGGCAGCCGCTGGCCTGGGCCGGGCGGCCCTCCGAGTTCCCCGCAGAGCGGATGGCCGGCAACGAGGCATGGGTCCTGGTCCAGGGCCCGGTGGGCCTGCGCCTTGTCTACCTGCAGCCACTCACCTCCTCAGGCGGCGCGCGTGTCGGGGTTGCCGTTGCGGAACGCGTCGTGGCACCGGCGGCGGGAGGCGATCCGCTCGTCTACGCCACCCGGTTCACCAGGGTGACGCTGGTCCTCGACGACACCACGGCGAACGGCGGCGGCGCCGATGTCTTCGACGTGCCGGCGCCTTCGGGGGCAACCCTCGTCCGGGCGCGCCTCGCGGCCACCGACATCGAAGCGGCGCGCATCCGCTGGCAGACCGCCACGCGCTCGCTGGCGGTGATGACCCTGGCGCTGGCGCTGGTCCTGCTGTGCGGGCCGCTCATCGACTGGCGCAAGGCGTCGCGGACGCGGGCGCCGTTCACGGTGGCGGTCCTGCTGACTGCTGCGGCCACCCTTGCCGCCCGGGCGATGATGCGTCTCGCCTCCCCGGCCGACTGGGCGCCCGCCGAGGTGTTCGCAGCCACCGGCTACGCGTCGCCGCGGCTGGCGCCGCTGCTGACGTCGCCGTTCGACATGCTGATGACGGCGCTGGCGCTCGGCGCGCTGGTGGCGCTCGCCTTTTTCGGCGTCGAGGGGTGGCGGCTCACCTGGCGGCGGCGCCGCCTCGGGCTCTCGACCGGCGCGCGGCGCGCCACCTACGCGGTGCTGCAGGTCGCGGCGGGGGTGGTCGTGACGCTGGCGCTCACCGGGCACTTCGGGTTCCTGCGCGACACCATCTCGAACGCGAGCATCGATCTGCTCCACTTCTCGCTGCACCCGTGGGACACGGCCCGCGTCGCCCTGCAGCTCGGGCTGGTGCTCTGGCACGCCGCGGTGCTCGGCCTCTGCGTGCTGGTACTGCGCGCGTCGCTGGTCCCGTGGAGTGTCGGCCGTCACGATCCGCGCGCCATCGCGGCGACGGCCTTCTGTTGGGCGGCACCGGCGCTCACCTGGCTGGCCCTCGGCCGCGCGCCGGCCGAGGAACGGGCGCCCCTCCTGCTCGGGCTCGCCGGCGCCATCGTGCTCGGCGTCCTCGGCACACGGCTCAAGTCGCGCTACCGCCACGGTTCGCAGGCCTTCCGGCTGATGCTCCTCACGCTCGGACTCGTTGTCCCGGCGCTGGTCTTCTACCCGGCCGCCTTCCGCCTGGCGGTCGATGCCAAGGTGCAGCTGGTCGAGTC
>JBFWUM010000081.1:0-7396 GCA_050247255.1 Vicinamibacterales bacterium | reverse complement strand
CGCGGGACCAGCGCCCGCGCCCTCCTGCGCGAGGTCCGGGCGAGCTTCTACCGCAAGCTGTTCCTCGCGTTTGTCGCCGCGGCGGTGGTCCCGGTCGTCACGCTGGCCGTGGTCACGCGAAACTACGTCGCCGCGCAGATGGAGGCGACCGTGGAGGAGGAGGCGATCCGCACCGCCACCGCAGCACGCCGCGTCGTCGAGGACCTGGTGGCGCCGCGCGCGGCGCAGCAGGGCGCCGCCGTCGACGACAACCTGATGGTCTGGGTCAGCCGGCTGATCGACCAGGACGTGAACATCTTCCGCGGGCCCCGCCTCCAGGCCACCAGCGAGCGCAACCTGTTCGCGTCGGGCCTGCTGCCGCGGCGCACCCCGGCTCCGGTCTACCGCGGCCTGCTCCTGCGCAGCGAGGCGGCGACGGTGCACCGCGAGCAGATCGGCGCCCTGGAGTACCTGGTCGCCGGCACCCCGGTGCGCGCGCGGCAGATCGACGCCATCCTGACCGTGCCGCTGACCTCGCGACAGCAGGAGATCGAGCGGCAGATCGATCTGCTCAATCGCCAGGTCCTGGTCGGCGCACTCCTGTTCATTCTCGCCGGCGCCGCCCTCGGCTACTCGCTGGCCGAGCGCATTGCCGACCCGGTCAACCGCCTGACCCGGGCCACCGGGCGCATCGCCCGCGGCGAGCTCGACGTGCGGATTGCCGCCACGTCGTCCGACGAGCTGCGCCGGCTGGTGGAAGACTTCAACGGGATGGCGAGCGAGCTGGAACGGCAGCGGCGCCAGCTCGAACGCACGCACCGCCTGGAGGCGTGGGCCGAGATGTCGCGGCAGGTCGCCCACGACATCAAGAACCCGCTGACGCCGATCCAGCTCAATGCCGAGCACCTGCGGCGCGTGCATGCCGACCGCGGCCAGCCGCTCAGCCCGGTGCTCGAGGAGTGCGTCGGCAACATCCTGACCCAGGTCAAGCTGCTGCGGCAGATCGCGTCGGAGTTCTCGAACTACGCGTCACAGCCGACAGCCCGTCCCGCGCCGGTGAACTGCGCCGAGCTGCTGCACGAGATCGTCGATCCGTACGTGACCGCGCTGGGCGGACGCATCGCCTTCACGGTGGACATCCCGGAGACGCTGCCGGCGATCCTCGTCGATCGGTCGCTCGTCTCGCGCGCGCTGAGCAACATTGTCGAGAACGCGCTCTACGCCATGCCGGGAAGCGGCGCGCTCGCGATATCCGCAGCCGCGGAACCCGCGAAGGTCAGGATCCGGGTCAGCGATACCGGGCCGGGCATGGATCCCGAGGCGCTGGCGCGCGCCTTCGAGCCCTACTTCTCCACCAAGGCGACCGGCACCGGCCTCGGGCTGCCGATCGCCAAGCGGAACATCGAGCTGAACGGAGGAGAGATCAGCGTGGAGACTTCGCCACAGGGAACAACCGTCGTTGTGGCGCTCCCGATCAGCCACGGTGGCACGGAGACGGTATAGCCACAAAGGTCACAACGAACACAAAGGGCAGGTTGGCTACGAAAGCTTCGTGATCTTTGTGTCCTTTGTGGCTGAACCACCTTCGTGATCTTCGTGGCTTTCCGAACGCCGGCGGATGCGCGACCAGGCAATGCCGATGAACGCGGATGCGAGGTAGGTGTAGGCCATGGCCACCAGCATCCACTCGGGCTGCGAGGCGAGCGCGGCAAGGCCGACGGCGAACAGGAACAGCACCGGGTAGCTTCGCCGCGACTGCAGGTCGAGCGTCTTGAAGCTGCGGAAGCGGATCGTGCTGACCATCAGCAGCGCGGGGACGATGACCATCGCCAGCACCGGCAGCGCCTCGGGGCTCGTCTGGAACCCCTGCGGATAGGCGAAGACGGTGGCGGCCGGCACGCCGGCGGCCGCCGGGCTCGGCATCCCCACGAAGTAGCGCTTATCGTGCGAGCCCGCCTGGATGTTGAAGCGCGCCAGCCGGACGGCGGCGGCCGCCACGAACAGGAACCCGGCGGCCCAGCCGACCCGGCCGAGCGGCTGGAGCCCCCACGCAAACGACAGGATGGCCGGGGCGACGCCGAACGAGATGACGTCGGCCAGCGAGTCGAACTCGATCCCGAAGGCGCTGCTCGTGCCGGTCATGCGGGCCACGCGCCCGTCGAGCATGTCGAGGACGATGGCCACGCCGATGAACGGGGCCGCCGTCCGGAACTCGCCGCGCATTGCATAGACGATGCAGGCGTAGCCGCAGAACATGTTCGCCATCGTGAACATGCTGGGCAGCAGGTAGACCCCGCGCCGCACGCGGCGCCCCTGCTGATCGTCGCGCCGCCGCAGCGGGGTCAGCATGCGCAGGCGCGATCGCGCGTCGCGCCGCTCAGGCATGGGGCGCCAGCTCCGCGATCACCGTGACCGCCGCCGACACCTTGTCCCCGACCGACACCGTGATGGCGGCATCCGGCGGCAGGAACAGGTCCATTCGCGATCCGAACTTCATCACCCCGTAGCGCTCCCCGGCTTGCACGACGGCCCCCTCGGTCGTGCGGCAGACGATCCGCCGCGCCAGGATGCCGACGATTTGCCGAACGACGATGGTCTGCCCACCGTGGTCGATCCAGACCTCGGCGTATTCGTTCAGGTCCCCCGCCTCGGCCTTGTAGGCCGGCAGGAAGCGGCCGGGATGATACTCCACCCGGGTGACACGGCCGCCGATCGGCATTCGGTTGACGTGGACGTCCATCGGCGACAGGAAAATGCTGATCTGCTGCCACTGTCCGGGCGGAAACGCCTGCCCGGTCGGGGCCCCGGCGACCATGACCCGGCCATCCGCGGGCGACAGCACGAGCTGCTCCCCGACGGTCGCCACACGATGCGGGTCCCGGAAGAAGAACAGGAAAAAGAGGCCGAGGACGATGAAGACCGCGGCGTAGGCCCAGCCGCCCCACAGGGCGACCACGACCGCGAGCAGCACCGAGCCGCCGATGAATGGCAGCCCCGCCGGATCGATACGCATCTGTTTACTGTACAGAAAAAGGGCCGCCCGCAGGCGGCCCGGACATGCGAAAGAGGGTGCGGCGCTACGAGGCGCGGCTGTGGTGGTGAGCGTACTCGCGAGCCATCTGCTCCATCTGGTCCTTGAGCGCGAGCTTCTGCTTCTTCAGGGTGATTTCTTCGAGCTGTTCGGTGCTGGAGAGGTAGTGCTTGTCGGTGAACTGGTGAAGCTGTTCGTCGAGCTGGTGGTGCCGCTGGGCAAGCTCGCGAAAGTGATCGTCTCGCTGCAACAAGAGGTTCTTTACCTCTTGTGCTTCCGCTGCATTCATAGCCGCCCTCCTGTGTGAGAAGAGGTCTTCGGACCGATCTTGGGGGAACCTTAACACCCCAAGGCCCAATGCGCAATGCCCAATGCACAACGATAAGGCCCATACTCAGCAACGACTTACAGCTTGAGCATTGGGCATTGAGCCTTGGGCATTGAGCCTTATTGATCGTCTCTCCACAGGATCAAGGCATCCTCCACGGGCTGGCTGTAGTAGTTCTTCCGCGCGCCCGCCACGTAGAAGCCAAGCCGCTCGTAAAGACGCCGCGCCGCCTCGTTCGAGGCGCGGACTTCGAGCGTTGCCCGCCGTGCGCCGCGCGCGCGCCCTTCCGCCAGCACGTGGTGCATCAGCGCGGTGCCGATGCCGCGGCCGCGAAACGCCGGCCGCATGGCGATGTTGTTGATGTGGATCTCGTCGAACACCAGCCAGAAGGCGCAGAAGCCGGCCACCGGGCACTCCGGCAGGCGGACCACGTAGATGTGGCAGACGGCGCGGTTCTGCAGCTCCCAGGCATACATCTCGCGCGTCCACGGGTTGGTGAACGATTCCGCTTCGACGTCGAGCACGCCGTCGAGGTCAGCCTCGCCGTCGAGCGGCTCGATGGTGTACGTCACGCGCGATCCCGGGCGAGCTCGGCGTCGGGACGGCGCACGTACAGCGGCCGGATCGCGTCCGCCGCAGGCAGGTGGCCCGCGGCCGCGGCAGCGTCGGCCAGCCGCGCGATGGCGCCGGCCAGCAGCGGCGTGAGCGGCTCGGCAAGCTGCCCCCGATCGCCAAGCGCGCGCGCGATCTCGTCGCGATACGCCGCCGCGCCGTCGCCGATGAACAGCGCCGGCGTCGTGATGCGCGCGAGCAGCTGCGCGGGTGGCGCCACGATCGGCGCCTCCACCTCGCGCCCCGCTTCGTACCGCGCCGCGTACACCTCGCCGCGCCAGGCGTCGACCCAGGTAACGATGGTCGGTGGTCGATGGTCGGTGGTCGGTGGTAGAGCGGAGGCGCCGGAGCGCACGGAGGGGATCTCCGCTGAGGTCGCGATCGCGGCGAGGGCGTCGAGCCCTGAGATGCCGATGAGCGGCTTACTGCGCGCGAAGGCGAGCCCCTGCATGGTGGCGATGCCGATGCGCAGGCCGGTGAACGATCCGGGGCCGGTCGCCACGGCAAACAGGTCGATGGCGTCGAGCGCGACGCCGGCGGCGTCGAGCAACGCCATCAAGTCGGCCGGCAGCCGCGCTGCCGGCGGCTGCCCGGGATCGCTCGCCTGCTCGCGCACGACCCGGCCGTCGCGCGCCAGCGCACAGCTGCCGGCGCGTGTCGTGGTGTCAAGGGCGAGGATCAGCATCGCGTGTGTCAGATAATAGCAACGCTCGAATGTCCTCGACAGCCACGGCCACGCCGGCCATGCGGCAGTACCTCGAAGCGAAGCGGCAGTATCGCGACGCGATCGTCTTCTTCCGCATGGGCGATTTCTACGAGATGTTCTACGAGGACGCGCTCGCGGCGGCCCGCGCCCTCGACCTGACCCTGACGTCGCGATCGAAGGATGCGAGCGGCAACGGCATCCCGATGTGCGGCATCCCCTACCACGCCGCCGACGGCTACCTGGCCCGGCTCGTCAGGAAGGGGTTCCGCGTCGCCATCTGCGAGCAGGTCGAGGACCCGAAGAAGGCCAAGGGGCTGGTGAAGCGCGAGGTGGTGCGCGTCGTGTCGCCGGGGACGCTGACCGACGCCAGCCAGCTCGACGCGCGCGAGCCGGCGTTCCTGATGGCGATTGTCGAGAACCAATCGTGGGGGGCCGCGGCGATCGACCTCTCCACCGGCGAATTCACGACCGCCGAGTACCCCGGAGACGCCCTCCAGGCGCTGGCTGACGACCTCGCCGTGCTGCGGCCGCGCGAAATCGTCGTCGCCGCCGGCGGCACGATCGTCGAGCGGGTCCCCGAGATCGGCCGGCTGCAGATTCCGGTCACCAGCGTCGAGGGATGGAGCTTCGAGCCGGAGTCGGCGCGGCGCACGCTGATCGAGCAGCTGCGGACGCACGGCCTCGACGGCTTCGGCCTCGAGGGACGTACCGCCGCGGTGCAGGCGGCGGGCGGCCTGGTGGCCTACCTGCGCGACACCCAGAAGGCCGATCTCGCGCACGTCCGCAGCGTCGGTTACCGCACCGCGGCCGACTGCCTGGTGATCGATCCGATCACCCTGAAGCACCTCGAGGTCGTGACCGGCAGCGAGGGGGGCACACCGGGATCGCTGCTGCACGAGATCGATCGGACCGTCACCAGCATGGCCGGGCGGCTCCTGCGCGGCTGGCTGCTGCGTCCGCTCTGCTCGCTCGAGCGCATCCGCGATCGGCTCGACGCGGTCGAGGAGCTGGCGTTCCGCTCGACCGACCGCGGCAAGTTCCGCGAGACGCTGAAGGCCGTCCACGATCTCGAACGGCTGCTGGCGCGGGTGGCGCTCGGCTCGGCCAACCCGCGCGACATGGTCTCGCTGCGCCAGTCGCTGGCCGCCATCCCGCGGCTGCGCGGCGTGCTGCAGGAGGTGCAGGCGCCGCTGCTGCGGAGCCTGCTCGCCGAGCTCGACGACCTGGCCGACATCCGCGACCTGATCGAGCGGACGATCATCGACGAGCCGCCGGCGCTGACGCGCGAGGGCGGCTTCACCCGCGACGGCATCGACCCGGAGCTCGACGAGCTGAAAAGCATCAGCCGATCGGGTCGGCAGGTGATCGCCGAGATGGAAGAGCGCGAGCGGGCGCGCACCGGGATCGGCTCGCTGAAGGTGCGCTTCAACCGCGTCTTCGGCTATTACATCGAAATCTCGAAGGCGAACCTGCACGCGGTCCCCGACGACTACCAGCGCAAGCAGACGATTGCCGGCGGCGAGCGCTTCACCACCCCGGCACTGAAGGAGTACGAGGAGAAGATCCTCGGCGCCGACGAACGCATCCTGGCCCGCGAGCTCGAGATCTTCGAGACGCTGCGCAGTGCCGTGGCCGCCGAAGCCGGACGCATCCAGGACACTGCGCGCGCCCTGGCGACCCTCGACGTGCTCGCCGGCCTCGCGGAGACCGCCGCCGTCTGCAACTTCACCAAGCCGCACGTGCACGACGGCGACGATCTCGTCGTCACCGACGGCCGCCACCCGGTGGTCGAGCGCTACGTGGCCGACGCGTTCGTTGCCAACGACATCGACCTGAACGGCAGCACCCGGCAGCTGGTAATCCTCACCGGCCCCAACATGGGCGGCAAGTCGACCTACCTGCGGCAGGCGGCGCTGATCCCGCTGCTGGCGCAGATTGGATCGTTCGTCCCGGCGAAGGACGCCAAGATCCCGATCATCGACCGCATCTTCGCCCGCGTCGGCGCCTCCGACAACATCGCCCGCGGGCAGTCGACGTTCATGGTCGAAATGCAGGAAACCGCCAACATCCTCCACACTGCGACCTCGCGCAGCCTCGTCGTGCTCGACGAGATCGGCCGCGGCACGTCCACCTTCGACGGGCTGAGCATCGCCTGGGCGGTGGCCGAATACCTGGCGACCAACAACCGGGCGCGGCCGAAGACGCTGTTCGCGACCCACTACCACGAGCTCACCGACCTGCCGGACGCGGTGCCGGGGGTCGTCAACGCCCACGTCGCCGCGCGCGAATGGCACGACGACATCATCTTCCTGCGCAAGATCGTCTCCGGGCGCTCTGATCGGAGCTATGGCATCCAGGTGGCCCGGCTGGCCGGCTTGCCGCCCGCCGTGGTGTCGCGCGCGCGCGAGATCCTCGCCGGCCTGGAACGCGACGAGCTCTCCCGCGGTGGCCGGCCGACACTGTCCGGCTCGCCCGGCGACACGCCGACCGCCCAGTTGGGGCTCTTCGCCGCCCCGACTCCCGGCAACGATGCGGTGTCTAGACGGCTGAAGGAGATCGATGTGGACGAGACCACGCCGAGAGAAGCGCTCCAACTGCTCGCGGACCTGAAGTCGCTCGCTGAGGAACGGTAGCAATGCTCAGTGCCCAATGCGCAATGCGCAATGACAAATGGAGCCTACTGCGTTTGGCATTGAGCCTTGGGCCCTGGGCCTTGAGCCTTGCTCTGCTGAGCGCATGC
>JBFWUM010000080.1:0-11273 GCA_050247255.1 Vicinamibacterales bacterium | reverse complement strand
AAGAACCACATCGGCATCTATCCGCCGGTGAACGACAAGACCTTGAAGGCGCAGCTCGCGAAGTACACCGGCCCCAAGGGTAACCTGAAGTTCCCGCTCGACGAGCCCTTCCCCTACGGACTCCTGACGAAGATCGTGACGGCTCGCCTCAAGGAGAATCGGCAGCACCCCGGCTAGAGCCGCTGCCGCCCGACACCCGCGGCGCGGGCGTGGCGAGCAGGCGGCCGCCTTGCGACGCACGCCCACGTAGTGCGTAGCCGGAAATCGATCGCAGCGATTCACCCGCATCGACTTCGCCCAGCGCGTTCGAGTTGCTCTGAAGCAACTCGGACGTTTTGAGCCGTGTGGCGTGTGCCGCTGCGAGTCAGCTCCTAGTCGATGCGGCTGCGAAAGAGTACGAGCGGAGAGCGATTTCCGGGCGTGCGGCGCGGCGGCGGCCTGATCGTCGCGCCCGCGGCGCGTCAAGGGCGGATCCGACGGGTCCGGCTCAAGCCGGACACTACGGCTGCAGCGGGGCGACTAGGCGAGCTGGTCGAAGGTGCACTGCTTCGGCTTCTTCTCCGGCCGCCAGCGCAGGAACTTCGTGCCGTGGCGGAAGCGGCCGCCGGAGAAGTGGTCGTAGCGGACCTCGGCGACCAGCGCCGGCTCCAGCGGCTCCCACTCGCCCGTCCGCTCGGTGCTCCACCGGCTCGGGCCGCCGGGCGCGCGGCCGGTAAAACCGCGACCGCCCTTCAGCGGCTCGATGACCTTCTTCAACTCCGCGCGTTCCGACGCGGTGAAACTCGCGGCAAAGCCGACGTGGTCCAACGTGCCATGCTCGTTGTAGAGCCCCAGCAGCAGCGAGCCGATGACGCCAGGCGCGCCGCTCGCGTAGCGGAAGCCGCCGACGACGCAGTCGGCGGTGCGGAGGCGCTTGATCTTCTGCATCGCCTCGCGATCGCCGGAGTGATAGCGCTCCTCCGCCAGCTTGGCGACGACCCCGTCGCAGCCGATGGCGCCGAACTCCTTCATCCAGCGCTCCGCCTTCGCGCGATCGGCGGAGACGGGGGACCGTTCAATCGAGGGATGCGGGTGCTTCGCGAGGAAGGCTTCCAGCGTCTCGCGCCGCTCGCGCAGCGGCCGGTCGGTGATATCGCGCCCCTTCTCGTCGACGAGCATGTCGAACACCAGCAGCCGCGCCGGCGTCTCGGCGGCCAGCCGGCGAATGCGGCTCTCCGCGGGATGGATGCGCATCAACAAGTCATCGAACGACAGCCGGCCGTTGGCGATGATCACGATCTCGCCGTCGAGCACGAACTTCTCCGGCCTTAAGGCGGCAACGGCCTGAATTATCTCGGGGAAATACCGTCCCAGCGGCTGCCCCGCTTTCGACTGCAGCGCCACCGCGTCGCCATCCCGGTACGCGAGGCAGCGGAACCCATCCCACTTCGGCTCGTACACCCACTGCTCGCCGGACGGGATCCGTTCCACCGACTTCGCCTCCATCGGCGCGTACGGCGGCACGACCGGCAGGTCGAGTCGAGGATAGGGTGCGTCGGGGATGGTCTTCTTGGCCATGCGCGATCCATCGTACGATGAGCCGTGCCCCGGAATCAGGAAGTCATCCGCCAGTGGCGCGTGCTGCACGCCCTGGAAACCTCCCGGCATGGCGTCACCATCGACGCGATGGCGAAGGAGGTGGACGTCACGACCCGCACCATCCGCCGCGACCTTGCCGCGCTGCAGGAGGCCGGTTTTCCCCTCTACGACGAACGGGACGACGATGGGCGCGTGCGCTGGCGGCTGGATGGCCAGGTGCTCAAGGGGCTGGAAACGGGATTCACGCTGGGCGAGCTGTGCGCGCTCTACCTGAGCCGCAACCTACTCGAGTCGGTGGCCGGCACGCCGTTTCAGCGGGACCTGACCAACGCATTCACGCGTCTCGAGAAGATGCTCTCGCCGCGGATGCGCCAGTTCCTCGACCGCCTGCCAACGGTCCTCGCTGCCAAGCCGGGGCCGCGCGCGCGTGGCTCGGCGTCGAACGCCGATGTCGTCAGCAAGCTGCTCGAGGCGACGTTGCACTTCCGCGTCACCTCCATGCGCTACCACTCGGTGTCGAGCGGTCGCGTCAAGGATTACGAAGTGCACCCCTCGCGCCTGCTCTTCGCGCAGGGAGGGCTTTACCTGCTGGCCTACGTGCCGGAGTACGACGCGGTCCGCACGTTTGCGATCGATCGGATCGCCTCGGTCTCGCTCGAGAAGCAGACCTTCACGCCGCGCGAGCCTGTCGGCGACGACGTCTTCGGCAACTCGCTGGGCGTCAACACCGGGCCCGCGGCGCGCGCCGAAATCGAGTTCGACAAGCAGATTGCCCCGTACGTCCGCGCGCGCGTCTGGCACAGCTCGCAGGAGCTGCGCGATGCGCCCGACGGCGGCCTCCTCCTCACGCTCAACGTCTGCCACGACTGGGCCCTCCGCAGCTGGATCCTCGGCTGGGGCGGGTTTGCGCGCGTCGTCTCCCCCGCCACCCTGGCGCGTGACGTCCGGGCGGACCTTACCAAAGCAATGAGGCACTACGCATCATGACCCCCACGCGCCTTGTCATCATCGGCCTCGCCCTGTTCGCCATCTTCCTGGGTCCGTCCATGGTCGGCTTCTATACCGACTGGCTCTGGTTCGGCGAGGTCGGCTACCAGCCGGTCTACCTGACCATGCTGCGCACGCAGGGGATGCTGTTCGTCGCCGGCTTTGCGGTCACCGTGGCATGGCTGATGCTGAACCTGCGCATCGCCATCGCCGGGCTCGGCGACATCCGCCCGGTGTTCACGACGCGCGAAGGGCTCGAGGTCACGCTGCCCGGCCGCCGGCAGATCCAGGCGCTGGCGCCGCTGGCCGCGCTGCTTGGCGGTGTGCTCATCGGGCTCTTCACCGCCAGCCAGTGGGACACCTGGCTGATGTGGCGCAACGGCGTGCCGTTCGGCCAGGCGGATCCAATCCTTGGCCGCGACGTGTCGTTCTACGTCTTCTCGCTGCCGTTCTTCCAGTTCGTGCGCGGGGTCGGCCAGGCGCTCGTCATTCTCGCCGCGCTCGCCTGCGGCGCGCTTTACGCGGTCTCCGGCAACCTGACGGCCGGCTTCCCGGCCCGAACGATGTTCAGCCAGGCGGCGCGGCGACACCTGTCGCTGCTCGCCGCGGCGTTCTTCCTGCTGCTGGCGTTCGGGGCATGGCTGCAGCAGGCGGAGCACCTGATCACGCCGTCCGGCGTCATCTTCGGCGCCAGCTACGCCGATGTCTACGGCCGCATGCCGGCCTCACTGGTGCTTGCCGTGGCGGCCGCGATCGGCGCCGCCCTGGCGGCGTGGCAGGGCTTCCATCGGCGCAACTGGCCCATCGTCGCCGGCATCGGCCTTTACCTGGTGGTGTCGATTGGCGGCGAGGTGTACAGCTCCATGCTGCAGCGCTTTGCCGTCACTCCTGACGAGCAGGTGCGCGAGTCGCCGTTCATCCAGCACAACATCGACGCCACCCGCCAGGCCTACGCGCTGGATCGCGTCGAAGCGCGCGAGCTGTCGGGCGACGAGCTGCTGACCCGCAACGATATCGATCGCAACGCGGCGACGCTCGAGAACGTCCGGCTGTGGGATCACCAGCCGCTGCTCGACACGTTCGGCCAGCTGCAGGAGATTCGCACCTATTACGACTTCGTGTCGGTCGACAACGACCGCTATCGCCTCAACGGCCGGCTGCGGCAGGTGATGCTGTCGGCGCGAGAGCTGAACTCCGGCAGCCTGCCGAACCGCACCTGGGTCAACGAGCGGCTGACGTTTACCCACGGGTACGGGCTGACGCTCGGCCCGGTCAACCAGGTGACCAACGAAGGGTTACCGGTGCTGTTCGTTGGCAACCTGCCGCCCGAAACCATTCCGGAGCTGCCGATCGACGAACCGAGCCTCTACTTCGGCGAGCTGTCCAGCGACTACGCCATCGTCAACACCGACACGCGGGAGTTCCACTACCCGCGGGGCGACGACAACGTGTTCACGCAGTACGCCGGGGAAGGCGGCGTGCCTCTCGGTTCGCTGCTGCGGAAGCTCGCCTACGCCGTCCGGTTCGGTGCGTACCAGATGGTCCTGAGCGACGACATCACCGCCGAGAGCAAGATCATCTACCACCGCAACATCCGGGAGCGCGTGCAGCAGGTGGCGCCGTTCCTGAGCTTCGATCAGGATCCGTATCTGGTGATCGCCGATGGGCGTCTGGTGTGGATCTACGATGCGTACACAATCAGCAACCGCTATCCGTATGCGACGCCGGCGGCGAACACGCTGAACTACATCCGCAACTCGGTGAAGATCACCATCGATGCCTTCCACGGCACGATGACGTTCTATATGGCCGAGCCCGATGACCCGATGGTCACGACGCTGGCGCGCAGCTTCCCGACGCTCTTCCGGCCGCTCGACGAGATGCCGGAGTCGCTGCGCGAGCACGTGCGCTATCCGGAGGACATCTTCCGGATCCAGTCCTCCATCTACGCCACCTATCACATGACCCAGCCGGCGGTCTTCTACAACCGCGAGGATCAGTGGGAGGTGCCGACCATCGACGATGCGCGGGATGCGCAGGCGATGCAGCCGTATTACACGATCATGCGGCTGCCAGGCGAGCAGGATGCCGAATTCATCCAGATGCTGCCGTTCACGCCCCGAGCCAAGGACAACCTCGCCGCCTGGCTGGTGGCGCGGAGCGACGGCGAGCACTACGGGCGGCTGCGGGTCTTCCAGTTCCCGAAACAGAAAGTGATCTTCGGGCCGCGGCAGGTGGTGGCGCGCATCAACCAGGACCAGACGATTGCGCCGCAGATCACGCTGTGGAACCAGCAGGGGTCCACCGTGACGTGGGGCACGCTGATGGTGATTCCGATCGAGGAGTCGCTGATCTACGTGCGTCCGCTCTACCTCCGCGCAGCCGGCGGACGCATCCCCGAGCTGAATCGCGTCGTCGTCGTCCACCAGAACCAGATCGTGATGGAGCCGACGCTCGACGCCGCGCTGGCGCGCCTGTTCGGCGGCGGCGCCATGCCAACGCCCCGGCCGGCCGACCAGGAAACGACGCGCAACGTCACCCCGGGGGCGCCTCAGCCCGCTCCGGTGGACGCGCCCTCACCCGCCGTGACCGGCCTGGCGGCTGAAGCACGCGGCCACTACGACCGCGCCATCGAGGCGCAGCGTGCCGGCGACTGGGCCAAGTACGGCGAGGAGCTGAGACAGCTCGGCGACGTGCTGCAGAGGTTGCAGAGCGCTCGTTAGTCGGTGGCCGGTGGTCGCGTGGGCCGGCTTCAGCCGGCGCCTGGTTACTCCAAGCGCGCCGCACACCCCAGGAGAAACCGATGAGGACTGTTGTTCTGTGCGTCGTTCTACTCGCGGCGTCGGCCATGGCGGCGGCTGCACAGGACCTGAGCGGCCAGTGGCAGGGCACGCTGCAGGCCGGCGGCCGCCCGCTGCGACTCGTATTCCGCGTCACCAACGGGGACAACGGCCCGACGGCCGTCATGCTCAGCATCGATCAAGGGAGCCAGCCTGTTGCTGCGGCTGTTTCGGTGGACGGCACGCTCGTCCGCTTTTCGATCGCCGCCATTGCCGGCGGCTTCGAGGGACGCCTGAGCGCGGACGGCTCGACCCTGAATGGCACGTGGGGCCAGGGTGGCGGCTCGCTGCCGCTCACTCTCGAGCGCGCGACCGCCGCCACGGCCTGGGCCATCCCCGAGACTCCCGCGGCACTCCGGCCGATGGCCGCCGACCTCTCGCCGGCATTCGAGGTCGCGAGCATCCGGCCGGCCCCGCCGAATGCGCAAGGCAAGGGGTTCCTCCTGCGCGGCCGCGCCGTGACCACCGTGAACACGACGGTGAGGGACCTGATGGCCTTTGCCTACGGCGTGCACGCCGAACAGATCAGCGGGTTGCCGGACTGGGCGACGCGTGACGCGTTCGACATTGCCGGGCCACCCGATGCCGAAGGGCTGCCGAACGAACGGCAGATGCGCGGGATGGTCCAGAAGATCCTCGCCGACCGCTTCAAGCTCGCCTTCCACCGGGACATGCGAGAGCTGTCGGCCTATGCGCTCGTTCGAACTGACGTCGAACCCAGGTTGACCCGAAGCGCCGCCGGCGCGAATGCCACACCGGCCCTGATTTTTCGCGGTCTCGGCGTCCTGCCCGCCGCAAACGCGACGATGGCCGACCTCGCGAGCGTGATGCAGTACGCCGTGCTCGACCGCCCGGTCGTTGACCGGACCGGCCTCGAGGGGCGCTACGACTTCCTGCTTCGGTGGACCCCCGACGAGTCGCAGTTCGCGGGGCTGGGGGTCCGCGTACCGCCACCCTCGAATGACCCCGCGGCGCCTCCGGGGTTATTCACCGCCATCCAGGAGCAACTCGGACTGAAGTTCGAGTCCACGCGCGCCTCGGTGGACGTGATTGTGGTCGACCAGGTCGAGCGGCCGTCACCCAACTGACAGAGCAATCTCGCGCACGTCGTTCGCCTCGACCCCCAGGCGCGCAAGCACGTCCCGCAGGGCGGCTGAAGGGCCCGTGCTGAACACTCGAAGGGAACCGGCTCGGGACACGTCGGCCAGAAGGCCCCGCGATTCGAGCTGGCGCTGGAGTTCCTGCGCCACCGCGGCAGCCGGATCGATTACCTGCACGCCAGGGCCGGCAACGTCGGCAATCACGTCGGCGATCAGCGGGTAGTGCGTGCAGCCAAGGACCAGGGCATCGGCCCCCTGATCGACCAGCGGCCTCACATACTGCTCCACGAGCGCCCGGGTCTTCTGGCTGTGAAAGGCGCCGCGCTCGATCTCCTCGACCAGCCCCGGGCACGCCTGCGGGATCACCCGCGCGGGGCCGGCCACACGCTCGAGCAGGCTGGCAAATCGTGAGCTCGCAATCGTTCCGCTCGTGGCTAGCACACCGACGACGCCGGAGCGCGTCATGGCGACCGCCGGCTTGATTGCCGGCTCGATGGCGACAATCGGGACCTGGCGTTCGCGCCGAAGCGCATCGACAGCAATGCCGGTGGCCGTGTTACAGGCGATGACAATCGCCTTCGCACCCTGCCCGATGAGGAAGTCGACCACGGCGAACGTGCGCGCGGTGATGACCTCCGCCGGCTTATCCCCGTAGGGAGCGTGCGCCGAGTCCGCCGCGTAGAGCAGATCCTCGTGCGGCAGCTCCCGCTGCACCTCGCGCAGCACCGACACGCCGCCAACGCCCGAGTCGAAGATACCGATTGGCGAGCTGCTCACGCGGTCACATCCGTTCCCGCGCGGTGATTGATTCGGGCAAACAGCTTCAGGAACGTGGTGATCGGCATCAGCCGCAGGGCGACGCCGCGCGCGGCATCGAGCAGCGGGCTGGTGCTGCGCATCACCCGCGCGGTGCGACGCCCCTGGGCCAGCAGCGCCGCGGTCTTGCGCTGTCGGTCGAGCTCGTAGGCGCGCAGCGCCTGCTCAAGGCTACCGTCCGCGGTGAGAGCGCGTCCCAGGGCCACGGCGTCGGTCATCGCCTGGGCTGCACCCTGCCCGGTATGCGGCAGCACCGGGTGCGCCGCATCGCCAAGCAGGGTCACGGGGCCATCACCCCAGGTGGTCAGCGGATCGCGATCGAACAACTCGTCACACCGGAGATCCTCGGTCTGCGCAGCCACGGCGCGGAAAACGGGATCCATCCCTGGCAACAGGTGCGCAAGGATTGCCCCCGGTTCGCGCATCACGCCTGGAATGAGCTCCTGGGCGAGGGACAGCGCCCAGTAGATGCCGGTTTCGCTCGCCCGCACCAGGAAGGCCTCGATGCCCGGGCCGAGGTAGTAGATGCCCGAGTTCGGCTCGATGTGACGGATTGCGCCGTGCACACCTCCTCGCACCGCGACGATGCCGCTCGAGCGCGGGGGCGGCTCCGCAGGATGCAGCTGGCGGCGGATGACCGAGTGCATCCCGTCGGCGCCGATCAGGAGGTCGCCCTCGACCGTCTGCCCGGACGCCAGTTCCAGCACGACGGCAGAACCGGAACGGCGAAACCCTGAGACTTCGCTGGCCAGCGAGATCGTCTCAATCCCGACAGCCTCCAGCAGTGAGCCGTGGAGCGCCTGCCGCAGCGCGACGACGAGCGGCCCTCCGAGCACGCGAGGCGGCAGTTCGGCTCGCTTGAGGACCGTGCCATCTACCCGCCGCAACTCGCCGCGGGTCGGCTCCCATCCCCGTGACAGCACCGTGTCGGCAACGCCCAGGTCGCGCAGCGCCACGAAGGCATTCGGCGCCAGCAGCAACCCGAACCCCAGCTCGCGCGGCGAAGCAGCACGCTCGAACATGCGGACGTTCCACCCGGCCTTCCGTAGCGCGATGCCAGCGGAAAGGCCGCCGATGCCGGCGCCGACGATGAGAGCGGTGCGCGAAGCGATACGTCAATTCTAGCTTCTCGCTTCTCGCTGCTCGCTACTCCTCAGTCACCCGCCACGCCCGCAGCACCTCCGCCACGCTCCACGCCTGGGCGATGCAGCCGCGCTGGTGGTACGGTGGCTCGGCGTCGAAGATTTCGCTGATCGTCCCGATGCCGCCGTCGTCCAGGTGGCGGCGGAACCCTTCGAGGCAGGCGGCGCGGGCGCCGGCCTTGTCGCCCGGGTAGACCTTCAGCCACGCATCGACCATCGGCCCGGCGAGCCAGCCCCACACGGTGCCCTGGTGATACGCGGCGTCGCGGGCGCGCAGGTCGCCGTAGTACTGCGCCTTGTAGTCGGCATGCCCGGGCGCGAGCGAGCGCAGGCCGACCGGCGTCAGCAGGCGGTCGCGCACCACCGAGAACACCTCCTGCCAGCGGTCGCGGTGCAGCACGGGGTGGTCCAGCGCGATCGCCAGCAGCTGGTTGGGGCGGCAGGCTGGGTCGTGGCCGTGCTCGCCGTCGACGACGTCGTACAGGTAGCCCCCTTCGTCGTACCAGAACCGCCGGTTGAACGACTCGTGGGCACGCGCCGCAAGACTGTGCACGGCCATCGCCATCGGGTCGCCTTCCTCGTGCAGCCAGCGCTCGAGCAGGCTGAGCGCGTTGAACCAGAGCGCGTTGATCTCCACCGCCTTGCCGCGGCGCGGCGTCACCACCCAGTCGTCGACCTTTGCGTCCATCCAGGTGAGCTGATACCCCGGCTCGCCCTGGACCAGCAGCCCGTCCGCCTGATCGACACCGATTCCGAACCGCGTGCCATGCACGTGGCGCTCGACGATCGACTTCAGTTTCGGCAGCACCTGGCGAAGGGTCGTTCGATCGCCGGTTGCCTCGAGATAGCGGTGGACGGCGTGGAAGAACCAGAGCGACGCGTCGGCGGTGTGATACAGCCCCTCCTTGGTCCCCTCGGGGAACATGTTGGGGATCAGCCCGTCGCGCACGTAGTGACCGAAGGTCCGGAGGATGTAGCCGGCCTCCCGCTGGCGGCCGGTGCAGAGCGTCAGCCCCTCCAGGCTGATCATCGTGTCGCGCCCCCAGTCGGTGAACCAGTGGTAGCCGGCGATCACCGTGCGCACCTCGTCGCCGGCGGCGCGGGCGCGCGCCGCCTCCTCGATGCGGCCGGCCGGCGTGATGATGAATTGATCCGCCGCCAGCACCAATTCCTCCGCGAACGTGTCCGACCCATTCAGCTTCGCGGCTTCGAGCAGGCGCCGCCGCCGGTGGTGCTCGGCCATCGGCAGCTCGGCGGGGTTCAATGCCCCGATGGTTTCCCAGCTCTCCGTGGACGCGACGACGGTGCCGGGCGCGTCGGCTGACAGCGTCCAGCGGAAGTAGCCAGGGGTCCACAGGTTGCCGCGCGGCTCGTAGCCGCGGTTTCGCTCCAGCGTGTAGAGCGCCTCGTCGAACGTTTCCGGCACCACGGTGAACGCCTTGTCCTCGGCGTACATGAACATCCGCAGCGGCGGCAGGTCGCCCCCGGGCTCGAGCTCGAAGCGATCCCCGAACGCGTGCAGCGCGTAGGGTGCCGCGACCGGATGGCTGACCGGCGCTTCGTGCAGGCGGAAGGCGACGAGCGGCCGCATGTGGAAGCGGATGGGAGGACCCAACAGCAGGCGATAGGTGATGTGCGTGGTGTTCTGCAGGTGCGCCATCAGCACCCGCTTCTCGATGCGAATGCCCTCGACATCGAACGTCCAGACGGGCAGCCCCTGCTCCAGCCTGAAGTCCACCAGGTAGCTCACCCCGGCGAACTCGTACCCATCGTCGGTCTCGCTGAAGCTGGTCAGCGAAATCATTCGGCCGTCCGGCAGCCGCAGCCGCTCCCAGATGTGGTTCAACATCACGGTGCGGCCAAACGGGGACGGCAGCGCCGCAATGAGCAGCCCGTGGTACCGACGCGTCAACCCGCCGGAGACGGTGCCCGAGGCGTACCCACCCAGGCCGTTGGTGACGAGCCACTCCTTGCGCGCAAGCGTCTCGGCATCGAGCCCGTCGAGCGCGAGCGCGCGCACCAGCCGTTCACGCCTGCTCTGTTCCGCCACCGCCATCTACAGGCTCCAGGAGAAATGCCGCCTGCCCCGCAATCCGCCACCCGTCGGCCTCGACCGGGCCGGCGGCGCCGCTTCCTCCGTAACCGGGGTCCTCGCTCGACCAGGCGGTCCGCCAGGTGCAGCCGTCCGGTGGGGCCACCAGCGGCTCGGCCAGCGATCCGCAGACGATGTCGCGGCCGAAGTTGACGATCAGCAGCCGCTCGTCGCCGGGGGCCGCTGCGAAGTAGCGCAGGACAAAGGCAGTGTCGTTGAGCGCGGCACCGTCGACCGCTGGTCCATTCAGCCAGGCCTTGCCGGTGTGGCGAAGGACGATCAGATCGGCGTGCAACCGAACCAGGTCCTTGTTGGCCTCCCGCTCCGCCCAATCGAGACGCGAGCGTTCGAACGTGGCGGGATCGTGCGGCGGCGGCACGCGCATCCGCATGTGTTCCGGCGCCAGCGAGGGGAACTGGGCGAGGAAGTCGGCCCTTCCGGCCTGGACCCTGGGCGCCAGCTCCGGGCTCAGGTCGGCAAAGTACTGAAAGGGTGCACTGGACCCGAATTCCTGGCCCTGGAAGAGCATCGGGATACCGGGCATCAGGAGCAGCAGCGCGGTCGCGGCACGATGCAGGCCGGGCGACGTCCGCGCGCGGAGCCGCCGTCCGTCGAGCGAGTTGGCCACCTGGTCGTGGTTCTCGAGGAAGTTGATGAATGCATCGCACGGAAGGCCCCGTGTCGACGTGCCGCGCGGGTTGCGCTGCCAGGCATACCG
>JBFWUM010000079.1:0-11745 GCA_050247255.1 Vicinamibacterales bacterium | reverse complement strand
GGCTTCGAGGCGCTGATGTGCTCGGACCACTTCAAGCCGTGGACCACGCGGCAGCAGCACTCGGGCGCCGCCTGGTCGTGGCTGCCGGCGGCGCTGCAGGCGACCACCGCCTCGTTCGGCACCGTGAATGCGCCTGGACAGCGCTACCATCCCGCGCTCATCGCCCAGGCTGCAGCCACTATCGCCGACCTCTTCCCCGGCCGCTTCTGGTTTGCCGTCGGCACAGGCGAGGCGCTCAACGAGTCGATCACCGGCGACGAGTGGCCGCCAAAGGCGATTCGCCGTGCCCGGTTGGAGGAATCCGTCTCGATGATGCGCGCCCTCTGGGCCGGCCCACGCGGCACCATGCGCGCCATCGTCGAGGCCTTTCGCGAGCGCGCCGGATCCGCCAGGCCGATCTATCTGCAGGTGCCGTTGTCGTTCGCGCCGACGGAGGCCCAGGCGCGCGCCGCCGCACACGAGCAGTGGCGGCATGTGGTGCTCTCTCCGGAACAGCTGGCCGATCTGCGATCGCCTGAGGAATTCGACGCCGCCACCGCCGCGGTGACCGCGGATGACGTCGCCGCGAAGATGCGCGTGTCGGCCGACCTGCAACGCCACGTCGCCTGGCTGCAGGAAGAAGCCGAGCTCGGCTACGAGCGGATCTACCTGCACAACGTCGCCACCGCTCGCCAGGAGTGGTTCATCGAGCAGATGGCATCCGCGTTGCTCCCCGCACGCTGATGCCGATCGACGACCTCTGGTACAAGAACGCCATCATCTACTGCCTCGACGTCGAGAAGTACCAGGATGCCAATGGCGACGGCGTCGGCGACTTCGACGGGCTCACGCGCCGGCTCGACTACCTGTCGGGGCTTGGCGTCACCTGCGTGTGGCTGCAGCCGTTCTACGGGTCGCCGAATCGCGACAACGGCTACGACGTCTCCGACTACTACAACGTCCATCCACGGCACGGCTCGCTCGGCGACTTCGCGAACTTCATGAATCACGCCGAGGCGCTCGGCATGCGCGTCATCGTCGATCTGGTGGTCAATCACTCGTCGCGCGACTGCCCGTGGTTCCAGGACGCGCGCGCCAACCCGAAGTCACACTTCCGCGACTGGTATGTCTGGGCTGACCAGCGGCCGAAGAACCACCGCGACGGCATCGTCTTTCCCGGGCAGCAGACGACGACGTGGACCTACGACCGGGCGGCCGGGCAGTACTACTTCCACCGGTTCTACGAGCACCAGGCGGACCTGAATACGTGGAATCCCTACGTGCGCGCCGAGATCAGGAAGATCATGGGCTTCTGGCTGCAGCTCGGCGTGTCCGGCTTCCGGATGGATGCGGTGCCGTTCCTGATCGAGAAGAAGGGGGCCGGCATCGAGCACCAGCAGGACTTCGGCCTGCTCAAGGAGATGCGCGACTTCCTGCAGTGGCGCACGGCCGACGCCATCATGCTCGCCGAGGCGAACGTCCCGCCCGACGACAGCATGAAGTACTTCGGGGACGAGGGCGATCACCTGCAGATGATGCTCAACTTCCCGGTCAACCAGCGGCTGTTCTACGCGCTGGCGACCGGCGACATCGAGCCGCTCGTCTGGGCGCTCGAGCAGACCGCCAGGCGCCCAGCCAACGCGCAGTGGGTGCAGTTCCTCCGCAGCCACGACGAACTCGACCTCGGCCGGCTCGAGCCGGAGCAGCGGCAAAAGGTCTTCGACGCATTCGGGCCGAAGAAGACCCACCAGCTGTACGACCGCGGCATCCGCCGCCGGCTGGCGCCGATGCTTGGCAACGACCGCCAACAGCTGCAGCTCGCCTTCAGCCTGTTGTTCTCGCTCCCCGGGACGCCGATGATGCAGTACGGCGACGAGATCGGCATCGGCGACAACCTGCGGCTGCCCGAGCGCGAGTGCGCCCGCACGCCCATGCAGTGGACCGCAGAACCGCACGGCGGCTTCTCACGCGCCAGGCGCGTCGTGCGGCCGGTCATTGACGATGAGGAATATGGGTATCGGGTGGTGAACGTCGCCGATCAGCGGCGGGATCCCGGATCGCTGCTCAACTGGACCGAGCGGATGATCCGCGCGCGGCGCGAATGCCCCGAGATCAGCTGGGGGACGTTCGTCGTGCTGCGCACCAACGCGCCCTCCGTGCTGGCCATGCGCTACGACTGGCGGGAGACCTCGCTGCTCACGCTGCACAACTTCTCGAACGCGAAGCAGCAGGTGCGGTTCAAGGTCGGGGCGCCGCGCGACCAGGAGCTGCTCAACGTCTTCGACACGCGCCACAGCCGGCGGCAGAACGACGGCACGCATCGCGTGACGCTGGAGCCGCACGGCTGGCGCTGGTTCCGCGTCGGCGCGGCCGACAACGTGCTCGACCGGCACGACCTCGGCGTGGCGCGCCCCGAGCCGCCCACCGCCCGCGCTCCCGGCGCGTGATGCTCAGTGCCTGGCCGCGTGCTTGTTGACGACCTGCTCCAGCATCTCGATGTCGAGCGGCTTCACCAGAAACGCGACGACCTTCATGGCGTGCACTTCGCGCTTCACGTCGTGATGCGCGGAGATCACGATCACCGGGATCTTCCGGATGTCCGGGTTCGCAAGCTGGGCGCGCCGGAACTCCACGCCCGACATGACCGGCATCATCAGGTCGAGCAGGATCAGCGCCGGGCGTTCGGCGCGAGCCACGTTGTAGGCCTCGACCCCGTTACGCGCTTCCACCACCTGGTAACCGTGGAGACGAAGGACGGTGCCCAGCAGGTCCCTGATATCCGCCTCATCGTCCACCACGAGGATGGGCCGATCCGGCGGCCGCCGACTTCCCATGAACGGCGCCATTCTGCCGTTATCGGCTCCACGCTGTATGTCGGCCATTGGCGGACGCGAATTTGTGGGCAATACGGATGAGCTGAGGCGTGCCACGCCTGCGGGCGGCTGGCTCAGCGCTTGCTCAGGCCCCGGCGGAGGATCTCATGCAGTTGCGCGTCGCCCGCTTGTGTATGGACTGCGAGGAGCTGCACGACCAGCAGATCTGTCCCGTCTGCGCGTCAGAAACGTTTGCGTATGTGTCGCGGTGGGTGCCGGCGCCCGAGCGGCGCGCATCGCCACGTTCCGACCAGAACGGCGCTGACCAGGACGGCGCGAAGCCGTCCACGGGCCGAGGCCGCAAGGTCGCCTATGGCGCGCTCGGCCTGGCGCTGGCCGGCGTCGCCGGGTGGTGGTGGAAGGCGTCGCAGCGGCTCGAGGCGGCCGCGGAGAGCGGCGCCGGCGAGCTTCGGTAGTGATTCGGCGATCTCGAGGAACGAAATTGAGCCAATCGCCTGAGTGTCGAGATCGGAGACGGCGGTGAGCAAGGGCCGGGTGGCGGCTGCGGCCGCTGCGGCCGGGAAATCGCTCTCCGCTCGTACTCTTCCGCCCCGGCGCCGACTAGGCGCTAACTCGTTGCCGCATCCATCATGCGGCTCAAAACGTAGGATCTGGCTCGGGGAACTCGAACGCACTGGGGGAAGTCGGCGCCCAGAATCGCTCCGATCGATTTCCAGCTTCGCGGTGCATCGGCCTGGCTGACGCAGCCGCCACCCGGCCCGTGCTCACCGCGCGCAAGCGACCACCGACCACCGACCACCAACCACCGACCATCCAGCCTCACGCCCGCGCCGCGATCGGCATCACCCGATGCCGCATGTAAGCCACGTAGCCGGCCATCAGCAGCAGAACGAACGTGATCACCGCGGAGCTCCACTCGGCACGCACGACGTGCCAGATCGTCGCGGAGATCATGGTGATGACAATGCCGAGTGCCGCCCAGGCGACCGCCGCGGGCAGAATGCGCGTCAGGCCCGGCAGCGTGAGCCCGACCGCCGCCGCCACCTCGGCGACGCCCAGCGACACCTGGAACCAGCGCGCCAGCGATTCGTTCATCAGCACCGCGATGTCGGGCGGCGGGAACAGGAACATCAGCCCATGGGCGAGAAACGCCGCGGCGAGGATGACCTGCAGAATCCAGAGCACGATGTTCATCGACCTTCTCTCCCGTTCAGCATGGTGTGACGCCGCCCCGGCCGGCCTGGGTCCAGGCAGCGCGTCGGTTCACTGATATAGACGGCTGCCCCCGCCCAGAATCATCGGTCCCGGCTCACCCGATTTCCGGCTTCGCAATACCTCGGCCTGGCGGATGCAGCCGCCAGGCCGACCCGTGCTCGCCGCCCGCCGAACGCCCGACCGACCGAACTCACCAACGGTTCCCGCAATCCCACGCGGACGACGATGGTATCGTCGTCGCAAGGCGTTCTCGGCGGCCCGACGTGCACAGCGGGCCAGGAGGCGCTGGCGATGGCCGGACGCTCGTTCGCAGATCGCGTCGGCTTACTGGAGAAACGGGTGGATTCGCTCGAGACACTCCCTGCACAAGTCGATGCGTTGACCTTCAAGGTTGACGCAATCGGGACGCAGTTTCAGCGACATCAGGAGCAGAACGCGAGCGAGCATTCTGCGATCCGCGACGACATCGCCCGGATGCACGAAGTGGCGATGACCCGCCTGCTGGACCTGGATGACCGCATGGGCCAGGGCTTCGAGACCGTCATCCAGCGGATGGACGGCATGGAGCAGCGGTCAGAAGCGCGCTTCGAGCGAGTCGACCAGCGGTTCGAGAAGATCGCCGAGCGGTTCGACACGATCGATGAGCGCTTCGAACGGATTGACCGGCGCTTTGATCGCATGGAGCAGCGTTTCGAACAGTTCGAGCGACGGGCCGAGCGGTTTGAGCAGCGTTTCGATCGGATCGAGGCCCTGTTGACCCCGCGCAAGCGTCGGCGAACGCTGAAGAAGAAGCGCTAGCGTCGAAAGGAGAACAGGACCCGCCAGATCTCCTGCCTCCCTTCTCCTGTGACATCGTGCGCTGGCTACGTCGCCAGTGCGGGGCGGGCGGCCGCGGGCACCGCGTCGGCGGGGCGGCGCTCGCCGATCTGCTGCCGCCACATCGCGTAGTACAACCCCTTCTCCGCCAGCAGTTCCGCATGCGTCCCCGCCTCGGTAATGCTTCCCCGCTCGAGCACGTAGATCCGGTCGGCATGCATGATCGTCGACAGCCGGTGCGCGATCAGGATCGTCATCACGTCCTGGCTCCGGCTCACCTCGCGGATCGTCTGCCCGATCTCCTCCTCGGTCAGCGAGTCGAGCGACGAGGTCGCTTCGTCGAAGACCAGCAGGTCGGGGCGCCGCAGCAGCGCGCGGGCGATCGACAGGCGCTGCTTCTCGCCGCCGGATACCTTCACGCCCCCCTCGCCGATCACCGTATCCAGCCCCTTCGGCGCCCGCGCCAGCAGGCTGTGACAGGCCGCCTTGCGCAGCACGTCCAGGCACTCCTCGTCGCTCGCCTTCGGGTTGACGAACAGCAGGTTCTCGCGAATCGTGCCCGAGAACAGCTGCGTGTCCTGCGTGACGAAGCCAATGCGCTCGCGCAGCTGGTTCAGATCCACATCTGCCGACGAGTGGCCGTTGTAGCGGATGTCGCCCGTCGGCGGCCGATACAGGCCGACCAGCAGCTTGACCAGCGTCGTCTTGCCGGCGCCGGACGGGCCGACGAAGGCGATGGTATCCCCACGCTGCACCTCGAACGAGATGTCGGTCAGCGCCGGGGCCGACGCCGACTGGTGCTGGAAGCTGACGTGATCGAATGCGAGGCGATCGAGCCTCGGCAGCGGCGCCGGGTTGATCGGGCGCGGCTCCTTCTTCATGTCGAGGATGTCCTGGTAATGCTTCAGCGACACCTCCGTCTCGCGATAGATGTTGATGATGTTCCCCAGCTCCTGCAGCGGCCCGAAGATGAAGAACGAGTAGATGAACAGCGAGAAGAACTCCCCCACCGTGATCTCGCGCATGTAGATCAGGTAGAGCATCAGGAACATGATGCTCGTGCGC
The DNA here is from genome assembly GCA_050247255.1 of Vicinamibacterales bacterium. Classification (GTDB taxonomy): domain Bacteria; phylum Acidobacteriota; class Vicinamibacteria; order Vicinamibacterales; family UBA2999; genus JBFWUM01. The sequence continues at coordinate 5,836 of JBFWUM010000079.1, read as the reverse complement.
AGCGCGTTGACCACCGTCCCCTGGATGAACGACAGGCTCCGGATGTAGCGGACCTTCTTCAGCTCGAGCTGCAGGATCTTGTCGGTCGTATTGTTCAACCGCGCAATCTCCTGCGGCGCCAGCCCGAGGCTCTTCACCAGCTCGATATTCCGCAGCGACTCCGTCGTCGATCCCGCCAGGGCGGTGGTCTCGGCCACGATCACCTTCTGGATGTTCTTGATCCGCTTGCTCAGCACCGAGCTGAGGATGCCAAGCGCCGGGATCGTCGCGAAATAGATCGGCGCAATCAGCCAGTGGACACTCCAGGCGTAGACCATCACGAAGATGATGCCGACGAGCGACGTGAACAGGATGTTGATCGATGCCGTGATCAGCTTCTCGACGTCGGCGCGCACCTTCTGCAGCTTGCCGAGCGTCTCGCCGCTGCGCTGGTCCTCGAACACCGAGTACGGCAGGTCGAGCGAGTGGGCAATGCCGTCCGAGTAGAGCCGCGCCCCCAGCCGCTGGACGATGACGTTGATGAAGTAGTCCTGGAAGTTCTTGGCCACGCGCGAGACGAAGGCGACTCCCACTGCGGCGAGCAGCAGCAGGCTGACGCCTCGAAAGAATTCCGACGTGGAGTACTCCGCGAAGCGTGTGGCGTACTCATCGATCACGTAGCGGAAGATCAGCGGGTCGAGCAGCGAGAAGACCTGGTTGATGGCCGCCAGGACCAGCGCCAGGGCGACCAGCCGCCAGTAATCGGCCAGGTAGCGGGCGAGCAGTTGCATGCGTGAACTATAGACGCCGGGTACGCCGGTTGAGATCCATGACGATGGTAGGATCCGGCCTGACGCCGGACTCCTTTGTTTGTCGAAGGATTTCGAGCGATGGCAGACACCCAGATGGAAGCGGCGATCAGAACCCTCGTACAACAGGTCGGTGACATCGCGCAGATTCTGCCAACCCTGGCCACGAAGGCGGATCTGGAGCGCTTCGCGTCGAAGGACGACCTTGAGCGCTTCGCGACCAGGGACGACCTTCAGCGCTTCGCGACCAGGGACGACCTTCAGCGCTTCGCGACCAGGGACGACCTCGACGAAGGGTTGGAGAGGGTCAAGCGTCAGTCGCTGGTGCTGTTTGAATCGTTGCGGGACGACATCCGGTTGATAGCCGAGGCATTGGCTGTTTACTCACAGAAAACCGACGCCACCGCCGCGAGGCTCGCCAGCCTGGTCGAGACACTCCAGCGCAAAGGTGTGATCTGAGTGGAGGCCGGCTTCAGCCGACCTCCCCTAACCCGAGGCGCCACTGAAGTTCCGCTGCTACGGGCGTAGGATGGAGCGATGACGAAGGCCATCGCGCGCGTCATCTCTGCCGTTCTCGTGCTCTGCGTCGCCGCTGCCGCGCACGCCAAGGAGGAGCGCCCCGCTCAGGAACTCGCCATAGACGGCGCGGGCACGCTGCCGCTGGCCGGCTACGCGAAGCGGACGTATCTGCTGGGCACGCTCGAGGTCTATGGGGTGGCGATTTACGCCGAGGGGCTGGTCGATCGCGAACGCCTGGCGTCGGCCGATGTGGCCACCGACGCTGGAGCCCGGCGCACCTGCGCGGCGTCTTCACGCCATTATTCGAAGACGACATCGTGCTCGTCGAGCACGCACCCGGCAGGGGCACGACCGTGCGCGTCAGCCGCGGCGTAGCGGTGAACGCCGCGCACCACGACATTATGCTGGCGTTCCTCGACCACTGGCTCGGCACGCAGCCGGTATCCGAGGAGATGAAGCGAACGCTGCTGGGGCGGAACCGAAGTTCCGCAGCTACATTTCCGCAGCTACGTGGGGCGTCCTTTGAGCGGCGGGCATGGGCCGGCTGGCGTCTGCGCCCGCCAGGCCGACGCTTCGCGAAGCCGGAAATCGTCCGGAGCGATTCAAGCTCCGACTTCCTCCCAGCGCGTTCGAGTTCTCGCGAGTCAGCACGGACGTTTTGTGCGTGAGTCACATGCCGCCCCGCGTCACCACCTAGTCGGGGCCGGGGCGACAGGGTACGAGCGGAGGGCGATTTCCCGGCCGCAGCGGCCGCAGACGCCAGTCGGCCCGTGCCCGCCGCCACACGCTGGGCCGAGCCTCATGGAAACCTTCAACCGGGGGCTAAGGAGAAAGGAGGCTCCTGTAAAAAACGGCTAGACCTTGCCGTTGTTCTCGACGATCCGCCGCGCGGCGTGGTTGACGACGTCGGCGTCGGAGTGGAGCGCCGTGAGGTAGGCGCTCCGCAGCAGCTGCTCGCGCCGCTGCCGCAGCACCTGGGTAATCTGATCCTTCACCCCCGGCGTCTCGAGCGTCCGCTGCCCGGCCGGCTCCTTGGCCGCCAGCAGGACGATGGCGGCGGCGCCGTCCTGGTTGATCACGCGGGCGTTGCCCGGCGTCATGTTCAGCACCGCGTCGCGCAGCGCCGGCCCGGCCTGGCGGATGGCCGACACCGGGATCAATCCCATGTCGCCGCCGCGCGGCGCCGACTCGGCGTCCTCGGAAAACTGCGCGGCGAGGTCGGCGAAGGACTCGCCCGCCTGCAGCCGCTGCATCAGCATCTGCACCTTCTGCTGCACCGCCTGCGGCGACGTCGCATCGTTGCCGGTGGAGTTGGTGCCCGCCGGCTCGGCGACCGGCGTGACGATGATCTGCGCCAGGCGGTAGGACTCCTCCGCCAGGTTGAACTGCGCCTGGTTGGCGGTGAAGAACTCGGTGACTTCCGCGTCGGTCACGCTCACCTTCGCCGTCGTCTGGCTCTCGATCACCTTGTTGACGAGCAGGTCGCGGCGGATCTGCGCGCGGAGCGAGTCGGCGTTGAGGCCGCGCTTCTGCAGCTCCTGCTGGAACGCCTCCTCGGTGAGGTTGCCGCGCGCCTGCGTGACGGCGGTGTCGATGTCGGCCTGCGTGACATCGATCATCAGCTCCATCGCCTTGGCCATCAGCAGGTCCTGCGTGATCAGGTCGTCGAGCACCTGCATCTTCGCCGCCTGGACCTCCTCCGCCGACAGCGTGATGTTCGGGTCGCGCGCCTGCTCGTAGGCGGCATCCACGTCGGCGGCCAGGATGTGGCGGCCGTTGACCGTGGCCCACGCATCGGCAGGTGCGGCCGGCGTCTCCGGCTGGCGGCTGCAGGCGGTAAACAGGGCGGCGGCCACGAGGATGGCCGCGCAGGCGGGGCGATGGCAGAGGTTGATCACGCCGGCAGATTAGCTGGTGGCCTGCCCTGCTCGCAAGTGCCGCGGCGGCCGCCAGCCCTTGGAGCTGTGCGGCACCGGCCCTGATCGCTCGCCAGAACACGTAATTCGTGGCAGAAGCCGTGTTCTGCACGACGCGCCACGTCACAACTTGAAGGACTCGGTATAGACCAGCCGCTCCTCCACCACGCGCCGCCGGAAGGTGTCGCTCCCGCGCTTCTCCGGCACGGTTCGATCCGTGTAGTAGCGCTCGTACTCGCGCACCACCAGCCGCGCCGGCTTGTTGCCGACGTTCGGCAGCGTCACCGTCGACTCCCAGACCACCGGGTCGATCAGCGTGCCGATCGGCCCGATCTCCACGACCGGCCCGGCCTCGATGCGCCCGAGATCAACGGGCGTCGTCGGCTCCCGTCGCGTTGGCGTCGCGACCCGTCCGGGCGACGCGGTCGGCCGCGAGACGGTGGGACCCGTCCCGGCGCTTACCGACCCGATCGGCGACAGCACCGGCGGCAGCGGCGACGGCGTTGACGGGGCGGCGCCGAGCAGGCTCGACGCCAGCACCTGCGCATCGCTCCACGCCAGGTCGCTGTCGATGGCCGGGTCGCGCGTCTGCAGCACCAGCTCGATGCTGTTGCGCCCACTCTCCCCCGCGGTCCCGAACGGGGGCACGAACGAGATGTCCTGGTACTCCGAGTCGAGCGGGAACTTCATCGGCCCGTGCTCGGGGACGACCCCATGGAAGCGGAAGGTCACGGTGTTGCCGGCGCGCTCGAACACCGCGCGGCGCCGCGGCAGCACCTGCGAGAACTCGCCGAGCGCCACCTTGGAGATCTCGGCCCCCTGCAGTGCGTTCGGCTGGTAGCGCACCAGCGCCAGCCGCACGAACGGCATGTAGCTGGTGCCGGGGCTCAACTCGATGTCGCAGTACCACAGCTTGCGCTCGGTATCGAAGCGCACCCGGTGGCCGACGACCTGCACGGTCACCTCGGGAAACTCGCGCAGCGCCACCGCCTCGGCGTGCACCCGCGCCGGGAAATCGGTGATGCGCACCCGGTGCTTCGGCAGCGCCGTGTCCCACAGCGGGTCGAGCCCCCACTGCGTCACCAGCGGCACCAGCCGCGACGGAATGTCGGTGAACGCCGCGTTGTCGCCGAGGATGATCACTCCGAGCAGCTCGCCGTTGCCCGAGGAGAACCACGGACGGTCGAGCCACACCCGCAGGCCGTTGCCCAGCCGCGTTGCGCTCAGCGAGTTGGCCGCGGCGTCGCGGCTCCAGCGGAACGTCGGCACGGTGTAGAGCACCAGCGGGTCATCCGGCGGGGCGGTGGAGCGGACCACCGTGTTCCTCCCGCGGGCGTTACTGGCCTCCGGCAACACCGGCGCGCCCGGGTCATCCTCGGCACCGACGACCATCTTCGGCCCTTCGGCGATCGGACCGACCCGCGTCACCAAATCGGTCTGCGCGTAGAGCGCTTCCGGCAGGTATTCGCGGAACCTCGTCGTCGCCCGCATGGTGTATTCGACCAGCCGGAACTTCGTGTCGCCGAACTCGTGGCGGTCGCCGCGGGCCCGCGGCTCGGGGCTGCCTTCCGGCGGCTTCTGCGCGCTCACCACCTGCGCCAGTCCGAACTGGTTGACGTGGTTCTCGGTGAGCAGCACCTCGCCGAGCCTGCCGCGCGATTCGATCAGCTGGGGGGCATCCTTCTGCAGGTCGTCCACCCACTCCTTCCAGACCGCTTCGACCTCGAACTTGCCGGTGCTCGGCCCGTGCATCCGCAGGCGGGCCTCCAACTGCGCGTGCTGATCGCCAGGCGCGCGCACCGCGCTGAGCGCCAGGAACTCCGGCTCGCACACAGGCTGCTGCGTGGCGTGGACGAAGACGAGCGAACGGTACGGCATCATCATCCACTCGCAGCCGGCCAGCGCCATGTTGCGCACGAACGACTGGTTGCCGCCGGCCCCGGTCCATGCCGGCAGGCCGAACGCGTCGATCTGTTTCTTGTCGGCGAAGCTGGAGTAGCGAAGCCGCACGATCCGCCCCTTCGCCACGAAGAACGTGAGCACGCGCTCGCTCACGTTCCACTTCGGCGGACCATCGTCGGCAAAGCTCTCGTTGCATCCGGGATCGTCAATCGACGCCTTGCGCTCGGCGAGGACGATGCGGAGCCCCCGCGAATCGGGCCACGCCTTGTCGTTCCAGACCAGCAGCACAAGTTCTTCATTCGGCGCCTGCACCACCTCGGCGCCGGGACCGAGGACCATCGGCCCGCTCACCCCGGGCAGCGAGTGCCCCGGCATGCCGCGCAGCGCGAACCCGCCCGATGCCGGGTCTGGCAGGTAGGGTGTCTGGACCTGCGCCTCGCGATGGATCACGTACTGCCCCGGCGCCAGCCGATCGCCGGTCGGGTTCTGCGGCGTCGGCAGCGCCGGCGGGATCGCGCTCGTCGTTGCAATGTTGGCCAGCGACTGCGGCGTCACCAGCTCCACCTGCGAGCCCGGAGGCTGGTCGTAGAGCGTGCCGGCCTCCCGTGCCGCAATCTCGTAGCCCTTCTTGATGCTCGCCGGGTCGGCAAACAGCGGGTCGAACTGCGCGTGCTGCTCGCACTGCAGCTGCGACGCCTTCGGCGGCACCAC
>JBFWUM010000078.1:0-12096 GCA_050247255.1 Vicinamibacterales bacterium | reverse complement strand
AATATTTACATATGGTTCGAGGGTCCGGAGGTCCGAGGGTCCGAGGGTCGGAATGGGACTATAGAGGCGCGTGACTGATCATTTCGTGCGGACCACGGGCCCGTCGGACCGTTTGACCGCACTCTTCGAAGTCCTCCTCTGCTCCAGCGTGCCGACGCAGCTGGCGATCGGCGTCCTGCTCCGGGTCGCGGGCGTGCAGCCGGTGGACGGCGACGGCAACTATTCCCTCACCTTCGTCCTCGTGCTGTCGTTGCTGGATACCGTGGTGCTGATCGCGCTGATGGTCGCGCTGATGCGCGCGCATGGCGAGCGGGCATCAGCGCTCTGGCTCGGCGGTCGGTCCGTCGGGCGCGAGGTCCTCTACGGGCTGGTCACGGTGCCGGCCGTCCTCATCGGCGTCGGCCTGCTGCTCAACACGCTGCGCCTGTTCGCGCCGTGGCTGCACAACGTGCCGACCAACCCGCTCGAGCAGCTGGCGGCGACGCCGGGACAAGCGGCGTTGCTGGCCCTGGTCGCGATTGTCGCCGGCGGCGTGCGCGAGGAACTGCAGCGAGCGTTCCTGCTGCATCGGTTCGAGCAGCACCTCGGCGGCGCCGCGCTCGGCGTGGTCGTGCTGAGCGTCGCGTTCGGCCTCGGCCACTACGTGCAAGGATGGGATGCGGTGATCACGACCGGCACGCTCGGCGCCGTCTGGGCGGTGATGTTCCTGAAGCGGCGCAGCAGCGTCGCGCCGGTCGTGAGCCACGCCGGGTTCAATTCGCTCGAGATCGTCCGCGTCGCGATCTCTTCCTAGTCGGCAGCCGGCAGTCGGCAGTAGCGACCACCGACCACCGACCATCTACCACCTACGACCGACCATCCAGCCTGCGAACGTCGGCGCGCGTGCGCAGCTCGGCCATCCAGTCGTCGATCAACCCGGTGAGCCGCTCCGCAGACGCGCGGTCACGCGCCACCGGTTCGGCTTCGGCAAACGGGATCAGCAGGCCGTCGCGCAGGAACTCGTCCTGGTGCTCGCGGTAGTAGCGATCGACTTCCTCGTCGCTGACCTGCACGCTCGTGCCGAACCGCTGCTCCAGGTAGCCGCGGATGCGCAGCCGTTCGCGCGCCATCTCGCGGACGCGCCGCTCGTCGAGCCCGGTCTCGCGCATCAGCGCCGGCAGCCCCGGCCGCGCCAGCAGCGCCGCCGCCTCGGCATCGATCGCGGCGGCCGGCGGCTCCGGCGGCGGGAACCGCTGCACCTCGTAAAGCAACAGCTGCCGGTCGATGGCCTGCTCCAGCGCCCCCGCATCATCCGCGGCATCGACGATGCCGAGTCCTTGCATGGCGCGAACGTCGGACAGCGTGACGGGCGTACCTTCGACGACGGCGAGAACGCGATCGAGGAGTTGTTGCGCCGCAACGTCACCCCCAAGGACCACCGAGACACCGAGGCACAGAGCAAGAAGAAGGAGCCTTCTCGGTGCCTCGGTGCCTCGGTGGTTCGTGACTGTGAACATCGCCGTCCTAGAAGGCCTGTCCGAGTGAGATGTGGAGCACGTACCCCCGCTCCAGCGTCCCTGGCGTCAGCTCGCGGCGATCGACGTTGAAACCGAGGTCGACGCGGATCGGGCCCACCGGCGAGCGGTAGCGGCCGCCGAAGCCGACGGCTGGGCGGAGGCTGGTCAGGTCCAGGTCGCCGGCGCGCTCGAAGATGTTGCCGGCGTCGACGAAGCCGACCACTTCGGCGCGGTTGTTCAGCACGCTGACGCGCAGCTCGGCGTTCAGCACGATTTCACCGTTGCCGCCGGTCGGGAAACCGGTGGCGCCAATCGTGTTCTCGTCGCCGAGGCGGTCGAGCGAGAAGCCGCGCACGGTCGTGTCGCCGCCGGCGAAGAAGCGCTCGCTGGCCGGCAGCAGCACCTCCGCCTCCCCGTCCTCGCCCGCGGTGTCGGCCAGCGCGAAGCCGTGCGCCGCGCCGACGCGCGCGCCGAGCGCCAGGATGGTGCGCCGCGCCGACGGCAGCGGCAGGTAGGTGAACGCCTGCACGAACGTCTTGACGAAGCCGACCTCCGAGCCGAGCGACCGCGCCGCCAGCTCCGCGTCGGCCACCGCAAACGATCCCCGGTTCGGATACAGCACATCGTCGCGCGTGTCGCGGATCAGCGACGTCGCCAGCTTGGCAATGCGCACCTGCGGGAACAGCTTGTCGATGAGCGGCGCCTCGTCTTCGCCGAACTGCTCGTCGAAGAGCGTGATGTGGCGGAAGGAGAAGCGTCCGGCCATGCTGTAGCGCGGCGACAGGCGGATGCCCGCCTCGGCCCGCGCCTCGCGCGCCCGGAAGTTGAAGCTGGAACGGCGCGCCTGCTCGAAGATGCCGGTCACCAGCGCGTCGATGCGGCTGTTGAACAGCCGCGGCTCGCGATAGGTGCCGAGCACGCGGTACTCGTGGAACCCGTAGCTGCTGGCCGGCGGCATCAGCCGCTGCGGGTCGTCGTCCGATCGCGCGTCGCGCGAGCGCAGGCTGACACGGGTGAACAGGTTGATCGTCCGGTTCTTGCCGAACAGGTTCCGCCGCCCGATCTCGAAGAAGCCGCGCGGCGCGACCTCGAAGCGCTCTTCCGCCTGGCCGCCGGCGCCGGTGGCGCGCAGCAGGAACGTCCCCTCGAGGCCGCCGCCGTAGCCGAGCGTCGTCGGCGGCGCCTCCTCGACCTGCACCAGGATGTCGCGCCGCGCCTCGCCCGGATGGACCAGCGGCGTGATCTGGATGCGGCGGAACAGGCCGAGCGCGCTGAGGCGCTGCTGGCTTTCGAGCAGGCGCTCGTAGCCGAGCGGCTCGCCCGACCGCAGCGTCAGCTCCCGCTGGATCGTGTCGACGCTGGTGCGCTCGTTGCCGAGGATGATCACCTGGTCGACGAACACCTGCGGCCCTTCGCTGATGACGAACTGCACGTCGGCCCGCGTGTCGTTCTCGACCAGCGTGACCCGCGGCTCGACGACGATCCCGTCGTAGCCGCGGTTGCGGTACTCGAGATCGATGCGATCGCGATCGGTGGCGACCTCGACCTCGTTGAACGGCCGTCCCGCCGCCGCGCCCATCATCGCCCGCAGCTCGTCGTCCGAGAAGACGGTGTTGCCGTCGATGGTGATCGTGCCGACGCGCGCGCGCGGTCCCTCGGCGATCGACACGACCAGCTCGACGCGGCGATCGCCGCCGACGTCGGGCAGGACCCGCGGCCCCGCGCGCAGCTCCGGGCGCGTATAGCCGCGGGCGCGGTAGGCGTTGCGCAGGGCGCCGAGCCCCTCGTCAATGTCCTCCTGCACGTAGGGCGCCCCCGGCTTCACCTGCAGCGCCTGGAGGATCTCGTCGGTCGAGATCGCGGTGTTGCCCGAGACCGTCGCCAGCTCGGTGATGTAGCGCGGTCCGCGGCTGACCCGGAACGTAATAGTCAGCGCATCGTCGCCCTGCTGGACGCGTTGGTAGTCGACCAGGGCGTCGCGGTAGCCGCCAGCCTTGAGGTAGGTCTCGATCGCCCGGCTCGAGTCCTCGAGCAGGTCCTCATCGGCAGAGGCCTCGGCCTCGATCGGCACCAGCCGCTCGCGCTCGTCTTCGGTTAGCGGGTCGCCCTCGAACGCGACGGAGATGAGCGGGCCCCGATCCAGCGTGACCGCCACCCGCGCGCCTCCGGCCGGATCGAACGTGGCAAAGTGCACCGCCTGCGCCTGGTAGTAGCCGCGCGCCCGCAGCGCCGCCTGCTGCCGATCGAGCGCCGCCTGGATGGCCGCTGCGTCGTACGGTTGGCCCTCGCGGAGCCCCGCCGCGTCGACCACCGTGCCGCGCAGGTCCAGCGGCACGGTGTCGAGATCGAGGCTGGCGATGGCCGCGCGCGGACCGGCGGCAATGTCGAACACCAGCGACGCGCGGTCGGGCATGTGCGTCTGCTCGACGCGCGGCGTGACGGTGGCCGACACGTAGCCGTGGTCGCGGTAGAGCCGGAGCAGCTCGCGCTGCAGTTCCTCGGCCCGCGCGTTCACCGCACCGGGGCCGAAGCGGGCGACAAGCGCGTCACGCAGCGCCGACTCGCCGAGGCCGAGCGAGCCGCGGAACTCGAGGCGATCGATCGGGTGCGCCGGGGTCAGCACGTAGCGCAGCCGCACGCCGCCGCCCGCGTCTTCCTGGAAGACCTGCACGTCCTCGTAGCGGTTGAGCGACATGAAGTGCGAGATCGACTCGCGGACATCCCGCATGTCCAGCGGCGCGCCCGGCGTGGTCTTCAGCAAACTGCGGATGACAGGGTCGGTGACCGGGGCGCCTTCCTGCTCCACGACGACCTCGACGACCGCTGGAGTCTGCGCGGTCGCTGGCGCTGGGAGGAAATTCACAATGCAGAATGCAGAATGCAGAATGACGAACACCATCCGCCTCCGCCATTCTGAATTCTGAATTCTGAATTCTGAATTCATCAAAATACGTGTCTCACCCTGACGTCCAGCGCATACGTCCGGTCCTCGTTCCGCGACAGGATCCACGAGAACCGATCCGTCTGATCGTATTCGAGCAGGATGATCTGGTCGCGCGTCGACGAGGAGAGGCTGCGCGAGTAGGTCAGGTAGATCCGGTCCGACAGCCGCTTGCCGATGGTCAGCCGGGCCGCCGGGTCGAGACGCGACGACTGGGCGTTCGGATCCACGAGTGACGGCGTCAGCTGGAACGTGTCGACGCCGAACGTCTGCTCCACGACGCGGCCCACCTCCGCGGACAGGGTGCCGGTCAGCGCGCGCGTGGCCCGCTCGCGCAGCAGCTGCTGCTGCGGCGTCACCGCGGCGTACTGCCGGAACTCGACGTCCTGCCCCGGCGAGACGTCGCCGAACAGCAGGCTCAGCACCTCGACCTCCGACAGCGGCGGATCGGAGGTGAACTCCGGGGTGAAGCGGTCGATGGTGCCGACGGCGCGGGCCGTCACCCGGTAGGTCTGATCCGGCACCCGTACGCGCGTTTCCAGCTCCACGTCGAAGAACGGATCGATGCGCGTCGGGTTGTTGAAGTCGAGCGTGCCGCGGGTCACCTGGTAGCGGCGCCCCTCGAACGTCACGTCGCCGCGGGTGATGTCGGCGCGGCCGATGAGCAGCGGCCGGTCGAACGTGCCGCGCAGCTGCAGGTCGGCGTTGGCCTCGAGCTGCATGGTGTTGTTCTCGATACGCAGCGTCGACGGCACGCTGATGCGGACGTCGTAGCGCAGCGGCAGCGTCTGCTGCAGCGGCGCGGTCGTGTTGGTCACGCTGCCGGCCAGCGCCAGCGCGCCGGCGCCGCCGGTGTCGAACCGGCCGCGATAGACGGCGTTGCGGACCGTGACGTTGCCGCCGAGCGTGGCGTTCTGCATGGTGCCCTGCAGCGTCAGCTCCGCGTCGACGAGCGAGGTCATCCCCTCCGGGAAGCGCAGCCGCATGTTCTGGCCGCCGAGCGTCATGTCGATGCGTCCGGGCCGGTACGACTCGATGCCGATGCCGCCGCTGAACTGCACCGGACCGCCGCCCAGCCGCGCCGTCAACTCGTCGAGCTGGATGCCGCGCGAGTCGAAGCGGATGACACCCGACACGTTCTCCAGCGCGTGCGGCAGGTCAAAGTGCCGCAGCCGCCCGTTGTCGAGCGTCATCGTCCCGTTGACGAGCGGGTCGCGCATCGGCCCCTCGAAGGTTGCCGCGACCACGGCGCGGCCCGAGCTCCGGATGTTCGGCATCAACCCCTGCAGGATGCCGAAGTTCGCGGTGCCGTCGGCGCGCATGGCGATCCGCTCGTCGTGCAGGTTGACGACCCCCGAGACGTTCAGCTCGGTATCCTCGCCCACCAGCCGCAGGTCGGGCACGCGAATGGAGTGGCGGTCGAGCGCCAGCTCGATCGGCTGCGCGTTGACGATGCGGTAGTCGAAGAAGCGGATCTCCAGCCGATCGACCGTCGTCTCCACCAGCAGCTCGTCGATGTTGTTGAGCGGCCCGGTGACGCGGATGTTGCCGCTGGCAATGGCGCTGGTGAACGGCGACAGGTCCGGCTGGAAGGCGCGGATGTAGGGATCCAGCGAGGTGTCGGCGACGTTGAACAGCAGGTCGGCGTCCATCGCCGACAGCTCCACCTGGCCCGAGCCCGACACGGCCAGGCGCGGCGACGCCGCTTCGATGCGCGTCGTCAGCAGGTCGCCGTTGATGTTGATCTGCCCCGCCACCTGCCCGATGCCTTCGTCGCCGACGAACAGGTCGCGCACCGTGCCGCGGACGTCGTAGCGCGGCACGTCGAAGGTGCCGCTGCCGCTGGCCGCGAAGTCGAGGACGCCGGAGAGCGGCGGGGTGCTCGCGCCGGAGGCGAGGGCCAGCGAGCCCACCGGGATGCGCTCGGCGTCGAAGTTGAACGAGTAGGTGCCGTCGAAGCCGACGTAGGCGGCGCCGGTGCCGCGGCCGCTGCTCTTGACGATGGCGATGTTGTCGAGCCGCACCCCCTCGCCTTCCAGCCGCAGCCCGGCCTGCGCCGTCTGGAACGCTTCACCGTAGGCCACGCCGTCGACGATCGCCATGTTGCCGAAGCCGAGCGGCGCGGTGTAGCGGCCGTAGACGTGGAACTCGCCCGAGAAGAGTCCCTCGACGTCGTAATCGTCCAGCTCGAAGGCATGCTTCAGGTCGACGAGCGGCCGCCGGATGATGCGGACGATGGCGTTGATCTCCTCGCCGCCGTCGCGGCGGGGATAGCCGAGCGAGAAGCGCCCGCTGGTGGTGATTTGCGAGTCGCCGGCGCTGATCACCACGTCGCTCACGTCGGCGTAGCTGTTCTCGATGACGACGCCGCCGCGCGCCGAGCCCCAGACGACGTCGAAGGCGCGCATCCGCTCGCCGGCAAACATGCCGGTGATCCGCGGCTGCCCGAAGCTCCCCTCCATCGTCCCGTCGAACGTGCCGTAGCCGCCGATCGGGATGGCGCTGGTCGGCGCCCCGAAGGCCGTCATCAGGCCGGCCAGGAAACGGTCGCTCGCCTGCCAGTCGGCGCTGGTGACGTGGAAGGGGATGAGCGACGCCTCGCCATAGGCCGTGCGCCCCTCGAACTCCACGAAGGTCTCCGGCGTCGCGAAGCGGCCGGCCGTCAGCTCCACATCGTCCGCGTTGTACGAATAGGAGAGGTCGGCGGCGACCGGGACCGGGGCGACGAGCGGTGTGCGATCGAAGAGCGCCAGCGGCACGGCCTCGTCCACCCCGGGGGAAATCTCGGCGAGCGGCACGCGGGTCATGACGCGGCGGCCGGCCGGAGGCGTGACGTGGACGTCGCCGGCGCCCCTCGCCTGCGCAAACTGGCCGGACGGCCACTCGAGCAGGTTGCGGCCCGACGCCCGGCCGGCCAGCCGGATGCCGCGCAGCTCGAGGAAGTCGGTGAACCTGTTCAGGTCGACGTCGGCGTACTGCGCGTCGAAGGCGTAGGTTGGGCGTACCGCGCGATCGCCGAGTGGCGCCATGGTGTAGGTGAAGTCCGCTGTGCCGCCATAGAGCGAGGCGGACGCGTCGGTCACCTTGAGCGATTCAGGCACCCAGCGGACCTGCCCGTTCAGGTCCTGGAAACGGTAGTCGTCAACGCCGAGCTCACGGCTCGTGAACGTCCCCTGCAGCTCGCGTCCCGTGCGCGAGCGGCCGTCGATCACCTCGCGGAACAGGTGGAACGTGCCGGTGAAATCCCCTTCCCCCGACAGCTCGAAGTTGTCGCGGGCGAAGAAGATCTTCCGCATCGTCGGGAAGTCGTAGTGCGACTGGATCTGGTACGTCTGCTCCGGCCAGCGGGCGGCGTCGACCACGCCGGTCAGCCGCGAGACCGCGCCGTCGGTCCGCAGGTCGATGTCGTCGAGGACGATCGTGCCGTCGACGATGCGGAAGGTCGTCTCCATGTCGGCGCGCATCGGCTCGTACTCCTGGATGAGCACGGTGCCGTTCGAGAAGCTCGCCGATCCGCGGTACTCGCTCGTCGGCCGCGCGACGATGACGTCGAGGTTGCGCGAGACGACGCTCCACGGCGTGCCGTGGTCCTCGTACATGAACTCGCCGCGATGGGCGCGCACGTACTGGAGGGTCGTCGTCCAGGCGCTGCGCTGGCGCGGCGTGTCGCGCGTGAACTTCGGGAAGTTGTGGCGGCCGTCGGGCAGCGTCTCGACGTACATCCGCCAGTCGGTCATCTCGATGGCATCAAAGACGACGCGGCGGTTGAACAGCGTGCTCCACGGCATGGAGATGTCGATGCGCTTCGCCGTGAGGAACGGGCGCGATTCGGGCGTGAGCCCCTCGATGACCAGGTCCTCGACGAAGAAGCGGCCGCGCCAGAGCAGGACGCCGAGGCGGCCGATGCGCATCGGCCGCTGGATGTAGGCGGAGCCGCCGCGCTCGGCCTGCTCGCGCAGCGCCGGGCCGAGGTCGACGGTGAGCGTCGTGACCAAGGCGACGGCCAGGATGACGGCGCACGTGATCACGACGCGCCGCACGATGGTGCGCGTCCGCTGCGTGATCGGGTGTCCGAGAATGCGCTTCATTCGACGATCGCCAGCACCGCGCCCGCCTCGACGGACGCGCCTTCCTTCACCGTAATCTCGCGGACCGTGCCGGCCTTCGGCGAGCGGAGCTCGTTCTCCATCTTCATCGCCTCGATCACCACGATCCCCTGCCGCGCCGCCACGTCCTCGCCCGGCTGCGCGAGCAGCTTGACGATGCGCCCCGGCATCGGCGCGACCAGCCGCTGCGGCCCGTCGCCGCCGGCGGGCACACCACGCGCCCGCCGCGCCGCGGCGCCAAAGTGGCCGGCGCCGGTCACGACCGCCGGGATGGCCCGGCCGTTGACGTGCACCATGGTGACGCCGCCGGCCTCGTCCGCACACGCCACCTGGTAGCTATTCCGACCGAGGAGCATCGACCAGCCGTGGTCCCCCTCAACCAGATCGATCTCGACGCGCCGGCCATCGACCTCGATGACCTCGCTGCCGTTGCCCCGGCGAATCTCGACCGTCCGCGAGCGTCCGCCGACCTCGACCGCCAGCTTCACCCGCGCAGTCCCTCAGCCCGGCCCCGTTCCTTCCACAGGCTCGGGGCCGTCTCGCCGAAGCGCCGGTCAGGCGCGAAGGCGGACCGGCGGCTCACGTAGAGGGCGGCGGCGACCGCTGCGACCTCTTCGAGGGACAGATCGGCCGCGGAAAATGGCTCGCCGGCCCGCTGCTGCAAGAGCTCGTCCAGATAGCCGGTGTGAAACTCCCCCTCATGGAACGCCGGCTGCGCCAGCAGCCAGCGGAAAAACGGGAGCGTCGTGCGGATTCCCACGACGTCGTATTCGCCGAGCGCGCGGGCCATCCGGCGGATCGCCTGCGACCGGTCGGCGCCCCACGCAATCAGCTTCGACACCAGCGGGTCGTAGAAGATCGGGATGGTGTCCCCCGCTTCGGCGCCGCTGTCATCGCGAATGCCCGGGCCGCCGGGGACGCGCAGCCCGGCGATGCGGCCGGGCGACGGCAGGAAGCCGGCGTCCGGGTCCTCGGCATAGATGCGGCATTCGATGGCATGGCCGCGGGCGCTGCGAACGGCGGCCGCGTCAATCCCCGAGCCCGGGACTTCAGTCCCGGCATCCAGCCGCTCGCCGCGCGCGATCCTGATCTGCCACTGCACGAGGTCGATGCCGGTCACCATCTCGGTGATCGGGTGCTCGACCTGCAGCCGCGTGTTCATCTCGAGGAAGTAGAACTCCCCCGTTTCATCGAGCAGAAACTCGATCGTCCCGGCGTTGGTGTACCCGGCATGGCGCGCCACAGCGGCGGCCGCGTCGAGCATGCGCTGGCGCAGCGATGGCGACACGGCCACCGACGGCGTTTCCTCGACAACCTTCTGGTGACGGCGCTGGATGGAGCACTCGCGCTCGACGAACGGCACGACCGTGCCGCGATGGTCGGCGAGCACCTGGACCTCGACGTGACGCGGGCGGATCAGCCGGCGCTCCAGGTAGACGGCCGCGTCGCCAAACGACGACTGCGCCTCGGAGCGTGCCGCGCGGACGGCGCCGGCGAGCTCCGCCTCGCTGGCCACGACCCGCATCCCCTTGCCGCCGCCGCCGGCGACCGCCTTGATCATCACCGGGTAGCCAATGCGCGCCGCCACCGCGGCGATGTCGCTGTCCGGAACGTCCGCGGCAATCGACGCCTCGGTGCCGGGAACGACCGGCACGCCGGCGGCCACCGCCGCGGCGCGCGCCGCGGTCTTGCTCCCCATCAGCTCGATGGCCGCTGTACTCGGGCCGATGAACGTGAGGCCGGCATCTGCGCACGCCGCCGCGAGGCCGGCATTCTCGGCGAGGAAGCCATAACCGGGATGCACCGCATCCGCCCCGCTCGCCGTCGCGGCGTCGACGATGCGGTCGATGCGCAGGTAGCTGTCGCCGGGCGCGCTCGAGCCGATCGCATACGCCTCGTCCGCCATGCGAACGTGGCGGGCGGCGCGATCGCACTCG
This sequence comes from Vicinamibacterales bacterium, assembly GCA_050247255.1. GTDB lineage: Bacteria > Acidobacteriota > Vicinamibacteria > Vicinamibacterales > UBA2999 > JBFWUM01. The sequence goes on along the minus strand of JBFWUM010000078.1, from coordinate 1,616 downwards.
GAGTAGACCGCGACCGTGGCAATGCCCATGTCCCGGCACGCGCGGATGATCCGCACCGCGATCTCGCCGCGGTTGGCCACCAGAATCTTGCGCAAAGTGCCTTGATTCTACTACTTACAGACGATCGCTAGTCGCCCGTCATCTCCAGATTGCCGCTCGCCAGGTAGCGGCGCGTGTCGGCGGCCACGACGTTCGAGAGCAGGAGGAGCGCCACCAGGTTGGGGACGGCCATCAGGCCGTTGGCGAGGTCGGAAAAGTCCCAGACGAAGTTGAGCGACGCGACCGACCCGGCGTAGACGGCCAGCACCCAGAGCAGGCGGTACGGAAGGATCATCCGCTTGCCCCACAGGTACTCAGCCGCGCGTTCGCCGTAGTACGACCAGCCGAGGATTGTCGAGAAGACGAACGTCAGCAGCCCGAACGTCAGCAGCAGCGGCCCGAACGTGGGCAGCGCCTCGCGGAAGGCGGCAGCCGTGAGCTCCGCGCCGGTCAGTGCGCCGATCTCCGGCTGCCCGAGGATGGACGTCACGATGACGAGGCCTGACAGCAGGCACACCACCACCGTGTCCCAGAAGGTGCCGGTCGCCGAGACGAGCGCCTGCCGCACCGGGTTCCGGCTTTGTGCCGCCGCCGCGACAATCGGCGCGGAGCCGAGCCCGGACTCGTTGGAGAAGAGGCCCCGGGCCACGCCGTAACGGGCCGCTGTGACCACCGTGGCGCCGATGAACCCACCCGCCGCCGCCGTGGGGCTGAAGGCGCTCGAGACGATCAACTGCACGGCGGGCCACAGCAGGCTCGAGTTCGCCGCCAGGATGGCGAGACAGCCGGCAACGTAGCCGATCGCCATGAACGGCACCAGCAGCTCGCAGACCCTGGCGATCGATTTCAGTCCGCCGAGGATGACGACCGCCGTGAGCAGCATGAGGACGACGCCGGTGATCTGCACACCGATGCCCATCGTGCTGGCCGCCAGCGTCGAGATCGAGTTCGCCTGGACCATGTTGCCGATGCCGAACGAGGCGATCACGGTGAACAGCGCGAACAGGACCGCCAGCCACTTCAGCCCGAGCCCCTTCTCGAGCGCGTACATCGGGCCGCCGAGCATGGTGCCGTCGGCCGTCCTGACGCGGTACTTCACGGCCAGCAGCGCCTCGCTGTATTTCGTCGCCATGCCGAGGACGCCGGTCAGCCACATCCAGAGCACCGCCCCCGGCCCGCCCAGGCTCACCGCGGTCGCGACGCCGACGATGTTGCCGGTGCCGATGGTGGCGGCCAGCGCCGTCGTCAACGCGGCGAACGGGCTGACGTCACCCGCGGCCCCCTGCTCCGCCGTCACCGACAGCCTGATCGCGGTGAACAGGTGGCGCTGCATGACGCCGGTGCGGATGGTGAGGAAGATGTGGGTCCCGAACAGCAGGACGAGCAGCGGCGGTCCCCAGACGAAGGTGTCGGCTGCGAGGATCCAGCCGTGCAGTGTGTCCATGCGGGCGCTAGGCCTTCCGCTGGTTGACCACCTGCATGGCGGTCGTGATCATCGACGCCACGTCGGCAACGTTGCTCGGCAGGATGATCGTGTCGGCGTTGGCGATGACCTTGCCGAACTCGTTGATGTACTG
>JBFWUM010000077.1:0-12449 GCA_050247255.1 Vicinamibacterales bacterium | reverse complement strand
CGCAGCGCTCGAGCCGCCAGGCGCAGCAGCAGGCGCAGCGCATGGAGGCGCTCGGCCGCCTGGCCGGCGGCATCGCCCACGACTTCAACAACCTGCTCACCGCCATGATCGGCAATGCCGGTTACCTGCTCGAGGTCACGGCGCCCGATGACCCCCGTCGCCAGGCGCTCGACGAGATCATCGACGCCGGCGATCGCGGCCAGCGGTTCACGCGGCAGCTGCTGGCGTTCAGCCGCAACCAGGTGCTGCAGCCGGAGGCTGTGGATCTCGCCGGCGTCGTCGCGGGCATGGGGTCGATGCTGACGCGCCTCATCGGGCCCGACTACCGCCTCGAGGTGTCCGCCGGCGAGCCGCGGCCGCAGGTCGTGGCCGACCGCGGCCAGGTCGAGCAGATGGTGCTCAACCTGGTCATCAACGCGCGCGACGCCATGCCCGGGGGCGGCGCGATCCGTGTGCGCGCCAGCGCCGCCGAGCGGCGCGGCCGCGCCGGCGCGCTCCTCGAGGTCGAGGACCACGGCGTCGGCGTCCCGCTGGACCTGCGCGAACGGATCTTCGAGCCCTTCTTCACGACCAGGCAGGAGGCGGGCGGCACCGGCCTCGGCCTGTCGATGATCTACGGCTTCGTCACGCAGAGCGGCGGAGAGATCGACGTCGTCAGCGTGCCCGGCCAGGGCAGCACGTTCCGCATCTTCCTGCCGGCCCTCGTCGCATCCACTGCGCCCGACGCCGCGCCGGCGCAGCCGGACGGCGAGGCGCACCGCGACGGCCCGGCCACCGTGCTCGTCGTCGACGACGAGCCGAGCGTGCGGACGCTGGCGGCGGCGATGCTGCGGCGCGCCGGCTTCGCGGTCATCGAAGCGGGCGATGGGGTGGAGGCGGAGCGCGTGGCCGCGGCCCACGAGGGGTGCATCGACGTGCTGCTGACCGACATTGTCATGCCGGGGGCGCGCGGGCCTGAGCTGGCCGACCGCGTCCGGGCACGCCGGCCGGACGTCCGGGTGGTCTATATGTCGGGCTTCCGCGACGCTGCCGCGCTGCCGGACGTCGAGCGCGGCGAGGCGCTGTTCCTGGCCAAGCCGTTCGTCGGCTCGGCGCTGCTGGCCGCGGTGCGCCGGATGTCGACCCCTGCCGGGACCGTATAGCCGGCAGCGCGCGTCCAAGCTACAATCATCGCTTCCCCAACAACCAACAGACGAGACATGCGCCCATTCTTCTATTTGTGTATTGCCCTGGCCGTTGCCGCGTGCGGCGGCGGCGCGTCCCAGCCCGAGGCCGCCGGCGCGGCGTTTCCACCGACCGACGTCCAGGTGGTGACGATGGCGCCGAAGCCGGTGCCGCAGACGTCGGAGTACGTCGCGACCATCCAGTCGCTGCGCTCGACGACGGTCCAGCCGCAGGTCGAAGGCATCCTCCGGCAGATCTTCGTCAAGGCCGGTGACCGCGTCCGGGCGGGGCAGCCGCTTGCCCAGATCGATCCCGACCGGCAGCAGGCCAGCCTCACCGCCGCGCAGGCGCAGCAGGCGGCGCGCGAGGCCGACGTCGCCTACGCGCAGCAGCAGCTGGCGCGCATGCAGAAGCTGTTCGAGGCCGGCGCCGTGAGCCGCGCCGAGCTCGAGCAGGCGGAGGCGGCGGCGAAGACGGCGCAGGCGCAGCTCGAGGCGCTCGGCTCGCTGATCCGCGAGGAGCAGGTGCAGCTCGCCTACTACCGCGTCGACGCTCCCGCGGCCGGCGTCGTGGGCGAGATCCCGGTGCGGCAGGGCGACCGCGTGACGCCGTCGACGGAGATCACCACCATCGACGCGGCCCAGGGGCTCGAGGCCTACATCCAGGTGCCGCTCGAGCGGTCAGCGGCGCTCCGGACCGGGCTCGACGTGGAGCTGCTCGACGCCAGCGGCGCGGTGATCGGCACGGAGCGGATTTCGTTCGTGGCGCCGCGCGCCGGCGACGCGACGCAGTCGGTGCTGGCGAAGGCGGCGATCACCCGGCCGATGCCGGGCCTGCGGGTGCAGCAGTACGTCCGCGCGCGCGTCATCTGGACCAACGAGCCGCGGCTCACCGTGCCGATGGTGGCGGTGTCGCGCATTGCCGGCCAGTACTTCCTGTTCACGGTGCAGGACGGCGAACAGGGGACGATCGCCCGCCAGACCCCGGTCAGCGTCGGCGAGCTGGTCGAGGACGAGTACATCGTCACCAGCGGCCTGAAGGAAGGGGACCGGGTGGTCGTTACCAATATGCAGAAGCTGATGGACGGCGCCCCGGTCGCGGTGCAGTAGGCATGTTCGTCGACACCTTCATCAAGCGGCCGATCCTGGCCGGCGTCTGCTCGCTCGTCATCATGCTGGCCGGGGCGCTCTCGATCCCGACCATGCCGATCGCGCAGTACCCCGAGGTGGCGCCGCCGTCGGTGGCGGTGACGGCCATCTATACCGGCGCCAACGCCGAGACGGTCGAGACAGCGGTGACGACGCCGCTGGAACAGGCCATCAACGGCGTCGAGGGCATGCTCTACATGTCCTCGCAGAGCTCCAACAGCGGCTTCAGCCAGATCACCGTCACGTTCGACGTCACCCGCGACCCGGACATCGCGGCGCTCGACGTGCAGAACCGCGTCAACCAGGCGCTCGGCCGGCTGCCGGCCGAAGTGCGGCAGATCGGCGTCTCGGTGCAGAAGGTCTCGGGCAACTTCATCCTCGCCATCGGGATGTACGCCCGCAACGGCCAGTACGACGCGCAGTTCCTGTCCAACTACATCGACCTCTACATCCGGGACGCGCTCAAGCGCGTGCCGGGCGTCGCCGACGTGCAGATGTTCGGCGAGCGCAAGTACTCGATGCGGCTCTGGCTCAACCCGGCGCGCCTCGCCGCCCGCGGCCTGACCGCCGGCGACGTCGTCAACGCGCTGCGCGAGCAGAACGTCACCGTGGCCGCCGGCAGCATCGGCGATGCGCCGGCGCGCAGCGGTCAGACCTACCAGCTGAGCGTGCGCGCCGCCGGCCGGCTGCGCGAGCGCAGCGAGTTCGAGAACGTGGTGGTCCGCGCCAGCAGCGACGGCACGCTGGTCCGGGTGTCGGACATCGGCACCGTGGAGCTCGGCGCCGAGACCTACTCGTCGGTGCTCCGCTTCCAGGGGATCGAGGCGAATGGCTTCGGCATCAGCGCGCTGCCCACGGCAAACGCCCTCGACGTGAAGGAGGGGATCGACGCGGAGCTCCAGCGCCTGAGCCAGTCGTTCCCGCCGGGACTCGAGTACCGCGTCGCCTTCGACACGACGACGGTCGTCGAGGAATCGATCGCCGAGGTGGTGACCACCATCCTCGAGGCGGTCGGCCTGGTCGTGCTGGTCATGTTCTTCTTCCTGCAAAGCTGGCGCGCCACGCTGATTCCGGCGTTGACGCTGCCGGTGTCGCTCGTCGGCGCGTTCGCGTTCGTCAACCTGATGGGGTTCTCGATCAACACGCTGACGCTCTTCGCCATCGTCCTCGCCACGGGCATCGTCGTCGACGACGCGATCGTGGTGATCGAGAACATCGAGCGCCACATCCAGGACTACAAGAAGGACGCGCTGACGGCGGCATCAGACGCCATGCGCGAGGTGTTCGGCGCGGTGATCGCCGTGGCCCTGGTGCTGGTCGCGGTGTTCGTGCCGGTGGCGTTCTTCCCGGGCACGACCGGCCGCCTCTATTCGCAGTTCGCGCTGACCATCGCCTTCGCGGTGACGATCTCGGCCTTCAACGCGCTGACGCTCACGCCGGCGCTCTCGGCGCTGCTGCTGAAGCACGACCCGCTCGGCAAGGGGAAGTTCTTCGGCGGCGTCGAGCGCGTCATCCACGCCGGGACCGACGCCTACGTCCGCGTCGTGCGCGGCATCATGCGGTTCCGGTGGGCGGCGGTCGTCGTGTTCATCGGCCTGCTCGGCGCGACCTACTACGTCTACGCGCGCGTGCCGCGCGCCTTCCTGCCCGAGGAGGACGCCGGCTACTTCATCACCCTCGTCCAGGCGCCCGCCGGCGCCTCGCTCGAGTACACGACCAACGTGCTCACCGAGGTCGAACGGGTGATGGCGGCGCAGCCTGAGGTCGAGACGGTGTTCTCGATCGCCGGGTTCAGCTTTGCCGGCAGCGCCCCGAACGCCGGCCTGGTCTTCACGCTGCTCAAGCCGTTCGAGGAGCGCGAGGAGGCGGCACGCCGCATCCAGCAGCTGATCCCGCGCATCCGCGGGCCGCTGTTCGGCATCCAGAGCGCGCTCGTCATCCCGTTCGCGCCGCCCTCGATCCAGGGTCTCGGCAACTTCGGCGGCTTCTCGATCGAGGTGCTCGACCAGGGCGGCGGCCGGCCGATCGAGGGGCTCAGCGGCGCGACGCAGGCGCTGGTCGGCGCGTCGCAGCAGTCGTCGGTCGTCGCCGGCCTGTTCAGCGGCTTCACCGCCAACGAGCCGCAGCTCGCCGTCGACATCGACCGCGAGAAGGCGCAGGCGCTCGGGCTGCCGATCGGCGAAGTTACCAGCGCGCTGCAGATCTACCTCGGGTCGGCGTACGTCAACGACTTCGACTTCAACAACCGCGCCTACCGGGTGTACGTGCAGGCCGACAAGGCGTTCCGCTCGGACCCGCAGGCGCTCGGTCAGTACTACGCGCGCACGGTGGCCGGCGACATGGTGCCGCTGGCCAGCGTCGTGCGGATGCGCGAGACGACCGGGGCACAGGTGATCAGCCACTTCAACATGTTCCGCTCGGCCACCATCAACGGCGCGGCCGCGCCTGGCGCCAGTTCGGGCGAGGCGATCGCCGAGATGGAGCGGCTCGCGGCCGAGGCGCTGCCCCAGGGCTACGGCATTGCCTGGTCCGGCATCTCGCTCGAGGAGATCAAGGCGGGCGGCCAGTCGGCGGCGATCTTCGGCCTGGCCATCCTGCTGGTCTACCTGGTGCTGGCGGCGCAGTACGAGTCGCTGGTGCTGCCGTTCATCGTCCTGCTCGGCGTGCCGCTGGCGGTGCTGGGCGCGCTGTCGGCGCAATGGGCGCGCGGGCTGCAGAACGACATCTACTGCCAGGTCGGCCTGGTCATGCTCATCGGTCTGGCCGCAAAGAACTCGATCCTGATCGTGGAGTTCGCCGAGCAGATGCGCGCGAAGGGACTGAGCGTGCTCGAGGCGGCCATCGAGGCGGCGCGGCTGCGCCTCCGGCCGATCCTGATGACCTCGCTGGCGTTCATCCTCGGCGTCATGCCGCTGGTCTTCGCCGGCGGCGCCGGGCAGGAAGGACGCCATTCGGTCGGCACCGCGGTGGCCGGCGGGATGTTCTTCGCGACCTTCCTGAACATCCTGTTCATCCCGATTCTCTATGTCGTGGTCCAGACGCTCCGCGGGAAGGTGGTGCGGAATGCGTAAGGGGCCGATGGTTCGAGGGTCCGGAGGTCCGAGGGTCGTGGCGCTGCTGCTCGTCACGGTGGGATTGTTGGCACGCCCGGCCGCGTCGCAGACCATCGAGGCGATCACGTTCGACGAGGCGATCCGCCGGGCGACGTCGGCGAACCCCGGCATTGAGCAGGCGGCGGCGGGCATTCTGCGCGCCGAAGCGCTGCTCCAGCAGGTGCGGTCACGCTCGCTGCCGGCGCTCGACGCCACGTTCACCACCAACATCATCGACCCGGTGACCGAGTTCGCCGGCAGCAGCATCAACCCGCGTACCCAGACGACCACGGCGGCGACCTTCAGCGCGCCGATCCTGGCGCCGGTCCGCTGGGCCGAGCGCGCGCAGGCAGCCGACCAGGTGCTGGTGGCGCAGGCCGGGGCGGCCGACGTGCGCCGCCAGGTCGCCATGGCCACGGCGCAGGCGTACCTGGTGATCATCGCGCAGCGGCGCGTGCTCGAGCTCAACGAGCGGGCGCGCGAAAACGCCAATGCCCACTTCCAGTACGCCGACCAGCGGCTGCAGGGCGGCCTGGGGAGCCGGCTGAACATGCTGCGGGCGCAACAGGAGCTGTCAGCGGTGGAGGCGCGTGTCGAGGACGCGCAGCTCGCCATTCGCCGCGCCCAGGAAGCGCTGGGTGTGCTGGTCGCGGCTACCGGACCGGTTGACGCGGCCACGGAGCCGGAGTTCGACGTGAGCAGCGAGCTCACCGAGGCCGGGACCGAGCAGACGCTGGCCACCGGCCGCGTCGATCTGCGCCTCGCGCTGGCGCGCCAGGCCGCCGCAGCCCGGGTGCTCAACGACACCTGGCGTGAATATCTCCCGTCGGTCACCGCGCTGTTTCAGCCGCAGGTGCTGGCGCCGTCCGGGCTGTTCGCGCAGTCGCGGTCGTGGCGCGCCTCGGTCGTCTTCTCGGTCCCGGTCTTCGAGTTCGGGCAGCGCGCGGGCCTCAAGCGTGAGCGGCAGGCGCTGCTCACCACCGTGCAGAGCGAGCGCGAGGCGGTGGAGCGGCAGGCGAGCGCCGAGATCCGGACGGCGCGCGAAGCCGTCCGCCTGACCGAACGTGCCCTCGAGCGCGCCCGTGCCGCTGCCGCCCAGGCTGAAGAGGTGCTGCAGATCACCGACGTCGCCTTCCGCGCCGGGGCGACGACGAACATCGAGGTGGTGGATGCGCAGCGCCGGGCGCGGGATGCCGAGACGACGGCGGCGATCGCCGAGGATGCGGTCCGCCGCGCGAGGCTCGATCTCCTCGTCGCGACGGGCCGCTTCCCGCAGTAGCTAGCGGTCGTTGATGCGGAGGTTCTGGCGGACCCGGGCGAACGCGTCGACGTAGGCGTTCGCCTCGGCCTGCGGCGCCACGCCGATGACGTAGAGCAGCGAGTTGTCGCGCAGCTGGGTCGTCGACAGCTGGATGACCTCGCGCTGCCCGGTGACGTCCGAGACGTTGGCCAGCGTGACGGTCAACCCGGTGCGGCCGCCGACGTTGTCGCGACGCGCGCCGCCCGACTGCTGGAGCTGCGGATTCGACTGCGCGAACGCCCGCAGCAGCGCCTGCGTGTCGCGCTGCAGGTTGCCCGTTCCCTGGGTGACGCCGAGCTGCACCCCGTGGGTGAACGCGGTGCCGCCCCCCTGGCCCTGGAAGAACGCTCCCTCCGGCGCATAGGTCACGGTGTTGTTCCCGCCGCCGAACTGCGCCCAGTTACCGGGGACGCTGATCCGGAGCGCGTTGCCGGCCTGGTAGGTCTGGTACCGCGTGGACGGCGACGCGACCTGCACCGTGCGACGTCCGGAGGTCCCCACTGAACCGTTGTCGACGCGCCCGGTCTCCTGCATCTGCGCGATCTGCTCGGCAGTGTAGGCGGGCGACAGCCGGTCGAGCCGCGCCTGCACGTCGTCGAACTCGCCGGTCGTCCGCGGGTTCACCACGCGCAGGCTCTGCGCCTCCCGGTTAATCGCGTTGTAGCGGTTGCCCGGGTTCGGGTGGCTGCTCAGCCACTCCGGCCCGCCGCCGCCTCCTTCCGCCTCGATGGTGCGGAACATGTTGGCCATCTCGCGCGGGTCGTAGCCGGCGCGCGCCATGATCTGCGCGCCGAGGATGTCGGCCTGGGTCTCGTATTCGCGCCCGTATTTCAGGAAATAGGCGCCGAGCCCGAACTGCGACCCCTGGGCGATGATGCTGCCGGCGGTGCCGCCGACGATGGCGCCGAGGATCTGCCCGGCCACGGCCCCAATCTGGAACTTCTCGCCCTTGGTGGCCTGCGCCGTCCCGTGCCGGAGCGCGACGTGGCTCAACTCGTGCGCCATCACGCCGGCCACCTCGCCTTCGGTCTTGGCCGCCTCGATCATCCCGCGGTTCAGGAACATCGGGCCGCCGGGGAGTGCAAAGGCGTTGATCTCCTTCTGGTTGACCTGGTCGAAGGAGTAGCGGAACTCGGGGTGACGCAGCTCCGCCGGCATGGCGGCGATGAGCCGCTCGCCGATGTCCTCGACCCACTCGTCAACCAGCGCATCGTCGAGCAGTGGCAGCTCCTTCCGCGCCTGGGCGGCGGCTTCCTGCCCGAGCTGGACGTCTTCCTGCGGCGAGTACTGGTTGTCGGGCGGCACCACCCGGGTCTGGGCGGAGCCCGAAGCCAGCATCGCCACGACCGCGGCCGACGCGATGACGGATTTGAAGTGCCAGGTGGACATTCGTGCTGTCATGCCGTTACCCAGTGCAAGGATGCGACCAGCCCCCGGCCCGCCGTAGCCTTGGCGAAGGCGGCTAGAACCGGAAAACGACCCCAAGGCTGGCCAGCCAGAAGCTGAGGCGGGGAGAGGTGTCCGGCAGCGCCTCGGCCTGCGGATCCGGCTCGAGACTGCGGTAGTGGCGCAGGTCGAACCGCAGGCCCGAACGGTCCGACAACATGCCGATGGCCCCGCCACCGAGGTCGAGCGCCAGGACGTTGCTGTCGAGCGAGACGATGTCGAGCGGATCGGTGCTGGCGGCGTGCATCAGCCCGAGGCCGCCAGCCAGGTACGGCCTGAGCGAGTAGCCGGTGATCGCCTGCGGCACGGCGGCAAGTACACGACCGGTGAGCGTGGAGATGCTGCTCGACCGCGCCAGGTTCAACGCCGTGTCGCTCTCGAAGAAGCGCGGCGTCCGCGTGGCTGACACCTCGAGGCCAAAGACGTCGTCGCTGAGGACGCCGAAGGCGCCGCCAAACGTGAACTTCCGGCTTCCGGCGTCCGGCGACGCGAGCACGATGGTGCGCGAGCCGCTGAACGTCGTGCCGACGAACGGGGTGATGAGCCAGTCGGCGGCCGCCGCGGCCGGGGCCAGCAGCAGCACGACCAGGGCCAGCGCGAATTGCATCAACCGACGAAGATGCGGAGGAAGGTCTTGACGAAGACCGAGACGGTTGGGTCGGGTTGCGATCGGCTCAGGGACGTGGCCAGGCGATCGCTGTTGGCCAGCATGATCAGCGTCAGCCGCCGGCTCGGCACCTTCACGACCAGAGACGAGTAGGCGTCGCGCACGACGCCGTAGTGCCAGAGCAGCGGCGCGCCGTTGTAGTTGTAAACGAACCAGCCGAGCGCCGCGGGCGGCACGAGGTTCTCCTGCAGCAGCTCCCGCGAGACGATCAGCCCCTCGTCGAGCCGGCTGTGGAAGCGTGCCAGGTCAACCGCCGTCGTGATCACGCCGTCAGCGGCGCTCATGGCGCCCGGGGAGTAGTCGCTGCGCGTCGCCGTCGTGCCGGTGACACGGTAGGGCGTGGCGACATCTGCGAGCACGGCGCGGTAGCGCGCCAGTTCCGCGTCGACGAACAGCGATGAGAGCGGGGCGTCGACCACCTCGCGGCCGGGCACCGAGCGCGTCATCGCCGCTTCCTCGAGCAGCCGTGCCACCAGCACAGGGTACTCTTCGATCGCGCATTCCGAGGCCGCCTCGCCGAGCAGCGCGAACCGCGACGGGTTGTAGTCGTAGCGGCCGGCCGCGTCCATGTGCCCGAGGACGTTGGCGAAGGTGGCCGACCCGTCGGGAAACGGCGACCACCGGATGACGCGATCGTCGAGCTCGATACGGCGATAGTCCATGCACTGCCGCAGGGTGACCGCCGCGCCAATGGTTTCGGTGAGGTTGGCGATGGGGTAGGGCGTGTCGTCGCGCGCGCGCACTGCACCGGCCACGTTCGCAAAGCCGAACCCGCTGCTGGTGACCGCCGCGCCGTTTTGCAGGACAACGACCGACATGCCGGGGATGCCGTACTCCTGCCGCAACGCCTCGACGTAGCGCTCGAAGAGTCCGGACGTCAGCGCCGCCTGGGCGTGCGGACGGACCTCGAACACGACGGCGCTCAACGCCGCCAGCAAGGCCGCAGCGACACGGATCCCAGGACCGCGCATGATGATGAGGTGTACCCCGAAACCTCTGCAGAATCATAGCATTAGAGGGCGAATAGTTGTGGTGGCGGCGGCAGCCTTTGTGCTAGAGTGGCGCGGAAACTACTGATGCGTCTCGTTCTGGCACAGGTCCGGTGGGGGATTCTCCTCGTGTTGGCGGCCGTCGTCACGGTTCAGGCCGCCGAGGGGCTCCGCATTGTCCCGCTGGTTCGCGACGACAACGTGCTGGTCACCTTCGAGCTGACCGACGGTTTCACCGAGCAGGTGAAAGACGCCATTCAGTCGGGCCTCAAGACCACCTTTACCTACAACGTGGAGCTGCGGCTGGATGTACCGGCCTGGGTTGACCGGACCATCGCCACCGCGGTGGTCACCAACAGCGTCGAGTACGACAACCTGACCCGTCAGGCCACGCTCGTGCGCACGCTGGACGGCCGCGTCGAGAAGTCGGAAGTCACCAGTGACGATGCGCTCGTGCGCGAGTGGATGACGACGTTCCGGCGCCTGCCGCTGTTCGACACGAACATCCTCGAGCCGAATCGCGAGTACTACGTGCGCGTCGTTGCGACCGCTCGCCCGACCAACGGCGTGCTGCTCTGGCCCTGGGGCAGCGGCACATCGGGCATGGCGAAGTTCACGTTCCTCCGCTAGCGACTCTTCTCCAATAATTCCGAGACGGCGAGGCGCACCCGGTGCAGCGTGTCGCTGATCGTGCGCCCGAACTGCGAATAGGTGCCGTTGGCCGCCGCTTGCAGCCCCGGGTCGTTGGCCGCGGCGAGCACGCGGTTGATGGCCGGCGCCACGCGCTCGAAGTCGCTGCTGAAGCCGTTGGCCGAGTCGATGCCGTACTGCGTTTCCGCGGCGAGCAGCCGGGCCACTTCGAGCGCCGCGGCATCCGGCGCGGCGGCCGCCACCGCCGCCGCCACGCACAGTTCGAGCTGCTCGGCCAGGTCGAGCGCCGCCTGTTGATCGGCGAGCGTGCCCGACGCCAGCATGCCCATCATCACCTGCTGCTGCTCGGCGCCGGCGCCTTGCGTGGCGGTGTTGGCGACGAGCGCCAGGTTGCGGACCGAGACGTCGATCAGCTCGTTCAGGGTGTGGGCCGCGGCAAAGCACCGCAGCGCCCGCACCTGCGGCGTCGCTGCCGCGGGCGCCTGCGCGGCGGCGGGCGCCGCCGCGAGCAACAGCATCAAGGCCGCCATCGTCTTCATGCGGGCAAGTATAATCGGGCGTTCCCCATGCGAGTGGCGCGGCGCTTCGTGATCGCCGGCAGTGTCCAGGGCGTCGGTTTCCGCTGGTTCGCGCAGTCGGCTGCCGCCCGCGAAGGGGTCACGGGCTACGTGATGAACAGGCCCGACGGCACCGTCGAGGCGTTTGTCGAGGGGGACATCGACGCGGTCACGCGTGTCGAGCGTGCGCTGCGTACCGGACCTGCCGGGGCGCGCGTCACCGATGTGGAGTGCGCTGACGAACCACCGTCGGGCGCCTACAAGACGTTTTCAATTCGCCATTGATGGATCGCATGGACCTGAAGCAGCGTATTCGCCACGTGCCCGACTTCCCGAAAGCCGGGATCCTCTTCTACGACATCACCACGCTGCTGCGCGATCCGCAGGGCTTCCAGACGACGATCGACCTGCTCGCCACGCCGTTCCAGGGGCAGGGAATCGACGTCGTCGTCGGCATCGAGAGCCGCGGGTTCATCCTCGGCGGCGCGGTCGCGCAGCGGATTGGCGCCGGCTTCATTCCAATCCGGAAGCCAGGCAAATTGCCGGCGAAGGCGGTCAAGGAAACCTACGCCCTCGAATACGGGACCGACGCCCTCGAGATACACGAGGACGCCGTGGCCAAGGGGCAGCGGGTGCTGATCGTCGACGACGTGCTGGCCACCGGCGGGACGGCGGCCGCTGCCGTGCAGCTGGTCAATCGGCTGGGCGGCGACCTGCACGGCCTGGCGTTCCTGATCGAGCTGCTGGCCCTCGAGGGGAAGGCAAAGCTTGCCGGGACAAAGGTTTATTCGGTCCTGCAGTATTAAAATGAGGTGACGTTCCCGTAGCTCAGTTGGATAGAGCGGTCGCCTCCTAAGCGACAGGCCGGCGGTTCGAGTCCGCCCGGGGACGCCATTTTGAATTCAAAATTCAAAATGCAAAATTCAAAATGGGAAGAGCGCACAGTCGCGATAGCCAATGAAGAGAACTGAACGTCATCACCTGAAGGAAAACGAGCTGGCGCACACGCTGGCGGCGGCCACCGACTTCTTCGAGACGCACAAGTCGCAGGTCGTTCTCGGAGTCGTGGCCGCGGTTGTCGTCGCAGCCGGCATCGGCCTGTATGTCGTGCTCAGCGGCCGGACCGACACGCGCGGCGAGGATCTGCTTGCCGAGGCGAAGGTGGCCCTGAACGCGCCGGTCGTCCCGCTGTCGGTGCAGGCGGGCGGCGACGACGGGAGCCTGCCGGCAGCGGCGACCCTCGGCGCAACCGGATCGTTTGCCACGCAGGAAGCCAAGCTCGAGGCGGCGCTGCCGAAGGTGAAGGCGGCGGCGGATGCCTATCCCGACAGCCCCGCCGGCATCGAGGCGCGGTATCACTACGCCGCGGCGCTCGCCGGTCTGGGACGCCACGAGGAAGCGGTCGCGCAGTTCGACCAGGTGCTCGAGCGCGCCG
>JBFWUM010000076.1:5622-12467 GCA_050247255.1 Vicinamibacterales bacterium | reverse complement strand
CGTAGAGCGTGCCGGCCTCCCGTGCCGCAATCTCGTAGCCCTTCTTGATGCTCGCCGGGTCGGCAAACAGCGGGTCGAACTGCGCGTGCTGCTCGCACTGCAGCTGCGACGCCTTCGGCGGCACCACATGCCGCTCGTTCACCGCGGTGTACTCGAAGTCGGCGGATGCCGGCAGCTCCGTCGCTTCGGCAAACGCCTCCGAGTCGAGATATTCCGCCGCGTCCTCGTCCCAGTTGCTGCGGATCACCATCCGCTCCAGCGATTCCCCTTCACTGACGCGGGCGCGCTGCACCAGCGCCGGCGGGTCGACTGGCTCGAACCGCGCATAGGTCACCGGCTGCGTCACATCGGGATCCTGCTCCAGCGACGGGTCGTTCCACTTCAGGCTATTGCCCGCGAGGTCGACAATGCGGGCGCGGAAGCGGTAGGGGATGCCGAAGCGCAAGCGCGGGAGACTCCCCTTCGCTGCTTCGAACGTGACGGCGAGCCCGTTGCCCTTGCCGGCCGGCGGTTCGTCGGTCACCTCCTCGGGCACCTCGCCCTGCACGTTGGAGTTCGGATCGACCCTCGCCCGAAGCGTCCGTCCCGGACGCGGCGCCACCAGGCTCCACCCGGCCCACTTGAACATCGTCTCGTGCAGGTAGTGGTCGTCCGGATCGGCGCCGTTAGTCGCGGCATCCGCCGTCGTCGTCGTCGAGGCCCCCTTGACGTAGCCCTCGTCCTCCGCATCGGAGCCCGGGACTTTAGTCCCGGCCTCGGAGCCCGGGACTTCAGTCCCGGTCGCGCCCGTAACGCGATATGTCCCCTGGCGGCGGCAGAGCGAATGCCAGGTTCCGCTGGCGCCCGCCATCGGCTGCACGTCCACGCGATAGCCGCGCAGCACGTCTTCGGCAAACAGCACCACGTTCGTGGTTGCAGGCCCGCCCGCATCGAGAATCGGGTTCTTCAGCGCCGCCGACGCGGCGCTCTCCGCCACCAGTTCCGCGCGCCCGTGGCGCGACACGCCGAGGCCGCCGGAGCGCAGCGCCGCCACCGGCTGCTTGTCGCCGGTCGTGTAGGTGACGTTGCCAGGCTTCCCGAGCGCCAGGCTCTTCGCGACCAGGTTCTGCGCCGTCAGCAGGTAGTCCACCGTCTTCAGCGCGCCGCCGTCGGGATCCACCTGGAAGACGTCGAACTGGCTTTCCTTCGCCTCGTTCCAGCGGTCGTGGGCGTGACGCAGGCGCAGCATCCCGCGCTCGTGATCCTCCGTGCGCGCGTGCATGGTGAAGCGCTGCTTGTCGGCGTACCACGCGCTGCTCGGGCGCGCATCGACCTCGGGCGCATGCGGATCGCCCCAGATGACCTCGAGTCCCATCAGTCCGACGGCAGTCCCGTTCGCCGACGCGCCGACGGCCTGATCGACCGGCGAGTTCTCAGGCAACACGCAGTCGATCACCAGACCGAGCGAGCGCAGCACGTGCGGCAGGTCGGCGTATGAGGCGACGATGCGATGAAAGTCCCAGTCGGGAACCGTGGGCGATGCGGGAATATTCGTCAGCTTCGGCCGGCGAAGCTGCCCCTGTGCCTTCAGCTGATCGCGGCGCGCCTGCGTCAGCGGCTCGCGGCGATAGAACCGGTTGGCCTGGTAGAGCGCGTACTCGCCGGCCGTGCTGAACTGCGACATGATCGCCGCCGCCGAACCGGCCGCCGCCGGCGCGACCCAGTCGGGCGGCAGGACACGCATGGGGAAATCGGCCTTCGTCGGCTCGCCCGTGCGACCAACCCCCGGGCTGACCGCCTGCCCGCGCCGGCGACTCTTCGGCCCGAACACCAGGTCGCCGAGCCGCTGCTCGATCCCCTCCTGGTTCTCATCGTCAAAGAACCGGTCGAACCCGGGAAGCGGCACCTCGATCGAACGGTCCCCCAGGTTGATCGTCTGCGTCGCCGTGCCGAGTTGCGTGAGCATCCCCTTCAGCGTGGGATGCGCGTTGCGCCACGGCAGCAGCGTCGGGTGCGTGCCGCCGGAGTTCACGGCCAGCGCCCCGTAGTGCGCGCGCAGCAGGCCGAGGACGTTGCGCACCGGGAACGAGCGCAGGTTGACCCTGGCCATGTCCGGGAACACGAACCCGGCCACCGGCGTGGTCTCCGGTAGCAGGCGCGCCCACAGGTCGGGATCGGCCTTCGAGATCCGCTCCAGCGCCACGGTCGTCGAGCCGACGCGCAGCTTGAACTTGACCGTCTCGAGCGTCTTGGGCCAGTTGCGCCAGTCGGCGAACGCCTGCAGCGTCTGCTCGTTGGCCGCCTGCGGCGACAGCCGCGGCGAGACGACAACCGACACCCGGGTGCGTCCCTTGAGGGAGCCGCCTTCCACGCGTCCGTGCGGCAACACGGTCCAGACAATCTTCTGAGTGGCCATTGCTGCCTCCTATGCGGCGAACGCTTCGCAGTAGTCGCGCCACGGGTATTCCGTGGACGTGTCGATCGTCGCCAGCTCCTGCACCAGGTCGAGCGAGGGGTCGGCGCCCATCAGGTCGCGGAAGGTCGGGTCGCCGTTCGAACCGGCGAACTTCCGCTCGCAGGTGATGGTCACGCTGCCCGAGAAGATGAACACCTCGATCTCGATGGTCAGCTTCGCCATGCCGACGCACTTGCCGCTCTCGAACTCGTAGCGCAGCTCCAGGTAGAGCTCGAGCGAAGCGGTGATGATGCCCAGCACGTCGACGTGCCCGCCGAGCCGGAAGTAGCCGGTGAGCGAGCAGGCGGTCTTCTCCATCCGGAAGTAAAGGCCGGCCATCACGTAGACGCCGCCGGAGGCGACGCCGAAGTCGACGGAGATGCTGGCGCCGAACTCGAACGAGGCCTCCAGGATCTGGATGCCCGACGGGTCGAGGGTGATGCCGAAGAAGCCGCCGCCGCCGAACAGCGAGACCGTGAGGTTGAACGGCTGCTCGCGCGTGCAGAAGTTGAAGCGCACGCTGAGCGGCTGGCCGATGAACGGCACCGTGAAGCCGGCGCCGAAGCTCAGGTTGCTCAGGTTGAAGACGCCAACCGAGATGTTCGGCAGCGCCAGCGAGAAGCCGCTGTCGATCCCCTGCGGCGTGATGTCCAGGTACGGCGGATCCGAGAAGCCGTCGAGCGGAATCAGGTCGCGCAGCGTCTCGACGAAGCTCAGTGGCCCGACGAACTTGATGTCGTCCAGCAGGACGTCCACGTCCATCTTGGCCGCGCTGTCGATGCGGAACTCGATCTTGTCGAAGTTCAGCTCGATGAAGCTGGCCGGCGCAATCAGCACCAGGTCGAAGCTCTTGAGGCTGCAGACGACGCCGATCTTCGGCGCGCTCTCGCCGTTCTTCTTGACCTTCGCTTCGACCGCCACCAGGAAGCCGCGCTTGTCGTTGGCGCGGAACAGCGCCTCGGTGTTCGGGTCGGCGCCCGGCAGCGCCCAGTTGGCGATCTTCGGGTTCCAGTCGAAGCGGATTGTCAGCTCGTCGCCGGTGAGCATCTCGAGCAGCTGGAGCAGCGGACCCGAGGTCTCGATCACCTGCACCACCGTCTCGATGGCATCCACGAGCTGCTGCTTCGGCGCGCCGTCGAGCAGCCGGCTGTCGCGGATGGTCGTGCCGATGGGCGCCAGCGCCGTCTTCACCGCACTGAGCCGTGTTTCGAGCAGCCCCGGGTTCGACAGCAGGTCGCCCAGTTCCTCCGGCTTGCCGACGATGGCGTCAAGCGCGGTGAAGAGCGCCTTGCCCTGCGTGATCAGCGTGGTGATGGTCGCAACATCGGTCGCCACCTTCTCCACCGTGTTGGCCGCCTGGAGGATCGACTGCCGGAACCCCGACGGCAGCGACACGCCGCCCACCTGCGCGTTCGCGGCGGTGCGCAGGTTGTTCACGGCGTTCTGCAGGTTGGTGACTGCGCCGCCCAGTCCTCCCGGCACGACCGCCACGTCGATCGTCTTGTCGATCAGCGTTTCCACCTGCGAGACCACGCCGTTGATGGCCGTGATCAGCTGGTTGATGCGCGTCTTGACGTCGTTGACCAGCGACGCCGGGTAGGCCGCCGCCTGCTCGATCAGGTCGTCGAGCGTTGCCTTGACCGCTTCCGCCGCCGCTTTGGCGATGTGCCCCGGCTGGTCTGCGATGGCCGAGACGAACTGGTAGAGGCGCGACAAGCCGTTGATGAACGCCTCGACCTGGGTGCTCGCCTCCGACGCGAACTTCGGCACCTGTTCCGGCTTGCCCGCCAGGCCGGCGACCGCCTCGATCACATCCCCCAGCGGGATGCAGCCAAACAGCAGCGGCAGCGGCAGGTCCGACAGCGACGTCGGGAACGCATCTGCCCCATCGAGGTTGCCCTGGATGAAGTTGGTGACGTTGCCGGTGACCGGGCCCGTGAGGCGCGACAGGGCGCTCGGCTTCAGGTTCGGCTGGATGAACCCGCCCGAGCGATCGCCCTGCGACGAGAAATCGAGCTGCGCCATCCCCGGCTCGGAGATGACGTCGACGAACACCTGCCCCTCGTTGTTCGTGAAGCCGTGCTCCAGGTAATGCGCGTTCCACCCCACCTTGTTGGTCCTGGCGCTGCCGGTCAGCTGCGACAGCGCCGCAATGCGCACGCGGGCGTTCTCGACCGCCGGGTAGAACACCGGGCGCATCAACTTGTCGCTGTAGGTGCGCAGCTTCGTGTTACCCGCCTCCGCAAACCCGTCGAAGCTGATCTCGTCCGCCTGGATGGAGGTGTCGCCGGCCTTCAGGCTGACCGCCATTGCCACCCGCTGCTGCTTGAAGCCGGCCACGCGGCGATCGGCGCGGTTGTTATCGCGCCAGGCCGCCCGGGCGATCAGGGCGTTGGCCTCGGCGGCGCCGAAGTCGGGCACCAGCTTGTTGCCCTGCTTCGTGCGCGGGCTGGCCATCGTGTTGTCCATGAAGATCATCGGGATGGAGAACGTGATGGCGCGCCCGTCGAGGTCGGTGCCGACGCACTGGAACTCGAACGGCTGCTCGTTGACGCACGGCCAGAACAGCCGCTGGTCGGCGACGCCGTTGACCAGGATGCGGCTTTGCGTGCTGTCAGGTTTGTCCAGGTTCGGCGTGACCTTCGTCACGATGCGCACGCTGGTGAAGGGGAACTGCCGGTGCAGAAACGTGGTTTCCGCGATGTTGCTCAAGCCAGGGTCGACGTACTTCCGCTCCGGCTCGCGGATGACGATGAACAGCCGCTGGCGCAGGTAGGCGGTGTTGCCGCTGACCTGCTCGATGACCGGCTGCCCCTGCGCATCGCGCGCGCCGTTGTGGAACTTGCGCTCGCTCACCTTCACCAGCGCGACGCGGTGGCCGAACGGGAACAGGAACCCCTTGTAGACGACGCGGACGTAGTGGTCGCGGGCCATCGCCGCGCGGTGGACCCACTCCTCCACCGACAGGCCTGGCGGATCCCAGGCGCCGCGCGACTCAAGCCACCCGCCGAGCGACGACAGCATCAGCAGGTTCGCCCCTACCGCGTTCGGCACGTAGTTCGACACCGAGAAGTTCGACGACAGGTGGGTGATCTGGAAGCGGTCGAAGTCGTCGAGCGGCATCCGGAACGGCGACGTGTTCGGCCCCGGCAGGTCGGCCGCCACCGGAAACTCGCTCTGCATTGCCTTGGGCGACCCTTCGCCGGTCAGCGCCCAGACCGCGCGAATGCTCCCGGGCGAGTCCATCCGCGTGTGCCACAGCTCCGTATGGCCCGACGCCGATGGCAGCGCGTCTTTCTTGTGGCGCCACTTCTCCTCGGCGTGCGGGCTGATGATCAGCCGCCACGGGAGTTCGATGGCCGTCTGGTGCGCCCCCGGCGCCGCCGGCTTCGGCTTGACGCGGATCACCTCCGGCAGCCCGGGCCGGACGCCGATGTCGATGACCTCCGCTTCCGGCTTGATCGCGGCGACGCCGTGGCCCCCCACCGCCTGCCGCATCGCCACCGTCGTCATGTCGCCGTCGATGGCGGCCAGCCGCACGTTGCGGGCGGCGAAGCTGGCCAGCGCGGCGCGCGCGGCCGGCGCCAGTTTGCGCACGTCGGTGACGAAGAGATCCTGGAACTTCACGAAGCGCTGGCCCGAGCCTGGCGGCAGCGCGTTGGCCGGCACCGACAGTTCCAGCTGCTCGACCGCCCCCAGGATGCCTTCCAGCGTGTAGTCGGCCTCGAAGCCGTTGGGGACGATGAAGGAGAGGCGCGATTCGCCCGAGACGCGCGCCCGCACCGGCGGACCGGTGAGCGGATCGCTGCCGGCCGGGCTCGGCTTGTCGTCGCTGCCGTCCGGGCGCTTCGGGTCCTTGGTCCCCGGTGGCCGCGTTTCGAAGAACGTCTCTTCGGTGATCGCCTGCGGCGGGAAGTGCAGCACCAGGTAGGCCGCGGCGTTGCCCGTCTTCTTCACGCGCGGCGGCGAGCCTGGCGTGACCGTGAGGTTGCGCAGCTCGACGCGCAGCGCGAGCAGGTCGTCCGGTCGGACTACCGGCTGGCCCGCGCGATCCGTATCGAAGAAGTTGCCGAGATGCTTCTGCGCGACAGGACGCCGTGTGCCAAGGTCGACCGGGCCGACGTCGATGACCCGTCCGCCGGCTGGCTCGACGATGACGCGCCCCTGTTCAAGGGGAGTCCGTGTGCGCGCGGGTTTCGCGACGGTCTTCTTCTTTGCGGCGGTCTTCTTCTTCGGCGCAGCCTTCTTCTTGGCCATGGCTCTCCCCTGCAGACCTCAACGGGCCTGTCACGCATCGGCGCGGGAGCGGGGGGAAAACCGCCGAGTCGATCCTGTGTGGGCGGGATGCTCTCTCTACTGCGCAGCAGAGTCAATGCGACTCTGCTCCAGGACAAAGAAAGTGTGCAATAGA
>JBFWUM010000076.1:0-5522 GCA_050247255.1 Vicinamibacterales bacterium | reverse complement strand
CTGTCACGCATCGGCGCGGGAGCGGGGGGAAAACCGCCGAGTCGATCCTGTGTGGGCGGGATGCTCTCTCTACTGCGCAGCAGAGTCAATGCGACTCTGCTCCAGGACAAAGAAAGTGTGCAATAGAGATGAGCTGAGACGCCATACCGTCGAGATGAAATCGGACGAGCCGGTGTTACCGTCGCGCTCGTCATGTGGACCGTCGACTGGGATGGCGGCTTCGTCGTCGGCGGCGACGGCAACCGACGACTCACACCTGGCTTCCGGCTCAGGGAATTCCGCCGACCCAACGGATCGGTGCGCGTGCACCGCGAGCTCGTGTCGAGCCTGCAGCTGCTCCGCAACCGCCTCGGCGTTCCGCTGAAGGTTGTTGAAGTCGCTCCCGACGGCCTCTCTGCGGTGGTCCGGTCCGACCCAGGCGGCACGGTTCGCGTGGCGATTGACGATCCCCTCCGGATGCCGCCGATCGATCTCGAGCAGGCGCTCGAGACCGCCTTTGCCGTCACCGCCGCCTTCGAGACCGCCGGCGACAAGTTCCAGCAGGTCACCGGCAACTTCGACGGCGCCGGCCTCTCCTTCGGCCCGGCGCAGGTCAACTTCGGCACCGGCACCCTCGTCCCGCTCTTTCGCGCCTTCCAGGCCGCCGACGAAGCCGCGCTCGCCGCCTGCTTCGACGATCCGGACGATTACGACGAGTGGCTGCGCGTACTCGACATGTCGCGCGCGCAACAGGTGGCCTGGGCCAACGGCATCAGCACCGGCCGCGGCGCCCACGACGTCGTCGAGCCCTGGAAGGGGTACCTGCGGCGCGTCGGCAGCGTCGAGCGCTTCCGCGCCATCATGGTCGAGCGCATCCTCTCCGACTACGGCCGACGCATGCTGCGGTCGATCGACCAGCTCCGGCAGCTCCGGCCCGACCTCGCCATCGACCACCTGCGCTGCGTCTGCTCGCTCTACGACCTCGTGGTGCAGCAAGGAAGTCTCGACAAGGCGTTGCCGGCCATTGCCGCTCGCGTCGCCCGCGAGGAGCCCGCCGACCAGTTCGCGCTCACCCACATTGCCGTCGAGGAACGCGGCCGCGCCGCCCTTGCCGCGTGGCGAGACGACGCGTGCAGCCGAAGGTTGGGCATTCTTCACGGCGTGCCCGAGACCGTGGGCGGCCGGCAGCGGGCCAACCTGAATTTCTACATGCTGCGCGACGTGCGCGTGCGCAACGCCGCGGATCTCATCACGGGCGATGTCGACGACGAGTTCGTGCGCGTCAGCCACACGCTGGCGACGGGCGGGAGCCTGCTCGCGTGATCCCTGTTTGTAAAGGCCGGCTCAAGCCGGCCCCCTCTCCCCGCTTAACCGACTAACCACGAGAGGCCGTCATGCCCTTCAACCTCCAGCACGTCCTGGTTTCAGAGCGGCTCGCGCCAGACACGCACGACACGCCGCAAGGCATCTTCTTCACGGTGGAAGCGCAGGGAACGTTCCACGTGCTGTACCCGGGGCGTCTCGATCGCGTGGCGCACGCGACCGTACGCCACCGCACGCGGATCGACACGCCCGACACGACCCCGCCGCGGCCCCCCGGCGGCATCGACGATCCCGGCGGGTTCGATCCGCACAACCCAAGCGGCCCGCCGACGCCGCTGCACAACGGGGTGTCGGTCGTCCTTGAAGGCATTCCGCTGACGCTGACGATCTTCTCGCCCGACGGCAAGCCGTTCACCAAGGGCGAGGTCACCCTCGCCGACCTGAAGAAGTTCCGCGATCTTCGAGGGACGCCCATCGGCCACTGGCGCTACAAGCTGACCGGCACGAGCAAGACCTACGTGCCGAACCCGGCGCTCAACGAGACCGTGTCCGATCCCGAGGGGCTGATCCACCTCTCGGTGTTCGAGACGGTGGCGTCGCAAAGCGCGCCGCCGCTCGTCACCTCGGCGCTGCTCCCTGGCACCGAGCAGTCGTTCCCGTTCGACCTCCTCAGGGTCGGCGAGTTCGTCGCGGACATCATCGCGCCGTCGCCGCTCGAGCGCTGGCGCGGCTCGATGACGCTGATCGATCCCGACGGCGTGCGGGTCGCGACCACCACGGACAAGCAGCTTCGCCACCCGATTCCGCTTGCGGCCATCGGCAAGTCGCGCGGCCCAGGCGGCGCGGTGCGGCAGTGGACCCTGCAGGTCACGCCGCGAAACCCCACGTCCCTCCGTCCATTCCGCGTCACCGCGACCGTCCGCGCGCAGGGACGCATCAGCACCGCGACCCTGCACGATCGCGTGCTTGCCCTGATCGGTCCGGAAGGCAGGTTCATCCAGGTGAAGGGAGAGAACGTCGAAGACGAGATCCGCGTGCGGATGACGGTGACCGATGTCACCGCGGCCGAAACGATCGAGATGCACGGCCTGCTCGACAAGCAGCTGAAGAAGGTCGGCGAATCCACCGACATCGTGCCGAACCAGCCGTTCACCCTTTACAAGGCCGACCGCAACCGCGAGCACGGCATCGAGCTCGACGCCTCGTCGCTCCAGCTCGAAGGGATCGACGTCACCGTCGGTCCGGGGCAGGGGCTCGGCGCCGGCACTCCGTGCGTGCGGCTCGGGATCCGGGCGACCGGCAGCCTGCGCGTGGCCTGGAACGGGCTCACCCTGGCCAGGGCCCGGCTGCGCAACGGGCACGCGGCCCTCGAGGTCGGCGTCCGTCTCGATCCCGACGGCACGCCGCGCGTGGTCACCTGGGTGTCCGACGATCCGTTCGACATCGACATGAGCACCGCCGTCGTCGCGGCGATGGTCGTGGCGCTCGGTGGCATCGTCGGCGGCATCACGGCGGCCGTCGTCGACGACATGGTGGAAGACATCGTCAACGACGAGATCGCCGAGGCGGTGAAGGACCTGTTCGACGATCCGGCGCTGGCGTCGAAGATCCTGATGATGATTTTCGGCACGCACCTGACGTATCGATCGATCCGCTTCGAAGGCAGCGACATTGTCTTTGAGCACATCGCTCCCACCGAGCCCGACCCAAGGCCGCGGAAGAACTACTCCGAGGCCATTGGCCGCACCGTGATGATCGAAGGGCCGCAGGCCATCCGCTTCAAGCCGCCGGTGCTCGGCGACACGTGGGCTGCCGACAACCTCACCAGCAAGATCGACCACATCGTCGTCGTGATGATGGAGAACCGCTCCTACGACCACGTGCTCGGGTATCGGGCGCGCGGCGACATCAACGACGGCGCCGAGGGGCTCACCGACGCCCTCGTCGAGGCCGCGGAAGCAGCGGAAGGGCAGCACAAGATTCGCCTGCTCAGGGAGGAGGGCAAGTTCGCCCTGAACGAGGTCGGAAAGCGGACGCGCATCCCGAAAGGCATCGGCCACGAGCTGGACGATGTGGCCGAGCAACTGGGGGTCCGCGCCGATGGCCCGGACGGGGCTGAGGGGCGGAAGATCACGAGTCCAAAGGGGTTCGTCGATAACTTCCGGGACAAGCGCTTGAAGGATGATCCCGGCCGCGACTACGCCGCCGACCCGCGCCCGGACGGCCTCGTCCCGGACGATGTGCTCGGTTTCTACGACGCCGAGGACCTGCCGATCTACGGGCACCTGGCGGCGCACTACGCCTACAGCGATCGCTACTACTGCTCGCATCCCGGGCCGACGCTGCCGAACCGGATGTACTCGCTGACCGGCGACGTGCAGTTCGACCGGCTAGGGGTGCCGATCATCCGCAACAACCACGGCGACAACTTCCTGCTGTCGCGGGCCGAGACCATCTACGACGTGCTCACCAAGCGCGGGGTGAGCTGGCGCGTCTACGAGTCGGCGCCGTCGGTGACCATGCTCCGGATGTTCGCGCGCTACGCGACCAACAACGTCGACATCGTGCCGCTGGCGCGGCTGGAGTCGGACATCGCCGCCGGCAACCTGCCGTCGTTCACTGCCATCGAGCCGGCCATGCATCATCACCCGCAGGATGACGATCATCCCGACGCCGACATGTGGCGGGGACAGGCGTTCATCCGGCGCGTCTACGAGGCGCTGCGGTCGAACCCGGCGATCTGGCGGAAGACGCTGCTGCTCATCACCTACGACGAGCACGGTGGCTTGTACGACCACGTGATTCCGCCGATCGCCGACGTCGTCCGCCGGTCAGGGTTCGTGATCAACCCTGACATCGAAGTGCACGACCTGGAGGTCGCCGGGCAACCGGGAGGAGCGGCAGGGACAGGGACGGTCGGGACAGTCGGGCCAGGGCGGCACGTCGGGATCGGGTCGCTCGCCGACATCGGCTCGATTGCGACGGCGGAACTGGTGTCAGCGGACGACTCCGAGGACACGCGGCCAGACCTGCCGCCGGCGATGGAGATCCCCTACGGCGTGCGCGTGCCGACGTTCGTCGTCTCGCCGTGGGTCCCGCCGGGCAAGGGGCCCGATGTCGTCCTGGATCACTGCTCGATCCTGAAAACCGTGCTCGCGCGCTTCTGCGGCGCTGACAAGCCGTTCCTCAGCGATCGTGTCGCCAGCTCACACAGCTTCGAGTCGTTCCTGACGGCGACCCAGCCGCGGCTGGATGTGCCGGCCACCGAGCCGCTGGCGCCGCTGCCGGAGACGGCGAGGATTGTGCGGCCCGGCGGGAGCCGGATCGTCACACCCATGGTGACGCGCAAGGCGTTGCGGCAGGACACCGCCGACTTCCACGACGTGTCTGGTTTCGTGGCGCGGATGATCGGTCGTTGATGTAGCTGCGGAACTTCAGTTCCGCCCGAGCTCAGGCGCGCACCGGCAGCGCCTCAGCTCGGGCGGCGCTGCTGGACCTCGGACTTCGGCACGCCGCGCAGCACGCCGTCCTCGCCTTCCACCGCCGTGCGCCCGAGGACGATTTCGAAGTTCGCCGTCAGCTCCTTCAACCGCGATCCCGGGAGCGGCGTGAACGGGACGAGGATCGTCGCCAGCGCCGCCGGATCCATCCGCCGCATGATCCCGTCCTTGGCGTTGGCGGGATGGTCCTTCACCAGCATCTGCGTCGTGAACAACCGCTTCCCCGCCTGGCTCACCGCGACGTGGATGTGCGCAGTGCGGAAGATCCCCTGCAGCGTGTAGTCCACCGGCTTGATGGTGCGGAAGAAATACTGTCCGCGCGCGTCGGTGAGGAACCGGCCGTAGCCCTGGAAGTTGCGGTCGTGCCCCGTCGGCTGGCGGCCGCCGGTGTGGATGTAGGACCCCGTGGTGTCGGCCTGCCAGATTTCGACGAAGGCATTGCGCATCGGCTGGCCTGACGGCGTCAGCACGCGCCCCGTCAGGTAGGTGATTTCGCCAACGGCCGGCGTGATCGCATCGTTGAGGATCAGCAGGTCATTGTCCGTGTCGAGCGGCATCCGGTCCGGATAGAACGGCCCTTCGGTCGTGGTGGCCGTCTCCTTCAACTGCTGCGCGAACACACCCGGCGCGCTGACGGCGGCCATCCCGGCGGCCAGCGCATGGAGAAAGCGGCGGCGTCCTGATTCGCTCATGGCGGGACACTACGCCCGGCGGCCGGCC
>JBFWUM010000075.1:0-13447 GCA_050247255.1 Vicinamibacterales bacterium | reverse complement strand
AACCTCATCGGTGTGATCGCGGGCGATGACGTGACCGCAGCCGTTGGCGGCGCGACGTTCGACAACAAGAACGTCGGCGATGAGAAGACGGTGACGGCGAGCCTGACGCTCGGCGGCGCCGACCAGGGCAACTACACGGTGAATGCCAACGCCACGGATCTGGCCGACATCACGCCGCTGGCGCTGATGGCGAACATCACGGCCAACGACAAGGTCTACGACGGCACCGCGGCGGCGACGCTGACGGGCGGCGCGAACCTCACGGGCGTCATCGCCGGCGACGACGTCACGGCCACGGCGGGCAGCGCCACGTTCTCGGACAAGAACGTGGGCGACGAGAAGACGGTCACGGCGAGCCTGACGCTCGGCGGCGCCGACCAGGCGAACTACGCGGTCAACGCGACCGCGACGGACCTGGCCGACATCACGCCGCTGGCGCTGACGGCCAGCATCACGGCCAACGACAAGGCCTACGACGGGACGAACGCGGCCACGCTGACGGGCGGCGCGAACCTCACCGGCGTGATCGCCGGAGACGACGTCACTGCCTCGGTGGGCGCGGCGACCTTCGGCGACAAGAACGTCGGTGACGAGAAGACGGTCACCGCCAACCTGACGCTGAGCGGCGCGGATCAGGGCAACTACAGCTTCAGCGGCTCGGCGACGGACCTGGCGGACATCACGCCGCTGGCGCTGACCGCCAGCATCACGGCCAACGACAAGGTCTACGACGGGACGAACGCGGCCACGCTGACGGGCGGCGCGAACCTCACCGGTGTGATCGCGGGCGATGACGTGACCGCAGCCGTTGGCGGCGCGACGTTCGACAACAAGAACGTCGGCGATGAGAAGACGGTGACGGCGAGCCTGACGCTCGGCGGTGCCGACCAGGCGAACTACACGGTCAATGCCTCGGCAACGGATCTGGCGGACATCACGCCGCTGGCGCTGACGGCCAGCATCACGGCCAACGACAAGGTCTACGACGGGACCACCGCGGCAACCTTAACCGGCGGCGCGAACCTTGCCGGCGTCATCGCGGGTGACGATGTCACGGCGGCCGTGGGCAGCGCGACGTTCGGCGACAAGAACGTGGGCGACGAGAAGACCGTGACCGCGAGCCTGACGCTGAGCGGCGCCGACCAGGCCAACTACACGGTGAATGCCAACGCGACCGACCTGGCGGACATCACGCCGCTGGCGCTGACGGCCAGCATCACGGCCAACGACAAGGTCTACGACGGCACGGCTGCCGCGCAGCTGACGGGCGGCGCGAACCTCTCCGGCGTCATCGCCGGCGACGACGTCACGGCCACGGTGGGCGCAGCGACCTTCGGCGACAAGAACGTCGGCGACGAGAAGACCGTGACCGCGAGCCTGACGCTGAGCGGTGCCGACCAGGCCAACTACACCGTCAACGCGAACGCGACCGACCTGGCGGACATCACGCCGCTGGCGCTGACCGCGAGCATCACCGCCAACGACAAGGTCTACGACGGGACGAACGCGGCCACGCTGACGGGCGGTGCGAACCTCACGGGCGTGATCGCCGGAGACGACGTCACAGCCTCGGTGGGCGCGGCGACCTTCGGCGACAAGAACGTCGGCGACGAGAAGACGGTCACGGCGAGCCTGACGCTCGGCGGTGCCGACCAGGCGAACTACACGGTCAATGCCTCGGCAACGGATCTGGCGGACATCACGCCGCTGGCGCTGACGGCGAGCATCACGGCCAACGACAAGGTCTACGACGGGACCACCGCGGCCACGCTGACGGGTGGTGCGAACCTTGCCGGCGTCATCGCGGGTGACGATGTCACGGCGGCCGTGGGCACCGCGACGTTCGGCGACAAGAACGTCGGCGATGAGAAGACGGTCACCGCGAGCCTGACCCTGAGCGGCGCCGACCAGGCCAACTACACCGTCAACGCGAGCGCGGCCGCCCTGGCGGACATCACGCCGCTGGCGCTGACGGCCAGCATCACGGCGAATGACAAGGTCTACGACGGCACCACGGCGGCGACGCTGGCGGGCGGTGCCTCGCTGACCGGCATCATCGCGGGTGATGACGTGACCGCCACGGTGGGCGGCGCGGACTTCGCCGACAAGAACGTGGGCGACGAGAAGACGGTGTCGGCCAGCGTGACGCTGGGTGGCGGCGACCAGGGGAACTACACGGTCAACGCCACGGCGACAGACCTGGCGGACATCACGCCGCTGGCGCTCACGGTGAGCATCACCGCCAACGACAAGGTCTACGACGGCACGACCGCGGCGACGATCACCGACGCGACGCTTGCGGGCGTCATCGCCGGCGACGACGTGGCGGTGTCGGCCTCGAACGGCCAGTTCGACACCGCCGCTGCAGGCAACGGCAAGACCGTGACGGCTGACGTGGAGCTGGCCGGCTACGACGCCGTGAACTACGCGCTCGCAGCGGCGACGGCGACGACCACCGCGAACATCACGAAGCGGCCGCTGACGGTCACCGCCGACGACCGGTCGAAGACCTACGGCGAGGCCCTGCTGCTCGGGAACACCGCGTTCAGCGTGGCTGGCACGTTCGTTGACGGCGACAGCCTGGCGACGGTGACCCTCACCAGCGCGGGCGCCGCGGCCAACGCTCCGGTAGGCACCGGCACCTACCCGATCACCGCCTCGGATGCTTTGGGCGTGGGCCTCTCGAACTACGCCATGGAGTACCTGGATGGCACGCTGACGGTGAACAAGAAGCAGGTCGTGATCGAGCTGCCGCCGGTGGACGAGCCATACGACGGCACGCCGAAGAACACGAGCTGCACGATCACGGATGGCCTGGCCGGCACCTTGAGCTACGTCGGCGTCAACAGCACGGTCTACGGGCCGACGGCTGTCGCTCCGACCGCCGCGGGCGACTACGAGGTGACCTGCTCGACGCCGGAGGATCCGAACTACGAGGGTCCGTTCACGAAGACGACCACGGTGAAGGTCGGCAAGCTGCCGCTGAGCGTGACGGCCGACAACCGGTCGAAGACGTTCGGCGACGAGCTGACGCTCGGCACCACCGCCTTCACGGTGAGCGGCACGGTCATCGCCGGTGACGCGGTCAACGCGGTGACGCTGACCAGCGCGGGCGCGGCGGCCAACGCCCCGGTGGGGACGGGCAGCTATCCGATCACCCCGAGCGCGGCGACCGGCACCGGCCTGGCGAACTACACCATCAGCTACCTGGATGGCACGCTGACGGTGAACAAGAAGCAGGTCGTGATCGAGCTGCCGCCGGTGGACGAGCCGTACGACGGCACGCCGAAAGACACGTCGTGCACCATCACTGACGGCCTGGCGGGCACGCTGAGCTACGTCGGCGTCAACGGCACGGTCTACGGCCCGTCGGCCTCGGCGCCGGTGAACGCGGGCGACTACGAGGTGACCTGCTCGACGCCGGAGGATCCGAACTACGAGGGTCCGTTCACGAAGACGACCACCGTCAAGGTGGACAAGCTCCCGCTCAGCGTCACGGCGAACGACCGGTCGAAGATCTACGGCGAGGCGCTGACACTCGGCACCACCGCGTTCAGCGTAAGTGGCACCCTGGTGAGCGGCGACTCGGTTGACGCCGCGACGCTGACCAGCGCCGGTGCGGCGGCCAACGCCCCGGTGGGGACCGGCAGCTACCCGATCGCCCCGAGCGCGGCGACCGGCACCGGCCTGGCGAACTACACCATCAGCTATTTGGATGGCACGCTGACGGTGAACAAGAAGCAGGTCGTGATCGAGCTGCCGCCGGTGGACGAGCCGTACGACGGCACGCCGAAGAACACGAGCTGCTCGATCACCGATGGCCTGGCGGGCACGCTGAGCTACGTCGGCATCAACGGCACGGTCTACGGCCCGTCGGCGGACGCGCCGGTGAACGCAGGCGACTACGAGGTGACCTGCTCGACGCCGGAGGATCCGAACTACGAGGGTCCGTTCACGAAGACGACGACGGTGAAGGTCGGCAAGCTGGCGCTCACGGTGACGGCCGACGACCGGTCGAAGACCTACGGCGAGGCGCTGACGCTCGGCACGACCCTCTTCAGCGTGAGCGGGACGGTCATCGCGGGCGACGGAATCAACGCGGTCACGCTGACGAGCGCCGGCGCGGCGGCGAACGCGCCGGTGGGAACCGGCAGCTACCCGATCACCCCGAGCGCGGCGACCGGCACGGGCCTCTCGAACTACACGATCGAGTACCTGGACGGCACGCTGACGGTGAGCAGGAAGCCGCTCGAGATCGAGCTGCCGCCGGTGGACGAGCCGTACGACAAGACGCCGAAGGACGCCGTCTGCACGATCACCGATGGCCTGACCGGGACGCTGAGCTACGTCGGCGTCAACGGCACGGTCTACGGCCCGTCGGCCGATGCGCCGGTGAACGCGGGCGACTACGAGGTCACCTGCTCGGTGCCGGAAGACCCGAACTACGACGGTCCGTTCACGAAGAAGACGACCGTGAAGGTGCAGAAGATCGCGATCACGGTGACGGCCGATCCGAAGAGCAAGTACTACGGCGATGCTGACCCGGTGCTCACCTACCAGGTCACCAGCGGCAGCCTGGTCGGGGACGACAGCCTCACCGGCGAGCTCTCGCGCCTGCCGGGCACCAATATCGGCACGTTCCCGATTGGCCAGAACACGCTGAGCGCGGGCGACAACTACGTGCTGACCTACCAGGGCGCCAACCTGACGATCCTGGCGCGGCCGGTCACGGTGACCGCTGGTGGTGGCAGCAAGGTCTACGGCACCCCCGACCCGGGGCCGATTGCCGTCACGTCAACCGGGTTCCTGCCCGCGGAGCTCGGAGGCCTGACGTTCTCTGCGACACGCGCGCCCGGCGACGACGCCGGCCCGTATGCGACGACGGCCACCGTCGTCGGTGACGGCCTGGGCAACTACGCCATCAGCTACGTGCCCGGCACGTTCGTGATCGAGAAGGCCGCGCCGGTGGTGCAGGTGCTGGGCGGCGAGTTCGAATACGACGGCGAACCGCACGCGGCCGCCTGCGTCGTCAACGGCCCGCTCGGCCCGCTGCCGGGGACGATCACCTACACGCCGGGTCCTGGTGTGCCGGTGAACGAGGGCACCTACACCGCCACCTGCACGTTCCCGGGCGATGGCAACCACACGGCGGCGTCGGCGACGGCGCTGGTGATCATCACCCCGCCGATCTGCAGCATCGAGGGGCCGGGCGCCGGCGCCGTGGTCCGCAAGCAGGCCATCTTCAACGGCCAGAGCGAGACGGTGGGTTCGGTGCAGGTGCTGACCGGCTCGAACGTCATCATCAACGGCGGCGCTGAAATCGTCGGCGACCTGTTCATCGCCGGCACGCCGAAGGTGCGGCTGCACGGCGTGCCGACGACCTATGCCGGCACGGTCGACGGTGACGGTGCGGCCACGCCGAACCACCACTACGTGACCATCGGCGGCGGCGCCGAGCTCGGGCGCGTCGTCCGCCGCACCGACCCGATTGCCATGCCGGTCGTCAGCGCGCCGCCGCTGCCGTCGGGCACGCGCTCGGTGAACATGAACAAGGCGAGCGACAACCCGGGTTCGTTCGCGACCATCAGGAACCTGACGCTCAACGGCAACGTCGGCAACGTGGCCGTGCCGCCTGGCACTTACGGCACGTTCACGGCCAACGCCCGGAGCTCGTTCACGGTGGGCATCCCGGGGGCGACCGAGCCGGCCATCTACAACTTCCAGGCGCTCACGCTGAACGGCCAGAGCGGCCTGAAGGTAGTGGGCCCGGTGGTCATCACCGTCAAGACGCAGGTGAACTTCAACGCCTACGCCGGCACCAGCGCGCATCCGGAGTGGCTGACGCTCCGGATCGCGACCGGCGGCATCCACCTGAACGGCCAGGCGGACTTCTGGGGTTACGTGGAGGCGCCGAACGGCCCGGTCATCATCAACGGCCAGACGACCTTCACCGGCGGCCTGAAGGCGGACACGCTGACGATCAACGGCAACGGCAAGCTCAACGTGAAGCCGGCGA
The DNA here is from genome assembly GCA_050247255.1 of Vicinamibacterales bacterium. Classification (GTDB taxonomy): domain Bacteria; phylum Acidobacteriota; class Vicinamibacteria; order Vicinamibacterales; family UBA2999; genus JBFWUM01. The sequence continues at coordinate 7,431 of JBFWUM010000075.1, read as the reverse complement.
ACAGCTGCGAGCCGGTCAATGTGGCGCCGATTGCCGTCAACGACAGCTACACCACCACGAAGGGGCAGTCGCTCACCGTGAGTGGCGACGGCGTCCTCCTCAACGATACCGATGAGGACAACGACAACCTGACCGTGGAGCTCGTAGCCGCGCCGTCGAGCGGCACGGTGACGCTGAACGCGGGCGGCTCGTTCACCTACGCGCCGGCCGCGAACTTCACCGGCACCGTGACCTTCACCTACAAGGTCAAGGACGAGAACGGCGCCTACAGCGCGCCGGCGACGGTCACCATCACCGTGACCGCCCCGCCGGTCGCGGTGGACGACAGCTACTCGACGCCGAAGAGCGTGACGCTGAACGTGGCGGCTCCCGGCGTGATCGGCAACGACTCGGATCCGGCCGGCACGCAGCTGGTCGCCGAGCTGGTGTCCGGCCCGTCCAACGGCACCCTGACGCTCAACGGCGACGGCAGCTTCAGCTACAAGCCGTCGAAGTACTGGTACGGCACCGACACCTTCACCTACAAGGTGAAGAACGCCGACGGCGTCTCCAGCAACGTGGCGACGGTGACGGTGAAGGTGACCAAGCCGAACGTGGCCCCCGACGCGGACAACGACCACTACTCGACGAAGAAGAACACGAAGCTGACCGTCGCGGCGCCCGGCGTGTTGAAGAACGACTCAGACCCCGGCGGCGGCGCACTGACGGCGCAGCTGGTGAGCAACGTCGCGAAGGGCACGCTGGCACTGAACGCCAACGGCAGCTTCACCTACACCCCGGCCCGGAACTGGGTCGGCACCGTCACGTTCACCTACAAGGCCAAGGACGCCGATGGCCTCTGGAGCGCGCCGGCGACGGTGACGATCGTCGTCCACACGCACTACGACGGCGACAACTGCGACCACGACCGGAACAAGAGGGGGCACTACGACGGCGACGGCGACGAGCACGATCGCAACAGCCACAAGTACGATCGCGACGACCGTGATGACGACCACTCGTCGCATCACCGGGATGGCGACGGCGACGACCACGACCGGCGCCGCAACGGCCACTACGACGGCGACGGCGACGAGCACGATCGCAACAGCCACAAGTACGATCGCGACGACCGTGATGACGACCACTCGTCGCATCACCGGGATGGCGACGGCGACGACCACGACCGGCGCCGCAACGGCCACTACAACGGCGACGGCTGTGAGCACGACCGGCAATTCGGTCGCGACAACGACGACGACCGCGACGGCCGCGGCTGGCGCGGGTAAGGAGGGCTGAGATGGCAATCGCCCCCTGGCCGGCAACGGCATTCGAGAGTGAGCGGTGGGATGAGCGGCGCCGCGGACGCCGCTATCCCTGTCCAGCGCACGTCGCGGTGGGATCGCAGTGGGTCGTCGGCCGCGACATCGGCCGCGGCGGCATCGCCGTTTACATGCGCGACCCGCTGCCGGTCGGTCACATCACGACGGTCAGCCTGGCGAGGCAGACGCCGAACGTGACGCCGCTAACCAGTGGCGCCCGCGTGGTGCGGTGCGAGCTCAACCAATTGGGCTTCCTGGTGGCCCTGCAGTTTCTCAGCGACGGCGGCCGTGCGTAGCGCTCCCGTCTGGACCGCCGGGCACCTTATCCTTGATCGCAGGATGGTAGACGCAGACGCGCTCACGCCTGAGTCTGTCGTGGAACGGAACGAGTCGCTGTTGTCGGCAGAGGTCGGCAGCGATCTCGTGATGCTGCACGTCGAGAAAAACGCCTATTACGACACCGATGCCATCGGCGCCGACATCTGGCGGCAGCTCGAGCAGCCGACGCGCATCGGCGATCTCTGCGCCGCGCTCGTCGAGCGCTACGAGGTCGCGGCGGAGCAGTGCGAGGCCGACGTCCTGGCGTTCCTCCGCGACGCCTACCGCGAAGGACTGATCCGGATCGTCTGAAGCAGGGTCGTCAGGGCTGTGTCGGCGCTGACGCCCGCCGTATCCAGCCGCACGTCGGTTTCATGCCCGAGCGGCTCCTCGAACCCCGACCCAATCCCGGTAAACCCTGGCAGGTCGCCGGCCAGCGCCCGGCGATAGAGCCCGCGCGGGTCGCGCTGCACGCAGACCTCCAGTGGACAAGCCAGGTGGACGAGCGTGACCGCGTCGCCGAGCCGTTCGCGGATGAGCGCGCGGTGCGCCCGTAGCGGCGTGATGGCTGCGCAGACGACGATGGCGCCGGCATCCAGCCCGAGACGCGCCACTTCGGCAATGCGGCGGATGTTCTCGGTCCGCCCCGCATCATCGAACCCGAGATCGCGGTTCAGGGACGCGCGCACGGCATCGCCGTCGAGCAGCATCACGGGCCGGCCTTCGCGCCGCAGGCTCGCCGCCAGCGCGGTGGCCAGCGTCGTCTTGCCCGCGGCCGAGCGCCCATACAGCCAGATCACGCCTGTCACCGGCCCACTATAATCACGCCGTGGACCCGTTTGCCACGGCGCTCGCATCGACGGCCGACACCTTTCGCGCGCTTGCCACGAATGAGGGTTACCAGCAAGCCGTCGCCCGCGCGATCGGCCTGCTTTCCCAGGCACTAAGCACCAGGCACAAAGCACTGATCTTTGGAAACGGCGGATCTGCGGCCGACGCGCAGCACATTGCCGCGGAGCTCGTGGGCCGGTTCCAGAAGACGCGCCCGGCGATTGCCGCGATCGCCCTGGGAACCAACCACGCCTACCTGACCGCGTGGTCGAATGATGCCGATTACTCCGACGTCTTCGCCCGCGAGCTCGAGGCGCTTGGTGCGCCGGGGGATGTCGCCTGGGGCATCACGACCAGCGGCAACTCACCGAACGTCGTCAAGGCGCTCGCCCGTGCCCGTGAACGCGGCCTGACGACCATCGCGCTCACCGGCCAGGGCGGTGGCGCGGCGGCCGCGCACGCCGACGTCCTGATCGCGGTGCCGCTCGCCGAGACCGCCCGCATCCAGGAAGTGCACCTGGTCACGTACCACCACATCTGCGCCGCCATCGAGGCCACCAGATGAATCGCACGAGGGCCATCCATCTGGCCGTCTTCGTGCTCTTCGTGCCCTTCGTGGTTCCTTCCGTGGCCGCGGAAATTGACGCCTGCAAGTACATCGTCGTCACCGAGCAGGCCCGCGATCGCTATGGCATTGCCGAGGAGGTGCGCCGGCAGGCCGCCGCTGCCGGCTTCATTGTCGTGACGAACACTCGCGCGGTGCCTGACGCCGACACGTTCAAGGCGTGCGTGATGACCGCCGATTGGTTCGGCGACACGACGTCAGGCGAGGTGGTGCTGCAGGTGATGGACGCCGTGACCGGCACGCCGGTGGCGCTGGCGCGCGCCGGCGGCCTCAACTGGTTCGGGATTCCGACCACGGTGAGGAAGCACCTCGAACGCAGCTTCGAGCAGCTCGGGTACACCGGCTTCGACGAGCAGGTCTATCGCGACCGCATGAACCGGTTGTATCCGCCGCGTCCCCGAATCGCCGTCACCGAAGCCGAGGTCCAACGTAGGGCACCCCGTTACGGGGTGCCAGGGATCGAAGGTATCTGGGGCGACGCCGAGCAGCAGTACCGCCTCGGCATCGTCGCACTGGCCGAGCCGGGCGGTGCGGATTATGCGGCCGTGGTGCTCGAGGCGACCGCGCCGCTGTGGGAGGCGGGCGAAATCAAGGCCGAGTTCACGCGAACGGACGACCCGACCCGCTTTGCCTCGACCTACTACCTGCTGAACAAGCAGCCGGTCGCTGTGACGTTCGTGCTCGACCCCGCCGATCGCCTCACCGCCGCGCTCACCGTCGCCGGCGCCACCACCGAGATCGCACTCGTCCGCGTCACACCGTAAGTCGATCGGTGAATGTAAGGAGCCGGCAGGCACGCCAGGCCTCGGCAGCGCCCGCTGCGCGCCGGAAACCGGCTTCCGACTCGCCTCCCTGTCGCTGACCGCGGCGAGTAGCAGCTGCCTCGATACGAAGTCCGTCGCGCGGCACAAAACGCCGGCGCTGACTCGGCGCAACCAGAACGCGTTGACGGAACTCGCCGCGGAATGCTCGCACACCCGGTTTCCTGCTTCGCAATGAGGTGCCGCTTGCGGACGCCGCCGCGGCCTGGCATGCCCGCCGGCTCCGTGTCAGGCGTCACGGGGTGATGTCCGGAGCAAAAGTGTAGACACGCGAGGACAGCACTTTTGCGGAGCGACATCACACCGGGACGCCCCTCCGTGAGCTACGGCCGTAGCAGCGGCGGCGCGTCGACGTAGCGCAGGTACGGGATCAGCGGCGCAATCGTCAGCGGCACCTTTTCGCGCGCCGACTCCGGCAATTCCGCGGCGTTCCGAATCAGCTCGAGGCGCGCGTTCCACGGGTTGAGCGCCAGGCGCGCGCCCAGCGACAGCGCTGCCACCTGGTCGAGACGTTCACGATTCAGCTCCGGCGCCGCTTCCATCACCTGCGCCAGGCGCATGATCTGCCCGCCTTCGGCAATGTGGTCGCCGATGTGCGGCGTGATCAGGTTGGGGAGCACCTTGGCGCGGTCGGCGACGATGCGGAGGAAGAGGCCGGAGCCGGCGAGCGCGTCCTTGTAGGGCGACTTCTCGAGCATCTCCATCACCTTCGCGTCGGCCGCTGCTTCCTCCGCCGCCGTCCGCGTGACCTTCAGCAGCCGCAGCAGCTCTTCGTCATCGACCATCAGGCGGTCGCTGAACGCGAACTGCGGATCGATCAGCGGGTGGCCGAGCACCACGTGCGCCAGTTCGTGGGCCAGCATCATCGCCAGGCTCGCTTCGTCGGGCAGCACGTCGATCAGCCCGCGGCTCAGGATGATCGTGCGGCCCGCCGTGAACGACTCCAGCGGGGTCGTCAGCAGCACGCGCACCTTCAGCGGCGGGTCGTTGACGATGTCGTTGGTGACCTCGAGGTTGTTGACGACCGTCTCGAGGACCTTTTCGGCCTCGCCGGGCGCGGCAATGAGCGACGCGCGTTCGAGCCGCTGCACCACGTTGTCCTCGGCTTCCGCCTCCCACTGGCGGGCGCTCGACACGGGGGAGAGCTGCGCCTGGCGCGCCGCCGTGTCCTGCACCTGTGGCGCGTCGATCAGGATGTCGGTGAACGCGTCGGCCGACGGCTGTGCCGTGCGCGGGTCGTAGCCCCAGAGGCGCACGTGGCTGCGCAGGTGCGCGCCGCGCGCGCCCGTGGCGCCGTCGGTGTTGGTCTGCTCGACGTAAATATAGGAGGGCAGCCAGAGGCCGGGCAGGACGTTGGTGCGCCAGCTGTCGACGTGGAACGACATCTCCTGGCGGAAGAACTCGCGCTCGGCGCGGCGGTTGATGCCGTTGAAGCGGACGATGTTGTAGCCGCGGTCCTCGATCCAGATGCGGCCCGAGAAGCCGTCGCGCGGGTTCTTCGTCGGGCGGACGTCGATGACGAAGGTGCGCGCCTCGCCGACGAACTCGCGGCGCACCAGCGTGAAGGTGTAGCGGCGGCTGTCGAGCAGGTCCCAGTCTGGCGCGGCCATCGCCGCGAAGCCATCGGGTACGTAGCGCACGTTGCGCCCTTCGGGCGTCGATGCCGACATGCGCTCGAGCGAGCCGTCGCCGCTGAGCGGCAGCAGCCGCGGTCCGCGGCGGAACTCGAAGCGGCCGAGCAGGTAAGTATCGCTGCGCGGTGTGACTGCCAGGCTGTCGTCGGCGAGGACATCCTGGAGGTAGATCTCCATCAACGGCTTCAGCGTTTTGAGGTTGTCGAGCACCGCGGCCTCGGCCTGCTGCGCGCGCGCCACTACTTCGTCCAGGCTGCCGGCGGGCGCCGGCGCCTGCGCACGCGGCGCCGCGATCAGCGCGCAGGCGATCAGGACGGAGACGACGGGAGCTGAACAGCGCATCGCGCTGATTCTACGGCACCTCAGCTCGTTTACTGCTTCCGTAGTGATTACCTGATCCGTATCACCTGAGACCCAGCAGTATTCTTCTTGACACAGCTAAAGGCTCAGGTAGACTTGCGCCCGGCTCAGGCGCTTCGCTCACCCCGGAGTGCCTTCCTGTCCTATCCAGTCGCGTTCTCCCTGGCTCGTCTCTCCTAAGCTCGTCTTGATCCCCCGAGCGAAGGCGAATGTAAGCCACAGGGCGAAGCTCTGCCCACTGCCATTCGAGTGTCGCGTGTCTGATACAGCTGCTGCCGTTGCTCCGGGCGTCGCCAGGTCGGCCGCCATGCAGGGCGTGCTGAGCCGGCTCGGGCTGGCCATTCAGGAACCCGGCGGTGTCCTGCTCTGTGGTGAGCCAGGCAGTGGCCGGGAAACGTTTGCCCGCGCCATTCACGCCGGCCGGACCGCTGGCGAGAAGGCCGAGCGGCCGTTTGTCGTCGTCGACTGCCGCTCCGCCGGCGACCTCGAAAAGCGGCTGTTTGGCTGTGAAGCGTTCGAGGGGGTCGGCCCGAACGGGCTCGATCGCGTCGCCGCGGGGTCGATGCTGCACCAGGCAGGTGGCGGAACACTATTATTTAGGCATATAACCCAAATGCCTGGACCTTTGCAGGATAGGCTCGTTCGTGTGCTCCGGGATCGTGAGGCATGGCTGGAAAACGGGAACGTGACATCGCGTTGGGCAGCTGAGATTAGGCCAATTGCCACAGCGACGGACGCCGACCTGGGCGGCAGCGTTCACCCCGAGCTCCGGCGCCGGCTCGCGCAGACGGTGATCGCCGTCCCCCCGCTGCGCGAACGTCGCGAAGACATCCCGTCGCTGGTGCGTTCGCTCATCGCCGACATCTGCCGAGGCGCTGAACTTCCCCGAAAACGGATCACCAGACAGGCAGTGGCGCTTCTCAAGGCGCTCCCCTGGCGGGGCAACATCCGGGAGCTTCGCAGCCTGCTCCGGACTGTCACCTTGGCGGCGAAGGATGAGGTCATTCGCCTGAGCGACGTCCTCGCCCAGGTGCAGCTCGATGGCAGCGCCAACACCTTTGTCTACGGCGGTTCGCTGCGTGAGGCGCGTGAGCGGTTCGAGCGGGACTACGTGGCGTTCGTGCTGGAGCAGCACCACGGGCGGATGGCCGAAGCGGCAAAGACGCTCGGCATCCAGCGCACGAACCTGTATCGCAAGGTCAGGCAACTGGCCGTGCGGCGTGGGCGAACCGGGCCAGACTCCCAGGATTAGCCGATAGGCGTTTCCGCATGAGATTCACTACACTCGCGGTGCTCGCGCTCGTGTGCGCCAGCCCGGCCGCGTTCGCGCAGCAGGCGGACGATCCCGTGGACACTGCACGCATTCAACTCGGACCGCTCGGGGTAACGCCAACGTTGTCGCTGAACAACCTCGGCGTTGACAGCAACGTGTTCAACACCACGGTAAATCCCCAACGCGATTACACCGCCACGTTGACCCCCTCCGCCGACGCGTGGTTTCGCGCCGGGCGGTCGCTTACAGCGATTCAAGGACGCCTGGA
>JBFWUM010000074.1:0-13803 GCA_050247255.1 Vicinamibacterales bacterium | reverse complement strand
CCGGGCCGCCTCCGAGGATGAACGGCGTGCCGTTGCCGGCCCGCGCCTCGTCGCTCTCGACGATCTGCGGCGAGCTGACCTGCAGGTTCGGCACCTTCTGCACCATGGTCATCACCTGCTCCAGCCGGACCGGCCAGGTCTGCGTGATGGTGCGCGTGGCGCTCGTGGACGGCAGCCCGAAGGCAATCTGCAGCGGCGTCGACCCGGGGGCGAACGGGCCGGCCACGCGGACACGCGTGCCGTTGACCGACGCGGCGCGCGTCGAGCCCTCCAGGATCGTGGCCTGCTCCGCGTCCTCCGGCAGGTCGATGATGAGCGGCCCGCCGATGTCCACGCGCGCCCGGGCGGTGTTGACGATCTCGAGGATGTAGAACACCCGCAGTTCGTCGTCGCGGAACTCGATCAGCACGCGCGAGTCGCCGCCGAAGACGACCGTGCCCTTGATGGGCGGCGCCGCGGCTTCGGCCGCCTGCTCCTTCGCCCGGCGCTCGGCCGCTTCCTTGATGCCGGCCACGAGGATGATGCGGATGCCGCCCGACGCGGGCACCTCGAACGGCAGCGACTCGAGCGCCTCGCCGCTCACCTCGGCCCGCGCCGTCGCCGTGGCGCCGGCCGGGAGCCCCGTGAACATCGCGCGACCCTGCTCGTCCGTCGTGCCGGTCTTCGTCGCGGAGCCCGCTGTCACCGTCACGGCCTGCCCGGTGATGTTGTTGCCGACGGTCTCCCGGACGGTCCGGACCGACACCGTGCCGTCCGGCAGTTCCGGGGCCGGCAGCGCCCGCCCGTGGATCATCGACGGGTCCGGCATGTTGATCTGTCCCGAGCTTGTCGAGGGAAGCGCCCCAAGCGCCAGCAGCGCCGCAACGACGAGGCGCGTCATGCCCGCCCCGCCAGCGCCGCGCCGCACGACTTGCAGAACTTCGCGTCGGCGTCGTTCCCCGTGCCGCAGGCCACACAGGGCGCCACTGCCACCTGGCGGCGGGCCACCTCGCGATCGATCGTGTCCCGGTAGCTCGCCGTCGAGTCGAGCTGGCGGATGAGCCCCGCCGCGCGCGCGCGCAGCCGAGCCGTCATCTCCGCGTGGTCCTGGTCGGAGACCTTCCTCATCGCCTTGTCGAAATCCAGGTCCTTGATCGCGCGCAGCGTCAGCAGCTTCTCGCGCTCGAGCGCCGCCCGCGCGCGCCCGGCCACCGAAATTGGCGTCGCGTCGCCCTCGTCACCGGAGAGCGGCGCCGCGGTCCGCCACGCCGCGTACCCCGCGTACGCGGCCGCGCCCACGGCCAGGCTCAGCAGAATCGCGGCCGGGCGGTCGACGTGCCAGACGAAGACGGCCAGGAACACGAGCGCGGTGGCGCCGGCCAGACCGGTCAGCGTGAAGAACTGCCAGGGCTGGAACGACTCCGCCTGGAACGACTCCGCCGGAAACGAGTCCTTAGTCGAGGTCTCGGAGCTCATCGTCCAGGCGGTCGTTCAGGGTAGGGTCGACGGCGGCGTTGGTGCCGGCCGGCTCGGCGGCCGGGCGCGTCCACTTCCGCGCCACAGCGGTGACGGTGACGAGGCCGATCCCACCCACCATGTACGGCAGCAGCCACGCGAGCCGATTGAACCCCTTGTCCACCGGCGCACCGAGAAAGTGGGTGCCGCCGTAGATCTCCGTGAAGTGATCGATGATCTGCTGCTTCGACTTGCCGGCGTCGATCTCGCCGCGCAGCTCCGCCCGCATCTGGTCGGCGGTGCCGCACGTGCACTTGGTCAGCGGCTCGTGGCCGCACGCACCGCAGACGCAGGCCATCTCACGGCGCAACTCCTCCTCCAACGCGTTCTTCGACGGCACGAACGCACCGGGCACCGAGACGTGGTCGCCCGCGCCGGTGGGCTCCGCGGGGGGCGCCTGGGCCGACAGCGCCTGGCCGCCCAGCATCAGTGCCAGCAGCACCGCGCCGGTGGTTGCGGCGCCCTCGGGCACCTTCGCCCCGGCCAGCACGAACACCGTCTCCGGCAGCAACGCGATGCCCGTGCCGATCGCGAGCACGCCGAAGCCGAACCAGATCCAGTTCACGAGCGGGTTGATGACGATCTTGATGCTGGCCGTCTGCGAGCCGACGTCCGCCCCGGCCTGCACCAGATAGAAGTCCTCGGCGAAGCCACGCTGGATCGCGACCTCCGTCGTCGGCTCGTTCTCGTGCTTCCGGAACGCCCACCGCGCGGGATACATCTTCGCGAACGGCCGGCCGTCCTTCGTGACCGTCACGTGGGACGTCGTCATCTGCTTCTGACCGTCGTCGGTCACGGACAGCTTGTCCATCGTGACCGTGTAGGCGCCGAGCGAGGCCGACTGCCCCGGCTTCAGCAGCACCGTCTGCTCCTGCTGGAAGCCCGCGCCGGCGAAGCCGAGGAACATCAGCACGATGCCGACGTGGACGATGTAGCCGCCGTAGCGGCGCTTGTTGCGCGACACCAGCCCGATGAGTGCCGTGAAGACGTCCGTGCCGGTGTTGCCCTGCCGCACGCGGGCGCCGCGCCAGAACTCCTGGCCGATCGTGCCGACCACGAAGCCCGACAGCGCGAAGCACAGGCCCGAGCTCCAGAGCCGCACGCCCATCGCGACCACGATGGCGCCGACGACGAGCCCGCTGATCGTCGGCACGAGGAACTGCGTGCGCAGGCTGGGCGCCGTCGTCTTCCGCCAGGCCAGCAGCGGGCCGTAGCCCGTCAGGAACAGCAGCATGAGGCCGAGCGGCACCAGCCACTTGTTGAAGAACGGCGGGCCGACCGTCAGCCGCTCGCCGTTCACGGCTTCCGCGATCGTCGGGAACATCGTCGCGAACAGGATGAAGAACGCCGCGAAGACGAGAATCCAGTTGTTCGCGAGGAAGGCCGCCTCGCGCGACATCCACGACTCGAGGTCGTTGCGCGCCTTGAGCAGCGGCAGCCGGTAGACGATCCACGAGAAGCTGAAGACCAGGATCGTCACCATGAAGATGGTGAAGAGCCGCATCAGCTCGTCGCTCTCACCGAATGCGTGCACGGACTGGACGACGCCCGTCCGCGTCATGAACGTCCCGAAGATGGTCAGGAAGAACGTCAGCGTCACGAGCGACACGTTCCAGACACGCAGCATGCCGCGGCGCTCCTGCACCATCACCGAGTGCAGGAAGGCCGTGGCCGTGAACCACGGCAGCGACCCGGCGTTCTCTACCGGGTCCCAGCCCCAGAAGCCGCCCCAGCCCAGTTCCTCGTAGGCCCAGATCATGCCGAGCGTCAGGCCGAACGACAGGCAGAACCAGCTCACCATCGTCCAGCGCCGCACGGCGCGGAGCCACGAGTCGTCGAGATAGCCGGTGATCGTGGCGGCCATGCCGAACGCGTAGGGGATCGTCAGGCCGACGAAGCCCAGGTACATCGTCGGCGGGTGGATCGCCATGTAGAAGTTCTGCAGCAGCGGGTTGAGCCCCGCGCCGTCCGTCGGCGTTTCGGTGATGTAGGTCGAGAACGGGTTGTTGTGGATGATGGTCAGGAACAGGAAGAACATCTCGACGCCGGCGATGATCGCCACGACGTACGGGATCAGCTCGCGATGCCGCTGCCGGTTCCGGTAGATCGCCACGCTGCCGAAGATCGACAGCATGAACACCCAGAACATGATCGACCCGTCCAGGCCGCCCCAGTAGGACGTGATCTTGTAGAAGAGCGGCTGGACCGAGTCCGAGTAGTGCTGGACGTACTTGATGGAGTAATCGCCGGTGACGAACGCGTGGATGATGACCACCGAGGCGACCGTCATGACGGCCGTCATCAGGTAGAACGCGCCGATGCCCGACTCGATCAGCCGGTTGGACCGCCGCCGCGCGCCGGCGACGGAGGCGGCGATGGCGTACGCACAGATCACGAACGCGAAGAGCAGCAGGAATGAGCCAAGGGATGGCATCGCAGGGACCTCTTCGCGGGACGCCGGGAGCGGCGAACCGGCTTGGTTAGACCGTGGGCTTCGAGCCCGCGACCGGCGCGGCGTCGTACTTCGACGGGCACTTGGCCATCACGCCGTCCGGCTTCACATGGAAGCCGTCGGGCCCGAGCGTGCCCTTCAGCACGACCTCCGAGCCGTTCTTGAACGTGTCCGGCACCACGCCCGTGTAATACGCCTTCACGGTGCTGCCGTTGCTTTCGACGTCGAAGCGGTACTCGAGCGAATCGGCCTTCCGGCCGATCTCCTGCGCAAACCCGTGGAGCTGCAGCGGCTTGCCGCGCCATGCCTCCGGGTTCGCCATCACCTCATCGACGTGCTTGTAGTACTCCGTGCCTTCGCTGAGGGTGGAATAGAGCAATCCCCCGAAGGCGAGCGCCAGCACCAGACCGGTGATCCCGAGACGAACACTCTTTTGGCTCATGACTGTGGCTTTCCGCGTGGAACCGCTGCCTCAGGATAGCCCGCAGAGTAGCGAGGGTCAATGTCGCCCAGCAGGCGATAGACCGTGGCAACCGGCAGGCCGACGACGTTCGAATACGACCCGGAAATCCGCGCGACAAACCGCGACGCCAGGCCCTGAATGGCGTAGGCCCCGGCCTTGTCCATCGGCTCGCCGGACTCCACATACCAGGCGATTTCGTCCTCGGACAACGGGACGAACTCCACCGCCGTCCGCTCCACGGCGGTCCTGACCTCCCCGCCGGCCGCGATAGCCACGGCCGTCAGCACGTCGTGCGCGCGCCCGGAGAGCGCCTGGAGCATCCGGCGCGCGTCCGCGGCGTCCTCCGGCTTCCCGAACACGTCGGCCCCCGCCACGACGATCGTGTCCGCCGCGACGACCACCCGGTCCGGCGCGCGCTCGGCCGCCGCCAGCGCCTTGGTCCGGGCCAGCCGCTCGCAGTACGCCACCGGGGCTTCGCCGGGCCGCCGGGTCTCGTCCACGTCCGCCGGCGCGACGTCGAACGGAATCCCCGCCGCGGCGAGCAGTTCCGCGCGACGCGGCGAGGCCGACGCGAGGAGCACCCTCGGGATGTGCATACCGTAGACTACCGCCCGGAACGATGATTCCCGTCTCCAGCCTCGTGCCCGCCTCCGTCGAGTTCGTGCTGCGCCAGGCGCCGCTGACACCCGAGAAGGTGGAGTTCGTCTGGCGTTACGTCGTGGGGCCCGCGCTCGCCCGCGTCACCACCGTCTCGCTGCACGGCCGCGTGCTGCGGGTGACCACGGAGAGCGCCGCCTGGCAGCGGGAAATCGAAAAGGCGACGGCCACCATCCGGGACCGCATGGCGCGGTTGCTCGGAGATGGCGTCGTCGCCGGCTTTGACGTCGTCGTCCGCTGAGCCCGTCAGCGCATCCCGTCCGCCCCGGTAGCGCTCCCGTCGATACAATCGAGTCATGCAAAGCGCCGTCATCGTGTCCGCCGTCCGCACACCGACCGGGAAGTTTCTCGGTGGGCTCAAGTCCTTCAGCGCGACCGAGTTGGGCGCGATTGCGGTGCGGGAGGCCGTCCGGCGCGCGGGGGTCGACCCGGCGTCCGTGGAGGAATGCATTCTGGGCAACGTCGTGTCGGCCGGCCTGGGCCAGGCGCCGGCGCGCCAGGCGGCGCTCCGCGGCGGACTCTCCGAATCGGTCGGCGCCCTGACCATCAACAAGGTCTGCGGCTCCGGTCTCAAGGCCGTCATGCTGGCCGCGCAGGGCATCGCCACGGGCGACATCGAGGTGGCGGTAGCCGGCGGCATGGAGTCGATGAGCAACTGCCCCTATCTGCTCGACCGCGCCCGCGAGGGCCTGCGCATGGGCAACGGTCAGGTGATCGACTCGATGATCAACGACGGTCTCTGGTGCAGCTTCGAACAGAAGCACATGGGCCACGCCGGCGAAGTGGTCGCGGCCGAGTTTCACGTCGGGCGGAGCGATCAGGACGCGTTTGCCGCGGAGAGTCACCGGAAGGCCGCGGACGCCACGGCGGCCGGGCGCTTCGCCGACGAGCTCTTCCCCATCCGCATTCCGCAGAAGAAGGGCGACGACGTGGTGATCGATCGCGACGAGTCGATCCGCGCCGGCACGACGCCCGCGGGCCTCGCCGCCCTGCGTCCGGCGTTCGTCGCCGACGGCACGGTGACCGCGGGCAACGCTCCGCCGGTCAACGACGGCGCGTCGGCGCTGGTCGTGATGTCCGAAGCCCGCGCGACCCGCGACGGCGTGGCGCCGCTCGCGCGCATCGTCGCGCAGGCCACGAGCGGCCTGGCCCCGAAGTACGTGCTGATGACGCCGGTCGAAGCCGTCCGCCGCGTCGCGGCGAAGGCGGGCTGGAACCTGGCGGACGTGGACCTGTTCGAGATCAACGAGGCGTTCGCCGTGCAGGCGGTGGCCGTCATCCGCGAGCTCGGCATCGATGCCGCGCGCGTGAACGTCAACGGCGGCGCCGTCGCCCTCGGCCACGCGATCGGCTCGAGCGGGTCGCGCGTGCTGACGACACTGCTCTACGCGCTCAAGGCCCGAAACCTGAAGCGCGGCATCGCCACACTGTGCCTCGGCGGCGGCAACGGCGTGGCGCTGGCCGTCGAGCGCCTCTAACGGACCGGCCAGGTCACCGTGGCGCCCGACCCGCGGGCCGGGCGCCCGTGCTACGGCAGCGCGTAGGCGATCAGCTCGGCGCGGATGTTTCCGCCGATGGCCATCACGATGTACTGCTTGCCGTTGGCCATGTAGGTCATCGGCGCCGCGCCCGTCAGCCCGGGCAGTTCGGTCTCCCAGACGGTCTTCCCCGTCTTCTTGTCCACGGCGCGGAACATCTTCCCGCCCTGCCGACCTTCGCCGATGAACAGCAGCGACTTCGTCACGAGGCCTGCCGCGCGTCCGCCCGCGCCCATCGGCGGCAGGTTCAGGTGCTTGATCGCCGGGTGGTCCCTCGGGCCGTCGCCGTTCACCCACGTCCAGAGGACCTCGCCCTTGTTCAGGTCGATGGCCGTGACCTTGCCGTAGGGCGGCTTGAACGGGCTCGGGAGTCCGCGCGGGCCGAAGAGATGATCCAGGTCCTTCCGGACAAGGGGGATGTTCGACTCGGGGTTCTTCGACGGCACGAGCTCGATCACCTGCGCGGAGTTGCCCGTCGAGACGAACAGCACGCCCGTCTCCGGGTCGTAGGACTGCGCGTACCACGCCGTGGCGTCGTTGCCGGGGCTGAAGATCGTGCCCTTCTTGCCGTCCGGGCCGTCGATGATCGACGGCGGCGTGAACAGCGGGCCCCAGCGGTACTGGTTGATGATGTCGAGCGCCTCCTGCCGCAACTCCGGCGTCCAGTCGATCAGGTCATCGAGGGTGACACCCTGCCGGTCGAAGGCCGGCGGCTTCGTCGGGAACGGCTGCGTCGGCGCGTACCACTCCCCGGCCGTATCACCCTTCGGCACGGGCCGCTCCTCGATCGGCCACACGGGCTTCCCCGTCACGCGATCGAACACGAACGTGAAGCCGTGCTTCGTGACCTGTGCGACGGCCTTGATCTTCTTTCCGTCCACGGTGATGTCCGCAAGCACGGGCGCGGTGGCCACGTCGTAGTCCCAGATGCCGTGATGCACCATCTGGAAGTGCCACACGCGTTTGCCGGTGCGCACGTCAAGACAGACGAGACTTTCCGCAAACAGGTTGTTGCCGGGCCGGTAGCCGCCCCAGTAGTCGCTGGTCGGCGTGCCGATCGGCAGGTACACGTATCCGAGTTCGTCGTCGCCCGTGAACGGCGCCCAGACGTTCGTATCGCCGGTGTATTCCGCCGACCCGTTCAGCCACGTGTCGTAGCCGAACTCGCCCTTGCGCGGGACCGTGTGGAAGGTCCAGAGCAGCTTGCCGGTTCGCGCGTCGTAGCCGCGCACATCTCCGGGCCAGCCCTCCTTCTTCGCGACCATGCTCTCGCTGTAGCCATCGCCCGACGGGCCGCCGAGACCGCCGAGCACGACGACGTCGCGCACGACAAGCGGCATCGATCCGGAATAGCTCTCCGCCTTGCGGTCGTAGGTGGACACCAGATCCACGGCGCCGTCCTGTCCGAACCCGCGCACGCGTTCGCCCGTCTTCGCGTTGAGCGCCACGAGGTAGTCGCCGGTGATCGAGAAGATGCGCTCGTCGCGACCACCCTTCCAGTAGGCGATCCCGCGCGTCGAGTTGCCCAGCCGGCGCCGATTGTTCGGCACGGACTCCGGCACGAGGTCGAACCAGGCGAGTTGGCCCGTCACGGCATCCACGGCCGCAACGGCCCCGACGCCGGTGCTCATGTAGACGAGGTTGCCGACCTTGAGCGGTGTGTTCTGGCTCATCGCCGCGGGAGGCGCCGTCGAGCCGAGGCGCTGCCGCATCTCGTCGGGCGTCATGGACGCCCGCCATGCCACCTGCAGCTTGCCGACATTCGACGCGTTGATCTGATCGAGCGGCGAGTACCGGCTCCCGCCGGCGTTCGCGTACCCGAGCCAGTCCGCCGTTTGCGACTGGGCCGCGGGATCGGTCGAGGTCAGCAGCACCGCGACGAGACCCGTGACCAGGGCCGCGAACACGGCGACGATGGAACGACGGGGCACTGACATGGCGGCTCCTCCGAGCGAACGGCCGGTGCATCCGGCCGGCGATAACTGTAATGTCAGTCGCACGGGCCGGAACCCGCCTGGCCTCGATGAAACGAACGAGGCGCCGCGGCGCCACACGCATCCGCGCCGTCCCAGACAGTTGCAGGACGGGCCGACCGCCCGCTCCCCGGCCCGGCACTTCCTGATCGGCCGGGCTCCTCGAGGAACGGCCCGTCGCCTGTAAGTCGTTGATCCAACAGGACAGACTCCAGCCCGTCCCGCCATCTTTCGCTTGACTTTCGCCCGGCACGTTTCTAGGATCACTTCCGGCCGTGACCTGCGCTGTCATTCGCGTCTGCCACCATCACGGCCAGCGCGCCCAACCCCGCGCCCAAGGAGATTCCGATGCCCGTTGACGACCAGAAGGAACGCAACAAAGCCCTCGACATCGCTGTCGGCCAGATTGAAAAGCAGTTCGGCAAGGGGTCGATCATGCGGCTCGGCCAGACGGGCGCGATCGCCCCGATCGAGGTCATCTCGACGGGCGCCATCAGCATCGACTACGCCCTCGGCGTCGGCGGCGTGCCCCGCGGCCGGGTGGTCGAGGTCTACGGACCGGAATCGTCGGGCAAGACCACGCTCGCGCTGCAGGTCATCGCGCAGGCCCAGAAGAACGGCGGCATGGCGGCCTTCGTGGACGCCGAGCACGCGCTCGACGCGGTGTACGCGCAGAAGCTCGGCGTGGACCTCGACAACCTGCTCGTCTCGCAGCCGGACAACGGCGAGCAGGCGCTCGAGATCGTCGAGGTGCTGGTGCGGTCGGGCGGCGTGGACGTCGTGGTCGTGGACTCGGTGGCGGCGCTCGTGCCCAAGGCCGAGATCGAAGGCGAGATGGGCGAAGCCCAGATGGGCCTCCAGGCCCGCCTGATGTCGCAGGCCCTGCGGAAGCTGACCGGCGTCGTCTCGAAATCCAAGACGTGCCTGATCTTCATCAACCAGCTGCGCGAGAAGATCGGCGTGATGTTCGGCAACCCGGAGACCACCACGGGCGGTCGCGCGCTGAAGTTCTACTCGTCGGTCCGCATCGACATCCGCCGCATCGCCGCCATCAAGGACGGCGACGCCGTCGTCGGCGGTCGGACGCGGGTGAAGGTCGTGAAGAACAAGGTGGCGCCGCCGTTCCGCGAGGCCGAGTTCGACGTGATGTACGGCGAGGGCATCTCGCGCGAGGGTGACCTGCTCGACCTCGCCGTCGACAAGCGCATCGTCGAGAAGACGGGTGCGTGGTTCTCCTACGGCGGTGAGCGGCTCGGACAGGGCCGCGAGAACGTCAAGCAGTTCCTGAAGGAACACCCGGAGATGACGCAGGCGATCGAGGACCGCGTGCGGAAGGAACTGGGCATCCTGCGCGGCGAGCTGGAACCCGCGGGCGTCTGACGGGCGCGCCGGTCACGGTTCGCCGGATCGGCTGGCAGCCGATCCGGCTGCCGATCAGCGAGCGATCAGGATGACGATGATGAGGACCAGCAGGAGCGTCGTCGTCGAGATCACGACGGTGTTTGCGCCTCCGGCCAGCTGTGCGTCGGCCGCACGGGCGGTGTCGGCCAGGCTCGCCAGTTCCGCGCTGCCCAGCGTCGCGACGGCATTCTCGGCGCGCGTCAGGCTCAGGCCCAGGCGTCCGGCCACGGCGCGCATCTGATCGTGCTGGAGCACGCGCGTCACGGCCTCGCGGTTCGTCGCATCGGTGGCCGCCTGGCCCGCCAGCGCCTGCGTCAGCTCCGCAGAGCCGACAATGTGCTGTTGCGCGATCGCGGATGAACTCCAGAGCAGGGACGACACGACAACGGATACCAGTAGCGTTCGGATGCGCATGACAACCTCTGAGCAAGTGGGCCGGCAGACGAACCGGACCTGACGAGCGTAGCGGCTCCGCGCCGCGCGCGCTGTCCTGAAGCGGACAGCGTCGTCGGTATCACTGCGGCCACGCCTCGTCCCATCCGGCGGACACGACGAGGCCGCCGCCGCGCAGACCGCGCGCCAGGTCGATGCGCATGGCGCCGCCGCCGGGCGCGTGGACCCGGAGGCCGGCGCCGACATCGAGCAGGAGCCGTGACGCGCCAGAGGCGACAGGGCGATGCCAGGCGCGCGCCATGTCCGCGAACGCGGCCACCGAAAGTCCGGTGCGCACCGGCCGGATGTAGGTCAGCGTTCCGCGGGGCACGATGCGGCCGAACACAGCGCCCGTCAGCACACCCTGTCGCAGCAGCGGGTGCGCGCGCAGCAGCCCGTCCCGCGCCTGACCGGTGCCGGCACCCGGCCAGACGGCGAGCGGCGCACGCGCGCTCGCACCGCTCAGTGCCGTGACGATGGACCACGAAGGCCGGGCCGGCTCTACCGAGGAGCGCCACGCCGCGCGGAGCGTCCCCGTTTCGAACGGGCGCTGCCCGGCCACCGGCCCCCACCAGGCCGCCGACGCACCCACGGCCAGCCGGTCGCCCGCGGGGCGCACGTCCACGCCGCCCTCCACCGTGATGAACCGGCCCCGCTGGGGGTCTGCGCCGTCGACGCCCGGGTCACGCCCGCGCCAGCCGTCAACGCCCGCACCGGCCTGCCAGCGCAGCCAGTGCGTGGCCCAGTCGGAGAGGCGCAGGGCGACACGCCGTCGCTCCTCCGTTCTGGAGGCTCCGGACGATGGCATCAAGTCCGCGTAGGTCTGGCGCTCCCACGCGCCTTCGAGGGACAGGATGCCCGGCAGCCCGTGCGGCGCAGGCAGGGAGAGGTCGAAGGCGATGCGGGGGCGTCGGCTGGCCCATCGCCACAGCAGCGCGGCCCGCTCGCCGGCACCGAGCCCTCCGGGGACGTCGACCATCACCTCCCGCAGCAGGAGCGCGCGCGCGCCCGTCACGCCGAGCGGCAGCCACCCGCGCGGCAGCGTCGGACGCTCGTCGATGAAGGCGTCCAGGCGCGCGCGTCCGCCGTCCAACGGCTGATAGCGCAGCTGCGCCGCGGACACACCGGGCAGCGCGCGCAGCCGCCGGAGCCCCTGCGCGTACGCGGCCGGCGTCAGCAGCGACCGTGGCTCGAGGTCGAGCGCGCGGACGACCGTCGGATGACTCGTCCGGACCGCACCGTGCACATCGACGACGTCGATCCGCGGCTCGTCGGCACGGTTCCACGCCGTCAGCGCGCCGGTGGTCTTCCCCGTCAGATACCGGGCAGTGGCCAGCAGCCGCCACGCGTAGCGGTCGTCCGGCGCCAGGTCGACGGCCTCCCGGGCCAGCACCTCGGCCTCCGGCCATCGCCGCTGGGAAAAGCGGAGGCCTGCGAGTTCCCGACGCGCCGCGGAGTCGGCCGGGCACAGGCCGATGGCCGCCACGAGGCCGCGCCCGGCCCCGGTGGCATCCCCGGCCAGCGCCTCGCCTACACTCCGCGCGACGAGCGCCTGACAGGGTGACTCGAGCATGGGCATGGCGGGTCGAACCGCGTCGGGCGATGGCGAAGGAGCCGGGACGGGCGCACCGGGACTGAGCCCGTCCCGAGGCAGTACGCGCAGCATCCACCGGCCGGCCGCGGCCCAGACCGTGTCGAACTCCGCCAGGGGCAGCACCCGGAATGGCGCGCGCGCCGGGTCGTGCACGACCACGGCGTCGTCCGTGACCGCCACCACGACCACGTAGTGATACGTACCGGGCGAGACCTCGATCAACGTGATGATCGGCCGGCCCTGGTCCACCTCGCGCTGGATGGTGACCGCCGCCTCCACCGGTTCGAGCACCGACGCGAGCCATCCCCGATCGACAACCGCCGCGGTCAGCGCGCCGGTCAGGATGCCGCCCTCGCGGACCAGCGGCACGAAGTCCTGCGGGAACACGTCGTGAGCGCCCCAGTAGCGCAGCACCATCGAGACGGCCGCGCCGCCGCACAGGTCAGGCGTCTGGGCCAGATACGGAACATCGAGCAGCGCGTGGCGGTCGGGCTGTGCCCCGGCCTCCGCTCGTGCCGCCGCGGCCGAGCACGACACGCAGGCAAGCGCCAGCAGCAGGGCCCTGGCGCCCCGCGCGCAGGTCATGGCGCGACGCGACCGGGCACTAGCCGCCGATCGGGCTCCGCCCCTGGATGACGCGAAGCAGCACCACGGCGATGGCGATGACGAGCAGGACGTGAATCAGCCCGCCCGCGGTGTACGCCGTGCCCATCCCGAGTAACCACATCACCCACCAGGATGATGACAATCGTGTTCAGCATGGTGTCTCCGGACGCTCACAAGCGCCCCGAGCGTAGCGCCGCGGGATCGGCGGCGTCTGTCTCCAAGCGCACAGACACGCCGTGCCGCGCGTGCCTACGATGGCCCATGACATACCGCCGCATCGCCACGCTGACCACGCTCCCCCTCATCGCGGTGCTGACCACGGCCTGCGGTGCGCTGACCGTCAACCAGATCAACACCGACCCTTCGCGCTACCGAAACCGGGACGTCACGCTGTCCGGCGAGGTGGTCGACAGCTACTCGTTTCTCAATCGCGGCGCCTACCGGATCGACGACGGCACCGGACAGCTCTGGGTCGTCTCCGACAAGGGTGTCCCGCGCAAGAGCGCTCGTGTGACCGTCAAGGGCAAGGTCCGCGAGGGCTACAACCTGAGCTCGCTCGGTGACCGCGTCAACCTGCCGATGGGGCTCGGGGCCGGCATCGTGCTGACCGAGTCGTCCCACCGCGCGAAGAACTGAACGCGCACACATCCGTCACGAACGCCAGGAGGCACGCCATGTGGAACAAGCACGAGCGTCAGGGCAAGGTCGATGAGGTGAAGGGCCACGTCAAGCAGGCTGTTGCAGCCGTCACGAACAGCCCGGCGCTGAAGGTCGAGGGCAAGGTCGACGTTGCGACCGGGAAGGCGAAGGCGGCCGTCGGCAAGGCCCTCCACGTCGCGACCGACGCGGTGGAACACGCGACCACAGCGGTCAAGTCGGTCAAGGCCGTCAGGTAGCGCGAGGCATGCCGACTCGTCATCGAGACCACCGCCGACGCCGACACGCCGGCGGCCCGGGGCGATGTCCCCCTGCGCCAGCCGCGTTGCCATGCCCGGCTCAGAATCGGTATAGCAGCCGGGTGAACAGCGTACTCCCGCGGTAGGGCCGGTTGCCGTAGCCCGTATAAATCCCGCCGAGGTAGTCGATTTGGGGCAGCGTCGTCCCCGGCAGGTCCACCCGGGCGAAGTCGGTCACATCGAACCGCTCGTACCAGAAGCTCACGGCGATGCCCACCTTCGCCGTGAGGTACCGCC
>JBFWUM010000073.1:0-14576 GCA_050247255.1 Vicinamibacterales bacterium | reverse complement strand
CGTCCGATGACGACGGGCACGCCGCCAAGTGCCCATCGACTTTCTGCGATCACTGAAGGAGAATCACGGCCTCGCACCGAACGTCGTTCGACTTAACCAACCCGTCCACCGAATCGGATCAGTCCCAATCGTCGTCAGGGGATCGGCAAGCTGGCTTAGCGCCGGGGGCGATTCGTTACGCGGGCCACGGCCGTCGGGTCGCCGACTTCCCTGTTGAGCGCCACCGCCGCGCGCGCCAGCCGCTTCGCCACCGTAGGCGCAATCGTCATCCCCTCCCGCAACTCCAGGGTCGCCATCTCGTACTTGCCGCCCGGCTTCAGCCGCGGTTCGATGTCGCGCAGGCGCTTACCCCGCCAGAAGCCGAACAGCACGCGCTTCTCTTCCGCGCGAATCAGCAGGACGGGGCCGTTGGCGAGGTAGACGAGGTGGCCCCACTTGACGGTCTCGTCGATCCCACGCGTCGAGCGGACGGCCGCACGGAGGCCGGCCACCAAGTCCCGCCGCCATCCGCGCAGCGCCCGGACGTAGGCACCCGGCGTGGCCGCAGCCGGTGATGACTTCATCATCCAGTCACCGCCATCATCAGCAACATCCGCGGATTGTGGTGCCGCCGGCTCATGAGCCGCAAGCACGATGTGTCCCTGCCTTTTATCCACGCGGCGCCGCCCCTCCCGTGCGATGATCGCGCCCGCATTCCGGATGGCTCTCGAGGAGGAGCGCATGGCCAGACCCTGGTTCGCGTGTGCGGTCGCCTGGGCAATGGTGGCGGTGGTCCCGGCGGTCGCCCATCACTCGACCTCGATGTTCGACGTGACCCGGTACGCCACCCTCGTCGGCAGGATCAAGGCGTTCCAGTGGACCAACCCGCACGCCTGGATCCAGGTGACGGTGCCGGGCCCCGACGGCACGGACGTCGAGTGGAGCATCGAGTGCAACAGCCCGAACACGCTGTCCCGCCAGGGGTGGAAGCCGACCACGTTCACGCCGGGCGAGCAGGTCACCATCGTCGCCAACCCGATGAAGGACGGGACGCATGCCGCGCTGCTGGTCACGGTCACGCTGCCGGATGGCCGCGTCCTGGGGCCCGGCGCACCGGCGAGGCGGTGAGCCGATGCGGGCCATCGCTTCCGTCATCGTTGCGGCGCTGCTGATTTGCGCGCCAGGCGCGGCGCAATCACGGGCCGTGCCGCGAGCCACCGACCTCCCCGACTGGAGCGGCGCGTGGACACGCGCCACCGGTGCCTTCTTCGAATCCACACCCGGGCAGGCGCTCGAGCCGGCGCCGGCGGCGGATTCGCCGCGGCGCCATCCACCCTACACGCCGAAGTTCGAAGCCATCTTCCAGGCCAACCGCGCCTTGATTGATGCGGATCGCTATCCCGATCCGATTTCCACCTGCGGCACGCCGGCGGGCTGGCCGCGGATGCTCTCGCTGCCCGACGCCTACGAGTTCGTCGTCCGCCCCGAGCAGACCTGGCTGCTGTCCGAGAATGGGCCGAACATCGTGCGCATCTACACCGACGGCCGGCAGCATCCGGCGCCCGGCGACCTCTGGGCGACCTACACCGGCAGCAACGTCGGCTACTGGGAGGACGACACGCTGGTCTTCCACTCCGTGGGGATGAAGGGCGTGGGCGCGACCATCCTGGGGCGCAACGGCGTCGTGATGAGCGAGAAGCTCGAGGTGACGACGCGCATCCGGCTGATTGAGCCGGACCGGCTGCTGGTCACGCTCGTGTTGACGGACGCGGAGGCGCTGACCAGGCCATGGCCGGTGGCCTTCACCTACACGCGGTTACCGCAGGGCACCACCGTCTACGACTATGCGTGCGCCGAGAACAACCGCAACCCGATTGCGCCCGACGGCCGCACGCTGACGTTGGATCCCGATGGCAAGGTGATCGACCGGCAGCCGTAACCCGGTCAGCGCGGCTCGAGGAGGGTCGTCAGCTGCCACGCGAGCCAGGCGGCCAGCCCGGTGCTGACGGCAAGCCCAACGGCCAGCAGCCGCATGCCGAGGCCTCCACGCCGCCAGACGTAACCGGCGAAACCGAGACCGGGAACGAGGATCAGCACCGCCACCACGGCGAGGATGGCGCGCACCCGGACCGCCATTTCCGCGCGCACCCACGCCTCGATGTCCGCGCCAAAGAGCACCGCCGACACCAGCAGCGCGGCGCCGACGACGCTGCCGGCGACCAGCACGATCAGGGCCGCGCGTTGCACGCGTTGTTCGTCGGATGGGTTCATGACAAAAAAATGGGCACCCCGGTAAAGGGGTGCCCAACTGCCAGCCGCCAGCTGCCCGCTGCCGGCTGGTTATTCCACGTCGCCGCTCGGCGCGCGGCCGGCCATCGGCTCGTCGGCGTCGAACGCGTACTCGATCTCGCGATCGAGGTCCATTTCGTCCTCGGTCGGCTGCGGCACCACCGGCGGCGGCGGCGGCTCGTCCGCCGGGATCCGCACGTGGCGATACCACTCGAAGCCGGTGCCGGCCGGGATGAGACGTCCCATCGTGACGTTCTCCTTCAGGCCGCGCAGGTGGTCGATCTTCCCGGAGATCGACGCTTCCGTGAGGACGCGCGTCGTTTCCTGGAAGCTCGCCGCCGAGATGAACGAGTCGGTCGACAGGCTCGCCTTGGTAATGCCGAGCAGCAGCGGCTGCGCCGTCGCCGGGCGGCCGCCGTCCTGGATCACCCGCTCGTTCTCCTCGAGGAAGCGGAACTTGTCGGTCTGCTCGTCGACGAGGAACTCGGTGTCGCCGACATCCTCGATCCGCACCCACCGCATCATCTGCCGCGAGATGACCTCGATGTGCTTGTCGTTGATGTTGACGCCCTGCAGCCGGTAGACCTCCTGGATCTCGTTCACCAGGTACTTCTGCAGCTCCTTCTCGCCCAGCACCCGCAGGATGTCGTGCGGGTTGCTCGGGCCGTCCATCAGCTGCTCGCCGGCGCGGACGCGCTCGCCCTCGTGCACGTTCACGTGCACGCCGCGCGGCAGCGCGTACTCCCGCGGCTCGGTGCCGTCGTCGGGGACGATGATCATCTTGCGCTGGCCCTTGACGACGCCGCCGTCCTTGACCATGCCGTCGATCTCGGAGATGACCGCCGGGTCGCGCGGCTTGCGCGCCTCGAACAGCTCGACCACGCGCGGCAGACCGCCGGTGATGTCCTTGGTCTTGGTCGTCTCGCGCGGGATCTTGGCCAGCACGTCGCCCGCCTCCACCGTCTCGCCGTCCTGCACCATGAGGTGGGCGTGCGACGGCATGTGGTACTTGCGGATGACCTTGCCGGTCTTGTCCTTGATCTCGATCGTCGGCTGCTTCTTCTCGTCGGGCGAGTCGACGATGATGAAGCGCGACAGGCCGGTGACCTCGTCGACTTCCTCGTGGACGGTGACGCCCTCGAGGATGTCCTTGAACTTCACCGTGCCGAGCTCCTCGGTGAGGATCGAGAAGGTGTACGGGTCCCACTCGACCAGCGTCTGCCCCTGCTCGACTTTCTGGCCGTCGCGCACCTTCAGCCGCGCGCCGTAGACGATCGGGTAGCGCTCGCGATCGCGCCCCTTCTCGTCCTTCACGACGATCGAGCCGTTGCGGTTCATGACGATCAGCTGGCCCTGCGGCGTCGACGAGCCGTCGGCCGCCTTGTGGGTCTCGACGACCTGCAGCCCCTCGTAGTGGGCCGTGCCCGAGTGGCGCGCATCGAGCGTGTTCTGCTCGGAGACGCGCGACGCGGTGCCGCCGATGTGGAACGTGCGCATGGTCAGCTGCGTGCCGGGCTCGCCGATCGACTGGGCGGCGATGACGCCCACCGCCTGGCCGAGCTCGACCAGCCGGCCGGTCGCGAGGTCGCGCCCGTAGCAGCGCTTGCAGACGCCTCGGCGCGTGGCGCAGGTCAGCACCGAGCGGATCTTCACCTTCTCGATGCCGCTTTCCTGCACCGCCGACGCCTTGTCCTCGTCGATCTCGTCGTTGACCTCGAGGATGACGTCGCCGCTGAACGGATCGACGATCTTCTCGAGCGTGACGCGGCCGACAATGCGGTCGCGCAGCGGCTCGATGATCTCGCCAGACTCGACAATGGCGCGCGCCTCGATGCCGTCGAGCGTGCCGCAGTCGTCCTCGGAAATGATGACGTCCTGGGCCACGTCGACGAGACGCCGCGTCAGGTAGCCCGAGTCGGCGGTCTTCAGCGCCGTATCGGCGAGGCCCTTGCGGGCGCCGTGCGTCGAGATGAAATACTGCTGCACGGTCAGCCCTTCACGGAAGTTGCTCGTGATGGGCGACTCGATGATTTCCCCCGACGGCTTCGCCATCAGGCCGCGCATGCCGGCCAGCTGCCGGATCTGCTGCTTCGAGCCGCGGGCGCCCGAGTCGGCCATGATGTAGACCGGGTTGAACATCCGCCCGGTCCGATCGAGGTCGGCCATCTCGCTGAACATCTCGTCGGCGACCTTCTCGGTGACCTCCGACCAGACGGCGATGATCTTGTTGTAGCGCTCGCCGTTGGTGATGGCGCCGTCGAGGTACTGCTGCTCGACCTTGATCACCTCGGCGCGGGCGTCCGACACCAGCTTCTGCTTGCTGCCGGGAATGACCAGGTCGTCGATGCCGATCGACAGCCCCGACCGTGTCGCATACGTGAAGCCGAGGTTCTTCAGTGCGTCGAGCATTTCGACCGTGCGCTCCAGACCGAAGTCCAGGTAGCACTTCTGCACGAGCTGCTGCAGCCCCTTCTTCTTCAGCAGGCCGTTGACGTACGGCATCTGCTTCGGCAGCTGCTCGTTGAGCAGCACGCGGCCGACGGTCGTGTTGATGATCTTCGCCTGGACGTCGACGACGTCGGTGTGCAGCACGTCCTGGTCGTCGCGCGCCGTCGTCAGGTCGAGCAGCGAGCCGGTGAAGCGCAGCCGGATCGGGCTGAGCGTCTCGAGCTCGCCGGCCTCGAGCGCCAGCAGCACGTCCTCGACGTTGCCGAACGCGCGCCCCTCGCCCTTCGCCCCCGACTTCGACTTGGTCAGGTAGTAGCAGCCGAGGACGATGTCCTGCGACGGCACGGCGATCGGCGCGCCGTTGCTCGGCGACAGCACGTTGTTCGCCGACATCATCAGCACCGAGGCCTCGATCTGCGCCTCGGGCGACAGCGGGATGTGCACCGCCATCTGGTCGCCGTCGAAGTCGGCGTTGAACGCCGTGCAGACCAACGGGTGGATGCGGATCGCCTTGCCCTCGACCAGCACCGGCTCGAACGCCTGGATGCCCAGGCGGTGCAGCGTCGGCGCGCGGTTGAGCAGCACCGGGTGCTCGCGGATCACCTCTTCGAGGATGTCCCACACCTCGGGGCGCTGCTGCTCGACCATCTCCTTCGCCTGCTTGATGGTGGCGACCAGCTGCCGCTCCTCGAGCTTGTTGTAGATGAACGGCTTGAACAGCTCGAGCGCCATCTTCTTCGGCAGGCCGCACTGGTGGAGCTTCAGCTCCGGCCCGACGACGATGACCGAACGGCCCGAGTAGTCGACGCGCTTGCCGAGCAGGTTCTGGCGGAAGCGCCCCTGCTTGCCCTTGAGCGTGTCGGACAGCGACTTCAGCGGCCGGTTGTTCGCCCCGCGCAGCACGCGGCCGCGGCGGCCGTTGTCGAACAGCGCGTCGACGGCCTCCTGCAGCATGCGCTTCTCGTTGCGGATGATGACGTCGGGCGCCTTCAGCTCCATCAGCTTCTTCAACCGGTTGTTGCGGTTGATGACACGGCGATAGAGGTCGTTGAGGTCCGACGTCGCGAAGCGGCCGCCGTCGAGCGGCACCAGCGGGCGCAGCTCCGGCGGGATGACCGGGATGACGTCGAGGATCATCCACTCCGGGCGGTTGTTCGACTTGCGGAAGCTGTCGACGACCTTCAGCCGCTTGGCGTACTTCAGCTTCTTCTGGACCGAGTTCTCGCTCCGCATCTTGACGCGGAGCTCCTCGGCCAGCTTCTCGATGTTGACCCGCTTGAGCAGCTCCTTGATCGCCTCGGCGCCCATCTGCGCGCGGAACTTCTGGCCGTGGTCCTCGCGCGCCTTGCGGTACTGCTCCTCGTTGAGCAGCTGGTTCTGCTTCAGCTCCGTCTCACCCGGATCGATGACGACGTAGCCCTCGAAGTAGAGGATGCGCTCGAGATCGCGCAGCGAGATGTCGAGCAGGTGGCCAATCCGGCTCGGCAGCCCCTTGAAGAACCAGACGTGGCTGACCGGCGTGGCCAGGGTGATGTGGCCGAGGCGCTCGCGGCGCACCTTGGCCTGCGTCACCTCGACGCCGCACTTGTCGCAGATCACCCCGCGGTGCTTCATGCGCTTGTACTTGCCGCAGAGGCATTCCCAGTCGGTGATCGGCCCGAAGATCTTGGCGCAGAACAGGCCGTCGCGCTCCGGCTTGAACGTGCGGTAGTTGATCGTCTCGGGCTTGGTCACCTCGCCGAACGACCACGACATGATCTTGTCGGGCGACGCCAGCGAAATGCGGATCGCGTCGAAGTCGGCGCGGAGCGACGTCTTGCTGTCGTGAAAGCTTGGACGCATCGGTTACACCTGCTCCAGAACGGGTTCGTCATCGGCCGCGGGCGGCTGTTCGATCGGCGGCTTCTTCGTCGAGATCAGCTCGACGTCGAGGCAGAGCGACTGCAGCTCGCGGATGAGGACGTTGAACGACTCGGGCAGCCCCGGCGTGAACGACGCGTCACCCTTGACGATCGCCTCGTAGATCTTGGCGCGCCCCGTGACATCGTCCGACTTCGCCGTGAGCAGCTCCTGGAGGATGTGCGCCGAGCCGTAGGCCTCGAGCGCCCAGACCTCCATTTCGCCGAAGCGCTGGCCGCCGAACTGCGCCTTGCCGCCCAGCGGCTGCTGGGTGATGAGCGAGTACGGCCCGATCGACCGGGCGTGGATCTTGTCGTCGACCAGGTGCGACAGCTTCAGCATGTAGATGTAGCCGACCGTGGTCGTCTCCTCGAACTCCTGGCCGGTCATGCCGTCGAACAGCTGCGTCTTGCCGCTCTTCGGCAGCCCTGCCTGGTCGAGCCAGTCCTTGATCTCGTTCTCGCGCGCGCCGTCGAACACCGGCGTCGCGAAGTAGAGGCCGAGGGCGTGCGCGGCCCACCCGAGGTGGGTCTCGAGGATCTGGCCGACGTTCATGCGCGACGGCACGCCAAGCGGGTTGAGGACGATCTCCACCGGCGTCCCGTCCGGCAGGTACGGCATGTCCTCTTCCGGCAGGATGCGCGCGATGACGCCCTTGTTGCCGTGGCGGCCGGCCATCTTGTCGCCGACCGACAGCTTGCGCTTCATCGCCACGTAGACCTTGACGAGCTTGATGACGCCCGGGGGCAGCTCGTCGCCGCGGCGGATCTTCTCCTTCTTCTCTTCGAACAGCTGGCGGATGACCTCCACCTGCCGCTCGGTGCGCTCCTCGAGCAGCCGCAGGTCGCCTTCGATCCGCGGGTCATCGCTCTGGATCTTCAGGCGCACCAGCTGCTGGTAGGGAACCTCCTGCATCACGTCCTGCGTGAGCACCGTGCCCTTCTTCAGCAGCCGCTCGCGGCCGTACTCGTCGAAGGCGTCGGCGCGCAGCGTCTGGTTGTTGAGCATCTGCACGACGCGCTTCTTCACTTCGTCGTGAAGAATGCGGATTTCGTCCTGCAGGTTCTTCTCCATCAGCTCGAGCTCTTCGGCCTCGATCGCCTTGGCGCGGTCGTCCTTCTCGATGCCCTTGCGCGAGAAGATCTTGACGCCGACGATGATGCCCTCGATGCCCGGCGGGCAGATCAGCGAGGCGTCGCGGACGTCGCCGGCCTTCTCGCCGAAGATGGCGCGGAGGAGCTTTTCTTCCGGGGTCAGCTGCGTCTCGCCCTTCGGCGTCACCTTGCCGACCAGGATGTCGCCAGGCTTGACGTAGGCGCCGATGCGGATGATGCCGCTGTCGTCGAGGTCGCGCAGGTACGTCTCCGACACGTTCGGGATGTCGCGCGTGATCTCCTCGGGGCCGAGCTTGGTGTCGCGCGCCTCGATCTCGAACTCCTCGATGTGGATGGAGGTGTAGTAGTCCTCCTTCACCATCTTCTCGGAGACCAGGATCGCGTCCTCGAAGTTGTAGCCGCGCCACGGCATGAACGCGACCAGCACGTTGCGGCCGAGCGCCAGCTCGCCGAGCTCCGTGCACGGGCCGTCGGCCAGCACCTGCCCCTTGGCCACCTTCTGGCCGACGCGGACGATCGGCTTCTGGTTGATGCAGGTGTTCTGGTTCGACCGCTTGAACTTCGTCATCGGGTAGATGTCAGCGCCCATCTCCTTGCTGACGTCTTCCCCCTCGGCGCCCGCGCCCTCGACGCGGACGACAATGCGCTGGCTGTCGACGTAGTCGACGGTGCCGGTGCGGCGCGCCACCACCACGGCGCCCGAGTCGCGGGCGGTGATGTACTCCATGCCGGTGCCGACATACGGGCTGCGCGCCCGCAGCAGCGGCACCGCCTGGCGCTGCATGTTCGATCCCATCAGCGCGCGGTTGGCGTCGTCGTTCTCGAGGAACGGCACCAGCGACGCGGCGACCGAGACCAGCTGCTTCGGCGAGACGTCGATGAACTGCACGTCCTCGCGCGGCGCCAGGATGAAGTCGCCGGCGCGGCGGGCGTCGACGCGGTCCTGCACGAAGCGGCCGTTCTCGTCGAACGGCGCGTTCGCCTGGGCGATGATGTAGTTGTCCTCTTCCCACGCGGACAGGTAGTAGGAGTAGGGCTCGAACTCGACGCCCTTCTTCTTCGACCGGCCGTCGGCGCCGACCAGCTCGTCGGCCTCGACGATGTCGCCGACCTTGTACTTGGCGTTGCCGCCGGCGTTGGTCACCTGCACGTAGTCGATGACGTGGCCGTCCTTGACCTTGCGGTAGGGCGACTCGATGAAGCCGAACTCGTTGATCCGCGCGTAGCACGACAGCGACGAGATCAGGCCGATGTTCGGGCCTTCCGGCGTCTCAATCGGGCAGATGCGGCCGTAGTGCGTCGGGTGCACGTCGCGCACCTCGAAGCCGGCGCGTTCGCGCGACAGGCCGCCGGGCCCGAGGGCGGAGAGACGCCGCTTGTGCGTGATCTCCGACAGCGGGTTGGTCTGGTCCATGAACTGCGACAGCTGCGACGACCCGAAGAACTCGCGAATGGCGGCCATCACCGGCTTCGCGTTGATCAGGTCGTGCGGCATGGCGGTCGCCATTTCCTGGTAGACCGACATCTTTTCCTTGATCGCCCGCTCCATGCGGACCAGGCCGATCCGGAACTGGTTCTCGAGCAGCTCGCCGACCGAGCGCACGCGCCGGTTGCCGAGGTGGTCGATGTCGTCGACGTTCTGCGGGTACTTCCGCAGCTTCAGCTGGTACTTGATCACCTCGTAGAAGTCCTGCGGGTGCAGGATCTTCTCGTCGAGCGGCGTCTTCAGCCCGAGCTTGGTGTTCAGCTTCAGCCGGCCGACGCGCGAGAAGTCGTACTTCTGCGGGTTGAAGAACATGTTCTCGAACAGCGAGCGCGAGCTGTCGAGGGTCGGCGGGTCGCCGGGACGCAGGCGGCGGTAGATCTCGATCAGCGCCTCCTCGTGCGTCCGGATCGGGTCCTTCTTCAGCGTCTGGCTGATGATCGGGCCGGTCTCGTCGCGCTCGGGGAAGAACACCTCGAGCTTCTCGACCTTCTTCTCCTGCGCCATCGAAATGACGCGCGGCGTCAGCTCCTCGTTGGCCTCGAGGATGACCTCGCCGGTCTCCGGGTCGATGATGTCGGCGGCGGCGAACGCACCGTCGAGCGCCTCGTCAGCGACCGCGATCGTCTCGATGCCCGCCTTGCGCAGCGCGGCGACGGCGTTGGCCGAGATCTTCTTGCCGTTCTGCACCGAGAACTCGCCCGCCTTGACGTCGGCGGCGGCGCGCAGGCCGACCAGCGAGTCGCTCACCGCCCACTGCAGCGACGGCCCCTGGTTGAGGACGATGCGATCGACGTTGTAGAAGGTGCGGATGATCTCGTCGGCGCCGCGCAGCCCGAGGGCGCGCAGGAATACCGTGGCGAGGAACTTCCGCTTGCGGTCGATGCGGACGTAGAGCAGGTTCTTCTGGTCGTACTCGAACTCCACCCACGAGCCGCGGTACGGGATGATCTGCGCGACGTACAGCGTCTTGTCTTCCGAGTGGAAGAACGCCCCCGGCGAGCGGTGGAGCTGGCTGACGATGACGCGCTCGGTGCCGTTGATGATGAACGTGCCGTTGTCGGTCATCAGCGGGATGTCGCCGAAGTAGACCTCCTGCTCCTTGATGTCGCGGATCGTCTTGACCCCGGTCTCGGGGTCCTTGTTCCAGACGACGAGGCGGATCGTCACCTTGAGCGGCACGGCGTAAGTCATGCCGCGCTCCTGGCACTCGTCGACGTCGTACTTCAGCTTCATCCCGACCGTGTGGCCGCAGATGTCGCAGACGTCGCCGCGCGCCTGGTTCTCGACGCCGCAGCGCGGGCACAGGACGTTGTGGTCGCCGTAGGGGTCGGCGATCAGCGTCGCGCCGCAGTTCTTGCAGGGCTTGCGCAGGTGGTGCAGCCCGGCCAGCTTGCCGCACTTGCACTCCCAGTTGCCGATCGAATACTCGATGAACTCCAGCGACGAGTTCTCGCGGAAGTCGCTGATCGGGAAGACCGACTTGAACACGCTCTGCAGCCCGGCGTCCTCACGCTCCGACGGCAGGCGGTTCATCTGCAGGAACCGCTCGTACGACTTGCGCTGGATCTCGATCAGGTTCGGGATCGGAACCGTCGTCTTGATTTTCGAGAAGTCCTTGCGCTCGCGGTAGACGTTCTTGGGAAGGCTGTACATCGGTGACTGATCCTCGAGGATCGAAAGTCGAAAAAACTGCAAGGGGACGGACCCGGAAAAGGGCCCGTCCCTTATGACGCCTGCTCGTGGCTTCCGGCTTCAGCCGGAAGACCGTCCGCCCGAAGGCGGCAGCTACGCGATCGAGACCTTGGCGCCGACCTCGTCGAACTTCTTCTTGATCGACTCGGCCTCTTCCTTGTTCACGCCTTCCTTCAGCGGCTTCGGCGCGCTCTCGACCAGGTCCTTCGCTTCCTTCAGCCCGAGGTTGGTGACCTCGCGGACGACCTTGATGACCTTGATCTTGTCGGCGCCGACTTCCGTCAGGTTGACCGTGAACTCGGTCTTCTCCTCCGCCGGGGCGGCCGCGCCGCCGCCGGCCGCGCCGGCCATCATCGGCATGCCCATCGGCATCGCCGCCGCGGCGCTGACACCGAGCTCCGACTCGAGCGCCTTGACGAGCTGCGACAGCTCGAGGACGCTGATCCCCTTGATGTAGTCGATCACCTGCTGCTGATTCACGTCGGCCATTTCCATCTCCTACGGCCTAAGGCTCAATGCCCAAGGCTCAATGCTCAAAGTTGTCGTTTGGCTTTCGGCCTTGAGCCTTTAGCCTTGTGCCTTCTTCTTGTCTTCAGCCGCCGCCAGCACGTTCACCAGGTTGCGTGGCGTGGCGGAGAGCACCGTCACGAGCTGCTGCATCGGCGCCTGCAGCAGGAAGAGCAGCTTGGCGTAGAGCTCGGGCCTGCCCGGCAGGCTGGCGAGGTCGCTGACCTGCGCCGCCGGGATGGCCGTGCCCTGCGCCACCGCGCCCTTGATCTGCAGCGTCGGCGCGCCCTTCATGAACGCGGTGAGCACCTTCGCCAGCGCCACCGCGTCGTCGCCCGTGTAGGCCACCGCCGTCGTCCCCTCGAACTGCGCCTCGAGGGCCTCGAACGGCGTTCCCTTGATCGCCCGCCTGGCGATCGTGTTCTTCACGACCCGGTACTGCCCCTTGGCGCCGCGGATCTGCCGGCGCAGTTCCGTGACGGCCGGGACGTCGAGGCCGCGATAGTCGACCAGGATTGCCGTGTCGACCGCCTTGAAGGCGGCTGACAGGTCCTGGAGTTCCTGTTCCTTGTCGGCTCTGGTTACTGCCATCGCGTCCCCCTACTGCGCCTTCTGCCGCTCATCGATGTGCGCGGTGTCGATCGCGACCCCGGGGCCCATCGTGGAGGACACGGTCACCGACTTCAGGTATTTCCCCTTCGCCGCCGACGGCTTCGCCCTGACGACGGCGTCGACCAGCGCATGGGCGTTCTCGATGAGGTTCAGCGTGTCGAACTCGACCTTGCCGACCGGCGCGTGCACGATGCCGGTCTTGTCGACGCGGAACTCCACCTTGCCGGCCTTGATCTCCCGGATCGCCTGCGCGACGTTCGGGGTCACCGTGCCGGTCTTCGGGTTCGGCATGAGGCCGCGGGGACCGAGCACCTTGCCCAGCCGGCCGACCGCGCGCATCATGTCGGGCGTCGCCACCACCGCGTCGAAGTCCTGCCAGCCGCCGAGGATCTTCTCGACGACCTCGTCTCCGCCCACGTGGTCGGCCCCCGCCTCGGTCGCTTCCTTCTGCTTGTCGGCGCCGGCAATGACGAGCACCGTCTTGCTCGTGCCGAGGCCGTGCGGGAGGACGACCGTGCCGCGGACCATCTGGTCCGCGTGCTTCGGGTCGACGCCCAGCCGCATTGCCAGCTCCACGGTCTCGTTGAACTTGGTGTACTTCACCTTCTGGACGAGCGGGATCGCTTCCTCCAGTGAGTACGCCCGGTCCTCGACCTGAGCGGCAGCGGCGGTGAATTTCTTGCCGTGCTTTGCCATGTGCCTCCTTGGTGGTGCTGACGGGCGCTCACGCGCCCTCCCACCGCGATTGACGAATTGACGAATTTACGAATTGACGGATTGAATTGACCGATTGAACTTCGTCAATCCGTCAATCCGTAGATCCGTCAACGCCTTGCTAGCCGAGAACGTCGATGCCCATGGAGCGCGCGGTTCCACGGACCGTCTTGATCGCGGCGTCGAGATCCTGGCAGTTCAGGTCGGGCATCTTCTGCTTCGCGATGTCCTCGACCTGCTTCGCCGTCACGGTGCCCACCTTGTTGCGGTTCGGCTCGGCCGACCCCTTGGCCAGGTTGGCCGTCTTCTTCAACAGCACCGACGCCGGCGGCGTCTTGGTGATGAAGCTGTAGCTGCGATCGGCGTAGATGGTGACGACGACCGGGATGATCAGCCCGTCGTCCTTCGCCGTCTTCGCGTTGAAGTTCTTGCAGAAGTCCATGATGTTCACGCCGTGCGGCCCGAGCGCGGTGCCGACCGGCGGTGCCGGGGTCGCCTTGCCCCCGGGGATCTGCAGCTTCACCATGGCCTGAACTTTTTTCGCCATCCTGTGCTCGCCTAGCTTTCTAAATCTTCTCGACCTGCAAGAAATCCAGTTCGACCGGGGTCGCGCGGCCGAAGATCGTGACCATCACCTTGAGGGTGTTCTTGTCGAGGTTCACCTCGTCCACCGTGCCGTTGAAGCTGGTGAACGGCCCCTCGTTGATGCGCACCTGGTCGCCCTTCTCGAACGTGTACTTCGGCTTCGGCTTCTCGGCCGCCGTCTTCACCTGGTCGAGGATGTGCTCGACCTCTTCCTTGCTGAGCGGCGTCGGCTTGGTGCCGGCGCCGACGAACCCGGTGACCTTCGGCGTGTTCTTGACGACATGCCACGCGTTGTCGGACATGTTCATCTCGACCAGGATGTAGCCGGGAAAGAAGCGCCGCGCGCTCTTCACCTCACGCCCACCCCGCTTCTCGACGATGTCCTCCGTCGGAATCAGCACCTCGCCGATCTCGCTCTGCAGCCCGTACGCCTGGACGCGCTGCAGCAGCGATTCCTTCACCTTGTTCTCGAAGCCCGAGTAGGTGTGGACGATGTACCAATTCTTCGTGGCGACGTCCGTCATGCCACACCGCCGAAATAGCGGAAGACCCAGTTGACGGCGGCGCTCAGCGCCACGTCCAGCCCCCAGAGGTACAGGCCGAAGAACGCGGACGTCAGGATGACGACCACGGTCGTGGCGTAGACCTCTTTCTGCGACGGCCAGGTGACGCGGCGCATCTCGTTGCGCACCTCGGTGACGAAGGCGCGGCTGGTGCCCAGCCATCCGCCCTTCTCCCCGTCGGTGCCGCGCGCTGGTGCCGGCTTGACTTGCTCTAGCGTGCTCATCGCCTACTCTCGATCCCGTCCACGTTACGTTCTGTCCGCCTTCGCCGCTCGGCTTACCCAGCCGAAGCTCACGCTTCGGCCGGGCTTGCGTGAGCGAAGGCTGGCAGGTCAGGAGGGACTCGAACCCCCAGCCCTCGGTTTTGGAGACCGATGCTCTACCAATTGAGCTACTGACCTACATCCTGCTACTTCGTCTCTTTGTGCGCCGTGTGCTTGCGGCAGAAGCGGCAGTACTTCGCGAACTCGAGCCGCTCCGTCGTCTTCTTCTTGTTCTTCGTCGTGCTGTAGTTGCGCCGCTTACAGTCGCCGCACGCGAGATGGATGATGTCTCTCATGGTCCTTACTCGAGAATTTCCGAGATCGTGCCGGCCCCGACCGTACGACCTCCTTCACGAATCGCGAAGCGCGCGCCCTTCTCCAGCGCCACCGGCGTGTGCAGTTCCGCCGTGATCGTCGTGTTGTC
>JBFWUM010000072.1:0-15036 GCA_050247255.1 Vicinamibacterales bacterium | reverse complement strand
AAAAGTCAGGTGCTCTACCACTGAGCTAGGGGCCCGCGCTGTCGATTCTACGCCGGAAGATCGCGAACTCGTAGGCCAGCCACCCGCGCTGCAGGCCTTCCTGCAGGGCGCTCCCGCCGACGAGCGGCGCCAGCCAGGTGGGCTGCACGGGTAACCATTGCGCGACCGCCGCAAGCAGCCGGATGGCGCGATCGCGCGGCCGCCCGAGTTCCAGGTACGGCGTCAGGTCGATCGTGCGATCGTGATCGAATCCGGCCGTGGCTGCCAGCTGCTGCAGCTCTCCGGACGTCACCAGCGTGTTCACGTGCCACCCGCGCGCGAACTGCTCCGTCACCCGCGCGGCGCGTGGATCTGACGACTCGCGCCGCACGTCATCACAAATGATCAGCACCCCGCCGGGACGGATGATGCGCGCCGCTTCGGCGAAGAAGCGTTCCGGTGACGGCCCGTGCACGAACGACTCGATGGCATACGCCGCGTCGGCGTCGGCAACCGTCGGCGGCAAGGCGGTGTAATCCCCTTCCACGCAGCGAACGCGATCGGCCAGGCCAGCCGCAGCAAGGCGCTCGGCAGCGATCCGCGCCTGCACGGGGCTGAGCGTGACGCCGGTGCCCCGGATCGGCAGGGCCCGCGCCAGCGACGCGATGCTCGCGCCGACCCCGCATCCGAGGTCGACAACATGAAGCTCGCGTGAAGCGAAGAGCGCGCGAACCTCCGTGGCTACCAGCGCGTCTACATAACTGAAGGCCTCGGCCCGCGATGTCACGCCGGGCCCCCACACCGCCCGGTGAATCGCCCCGGCCCCCTGTCCGAGGCGGAGGAACGCCGGCGTGTTGCGGTCGTAGTAGTCGCGGACGCTGGCGGTGGA
The DNA here is from genome assembly GCA_050247255.1 of Vicinamibacterales bacterium. Lineage (GTDB taxonomy): Bacteria > Acidobacteriota > Vicinamibacteria > Vicinamibacterales > UBA2999 > JBFWUM01. The sequence continues at coordinate 14,168 of JBFWUM010000072.1, read as the reverse complement.
AAACGACGGTGCAGGCACGCCTGCACCTTTCTAGCACAGGCAGGAAAGGCAAACCCCTTGCAGTTCGGGACAGACGTGGCCAAGACCGCGCAAAAACGTCGTCAAACGCTGACGTTCAAGCCAGGCGGGCGCCGGAAATCCCTCATCGAGTGGAACGATCCCGCACGCCAGGCCCAGGTGCTGGACTGGAACCACCGGGCCCAGGATTTCGGCCTGGACGTGCATCCGCGGCCGGAGCACGACGAACGTCATCCGTATCTCGAGCCCGACCGGATGCTGGCCGAGGACGAGCCGGAGGCGTTTTCCGACCAGCAGATCGACGGCGAACCGGCCGAGCGGGAGTCGGAAGAGGAAGAGTTCGCAGCCTCGACCTCGCGCGAGGACGTCGACCTGGTGCGCGTCTACCTCCAGCACATCGGCAAGCGGAAGCTGCTGAAGGCGCAGGAAGAGGTCGCGATCGGCACGCGCATCGAGCAGGCGCAGCGCGAGCTGGCGGCGACGCTCGCCGACATCCCGTCGGCGGTGCAGACCTTCGTGGCCCTCGCCGATCGCATCCGCACCAAGGGCGATCCGGCAGCCGAACTGATCCTGCTCCCCGAAGGCGGCGAGCTGAAGCCGCATCACATCGCGCCGGTGCTGAAGGCGTTCTCGCGCATCAAGCGCCGCCGAGCCCTGTTGGACTCGATGCGCGAGGAGCTGCAGAAGCCGCGCGTCGGCGTCCGCCGCCGCGCCGAGATCGAGAAGAAGCTCGAACGGGCGCGCCAGGCGATCGCCGAGGAGCTGGCGGCGCAGCCGATCCGCCCGTCGCTCGTCGACCAGGTCGCCGCCGAACTGGGCCAGCGCGACGAGGAATTTCGCGCCGCCGACGCGCTGCCGCGCGCCGAGAAGTCCGCGAAGTGTAAAGCTCTCGAGGAACACCTCGGCATGACGCGCGCCGAGTTCCGCAAGCGGCTCGCGCGCGTGCAGGCGGCCGACGAGACGGTGCGCGAAGCGAAGCGCGAGCTGATGGAGGCCAACCTCCGGCTGGTGGTCTCGATTGCCAAGCGCTACCTGAATCGCGGGCTGTCGTTCCTCGACCTGATCCAGGAAGGCAACATCGGGCTGATGAAGGCGGTCGACCGCTTCCAGTTCCGCCGCGGCTTCAAGTTCTCGACCTACGCCACCTGGTGGATTCGCCAGGCGATCACGCGCGCGGTCGCCGACCACGGCCGGACCATCCGGCTGCCCGTCCACGTGATCGAGTCGCTCAATCGCCTCGAGAAGGAACGGAAGGCGCTGCGCACCGACCGCGGCCGCGAGCCGACGCCGGAGGAGATTGCCGACAAGCTCAACATCCCGGCCAGCAAGGTGCGGCTGCTGCTCGACGCGCAGAAGACCCCCTACTCGCTCGAGATGAAGGTGGGCGAAGAGGAAGGCACCGAGCTGGGCGCGCTGCTGCCCGACCGGTCGATCCGCTCGCCCGAGGATTCGGCGATCAACAGCGACCTCGGCAACGAGGTCGAGCGTGCCATGGCGCCGCTCTCCGATCGAGAGAAGGAAGTGCTGCGCCTGCGCTACGGCCTCGGCACCGATCGCGAGTACACGCTGGAGGAGATCGGGCGCCACCTGTCGGTGACGCGCGAGCGGGTTCGGCAGATCGAAAGCCGCGCGCTCCAGAAGCTGCGCGCCGCCAAGCAGCGCGAAGCGGAGATGGGCGCCCTACGCCGCGCCGGAGCGTAGGCACCCCGTCAAGGGGTGCCCTACTTCCCCGCGAGAATCTTTGCGGTCGTGATCGCCTGCCCGGCGTGCCGCGTGCAATGCTCGGCGGCGTGAAACAGCAGGCCGAGGGTCGTGGACGGCAGCGCCGCCCGGCCCACGGCGCGCGGCTGCAGCAGCTCGTCCTTCGTCAATCCCCGCAACCGGGCGAACGCCTGATCGATGGTCGCGTTGAGCTCCATCGACAACTGCTCCAGCGTCGCCGGCGGATCGCCCGGCTGCCCTTCGCCGCGCAGAAACGCCTTCTGCGCGTCGCCGAGCGCCTCCCCGCGCGCATACGTGAACAGGCGATCGAGCGCGCCGCCGAGATGGCGGACGTGAAAACCGACCGACGCCGCGCCGCCCGGCGTCGCCCACACCTGCTCGGGCGCCACGGACCCCACGAGGCGCTCCACGTCTTCACGCGCCTGGATCAGTGAGTGGACGACGGGCATCAGCAGCGGGTCGTAGCCGTCGATGGCGCCGCGGAGCCAGGCTTCGGGTTGCGTATCGGCCATGGCCTGCCAGTGTACACGCTGCTATCCTGCGCACGCTGATGGCCGACTACCTTCCCCAGCTCGCCGCGCTCGTGAAGACACCCCCGTCTGGCGACGAGTGGGTCCACGAGATCAAGTTCGATGGCTTCCGCATCGGCTGCCGCGTCCGCAAGGGGCGCGTCACGCTCCTGAGCCGCAACGGCAAGGACTGGACCGCCGCGTTTCCCGACGTGGTCAAGGCGGTCGAGAAGATGGGGCTCGATGACGCGCTGCTCGACGGCGAGGTGGCCAGCGTCCTCCCGGACGGCCGCACCAGCTTCCAGGCGCTGCAGAACGCCGGCGCCCAGCGCGGCACCATCGTCTACTTCGTGTTCGACCTGCTGCTGCTCGGGCGCGAACGGATCGAGCGGCTGCCGCTGCGCGAGCGCAAGGCGCGGCTGCGCGCGCTTCTCGGTCGCGGCGCGAAGGGGCGCATCCGCTACAGCGATCACGTCGACGGCAACGGCGACGCGTTCTTCGCGCAGGCGTGCCGGATGGGGCTCGAGGGGATCATCTCCAAGCGCGCCGACCTTCCCTACAAGCCCGGCCGCCACGGGGGATGGCTGAAGACGAAGTGCGTCATGCGCCAGGAGTTCGTCGTCGGCGGCTTCACCGATCCCGAAGGGGCCCGCGCTGGCATCGGAGCGCTGCTCATCGGCGTCTACGACGGCCCGCGCCTGGTCTTTGCCGGCAGGGTCGGCACCGGGTTCACGCACACGATGACGCTCGACCTGCGCGCGAAGCTCGACACGATCGAAACGCGCACCTGCCCATTCGATCCGCCACCGGCCGGTCCGCTGGCTCGCACCGCGCACTGGGTCAGGCCCGTGCTCGTCTGTGAAGTCGTGTTCACCGAATGGACGACGGACGGGAAGGTGCGGCATCCGTCGTTCCAGGGACTGCGGGGCGACAAGAAGCCGCGAGAGGTGGTGCGCGAATAGGCATGGCCTCTGCAGGGGTAGGCCTGCGGAGGAGCTATGGCTGAACGGCCAAACCCGCACTACGAAGACACCAACGACCCGCACTATCCGCCGAAGGCGGTGCTCAACAAGAACGTGCGCCGCGCCGCGGTGTGGGTCTACGTCGGGCCGCTGATCGCGCTGCTCGCGATTGTCGGCATTGCGCTGCTCTACTGGCTGGGCCGGCCGCCCGGGAGGACCGAGGGGGACGGCCTCAACCCGGCGACAGGCACGACCGGCGAGCAGCGGCCCGCCACCGAGCGCGAAGGCCAGCCGCAGCAGGGCGGCGGCGATCCAAGTCCGCAGCCCGACAGCACGCGGGATGAGATCGAGTTCCGCGGAGGCTCGGAAAGATAAGGATCACAGGAGGAAGGAGGAAGGAGATCTAAAGGTTTTCTTCTCCTTCCTCCTTGCTCCTGTAAAACGGGGTCATGCGGCGCGGTCGAGTGGGAGCGACGCAATCCTGAGCGTCTCGCCTGCCATCAGCGCCGCCCAATGCGCGTAGGGCGCGCCATTCGCGTCCCAGGCCGTCGACGGCGTTCGCGCGGCATCGACGATGGCGCGATGCGAGAAGGAGATCGTCAGCGCGCCCGCCGCATCGGCGAGGACGCAGGCGGGATCCTCATCCCTCACCAGCACCGGAAGGTTCGGGCAGGCCGCTGCCGCATCGGCAGGCACGGACAGGATGTCGATGCCGTGCGCCACGCCGTCGCGCAGCACGGATAGCGGCGTCGCCACGGTGTAGGCCAGCCGGCTCACCGGGCACGCGTAGGCGCCGCCGGCTTTCAGGACCGCGAGCTCCGCAACCGCCAGCTCCAGGGACGGTGGCAGCGCGATGACCGCCAGGTCGCCGCGGCGGAAGCCGCCGGCGATCAGCCGGCGCGCGACGGCGTTGGCGCGTGCGTTCAGATCGCGATAGGAGAGGCGGCTTTCCTTCCGCCTGAAGGCGGAAGCCACGTCCGGCTCGTAGAAAACCAGGGCAGGATCGTCGCGTTTGAGGGCAGCCTGCTGCTCTACCAGTCGATGGACCGTGCGCACGGCCGCGGTTAGTGCAAGCTCCGGTCCTACCGCCAGCGGAACAGTGCCAGCGCGGCCGCGAACGCGCCGCCGGTCCACGCGGCCAACAGCGCCAGCTCCCCGCCGATGGCGGCGAGCGAGGCGCCGTCGAGGACCACGGCGCGCAGCGCGTCGACGAGCGCGGTCAGCGGCAGTGCCTGCACGAACGGCTGCACGACGTCGGGGAAATTGGCCGACGAGAAGAAGACACCGCTGACGATCCACATCGGCAGCATCACGAAGTTCAGCACGCCGGAGATCGCCTCGATCGTCCGCACGCGGCTGGCGGCGAGCAGGCCGATGGCGCCGAACGCCAGCGCGCCGAAGATCGAGACGACGGCGATCTCCAGCCAGCCGCCGATGATCGGCATGCCGAGGACGAGCGCGGCGAACGCCAACGGGACCACCACTTCCGGAGCCAGGAAGATCAGCCGCGCCATCATCTGCGCCGCCAGGTAATCGCGCTTGCGCATGGGGCTCGCGGCCAGCCGCTTGAGCAGGTGCTTCATGCGGGCGGTGACGATCGAGAACCCGAGCCCCCACATGCCGGTGCCCATGATGTTCATGCCGACGAGGCCCGGGATCAGCCAGTCGACGTAGCGCGATCCGGGTATCTCCACCGCGTCCTCGCGCGCCTGCCAGGGATCCTCGCGTCCATCCGCGCGCTTCAGCGCCGCATCGACGGCCAGGCGCGCGGTGCGGCTCTCGCTGCGGCCGGCGTCGAACCGGTAGGTCGGCGGCGTCCCGGGCACCACGATCAAATGGACGTCGCCCTCGCGCAGCGCCCGGGTCTGCGCCGCCGGCGTGCCGGGCAGGTCGCGCAGCTCGATCCCGCCCGCGTCGGCCAACGCGGAGCGCAGCCTCTCCGCGCCGGCGCCGCCGGCAATGGCCACCAGCACCGGCGTCGTGCGCCCGGGAAACGCCAGCGCCAGCGCGATGGCCATCAGGATTGGGAAGACGAAGGTCCAGAACATCGCTTCCGGCTCGCGCACGAACTCGCGGAGCCGGCTCAGCGTCAGCTCGACGATTGGCGCCCGCGCCCCGCCGCGATCACTCTTCACGGAGCTGCTTCCCGGTCAGCGAGACGAACACGTCCTCGAGCGTGCCGTGGTGGGTGATGACGCGCGGCTCGCCGAGCGAGGCGATGAGCGCGGCCGGCGTGTCGAGCGCGATGATGCGTCCGCTGTCGACGATCGCCACGCGGTCGCACAGCGTTTCCGCTTCGTCCATGTAGTGCGTGGTCAGCACCACCGTGCCTCCCTGCGCGCGAAACCGCCGCAGCAGCTCCCACAGCTGGCGCCGCGACTGCGGATCGAGGCCGGTGGTCGGCTCGTCGAGGAACAGCAGGTCCGGATCGCCGGCCAGCGCACAGGCCAGCGCCAGGCGCTGCTTCTGGCCGCCGGAGAGGCGGCCGACGCGGCTGTCGCGCTTCGCTTCGAGTTCGACGAGGGCGACCAGGTGATCGACGTCGTGGCCGCTCGTGAAGAACGAGCGGAACAACCGCAGCGTTTCCACGACCGTCAGCCGATCGTTCAGCTGCGTGTCCTGGAGCTGGATGCCGAGCCGCTGCCGCAGCTCGCGCTCGTGGCGCGCCCACGTCAGGCCGAGCACTTCCACCGCTCCCCCGTCGGGCGCGAGCAGCCCCTCGAGGATCTCGATGGTCGTCGTCTTGCCCGCCCCATTCGGACCGAGCAACCCGAAGCACTCGCCGCGCCGCACCGACAGCGACAGCCCGTCGACCGCCACGAGGTCGCCATAGCGCTTGACGAGCCGATCGCAGTGCACGGCCAGCGGGGCGGTCATCACGACCATGGTACACTCGCGTCTTGTGCCGCCGACGGTCCTGATCGCCCCATCCGAACATCTTCCGGCGCTGCGCGCGCGGGCGGACCTCGGCGAGATCACCGCGTTTGCCGACAACGAGGCGCTGCGCGCGCTCGACACGATCACGCGGCAACGCCCCGCGCTCGTCGCGCTCGAGCGGATGTTCGCCTCGACGTCTCGAGGCGCCGCGCTCATCAACCGCATCAAGGCGGATCCGTCGCTGTCGGCGTGCGAGATCCGGATCGTCTCGCCCGAGGCAGTGCCCGCCGCCACGGCCCACGCCGCCGTCGCCGTCGCGGAACCGCCGCCGCTCCCGGTCGCGCCGGCGGCGCCGCTCGATCAGCGCGGCACGCGCCGGGCGCCGCGCGTGCGCATGGCCGACGGCGTCGACGTGCTGGTCGACGGCAACCCCGCCGCGCTCATCGACCTCTCGGTCATCGGCGCACAGGTCGTCTCGCCGACCATCCTCAAGCCGAACCAGCGGCTGCGGATGTCGCTCCCCGACCCCGGACGCCCCATCCGCTTCAACGCCGCGGTCGCCTGGGCATCGTTCGAGATGCCCAAGACCGGCCCGCGCTACAGGGCCGGGATCGAGTTCGTGGATGCGGATCCTGAGGCCGTGGGGCGCTTCGCGGAAGCGAACCGCAAAGCGTAACGCCATTCACCGATCACGGGCCACCGAGGCACCGAGACACCGAGACTTCTGGGTACTCGTACAGGTATCTTCAGATCCTCGGTGCCTCGGGTTCTCGGTGGTACGTAGTCAGTGACGGTGGTTACGAAAACCACCCCGCAACCCGGGAGTCGGGCCGGACGATGGTCTCGGAACGATCAGATCCGGTGGAGATGATCGCGCACTCGACGCCGCTCACCTCTTCCAGCTTCTTCACGTAGCGCTGCGCCTCGAGCGGGAGCTGCTCGAAGCGGGTGACGCCCTTGGTGGGGGTCGTCCAGCCGGGCAGGGTCTCGTAGACGGGCGTGGCGTGCGTCAGGGCGCGCAGGTCGGCCGGGAACTCCGTCAGGCGGCCGGTCGGCGTGTCGTAGCCGACGCAGATCTGCACCTCGGGCAGGCCATCGAGGACATCCAACTTGGTCAGCGCCAGCGCGTCGAGGCCGTTGATGCGCGCCGAGTAGCGGACGACGACGGCGTCGTACCAGCCGCAGCGGCGGGCGCGGCCGGTGGAGGCGCCGTACTCCTGGCCGCTCTCGCGCAGCCGATCCGCCATCTCGCCGGACAGTTCCGTCGGCATCGGCCCCTCGCCGACGCGCGTCGTGTAGGCCTTGGCGACGCCGAGGACGCCGCCGATGGCGCGCGGCGGCACGCCGAGGCCGGTGCAGACGCCGCCGACCGAGGCGTTGGACGAGGTCACGAACGGATAGGTGCCGTGATCGATGTCGAGCAGCGTGGCCTGGGCCCCTTCGTACATCACGCGCTGCCCCCTGGCCACCAGGCCGGCCAGGAACAGCGACACGTCGCCGGCCCACGGGCGGATCCGCTCGCCGTACGCGACCATCTGGTCGAACAGCGGCTTCCAGTCCAGCGTCGAGTCCTTGATGATCTGGTTGCGGGCGTGGACGTTTTCCCGCACTTCCTGGGCCAGCGCCTCGCGATCGCCGAGCAGATCACAGATTCGTATGCCGCGGCGGCCGATCTTGTCCTCGTAGGCCGGGCCAATTCCGCGCGAGGTCGTGCCGATCTTGCGCTCGCCGCGGCGCGCCTCCGACAGGACGTCGAGCTCGCGGTGGTACGGCAGGATGACGTGCGCCTTTTCGCTGATCAGCAGCCGCCCGTCGACCCCGATCCCCAGTTTCTTGAGCTCGTCGACCTCCTTGAACAGCGCCTGCGGGTCGATCACCACGCCGTTGCCGATGATGCAGGTGACGCCCGGGTGCAGGATGCCCGATGGAATCAGGTGGAGGACGAACTTCTTCCCCTCGACGTAGACCGTGTGGCCGGCGTTGTGCCCGCCCTGGTAGCGCGCCACCGCGGCAAACCGCGGCGTGAGCATGTCGACGATCTTCCCCTTGCCCTCGTCACCCCATTGCGCGCCCAGCACGGCGATGTTGGTAGTCATGCAGTCGTATATCGTAGCGCGACAACGCGGAGGTCACGAAGGATCGTCACGAAGACACGAAGGTGATCACCACAAAGCGCACAAAGATCACAAAGGCGTACAGAATTTTCCGGATCTTTGTGCCCTTCGTGTCCTTTGTGGTGATGAACTCCGTGTCTCCGTGGCGTGATCGCCGGTGCGCGCGGATTGTCAATCAAAAGTTGTGGCGACATTTCCAATTGACAAGCCCGTGTCGCGCTCATAATTTCTGATCTTCCCGATCGGCTCCGTTTCGCTCTCCTACGATCTTGTCGCGAAGACACGTGCACGGTTCCTGAAGGGTTTGACTTTCCTTACGGCGTGCCAGAACATGTGCGACCGCAACACGCGAACGCGTGACGTGCAGCGGTGCCGGCGAATCGGAACGATGCGGGCGGAGATGGCAATGCGGATGAGGGGGTGGCGGGAATGACGGGTCCACAGGGCGGGTTCGAACGGCGGGTGCACGGCGCACTCGACGCAGCGCCATCGCGTATCCCGGTCATTCTCGGCGGCTGTGGCACCGGCCGCACCTGGCTCGTGCAGCGCCTGCGCGATCGCGCCGGCCGCGGCGCCGCCCAGTACATCGACGTCGAGCGCTCGGCGACGACCCCCGAACGGTTCCTGGAGGCGGTGACCACCTCGTCGCCCTTCCCGTGGCACGGCGCCGACAAGCAGCCGACCAGCGCCCGCGACGCCTTCGACTCGCTCCTGGCCTTCTTCGACACCGCCCGCGCCCCGGGCGGCGAGCCGTGCACCTTCATCCTCGACGAAGTGCTCGAGCTCCGGACCTTCGAAAGCTTCCCGGGCCTCCGCCACGTCGTCCGCGATCTGCTGGAGGCGCTGACCGGCAGCGCCAACCGCTTCGTGCTGACGACCCGCTACGTGGCGCGCGCCCACCGCATCCTGCGCGACGCGACGCCTCGCTTCGAAGTGATGCACGTGCCGCCGATGACCCCGGCCGACGTCACCGATCTGCTCGCCCCGGCCTTCGACGGCTACGAGCAGATGGCGACCGACGACCGCGACTATCTCGGCCGCGCGGTCCAGGCGCTGACCGACGGGCGCGCCGCCTACGTCAAGGCGATCGGCGACATGCTGGCGCAGATGCACGCCGGCGACGGCCGCGGCGCTGACCCGATCAGCGCCCTCACGGCGCTGCTCGGCGCCAATGGCGCGCTCAATCACTGGTGCCGGTTCTGCTACGAGCTGCGGCTGCACCGCGCGCGCGGCTATGGCGCGCTGAAGGCCATCCTCGACATCCTCGCCGACGAGGAGCCGCTGACGCTGACGGAGATTTCCATCCGGCTGCGGCGCACGCCGGGATCGACCAAGGACTACCTGTCGTGGCTCGAGGACGTGGACCTCGTCACCTCGCGCCAGAAGCGCTACAGCTTCACCGACCCGCTGCTCCGCCTCTGGGTGCGCCTGCAGTGCCGCCCGACGCCGCCGACCGAAGACGACATCGCCCGCGAGGTCCAGCGCTACGCGCTCGCCCGCGTCCCGGCGCACGAACCGGCCGCCCTCGCCTACGCCGGCGTCGAAGCCACGCCCGAGGAGAGGAAGAGCTGGGGAATCATTGAGATCGACTAATTCAGAATTCAGAATTCTGAATTCAGAATTACGGCGCGAGCCGCTCGAGCGCCAGGCGAGCGGCCTCCTGTTCCGCTTCCTTCTTCGCCTTCCCGCTCGCCGTCGCCAGCACGTCGCCCTGTGAGATGACGTTCACCGTGAAGAGCTTCCGGTGGTCGGGCCCTTCTTCGCCCGTCACCCGGTACTCCGGCAGCGGGCGCCCGAGCGCCTGCAGCCGTTCCTGCAGCGCCGACTTGAAGTCCTGCCCGACGAAGTTGCGCACGGCGCCGGCGTCGATCGCCTCTTTCATCTCGCGCAGCAGGAACGTCGTCGCCGCCTCGAGCCCGCCGTCGAGATAGATGGCGGCAATCAGCGCCTCGTAGGCATCGGCCAGCAGCGCCTGCTTGAAGCGCCCCCCGGTCTTCTCTTCGCCTCGCCCCAGGATCAGGTGATCGCCGAGCCGCATCTGCTCGGCGTGGCGCGCCAGCGAGTGCGTCGAGACGACGGATGCCTTGATCTTCGACTTCTGCCCTTCGTCGTAGTTCGGATACTGCCGAAAGAGCGCGTCGGCGACGACGAGCCCGAGCACGGCATCGCCCAGGAACTCGAGCGACTCGTTGTCGGCGACGCCGCCCGAGACGTCCTCGGCGGCGCGCGACTTGTGCGTGAGCGCGTGCTCGAGCAGCCCCCGATCGCGGAAGCGGTAGCCGATCCGCGCCTCCAGATCCTCGAACTCGTCGCGCAGCCGGACAATGCGCGTGCCGACCTCCTCGCGGTGGCTGGCGATGATGCTGCGCGCCGCCTCCGCCTCGTCGTCCTGTACGGCAATGCGGATCTCGCCGAGCGAGTTCACCGACATCGGCAGGATCGCCTGCGGGTTACCGGAAATGCGGAAGTTCCGGATGCCGTGGCTGTCGAGCAGCGCCGAGACGACGCTGGCTTCGATATCCGACGAGGTGGTGAAAACGACGGCCGGCGACATCAGCAATGGGTGATTAGGGATTATTGATCTGTGACTTGACCTGGAGAATCAGCATCGTCATGTCGTCGTGCTGGGCGGCGGCGCCGGCGAAGCCGCGCACTTCGCGCAGGATCTGGTCGCGCAACGCGTCGGGGCCGGCGGCGCCGTGATCGTCCACGATCGCGGTGAGCCGCTCGTCGCCGAAGCAGTCGCCTTCGGGGTTCATCGCCTCGGTGAGGCCGTCGGTGAAGAACAGCATCACGTCCCCTTCCGTCAAGGGCAGCGTCACCTCTTCGAGCAGCCGCTCGAACATCGTCCCATCGTCAATTTTGAGGCCGACGACGAGTCCTTCGGGGGCGATGATGCGCGTGCGCTGGCGCGTGGCGGTGGCGTCGCGGAAGACCATCGGGCAGTGCCCGGCGCGCGCGCAGGTCAGCGTGCCGGCCGCCGGGTCGAGCACGGCGTAGGTCATGGTGATGAAGCTGCGATCGTCCAGGTGCTGGGCGATCAGCCGGTTCGCCTCGATCAGCAGCTCGCGCGGCGAGCGGTGGTGCCGGCTGAGCGACAGGATCAGCCCCTTGAGCTCCGCCATGTAGAGCGCCGCCGACGTCCCCTTGCCGGCCACGTCGGCCACGAGCACGCCGGTGCGACCCTCGGGCAGCGGCAGCACGTCGAAGTAGTCGCCGCCCACCTCGCGCGCCGGCTCGCAGTGACCGCTCACCGCGAACCCGGGAACGTGGAGGGGGCCGTGCGGGAGCAGCGACATCTGGATCTCGCGCGCAATGCGGAGCTCCTGCTCCATCCGCTCCTTTTCGGCCTTCTGGCGCATCAGGTCTTCGATGCTGCCGGTCATCAGGTTGAACGACTCGGCCAGTTCGCCGAGCTGATCGCGGCTGCGAATGGCAATGCGCTGCGTGAAGTCTCCCTGGCGCACGCGCTCCGTGCCGGCAAACAGCTCGTGGATCGATCCGGTGATCGAACGCGCCAGCCCGATGCCCATGCCGAAGGCGACCAGCTGGATGACCACGAACGACGCGCCAACCAGCGCCAGGCCCACGAGCAGCAGCTGGCCGAAGTTCATGTTGCCCATCGAGGCAATCTGCGCCGCCGAGATCCTGTTGTAGACGTCGGTCACCGTGAGCCGGATGGCCGCCGTGGCCGTGCCGCGCTCGCCCGGCTGCCACTGCGTGTAGTCGAGGAAGGTGACCCACTGCAGGCCGCCGCCGGCGCGGCCGGCCGCCGCCACCTGGCTGTCGCTCTGCTCGGAGTCGAACGCGCCAGTGGTGACTTCCCCAACGTCGATGCCCGTCTCGTCGCGCAGCCGATGCGTGATGACCTCGGTGATCGGGACGTCCACGACAACCCACTGGATGGCTGGCTCCACCGGCGGCGCAGCCGCGCGCACGGTCAGCGGACCGTTCTCCTCCTGCTGCACGAGGCCGCCGAAGCCCGTGCACGCCACCCAGGCCGGCACGGCCGCCTGCGTCGGCGGCCCGGGTGTGGGGTCGCAGCGCGAGTCGTCCAGCAGCGCGTAGGTCGTGCCGGGGTACGGCTGCGCCCCCGCGTTGGCCTGCCGAAGCCAGGCCGCACTCTCGCCCCGTGCAACCGCGCGCGAGTATTCGAGCGCCGCCTTCTGCGCGACGAACGTCGTCTCGTCGACGAGCGCGCGCACGCGGCTCTGGATCAGGTAGGAGCTGACGCTGAACATCAGCATCAGGCCTGCCAGCATGAAGAAGGCGACGATGAGCAGCGCCGGAACGACGCCGATGAAGATGTAGGAGAGGATCAGCTTGCGGCGGACGCGCCACAGCAGGCGCGCGCGGATGACCCGCGACAGGCGGAAGGCCATGACCAGGCCACCGCCAATCAGGCAGAGGTCGCCAAGCGTGTCGATCAGTGCGAGTCCGGCGATGTCGGGCGCCGCCGTGGTGACGATGAAGGCGAGGAGCTTGAGGGCGACGCCAGCGACGAGCGCGCGGCCCGCGTACGAGGCCAGCAGCAGGCGGTGTAATTGCGTGCGCGGATCATAACAGAGTACGCTGGCTGCGCCGTGAAACTGCGCGACACCGCACGCTTCAACACCATCTGCATTCACGCCGGCCAGGAGCCCGATCCCTCGACCGGCGCGATCATCACCCCCATCTACCAGACCTCCACCTACGTGCAGGAGGCGCTGGGCAAGCACAAGGGGTACGAGTATGCGCGGACGCAGAACCCGACGCGCAGCGCGTTCGAGGCGAACATCGCGGCGATGGAACGCGGCAAGGCGGCGTTCGGCTTTGCCTCGGGCATGGCGGCCACCGGCGCGGTGATGACGCTGCTGCAGGCCGGCGATCACGTGGTGGTGACCGACAACACCTATGGCGGCACCTACCGGCTGTTCGAGCGCGTGCTGCGCAAGTACCAGCTCGACTTCAGCTACGTGGACAGCTCGCGCATCGACGAGATCCGTGCTGCCATCCGCCCGAACACGAAGATGCTCTTCCTCGAGACGCCGACCAACCCGACGCTACGCCTCACCGACCTGGCGGCGGCGTCAGAGGCGGCGCATGAGCGTGGCGTGTTCGTGGTGGTCGACAACACCTTTGCCAGCCCCTCCGTGCAGCGGCCGCTGGAGCTCGGCGCCGACCTGGTCGTCCACAGCACGACGAAATTCCTCAACGGCCACAGCGACAGCGTCGGCGGCGTGGTCGTCGCGGTGCGCGACGAGCAGATCGAGTGGCTGCGGTTCGTGCAGAACGCCGAAGGGGCGATCATCGGGCCGATGGATGCGTGGCTGGTGATGCGCGGCACCAAGACGCTGCCGATCCGCATGGAGCGCCACAACGCCAACGCGCAGGCGGTGGCCGAATACCTGGCGGCGCACCCGAAGGTGAAGCGGGTCCACTACCCCGGCCTGCCGACGCACCCGCAGCACGAGCTGGCGCGGCGGCAGATGCGCGGGTTCGGCGGCCTGATCTCATTCGAGCTCGGCTCCTTCGAAAACGCGAAGACCTTCCTCGGCAGCGTCCGGCTGATCGCGCTGGCCGAAAGCCTTGGTGGCGTCGAATCGCTCATCAGCCACCCGGCAACGATGACGCACGGGTCGGTGCCGCCGGAGCGGCGGGCGCAGATTGGCATCACCGACGACATGGTGCGGATCTCGGTCGGCATCGAAGACATCGACGACCTGACGGAAGACCTCGCCCAGGCGCTGGATCGCATCTAGGACACCCGTGGCCGAACTGATCGACATCGTCCTCCACGTCGACGCCTACCTGCTCGACATCGTCACCACCTACGGCGCCTGGATCTACGCGCTGCTGTTCGTGATCGTGTTTGCCGAGACGGGGCTGGTGGTGACGCCGTTCCTGCCCGGCGACTCGCTGCTCTTCGCCGCCGGCGCGATTGCGGCGACCGGCGCGATGGACATCACGCTGACGGCGGTGCTGCT
>JBFWUM010000071.1:0-15158 GCA_050247255.1 Vicinamibacterales bacterium | reverse complement strand
CGGACGGCGTCGCACCTGAACACGAACTCGGAACTTGGAACGGTGGAACAGGGAACTTCAGCGCCGGCTGAAGCCGGCCCCCACGATCTACCAGCGATGCAATTCGCAGTATTCGCCCGGCTCCGAGCCCGCAGCGAACGCCTCGGTGTACACCCGCGGGCAGGTGGGGAGCGCCAGCCTGCCGGTGTCGCGATCGATCTCGGCCCAGGTGATGCCCTCGTCGGGCGGCTCGAAGGTCGCGTTGTCGCGGCCGGCGCTGGCGTTGCGCATGAACTCGGTCCAGATGGGCAGCGCCGCCTGTGAGCCGGTCAGCGACACCGGTTGGTTGTCATCGAAGCCGACCCAGACGACCGTCAGCAGTTCCGGCGTGAAGCCGACGAACCAGGCATCGCGCTGGTCGTTGGTCGTGCCGCTCTTGCCGGCGGCATCGGCGGTGAAGCCGTTGGCGCGCGCCGCGGTGCCGGTGCCCTCGTTCAGCACGCTGCGCATCATGCTGGTGACGAGATACGCCGACTGCGGGCTGGCGACGGGCCGCAGCTCCGGCGCCGCCGCGCGCAGCGTGCGCGCCTCGGTCTCGATCCGATCGATCGCCCGCAGCGGGCGTACAGATCCGCCGTTGGTGAACAGCGTGTACGCCTCCGCCAGTTCGTAGGGCGTGATCTCGAATACGCCGAGCGTGATCGACGGGTAGCCGGCGACCGGGGCGCCGACGCCGACCTTGCGCCAGAACGCGGCCACGCGGTCGAAGCCGACCTCCTGCGCAACGTGGATGGTGCCGAGGTTGCGCGACATCGCCAGCGCCTGGCGCCAGGTGATCAGCCCGTCGTAGTTCGGGTGCTCGTAGTTCTTCGGCTCCCACAACTGGTCATCGAACGTGAAGGTCGTCGGCTCGTCGGGCGTCAGCGAGGCCGGGCTGAAGTCGTAGCGCCCGAGCTCCTGTGCCGAGTCGAGCGCGGCAAGGAAGACGAACGGCTTGAAGGTCGAGCCGGGCTGCCTCCTCGAGACGATGGCCCGGTTGTACTGCGAGACGTTGTACGAGCGGCCGCCGACCATCGCGAGGATCTCGCCGGTGCGCGGATCGACGGCGATGAGCGCCGCCTGCGCGCGCTGCGGCCGCCGGCGGCGCGCCAACAGCTCGTCGACGCGCTCCAGCCCGTTGCGGACGGCGTCGAGCGCCACCCGCTGCAGGTCCATGTCGAGCGTGGTGTAGACGTCGACATTGCCGGCCTGCGCGGTGATGCCGGGGAACGCCTCGGCGACCTCGTCAGCCACCATGTCGACGAAATAGGGAGCGGCGTTGTCGACGGCGCGGGCGACGACCTGGAGCGGCTCCTTCGACGCGCGGTCGGCGACCTCCGCGGTGACGAACTCTTCGTCCGCCATCGCCGCCAGGACGACGTTGCGGCGCTCCATCGAGCGCTCGGGGTTGGCGAACGGCGAGCGGAGGCTCGGGTTCTGGATGGCGCCGGCGATGACCGCCGCCTCGGCGACGCTCAGGTTGGCGACGTCCTTGCCGAAGAACAGCCGCGAGGCCTCGGCGACGCCGTGGATGGCAAACGATCCGCGCTGCCCGAGGTAGACGTCGTTCAGGTACAGCTCGAGGATCTCGTCCTTCGACGCGCGCTGCTCCAGCACCATCGACATGAAGATCTCGCGCGCCTTGCGCACGTACGAGTCCCAGGTGCGGCCGCGGGTGCCGCTGCGCATCTCGGCGTTGAACTCGTCGGCCAGGAAGAACATCCGCGCCAGCTGCTGGGTGATCGTGCTGCCGCCGACGGGGTTCTCGGACCCCATGACCGTCGTCACGGCGGCGGCAATCGTCGTCACCGGGTTGAAGCCGGGGTGGTAGTAGAAGTTCTGGTCCTCGATGGCCAGGACCGCCTGCTGCATGTGCAGCGGGATGGTGTCGAGCGCCACCGTGCGGCGGCGTTCGCGCCCGGCGCTGGTCATCAGCGCGGTGAGCAGCGGCGCGCCGAGACGCACGGTCTGCATGTCGTCCCCGTCGGCCGCCTGGATGCTGCGGATGCTCCCGGCCGCGGTGAACGAAATGCGGACGGGGGAGTCGGCGCGTTCGCCCGTCCGCGGCCGCAGGATGATGCCGCCGTCGCGGATGGTGAACTCGCCCGGCGCGTCAGCCGACTCGCGATTCGCGAACCCGAGGTCGTTGAGCCGCGCCACCAGCTCGGCGACGGTGAGCGGCTGGCCGACGCGCAGTTCCACCGGCCGGGCGTACACGCGCGGCAGCGTGCGCTCGCGCTCGCCGTTCAGCCGTTCGTCGATCAGCCGCGCATAGGAGAGGTACAGGTAGGTGACGATCCCGAAGGCGGCAAGCAGGATGGCGAGGCTGGTGTACGTGAGGTAGCGCACCCACGCCGGGCGTTTCTGGAAACGCCGGACCCGCTTCTTCAGATCGAAACGACCCAATGGACCCCCATGTCGAGGGTGATCTCGTCGCCGAGCCGGTCGACGAGCCCGGGACCGTACTGGTTGAGGAACGACACGAAGCCGATCTCGCGTTCCTGCGGATGGCCGCCGGGAAACGCCTGCGCCTGCGCGTGCTTGAACTGGCGCCGCAGCGTCTCGTCCTTCCGCTTGGCCGCCTGGATGATCTTGTTGTGCAGCTTCTTCAGGTCGTCCTGCATGCGCCCGAGCGTCGATCGCGCGGCGCCCTCGAGCGTCGCGTCAATCTGCGGCACCTCGCCGGCCACCGCCTCCATCCGCTCCTGGATCACTCGTCGCGCGTCCTCGAGCGTCGCCTCGACGCCCGGTGGCAGCTGCGCCTCGAGCAGCTGGTTGAGCGCGGATTCGTCCTGCGCGCGCAGCCCTTCGAGCGGAAATTCATGCCTGGTGAGGAAGCGCAGCGCGTTGGAATCCACCAGCGTGGCGCTGGCGCGCTGGGCCATCAGCGGCATCGGCATGCCGAAGGCGTCGTAGACGCCGCGCAGCTGCCCGAGGTAGGCGAGCTCGTTCGGGCCGGCCACGTAACAGATCGTCGGGAAGAGCGTGTCCTGCACCAGCGGGCGCAGCAGGACGTTGGGGCTGAAGTCCTGCGGCCGCTGGCGGAGGCGCGCGAGCAGCGCGTCCCGGGTGACAGCGGTCTCGCCGACAAGGAAGCGATCGCCGTCCTGGCGAATGCCCTGCCGCCCCTCGGTGATGTCGAACAGGGCCAGGTTCCCGGCGTGTGGCGTGACCTGCGCGTGATACCCGGCCGCGTCGAGCCGGGCGCCGGCATCCGCCGCCAGCTGCGACGTGCGTCCCTGCTCGACTTCGCGGACGAAGAGGTCGGCAGCCAGCGGCTTGCTCGTGGGATCGGACGCGTCGTAGACCACCAGGCCGCGCGGGCCGAGCACCGCGTCGAGGAAGCGGCCGAACGCCTCGGCCATGCCGGTGCCCGCGCGGTACGCTTGGCGAATCGTGGCGAGCAGCTCCGGCGTGAAGTCGGTCTTCGGCAGCGTCGCCTCCAACGCGGCGAGCGCCTCGTCTATCGACGCATCGAGCTGCACCTGCGCAACCGGGCGTTCGCGCGCGCCGGGCGGATTGCCGACCGCGACGGCGTGGGCGCCGAACTCGCCGTCGAACACGCCGACCTGGCGGACTTCATCCCAGTCGTGGTCCTCCGCGTCGATCCAGAAGATCGCCACGGCCGGCACGTGATGCTCGGCGCGGACGCGCTCGGCGAGCCGAAGCGCCGTGAGCGCCTTCAGCAGCGTGAACAGCGGCCCGCCCAGCAACCCTGCCTGCTGGCCGGTGACGATGGCCACGCACCTGGGATCGCGGAGCTGCGCCGTGGCCGCCTCGGCCTCAGGCGGCGCCTGGCGGCGGCGCTGTTGAGCCACCAGGATGTCGGCGACCGCGTCGCGCTGGCGCGGATGGGCCTGCACCCGGGCAATGGCCTCGGCCCAGGCGCCCGGCGTGGCCGGATTACCGGCGAAGAAGGGCGCGAGCCGTTCGAAATCAAAGCAGTAATCGGACGCGAGCCGCCTGACCCAGGGGAAACGTCGAACATCGAAGGGAAGGCGTGCGGAGGTTGCCAGACCAGACTGGGAGAGCACCGCGGCTACTGTCTCAGACGGTTGCGCGCACTGTCAAGACAACGCCGCGGTTGGGTGTAACGCATTGGGCCACCTGAAGTTACGTGTTACGATCGCAGGACTTCCCCCGCCAGAAGGTCAACCAGGTGTTTGACGCTGATCCACGTGCGTTTGGTGCCGTTCGTGTGCGCAATCTGGCGGGCGAAGGGCGGTTTGGTCCGGTTTTCACTGCTGTAGACGAGGGTGGGCGGCCGGTGGTCGTCCGGACGATTGCGCTCCCGCTCACCTCGGAGCAGCGCGAGGCGTTGCTCGTGGCGTTCGCCGCGCTGTGCGACGCCCCGCTCGATCATCCCGGCATCCTGAAGCCGTTGACCCACGGCCTGCATGGCGAGACCCCGTACATCGTCCACGCGTGGGGCGCGGGCGAGTCGCTCGAGGCGCGGCTGACGCGCGAGGGCGCGATTGCGCTCGAGCCGCTGCTGCCGTCACTCACCCGCGTCGCGGCCGCCATCGACTTCGCGGCGGCGGCCGGCGTGCATCACGGGGCGCTGACGCCGGCGGACATCTACCTGGGCGATGACCACGCCGCCGTCGCCGGCTTCGGCCTCGCGCCAGCCGTGGCCAGCGCCGGGATCGAGGTGGAGGTGCGCAACGACGTCGAGGCGCTGGCGCGAATTACCTGCGCCGCCGCCGGTGATCCGCCGCTGCGGCTCGAGGTGCCCGAGTCGGCGCTGGCGTTCGTCGCCAGCCTGCACACGTCGACGCCGCCCGAGGTGCCGGTGAATGAGCCGCTGATCGAGCAGTTGACCCCTGTCGCGGCGCCACCAGAACCGAGGCGCGCCGCGGGGTGGCCGGTCTCCAAGGCTATTGCCATCGTTCTGCTCGGCGTGGCGGTCGGCCTCGGGGGAGGGTACCTGGCGGCCCAACGGTCCGGGGGGCCGGAGGTCCGGAGGTCCGAAGGTGCGAGGTCCGAAGGTCGGGAGACGCAGGGGACTGGCGGAACGGCTGCGCGCGCTCCGGAGCCGGAGGCTGCATCACCGCCACCGGCGCCTCCGCCCGCCGAATCTGTGAACCCGACTGTCGGAGCTTCGGACCCTCGAACCCCCGAACCCGACCCCCGGACCCCCGGACCCCCGGACCCCCGGACCGCAGAAATCATCGTTGATTCGCGCCCAAGCGGAGCGCAGGTGTTTGTGGATGGTGCCCTCGTTGGCACCACCCCGCTGCGCCGCGACGTCGACCCCGGGACGCACGTCGTCCGGCTGGTCCTGCCGGGACACCAGCCATGGGTCACCCGCGTGGAAACGGCCCGCGGCGAGGCGCTGCGGGTCGCCGGCTCGCTCGAGAGATGAATAAATACTCAAGATCGTGAATAATTAAACATAGATGAACGCAGTATTGGCCTTGGAAGACGGGACCTGGTACCGCGGCGTCGCCGCGGGCGCGGCCGGCGAGGCGCGCGGCGAGGTCGTGTTCAACACGAGCATGACCGGCTACCAGGAAGTGCTCACCGACCCCTCGTACGCCGGACAGATCGTGACGATGACGGCGCCGCAGATCGGCAATTACGGTGTGGCCGACGGCGATGCCGAGTCGGAGGCCCCGCGGGTCGCCGGCTTCGTCATGCGCGAAGCGTCGCCGGTGGCCAGCAATTGGCGCGCCGACCAGTCGCTGCGCGATTACCTCGTGCGCCACAAGATTGTCGCCATTGCCGACATCGACACCCGGGCGCTGACGCGCGTGCTGCGGTCGGCGGGTGTCATGCGCGGCATCATCGCCACCGGCCAGGTCGATCCGCTGGAGCTGGTGGAGAAGGCGCGCAGTATCCCGAAGATGGAGGGTTCCGATCTCGTGCGCGAGGTCACGTGTGACAGCCCGTTCGAGTGGCGTGAGCGCGCCGCGGCGGCAGGCGAGGCGGACCACCGCGAGTTCGGCATTGCCCCGGAGCGCCGCGGCGGCCGGCGGTTCCGCGTCGCCGCGTACGACTTCGGCATCAAGTGGAACATCCTGCGGCGGCTCGACGCCTACGGCTGCGACGTCCACGTCTTCCCGGCGACCGCGCCGGCCAGCGACCTGCTGGCCATCGACCCCGATGGCCTCTTCCTGAGCAACGGCCCCGGCGACCCGGCGGCGCTGAGCTACGCCATCGAGAACGTCCGGCAGCTGGCACAGTCGGAGCGGCCCATGTTCGGCATCTGTCTCGGCCACCAGATCTGCGGCCTCGCGCTCGGCGCCGAGACGTTCAAGTTGAAGTTCGGCCACCGCGGTGCGAACCACCCGGTCAAGGAGCTGCAGTCGGGCAAGGTGGAGATCACGTCGCAGAACCACGGCTTCGCGGTCAATCCGGACACGCTGCCGGCCGACGTCCAGGTGACGCACCTGAACCTCTACGACGGCACGGTCGAAGGCTTCCGCCACACGACGAAGCCAATCTTCTCCGTCCAGTACCACCCTGAGGCGTCACCCGGTCCGCACGACGCCGACTACCTGTTCCGGCAGTTCCTCGACTCGATGGAGAAGCGGTAGAGACCCGATGCCCAAGCGTACTGACATCAAGCGCGTCCTCGTGATCGGCTCGGGGCCGATTGTCATCGGCCAGGCGGCGGAGTTCGACTACTCGGGGACGCAGGCCTGCAAGGCGCTCCGAGACGAGGGGCTCGAGGTGGTGCTGGTCAACAGCAACCCGGCGACCATCATGACCGACCCGGAGATGGCGGACCGGACCTACATCGAGCCGCTGACGCCGGAGATGGCCGAGGCGATCATCGCCAGGGAGCGCCCCGACGCGGTGCTGCCGACCGTTGGCGGCCAGACGGCGCTCAACCTCGCCGTGGCGCTGGCCGAGCGCGGCACGCTGGAGAAGTACAACGTCAAGCTGATTGGCGCGCAGATCGACGCCATCAAGGTCGCCGAGGACCGGCTCCTGTTCCGCAACGCCATGCAGGAGATCGGCGTCGAGGTGCCGAGGAGCGGCGTCGCCAGGTCGCTCGAGGAGGCGCTGGCGCTGGTCGAGGACACCGGCTTCCCGTCGATCATCCGCCCGTCGTTCACCATGGGCGGCGTCGGCGGCGGCATCGCCTACAACATCGAGGAATTCCGCGAGCTGGCCGGCCGCGGGCTCGACCTCAGCCCGGTGCACGAGATCCTCGTCGAGGAATCGGTCATCGGCTGGAAGGAATACGAGCTCGAGGTCATGCGCGACGTGGCCGACAACTTCGTCGTCATCTGCTCGATCGAGAACATCGATCCGATGGGCGTGCACACCGGCGACTCGATTACCGTCGCCCCGGCGCTGACGCTGACCGACAAGGAATACCAGCGCATGCGCGACATCGGCCGCCGGATCATCCGGCGCGTCGGCGTCGAGACCGGCGGCTCGAACATCCAGTTCGCCGTCAACCCGCACGACGGCCGCATCGTCGCCATCGAGATGAACCCGCGCGTGTCACGGTCGTCCGCGCTCGCCTCGAAGGCCACCGGCTTCCCGATTGCGAAGATCGCGGCCAAGCTGGCGCTCGGCTACCACCTCGACGAGATTCCCAACGACATCACCCGGCTGACGCCGGCGTCGTTCGAGCCGACCATCGACTACGTCGTCACCAAGTTCCCGCGCTGGAACTTCGAGAAGTTCCCGCAGGCCGATCGCACGCTGACGACGCAGATGAAGTCGGTGGGCGAGGCGATGGCCATCGGCCGCACGTTCAAGGAGTCGTTCCTCAAGGCGGTGCGGTCGCTCGAACTCGGCAAGATGGGGCCGCTGTTCGCCGACAACGCCGTCGCCGACGAGGACGAGGACGATGCGGCGCTGCGGAAGCGGCTGGTGGTGCCGACCGACCGGCGCATGTGGGCGCTGTTCCGGGCGCTGCAGCGCGGCTGGAGCATCGAGACGCTGCACGAGCTGACCAGGATCGACCGCTGGTTCCTGCAGCAGTTCGCCGACATCGTCGAGCTGCGCAAGCTGGCGGCGCTCGGCGAGTTCCGCGAGGTATCGCCCGACCTGCTGCGCGCGCTGAAGCGCACCGGGTTCAGCGACGCCGACATCGCCGAGGTGTTCGGCGTGGACGAAGCCAGCGTGCGGCAGAAGCGGCTCGACCACGGGCTGGTGGCCGCCTACAAGCGCATCGACACCTGCGCCGCCGAATTCGAGTCGTTCACCCCCTACATGTACAGCTCGTTCGAGCAGGTCTGCGAGGCCGACCCGACGCCGAAGAAGAAGGTGGTGATTCTCGGCAGCGGGCCGAACCGTATCGGCCAGGGGATCGAGTTCGACTACTGCTGCTGCCATGCCGTCTTCGGCTTCCGCGAGGAAGGCTTCGAGACGGTGATGGTCAACTGCAACCCGGAAACCGTGTCGACCGACTACGACACGGCCGACCGCCTCTACTTCGAGCCGCTGACGTTCGAGGACGTGATGGCGGTGATCGAGCGCGAGCGCACCGGCGGCGGGGACGTCTCGTGCGTCGTCCAGTTCGGCGGCCAGACGCCGCTGAAGCTGGCGCTCGACCTGCTCGAGGCCGGCGTCACCATCCTCGGGACCACGCCCGACTCGATCGACCTGGCAGAGGATCGCGAGCGCTTCTCGAAGCTGCTCTGGGACCTCGGCATTCCGCAGCCGGCGTCGGGCACCGCGGTGTCGCGCGATCAGGCGCGCGAGGTGGCGGAGAAGATCGGCTATCCGGTGGTGGTGCGCCCCTCGTACGTCCTCGGCGGCCGCGGCATGGCGATCGTCTTCGACGCGGCGGCGCTCGACCGCTACATGAGCGGCGCCGTGGACGTCTCGCATGACCGCCCGGTGTTGATCGACCGCTTTCTCGAAGACGCGTTCGAGTTCGACGTCGACGCGGTGGCTGACGCCACCGGCGCGGTGATCATCGGCGGCATCATGGAGCACATCGAGGAGGCGGGCATCCACTCGGGCGACAGCTCCTGCGTCGTGCCGCCGTTCATGGTGGCCGAGAAACACCTCGGCACGATCCGCGACTACACGCGCCGGATTGCCCGCGCGCTCAAGGTCGTCGGCCTGATGAACATCCAGTACGCCATCAAGGACGACACCGTCTACGTGCTGGAGGTCAACCCGCGGTCGTCGCGCACGGTGCCGTACATCTCGAAGGCGACCGGCGTGCCGCTGGCGAAGATGGCGGCGCGCGTCTCGGCGGGGAAGACGCTGGCCGAGCTCGGGCTGGTCGAGGACCTGCAGGCAGCGGGCGTGTTCGTGAAGAGCCCGGTGTTCCCGTTTGTCCGCTTCCCCGGGGTCGACACCATCCTCGGCCCCGAGATGAAGTCGACCGGCGAGGTCATGGGGGGCGCGGAGAATTTCGGCGCGGCCTTCGGCAAGGCGATGATGGGCGCCGGCCAGAAGCTGCCGGTCGAGGGGACGGTGTTCATCAGCGTCAACAACCACGACAAGCAGACCGTGGTGCCGATTGCCCGCGACCTGGCGCAGCTCGGGTTCACGCTGACGGCCAGCCGCGGTACCGCGGCCTTCCTGCGGGCGCACGGCGTCGACGCCGAGGTGATCTATAAGGTCAACGAGGGGCGGCCGAACGTGGCCGATCATCTCGTGAACCGCAGCATCGACCTGGTGATCAACACCCCGCTCGGGCGGGAGTCGTTCTTCGACGACCGCGCCGTCCGCCGCGCCGCCACGATGGCCGGCGTGCCGTGCATCACGACCCTGACCGGCGCGTCTGCGGCCGTGCAGGCCATCCGCGCCCTGCGCTCGCAGACCCTGACCGTGCGCTCGTTGCAGGACTACTACGCGGGAGTGGAAGCCGGCGCCTGATTCGAACCACGAAATCCACGAAAGGGCTTCTCATGAAGCGACCACCCGTCCTCGTCGTGAGTTTCGTGTTTGTCGTGTATGTCGTGGTTCAAACATCCGCTCAGATTTTTCGTGGCGGCGTCTACACGGTTCAGGTGTCGGTCACGGTCGTTGACGCCAATGGCCGACTCATCACCGGGCTGGACCGCGACGACTTCGAGGTGTTCGAGGACGGCGCACGCCAGCCGGTGACCCAGTTCACCGATCAGCGCGTGCCGGTGAGCCTCGGCGTCATGCTCGATGCCAGCGACAGCATGCGCGGGCAGGCGATGGTCGATGCGCGGGTCGCCGTCGACCGCTTTGTCGCCGAGCTGCTCGAGCCTGGGGACCAGGCGTTTGTCGGCGCCTTCAACCATCGGCCACGCATCCTCGTCCCCTGGACGATGCCGCCGTCGCAGCTCCGTGCGCGGCTCGACCGCGAGCGGCCCACCGGCGGTACGGCGATGTACGACGCGCTGGCAGCGGCGGCGCCGATGTTCGGGCGGCGGCAGCATGCGCGCGCGGCGATGGTCGTGATCTCCGACGGCGCCGACACGGCGAGCAGCGCGACGCTGGCGCAGGCGCGCGATGCGCTGCGGCGCACCGACGCGTTCCTCTACGGCATCGCCATCGACGATGGCACCGAGCGGGCCGCGGGCGGCGTCAACGTCGAGGCGTTGCGCGAGCTGACGGGGCAGATGGGCGGCTACACGGAGGTGGTGCGCTCCGCGGCCGACGTCGGGCCGGCCACCGAGCGCATCGCCCGGGAGCTCAACTCGCAGTACACGCTTGGCTACACGACGCCGAAGGCGCCGGACGGCACCTGGCGGCTGATCCGCGTGCGGATGACGACCCCCGGCCGGTTCGCCCGGGCACGCCGCGGCTATTTCGCGTTTTCCCGCTAACTGAGACGTAGTCTCAAAAAGGCCTTGACGCCGCCCAGTCCGACCACTACACTCCGACTTCGGTAGTGAGACTCAGTCTCATCAAATCTTCGTCCGGAGCGTCAGGCGTGCGCAAACTCATTTTCTGGCTCCATCTGCTGGCGGGCGTCATCGCCGGCATCGTCATCCTGATCATGTCGGTCACCGGCGTCCTGCTGACCTACGAAAAGCAGATGATCGCCTGGGCCGATTCGACGGACGCGGCGCTGCCGCCGTCAGCCGCCACGCCGCGGCTGGCCGTGGACGAGCTGATCGCAGCTGCTGCCGCTACGAAACCCGGCGAGACGGTGACCAACCTGACCGTGTCTTCGGTTCCCGGCGCGCCGGCGCTCGCCACGGTTGACGGCACCATCCTGACGATCAATCCCTACACCGGCGCCGTGCTCGGCGAGTCGGCGCCGACGCTGCGCCCCTTCTTCCGAACGGTCACCACCTGGCACCGTTACCTCGGCGCCGAGAACGGGCCGATCCGCCAGACGATGAAGGCGGTGACCGGGTGGTCGAATGTCCTGTTCCTGCTGATCGTGCTCGGCGGGATGTACCTGTGGCTGCCGCGCCGCTGGACCTGGACGCAGGTCCGCCAGATCGTCTGGTTCCGCGGCGGCCTGCAGGGCAAGGCACGCGACTTCAACTGGCATAACGCCATCGGCATCTGGTGCTGCATTCCGCTGGCGATCGTGATCGTCGGCGCGATGCCGATCTCGTTCCCCTGGGCCAATCGCGCGGTGTACCAGGTTGTCGGCGAGGAGCCGCCGGCGCCGGCCAATGCCGGCGGACGTGGCGGCGGCGCGCCGCGCGGTGCTGGCGCAGGCCGCGAGGGTGCGGAGCGCGGTGAGGCTGCTCCCATCGAGCCGCTCTGGCAGCGCGCGGAGCAGTCAGTCGATGGATGGCGGACGATCGGCGCCCGCGTCGGCGGTAACGGGCCAGTCGCGTTCACGATCGATCGCGGCTACGGCGGCCAGCCGCAGCTGCGCGACACGCTCACGCTCGACCGCGCCACCGGCGAGGTCGTGACGATCCAGCGGTGGGACGACCAGACAACGGGCCGCCAGCTTCGGACATTTCTCCGCTTCGCGCACACCGGCGAGTTCTTCGGCCTGCCCGGCCAGACCATCGCCGGCATTGCCACGGCTGGCGCCGTGGTGCTCGTCTGGACCGGGATCGCGCTCGCCCTGCGCCGCTTCGGCGCGTGGCGCAGCCGCCGCGCAGCGGCTGACGCGCCGCCGGTCGCCCGCAGTAACGCCGCCTAATTGTTGATGCACCGAATCACCCTGCATCGCACCCGCACGTTTCATTCAAACTGAGATTGGATCTCACGATGAAAAACACGCCCTTCGTTCGCTCGACTCACAGCAAGCGCCGCCGTCGCGGCACCGCGCGCCTCTTCGTCCTCGGCGCGGCGTTCACCGCGAGCGCGCTCGTGCCCGGCCTGGCCACTCCGGCTGCAGCTGCGCCGGCGCAGCAGGGAAGCGCCCAGGGGGCGCAGCAGACGTTCGCCATCGCCGCCGGCACTATCGGCAGCGTGGCCCAGGCCTTCGAAGCGGCCACGGGCATTCGCGTCACGCTGGCCAACGACATGATTCGCGACCTGCCGTCGGCCGGCGTGCGCGGACGCTTCACCGCGCAGCAGGCGCTCGACCGGCTGCTCGCCGGCACGGGCGTCGGCGCCGCCTTCACGTCCGATACCGCGGTCACGCTCGACATCCGCACCGCCGAGTTCGTGGCGGTCGAGGGGCGGACGCCGGACGTCAACTCGCCGAAGTTCACGCAGCCGCTGCGCGACGTGCCGCAGACGATCACGGTCGTGCCTTCGTCGGTCATCCAGGCGCAGGGGGCGACAACGCTGCGCGACGTGCTGCGCAACGTGACCGGCATCAGCATCCAGGCGGGCGAGGGCGGCGTGCCGGCGGGCGACAACCTGTCGATCCGCGGCTTCAGCGCGCGCACCGACTTCTTCATCGACGGCATTCGCGATTCAGGCGGCTACGCGCGCGACCCGTTCAACGTGGAGCAGGTCGAGGTCGTCAAGGGGCCATCCTCGTCGTACTCGGGCCGCGGCTCCACCGGGGGCAGCATCAACCTGGCGACCAAGGCGCCGCACCTGTCGGCGGCGCGCTCCGCGAGCATCGGCCTCGGATCGGCTGACTACAAGCGCGGCACGATCGACGTGAACCAGCCGCTTGCCGGCGGCAGCGCGCTGCGCCTCAACGCCATGTGGACCGACAGCGAGACTCCGGGCCGCGACGTCGTCGCCAGCGAGCGGTGGGGGATTGCACCGTCGCTCGCCTTCGGCCTCGGGACGCAGACGCGGACGACGCTCAGCTACTCGCACCTCGATCAGCAGAACGTGCCCGATTACGGGATTCCGTGGGTGCCGGCGGCCAACGTGCCGCTGAGCGCACATGCGAATCGCCCGGCGCCGGTGGACTTCAGCAACTTCTATGGGCTGGCCAGCCGCGACTACGAGGACACGAAGACCGACACGGTGACGGCCGAAGTGGAGCACGACTTCAACAGCTCGGTGAGCCTCCGGACCGTCGCGCGCTACGGCCGCACCGATCGCGACTCGTTGATCACCGCGCCGCGCTTCGCCAGCAACGCCAGCACCGACGTCAGGCGCACCGACTGGAAGTCGCGCGACCAGGCGGACGCCATCACCGCCGGCCAGGCGGACCTGACGACCCGCTTCGACACCGGGCGCATCGGCCACACCGTGGTCAGCGGCGTCGAGGTCGCCCGCGAGACTTCGGAGAACTGGACCCGGGCTGAACTGGGTGGCGAGCAGCCGAACACCGACCTGTTCAACCCCGATCCGTTCCAGCCGTACGTCAGCCGCCTCGAACGCGACGGCGGCGTGACGGACGCAGCCGCGGTGTCGGCGGCGGCCTACGTGTTCGACACGGTGGCGCTCGGTTCGAAGGTCCAGCTCAATGGCGGCGTCCGGGTCGATCGCTTCTCGCTCGACTACTTCTCACACACCGCTGCCGGCGTCGACACACGCCTCGATCGAGTCGATACGATGGCCAGCTGGCGCGGTGGCGTGGTCGTCAAGCCGCGGCCGGAGGGGAGCATCTACGGTGGTGTCGGCACGTCGCTGAACCCGAGCACCGAAGGGCTGAGCCTTTCGGCCAACACGGCGGAAGTCGATCCGGAGAAGACCCTCAGCCTCGAGCTGGGGACGAAGTGGGATGCGTTCGGCGGCCGCCTCGGGATGAACGCCGCGGCGTTCCGCACCGCCAAGACCAACGCGCGCACGCCGGGCATCAATCCGGGCGATCCGCCAACCGTGCTCGACGGCGAGCACGTGGTCAGCGGCATCGAGGTCGGCGCCAACGGGGCGATCACCCGCGGGTGGCAGCTGTTTGGCAGCTACACGTTCATGTCGAGCGAGATCACCCGATCGAACAATGCGGCAGAAGTGGGCAACGAGTTCGGCAACACGCCGGATCATTCCTTCAGCCTCTGGTCGACGTTCCGGCTGCCGGGCGACGTCGAGGTCGGCGGCGGCGTGCAGTACGTCGGCGACCGGTTCAACAACAACACCGCGGCGCGCCTGGCGCCTGCATACTGGCTGGTCGACGCGATGGCGGCCTATCGCGTGAGCGAGCGGCTGACACTGCGGGTCAACGGCCTGAACCTGGGCGACGAGCGCTACATCGACCGGGTCGGCGGCGGCCACTTCATCCCGGGCCCGGGCCGCTCGGTCATGCTCACGGCTGACGTCGGGTTGTAAGCGGTGATCCTCCAGATCCCGGACGTGCTGTCGGCCGAGCAGGTGTCGCACGCGCGCCGCCTGCTCGATGCCAGCGACTGGGTCGACGGGCGGGCCACCGCGGGTCACCAGTCAGCGAGGGTCAAGGAGAACGCGCAGCTCCCCGAGGACCACCCGGTGGCGCGTGAGCTCGGCGACCTCGTGCTCTCCGCCCTGCAGCGCAACGCGCTGTTTCTCTCCGCGGCGCTGCCGCTGCGCGTGTTCCCGCCGCTGTTCAACCGCTACAGCGGCGGACAGCACTTCGGCAACCACGTCGACAACGCCGTGCGCCAGGTGACCGGGACGCCGCATCGCATTCGCACCGACTTGTCGGCAACGCTCTTCCTCGCCGGCCCCGACGAGTACGACGGCGGCGAGCTGCTGATCGACGACACCTACGGCGCGCACTCGGTGAAGCTGCCTGCCGGGCACATGGTGCTGTACCCATCGACCAGCCTCCACCGGGTCGAACCGGTGACGCGCGGCGCGCGGATCGCCTCGTTCTTCTGGATCCAGAGCATGGTCCGCTCCGACACCGATCGGACCTTGCTGTTCGATATGGACACCGCCATCCAGCGGCTCAATACGCTGCAGGGGGGCGACGCGCTGGCGGTGCAGTTCACTGCCGT
>JBFWUM010000070.1:9031-15760 GCA_050247255.1 Vicinamibacterales bacterium | reverse complement strand
TCTGACACCGGATCGCAGAGACACGGAGGATCGAGGACATGAGCAGACCCGGATTCGCGATGGGCATGCCCCGCCCGCAGTCGCTGGTGCTCACCGCGCTCGCGGGCGCGGCGCTCACGGCGTTCGCCGACAAGACCGCCTTCCTGCAGGTACGGATGCCGCAGCGGGCCAAGATCATCGGCGTCACGCTGAACGTCAACCAGCGCGGCGGCACGCATTCGACCAGCACGCTCGACGTGCTCGCGGGGGCCTCGTCGGTGCTCGCGGCGGCGTTCGACGTGGCCGGGCTCACGCCCGGCACGCCGGTCGACAAGGAAGGCACCGCGCTCGCGGCGGCCGCGGCCGACATCGCGAAGGACACCCTGATCAAGGTCACGCTCGTCGAGGACAGCGGCTCGTCGCCGACCTGGGCCGACGTGACCCTCCAGATCGACTACGTCCCGCTCGGCGACTAAACGCCGGGCGGGTGTGCTGCGGCGTGCGCCACGCTCGGGCAGGGCAGGCGCGCGACCGTGCGATGGGGGAGCGAGTGGGCAGGCTCGCTCCCCGTCGCCATCTGCGGTTCCCACCACTCTGAGGGCTCCGGTATGTATCGCGCCATTCCCGTGACGACCACCGCGACCGTGCACACCGGCCAGGGCGTGCAGACCCTCCAGGGCGTCGAGCTCACGGCCGGCGCGAGCAACCCCGCGACGCTCGTAGTCCGCGAGGTCGACGGTAGCGGGGCGATCGTCGCTTCGCTGGCTGCGGTCGCGGGCACCACGGCGGCGCTCGACGTGCCCCGGCAGTTCAATACCGCCCTCCACTGCACCATCGCCGGCAGCGGCGCGCACGGGACGGTGCTGGTCTAGCGACCGATGAGCGCCACGTCCACGACGATCATTGCTGCCGCGAAGGACAAGGCGCAGGACACGGGATCCGTCCCGCTGCTGGTCGGCCCGAACGCCTACACCGGGGCGATGGCCACTGCGCGCCGGCTCTTCGATGGCCACAGGCCCAACCGCCGCATCGTCCACCACACCGTCGCCACGGCGTCGTTTCGCTTCGTCCTCTTCGGGGCTGGCGCGATCCTCTCGGGGGCGGACGCCTGGGCGCAGGATGCATCCTCCCTGTTCGAGGTGTGGCTGCCGTACGACACCGCGGCGCGCTATCAGGAGCCGCTCGACGAAAGCCTGTGGCGCATCATCGACGAGCCCGGCCTCGTCGTGCTCGAGCTGCTCGAGCAAACCGCCGCCGTCGACGACGTCCTGCGGCTGGTCTACACGTCGCCGCACGCGATCGACGCCGACGACGCGAACGCGACCACGATCCGCGCGGCCGACGTCGACGCCTTCGAGACGCTGCTGGCGTCGGTCATTTGCGAGACGGCCGCGGCGCGCTATGCGCAGAACACCGGGACAACCAACCTCTCCGGGGACATCGTCGATCGGCGGTCGCAGGCGGACGTGATGGGCTCCCGCGCAAAGGCGCTGCGGACGCTCTACAACCAGATGATCGGCGTCGGTCAGGAGGGCGGCGGGTCGACGCCCGCCGCGAGCGCGGTGAAGGACCTCGACGTCGACACGTCGCATCGGGGCGGGATGCTGTGGCACTCCCGCCTGGCGCGGTGACATGGCGTTCGAGGGAGCCCGCGCGATTGCGCACGCCTCGCGGCCGGACGACCACGGCGTCTTCGTCAACCTGCCCAACATCCCGCTGTGGGTGCCGGACGAAGCCCGCAAGGCCATCGAGTCGCTCGTCGCGCAGACGCTGCGGCTCGCGATCCAGGAGATGGCCGGCCGGGTGTCTGGCGCCTTCGCCGATCGCCACAACGACACCGGGAACACCGCGCAGTCGTTCACAGCGGATCCCGCCTCGAGCGCGGGCGGGATCGAGTTGATCGGCCAGACCTTCGCGGCCGGCGCCGAGATCCAGGGCCGCGTCTTCAGCACGCAGCCCGGTGCCGTCGTCCTCAACGACGGCCGGCGGCCGGGCGCACCGATCAGCCGGGACGGGATCGAGGCCATCGGCCTCTGGGCCCAGCGGAAGCTGGGGCTGAGCCCGGAAGAGGCCCGCCACGCGAAGTGGGCCATCGCCGGCAGCATCATCGCGCAGGGCATCCCGGGCTCCGGCTACTTCGAGAAGGGGATCGCCGAGGGGCGTCCCGCGGTCGAGCAGATGTTCGCGGTGCTCTCGACGGCCGTGGCCGAGGCCCTCGTGACACCGCAGGGAGGGGCCTGACGTGGCGGCGATGACCTTGGCGGCGTGCCGCGCCTCGATCAAGGCCGTCGTCGGCGCCGTGTCTGGCGTCGTCGCGGACCAGGTGTACGAGCAGCGGCGGATCGTTCGGAGCGAGTCAGAGATCTACGACCGCTT
The DNA here is from genome assembly GCA_050247255.1 of Vicinamibacterales bacterium. GTDB lineage: Bacteria > Acidobacteriota > Vicinamibacteria > Vicinamibacterales > UBA2999 > JBFWUM01. The sequence continues at coordinate 13,405 of JBFWUM010000070.1, read as the reverse complement.
CGGCAACCCGATCAACGGGTGGCAGATCAGCCTCGCACCGGCCGGGCCGATCGTGTCCCAGCGCGGCCCGGGCTTCGGCGGGCTCGGTGCGCCCGGGGGCGGCCGGGTGATGACTACCTACAAGTTCCAGATCGAGGGCTACTACGGCCTCGACGACGCGAACGACAGCCAGCAGACCTTCGAGGAACTGGCGGAGGCGGTCGTCGCGGCGCTGAATGGCTATGGCCTGCTGCCGGACGCTTCGACACCGGGACGCGCGATCCCGGGTCTTACGTTGCAGGGGCCCTGCAACGCGGAGCTCGTCGGGTACCAGATGTTCGGGCAGTTGTTCTTCACGCACTACGCCCGCCTGACGATCGAGTTGACGGGCCAGACGCAGCCCTGACGAGGAAAGGCGAGGACGGCATGAATTTCCGGCTCACGTATCGCGGCGCGGTGGCTCGCCGCATCCTGATCGACGGTCCGCTGATGGCCGACGGCACCCGCGCGTTTTCCGAGCACGTCCTCGAGGTGGCGCCCGGGGTGGCGCTGCCGCCCGTCTCGGAGTACGTCGCCCGCGAGGTGATGGGAGACGCGAGCCTGGCGGCGATGTTCACCTGCGAGCCGCCGTTGCGGCCCCTCAAGGTGGACCCGCCGGCCGAGCCGGACCACCAGGCGGCGGAGCCGGTGGCGCCGGCTGCCGAACCCGCAAGCCAGACGCCCGACAGCGGCCGGAAGCGGCGCGGCGAGTAGCGGCGCCCGCGGCAAGGCCTGAAGGCCTGCGCGGACGAAACCAGGACGGACGAGATCGCGCCCCACGGGGCACCCGACGGCGCGCTCGCGATGAGGACCTCGAGATGGGGACCTGATCGTGGGCGCGCCGTTTCGCGTTTCACAGACGGAGGACGGACACCATGGCGATCGAATCGGGCCTGCTCGAGCAGGGCTTCTTCAAGATCGAATCGGCGTACCGCACGGTCCCGACGCTGGCGGCCACCGATGCGTTCCGGTTCAACCAGATGAGCCTGACGGCGAAGCTGAACCGCGAGCCCAGCCCCGAGATGCGCGGCACGCCCGACGAGGCGCAGAGCCTGCCGCGCCGTCGGTCGCAGGGCTTCGACCTGTCGTCGATGACCTGGGAGCCGAGCGGCACGCTCGGCACGGCCAGCGACATCAGCGACCTCATCAAGGGCGGCTTCGGCGCCCGCACCACGCCGGGCGTGGTGGCCGAGGTGCAGACGTCGCCAACCGCCACAGGGTGCACGCTCTATGATGCCAGCGGCCTGGCGGTCGGCGATCTCATCGTCGCGACCGTCGGCTCGGGCGCCCGCCGCGAGATCACGCGGATCAAGACGATCTCGACCAACGACATCACGTACGACGACCTCAGCGCGGCGCCCGATGTCGGCGCCGGCAAGATCGTCTCGGGCGTGAACTACAAGCTGGCGTCGTCGCTCACCGACAGCTTCAGCATCTTCAAGTACCTGCTCGCGGGCGGCTTCAAGCAGGCCGTCTACGGCGCGATCGTCAACCGCATCCAGCTCACCTTCGACGGCACGAAGGAAGCCATGATCGCGATCTCGGGCCCGGCCGGCGAGTACGCCCGGTCTGGCGTGCAGTCGAAGCCGTCGACCTACACCACGGCCGGCGCACCGGTCGGCGGCATGGTCGGCAACTTCTACGTGGGCACCTCGGCGTTCCTCGTCCAGTCCGCCGAGATCACGCTCGAGAACAACCTCGACCTGCGGAACAACGAGCTCGGCACGCAGTGGGCGTCGGGCTTCTTCCGCACCAACAAGCGGCAGATCCGCGTTCGGGTGTCCTTCTATCTGGAGGACACGACGCTCATCGCCGCGGCCGAGGGCGTGACGACCTCCGTGCTGCGGCTCGTCGTCGGGGACACCAACGGTTCCATGCTGGGCGCCTTCATGCCGGCGGTCGAGTGGGAGATCCCCGACGTCGGCAACGAGGTGGGGCCGAAGGTCCTCACCATCGAGGGCAAGGCCTACGCGCCGTCGGGCAACGACGCCCTGTATCTCTGCGAGGCGTAACGACGCCTCCTGTCGACCAATCGCCCGCGCGTGCGGCTCGGGAGTGGGCGCGCTCCCCATGGCCGCGCACGCGGGCGCCTCGCGTCTGTAACCAGCGCCCACCGATGACATCCGCCAAGGAGAGCCCTCGCGATGCCGTACACCATCCCCTACGAGTCGGGCACGTTCCGTCCCCCCTCCGCCATCATCCCTGGCAACGACGAGAGTGCCGAGCCGGTCGAGTTCGAGCTCGTGCCGGCCGAAGGTGAAGACCAGGCGCGCCTCAAGTCGGTGATCTACGCCACCGCCGGCATGGCCAACCAGCAGTGGGGACCGGAGATCCAGCGCACGGTGATCGAGGCGTTCCGCTCCGCCAAGGGGCTGTTCGACCAGACGGTTCCCGTGGTCCGGAACCTCAGCGTGCCTTACGCCCTGGCGGTCCGAGCAGGCCTCGTGGAGGCACCGGCCCCGGGCCGGAAGGCCACCGAGACGCCCGCGGAGGTCCCCGTCCGCACGGGGCGCGACTTCACGAAGGTGCAGGGCTTCATGCCGCCGCTGGCGTTCCTGCTGGCCATGGAGATCGCGAAGCTCGGTCGGGGGGTGGACCTCGATGCCCGTTTTTTCGAGCCGGCTTCCACGCGGTCCGAGGCCTCGGACCCGGCGGCGAGTTCGACTGCGCCGGGTGCCCCGAGTCCACCCGCCGCCGCCGCAACTGCGGAAAGCCCGACCCCGTAACGGGGGCGCCGCCGAGCTACCACGTGCCGCCGCAGCCAGTCATGCGGCGGCGTGTGGCCGCTGGGAAGGCGGCTGACGAGATCGTCGACGTGCAGGGCGCGGTCTTTCACCCCGTACCGAAGGCGACGACTCCGATCGTGCTGCACCAGGAGTCCGACTTCGTGATGTTCACCTGTCCGCGCAGCGCGGTGCCGGTGGAGGTGTTCAAGCTCGTCGAGTTGTGGCATTCGTGCCGGCTCATGAAGATGTCGCCGCGCCCTGGCGGCTTCCTCGACCAGCCCCTGATCGTGCGCCGGGCCTTTCCGATCTTCGAGGCGGAGATGGCTGGAATGGAACGCGCCAGCGAGGGGGGCATGATGGTCAAGCTGTTTGGCGCCCTTGTTGGCCGGCGAACCTCGTAGAGTGGTGCCATGGGAGGCAGTGGCAGCGGACGGCGTCCCGAAATCGTACCGTCTGGCACGCGGTTCGGGCGATGGACCACGCTGGCGGAGCCGTGGGGAAGCCCCGCGGCCAGCCGACGTGTGGAGTGTAGGTGCGACTGTGGAACGGTCCGCGAGATCGGCCTACGAACACTCCAATCTGGCCAGACCGCATCGTGTGGCTGCTACCGGCGAGAGCATCTCTCGCGGCTGCGCAAGCGTCACAACGAGGGAGGGCAGCGCCTGGACGAAGGGCGGCGACCATCCACCGAGTACCGTATTTGGTCAGGGATGATCCAGCGCTGCACGAATCCGAAGAGCCGGTCATGGCGGAACTACGGCGGGCGCGGGATCGGCGTGTGCGAGGCGTGGAGGGCGTCGTTCGAGACGTTCGTTGCGGACGTCGGACGCCGCCCATCGCTGGACCGGACACTCGATCGGATCGACAACAACGGAAACTATGAGCCGGGAAATGTGAGATGGGCTGATGCGGCGACACAGCGGCGCAACCGTCGCCGCCCGTGTAGTCGCCAGCCGTAGCCGCACCACACAACCGAAGACCCACCACGTCCTCACGGAGGCCCCGCAGGACGTCGGGTCGTGTCTCGAGCGCGCAGGCGCTCGACGAGAACGACGCCGATGTCTCTGTCGCAGGCCCAGATCGAACTGCTCATCACGGCCCGGTCGCAAGCCGAGGCCGCGTTCAATCAGCAGAACGACCTCATCCGGAAGCTCACCGGCGAGTCCGACAAGGCCTCGGCCGGCATGGGGCGGCTCGAGCAGAGCACCCAGAAGACCGGCACGGCCAGCACCGCGACCGGCGTGGCGATCGGCCTGCTCGCCGACCGGATGGCGCGCGGCCTCGTTCAGGGCTTCCAGTCCGCCATCACGGCCGCCAACCGGCTCGACGCCGGCCTGATCGGGCTCAGCAGCGTCGCCAGCGCGTTCGGCCAGGACGCCGGCAAGGCGCGCGACGCGGCGATGCGGCTGGCCGCCGACGGCCTGATGTCGGTCGGCGATGCCGCCTCCGGTCTGAAGAACTTGCTCGCCTCCGGCTTCGCCCTGCCCGACGCGATCGTCCTGATGGAGCGGTTCAAGGACACCGCGGCGTTCGGCCGCCAGGGCGCCCTCACGTTCGGTCAGGCGATCGTGTCCGCCACGGAAGGCATCAAGAACGGCAATTCGATCCTCGTCGACAACGCGGGCATCAC
>JBFWUM010000070.1:0-8931 GCA_050247255.1 Vicinamibacterales bacterium | reverse complement strand
GGCCAATTCATCGGCGAGTTCATCGTTCAGGTCGACGAAGCCACCAAGAAGACGGACTCGTGGACCTCCACGCTCGGAAAGATCGGCCTGTGGGTGTCCGGTGCTCGGCCGATCATGGACGGCCTCCAGCCTCTCTGGGAGGGCTTTGCTACCGCCGCCTTCGGTGCGGCCAGTTTCACGGAGCAGGCCGAGGCCATGTGGCGCGCATCTCAGCGCGCGGGCACCGCGATCACGAGCTACGCGGAGGCGATGCGCATCTTGGCGCAGGACGTTAACCCTGCAGAGACTGCGCTTCGCCACTTCAACCAGGAGCTCCAAAAGGCGATCAACGAGCGCGCCGCCAAGCCGTTCTCGTGGCTGGACCTGTCCAAGCTCGGCGCCGACTTCACCGCCGCGGCCGACGCGGCCAAGAACTCCCAGGAGCGCATCGACGGATGGCGGAGCGAGATCAACCGGCTCGCGACCGTCGGGGCCCTGCCCACGCTCCGGAAGGAGCTCGACCTCGGTGTCCTCTCGACCAAGGAACTGGCGACCGCGTTCCGGACCACCGAGGACGCGATCAAGTTCTACGAGAAGACGCTGAAGGACCAGGAGGAAGCAAGCAAGCGCGCGACCGACGCGGAGAAGAAGCACCGCGAGGCCATGGACGCGCTCGACAAGAGCCTGGGGCAGGTTGGGTTGGTCACGGGCCGGTCCGTGAACGCCTCGCTCGACGAGATGGCGAGCCAGGTGCGCACCGCGACGGCCGCCGGGATCCCGTTCGACACGATCGTGCGGGCGATCTGGCCGCAGTTGCAGGAGCTCGCGGCGAAGGCCACCGCGTCCGGGATCAGCGTAGACAGCCTCCGCGTGGCTCTCGACCAGTACGGCGACGCGGTGACCCTGACGTCCCGCGCCAACCAGATCTGGACCCAGTACACGCACGGGGCGACCGAGGCCAACGGCGACGCGGTCGACGCGGCGCGGGCGCACCTGCGCGAGCAGCAGGCGCTCGTCGACGCCTACCACGCCTTCGGCCTCCAGACGCCCGAGGAATTGCGCCGCGTCGCCGACGCCGCGCGATCCCACTACGCGCTGCTCGCCTCGAGCGGGACGGCCAGCACGGTCCAACTCCGCGAGGCCTACACGGCGATGGTCGACGCCGAGCTCGAGGCCACGGGGCGGATCCCGTCGGCCTGGCAGACCGAGGTCTACCCGGGCATTACGCGGGTGCTGTCGCAGTTGAACACCGCCACGCAGGGCACCTTCGCGCAGATGCTGCTCGGCGCGAAGGGCTGGAAGGACGGCTTCGTCGACATCTGGCACTCCATCCAGTCGGCGGTGCAGAACGTCCTCAACGAGATCCTCAGCTACTTCCTGCGGTCCTTCCTCGGCGGCCTCATCAAGGGAATGGCCGGGCAGCAGGGCGGGATCGCCACCGCGTTCGCCGGCATGTTCGGTGGCGGCCCGGCGTTCGGCGGCGCGTCCGGCCTGGGAGGGATCCCCGGACTGGCCGGGATGTTCGGCGGCGGTTCGAGCCTGCCGGCGGGGACCTTCTACGGGGTGCCGTTCGGCGACACGGTCCTGCCGACGAGCGCCGCTGGCGGCGGCGTCCTCGCGACCGGCCTGGGAACGGCCATGGGCTTCGCCGGGGCCGGCGCGGGCGGGCTGGGGCTGGGCCTGCTCGGGAAGCAGCTCTTCGGCGGAGCCGGCGCCGGCGCGGCCGCCTTCGGCGCCGGCAGCGGCGCCGCGACCGGGGCGCTACTCGGATCCGTGGTGCCGGGGCTGGGCACCGGGATCGGTGCGCTCGTCGGTGGCGCCGCCGGGTTCCTCGGCGGCATCTTCGGGAAGTCCAAGGAAGCCAAGGCCAACGAGGCCGCGACCGATGAGATCAAGAGCTACCAGGCGGAGCTCTTGAAGATGTACGGTTCGCTCGAGGAAATCGACCGGCTCGGCAAGCTGGTTGGGATCGACCTCGCCGCCGCGTGGGGCGATCAGGGGACCAAGGGCCTCCAGCACTTCACCGGCTACATGGACCAGTTCGTCGAGCGCACCGGCGTGCTGCAGGAGGCGCTCGAGACGTACGGGATCACCTGGCAGGACCTCGGCGCCGAGGCGCAGCAGTCCCACCTGCTCGAGGTGACGGACACGCTCATCGCCCAGCAGGAAGCGCTCACGCGCGCCGGCGTCGACACGACGACCACGATCCAGAAGATGGCGCCGGCCTTCAACGAGGTGCTCGGCGCTGCGCTGGATACAGGCCAGCAGATCCCGCCCGCCCTCGGTCCCGTGCTTGAGCAGATGGCCGAGATGGGCCTCATTACCGAGGACAACCGTCGCCGACTGCTCGGGTTCTCCGACGACACCACGGCCGAGTTCGGCGAAATGCAGTCGATCGCCAAGCAGTACGGCATCGACCTGGCGGCCCTCGGGGGGAAGTTTCAGCAGTCGAAGCTCGATGACGCCGCAGGCAAGGTGTACTCGGCGTTCAAGACCCTCAAGGATGCCGGGGCGGACGTGGGTGGCGTGCTCTACGGCATGCGGGACGAGATCTCCGAACTTGTCGTCGACGCGCGGAAGTTCGGGACCGAAATCCCGTCGAACATGCGCCCCCTGATCGAAGAGCTCGCGCGGTCTGGCAACCTGATCGACGAGAACGGGGACAAGATCACCGACCTGGGTGCGCTGAAGTTCCGCGACGCGTCGGCCTCAGCCCAAGCGCAGGTGGAGGCCATGATCGCGAAGCTGCGCGAGTTGACCGTCGACGGCATCGACGGCGCCGGCGAGGCCCTGAGCGACACGCTGCCGTATTGGGACGAGTTCTCGCGGAAGGCCCGGCTGGCCACCGGCGACGCGGATCGCGGGCTGGACGCGGTCGACCAGGGCCTGGGCACGGTCCGGCGTCAACTGAACGACACGCCGTGGGACGAATGGGCCCGGGAGGGAGCCCGCGCGGCCGCTGACGTGGGCAGTGAAGTCGACCACCTCAACTTCGGCCACTCCCCGGGCGGGCTCAAGGAGATACCGATCCTCCTGGCGAAGGGCACGCAGGCGATGCGGGCGTTCGCGTCGTCCTTTGTGAGCGACCTGCGGACCATCGACTCGACCCTGACGCGGTCGCAGGGCATCCTTGCCAAGTATGCCGACACGCCGATCGGTCGCCAAGCGCAGAGCGCGTTCGACGCCCTCCGCGGCTTCGAGATGGACGACCTCACGGCGCAGTATCAGAAGCTGATCCGGCCGAACGACCTCCGCAGCGTGACGACCAGCCTGTCGCGGGAAGTGCAGCTCATGATGGCGGGCGACGGCCTCGGCAAGGATCTGCTCGGGTTCCAGTTCCAGTTCGCCGACGCCATCGCGTCGCTGGGCCCCACGCCCGACGAGTACCGCTCGACGTGGGAGCAGGCGCGCCAGATCCTTGGCCGCGAGCTCGACTATCAGCTCGAGGATCTCGACACGGCACAGGCGCAGCAAATCAAGAACCTCGGCCTGTTGCCGGACGCCTACGACACGACGTACCAGAAGGCCAGCGACAAACTCGACCGCGCCTACGAGCGCCAGATGGCCGACATCGACCGGCGCTTCGCGCAGGAGATGGGCGACCTGGACCGGATCGTGGACCTGTACGGCGGCAACTACAGCGCCGCCGCGGCCGCGGTGAAGGCCGAGTTCGACGACATGCGCGCCGAGGCGAGCGAGCGCTACGAAGAAGAGAAGGAACGGCTCGGGCTGGTCCCGGCCGACTACCGTGAGGCCTACAACGAAGCGCTCACGCTGATCAATCAGCAGTACGACCGCATGCGCGAGCGGGCGAAGCAGCGGGTGGACGACGAGCTCGAGGCGCTCGGGCCGATCCCCGACGAGTACGAGAAAACCTACGGCCAGGCGCTGGAGCTCACGCGGCAGAAGTTCCTCCTGATGGTCGAGGAGGCGCACAAGGCGGCCGACGAGATCTTCAACCGCCTCGACTGGATCCGGAAGATCTGGGAGGGCACGCCGGGCGCAGACGGGACCTTCCCCGGCGGCACCACGATCGACGATCCGTCGCGGCCTCGCCCGCAGGAGGGGCCCGAAGGGTCGCGGATGCTCGACCGCAGCGAGATCGAGTTGTTGGTCGCCCAGCGCTACCGGCAACTCACCGGCCAGTCGATCGACGACGCGACCCTGGCCTCGGTGCTCACGTCTCGTGGGTACACGGGCGGCACGGTTGCCGCGGACGTCGTGCAGCAGGCGCTCGACGAACTCGAAGCGGAGTTCCGGCGGCAGCGGGGCTACGCCACCGGCACCAAGGCGGTGCATGGCGACTGGTGGCGCAATTACGGCTCCGAGGGGCAAACAGTGACCGCCCACGGGCTGGAAGCCTTCGTGCCCTTCTCGCGCCGGGAAGAGTTCGTGCTCGACCAGCTCCGCGACATCCTCGGCGGAGGCCGCGGGGCGAAGGGGGGCAACGGCGGCGGCGCCCCGATCGTGGTCCAGTTCAAGCTCGGGAACCGAACGATGGAGGAATACATCATCGACACGGTGAACGAGGCCGAGTCCAACGGGGCGATCCTCGTGCAGCGCCAGCACGTGGTCGACCGCAAGTAGGGGAGGGCACGTGGCCCGCTTCCTGTACCAGAATCGCATCACCGCTGACGGGGTGACCGTCACGTCGTCGAGCGAGCTGACGAATCGGCCCGACGACTACCTGCTGTCACCGGCGCGCTGGAAGAAGTGGCGGTCGGCGACCGGGACCGGCGACCAGTGGGTGCGCTTCGATCTTGGCAGTGCCCAGACCTTCCAGGCCATCGCGCTTGTGGGCTGGCGAGCGCACACCGGCGGGGCCATCACCGTCCAGGCCCACAGCGCGGACCTGTGGTCGTCGCCGACCGTCGACGAGACGCTCACGCTGCCGAGCCCCAACCCCACCGGCGTCGTCGTGCTGTGGCTGTCGTCGGTCCAGACGCTGCGGTACGTGCGGATCCTCTTCGAGAACACCGGCGCGGCGGACGAGTATGTCGAGCTCGGCGCAGTCCACGTGGCGCCAATCTACGAACCGACGTTCAATGTGAGCGACGACTACAGCTTCGACCGCACCGACTTGTCGCGCATTGTCACCAGCGACCAGGGCCACGAGAGCGCGGATCCCAAGCCGCAGCGGTTCCGATTCTCGGGCCAGTTCTACCGGCTGCCGGCCGCCGATCGGTCTGCGTTTCTCACGATGTTTGACGCCGTGGGCGTTCACACGCCGATCGTCTTCGCTGTCGATCCGGATGAGGCCGACCTCACGCTCTACGGCCGGTTCCTGGAGACGCTCCGCCTGCCGCACGTGTTCCAGGGCGACGTCACGATTCCAGTCGAACTGATCGAGAGCCTGTAGAGATGCCAAGCGCCGCCTTTGTCACGTGGCTCAACGAGTTCAGCACGACCCGGATCGTGCTGGCCGAGTTGCAGCCGGCCGAGATTCTCTCGGGGTGGAGCGCCACAGGCGGGAGCTTCACCAACACGCATGAGATCGCCTGGGCGAACGCGGTCCAAGCCGAAGTCGTGCCGGGCGGGATCTATCGGCGCCTCGACGGCGTGCGGCAGAACGACCTGGACCTGACCGCTCGTGCTTCGGTCGCAGAGGTGGACGCCAACGCGGGCTCCTATTTCCACGACACGGCCAACGGCGTGCTCTATGTGAGGACCACGACCGGGAGCGCGCCGGACGAGTTCGCCGCGCTACTGGCCTTCTTCACGATCTTCGTCGGCACGGATGCCGTGGACTTCGAGGCCGGTGAGCTCTACGAGCCCCGCATCGTCGGGGACCTGCCGGTCGTCACCCTCGAGGCCGACGATCCGCTCCACGGTGCGAAGCGCTACGGCTCCGGCGACATCGTCCTCGCCAACAGCGACGGCCTCTTCGATCGGTTGGTCCGCTTGTGGGTCTGGAAGAACAAGCTGGTCACGTTGAAGCTCGGGGGGGGCGACCTCGCGGCGAGCGACTACGAGACGATCGCGCAGATGCGCATCGAGGACGTCACCCCGAACGACGACGTGTGCCGGTTCACGCTGCGCAACATGGCCACGGTGCTCGACAAGTACCTGCCGCTCAACACGTTTTCGGCGAACGACTACCCGCACATTGGCGAGGGACTCGAGGGCACCTACAAGCCGCTACTCTACGGCGCGAAGACGAACATCCCGGGCCTTCTGATCGATAGCACCGGCGGGGCTCAGGTGTACATGGTCGCGGACCCGGCCGCGCAGGTCCTGACCGCAGTGTTGGCGGTGCGGGCCATTGAGCGCGCCTCGGGTGTGTCGACGCTCCTGACCCTCACGACCGACTACACCGTCAACCTGGCGGCCTGCACCGTCACGGTGACCAACGCCACCTACAGCGCCGACAACTACGATCTGCGCATCGACGCGACGGGCGAGAGCGACGGGACCGGCGGCTACCTGTCGACGTTCGGCCAAATCGCACGAGACATCCTGATCACGCTCGACGAGCGCGCGGCGCTGCTCGACGACGCCGCCTTCGCGACGGCCGACACCGACGCGCCAGCGCCGCTCGGTGTGTGGATGCGCGAGGGCAAGAACGCGCAGGAGTACATCCGCCTGCTCGAGGCCTCCGTGAACGGGGCCGTGTTCATTGGGCGTGACGGTCGCTGGACCGCTCAAATCTGGGATCCCACGTACGACCCAACCACGGCACAGACGATCGTGGACGAAGACATCGACACGTGGGACCCCGACGACAAGGTCGAATCGATTTTCCCCGTGGCGCGCGTCCTATATGACGAGAACCCGGCGACGGGCGCGACGAAGGTCACGGAGGCGTCGAACGACACCATCCGGTACGCCTACGAGACGAGCGACAGCCGGACGGTGCGGACGGCGCTGATCAATGCCGGGGACGCCGCGATCCTCGCCGCCCGCTACCGGCTCATGGTGGGCTCGCCGACCATCCACGTGAATATGGCCGAGCGGGGGCTGAGCGGGATGCTGCGCCAGCCGTTCGACAAGGTGGTGGTCACCCGGCGCCGCGCGCCGACCGAGGCCGGGCTCTTCGACGGCCAGGTCATGGAAGTGCTGCGGGTCGAGAAGCAACTCGCCGCTGCCAGCGTCGCGATGCGGCTCGGTGATCTCCGCGGGTTCGGCAATCGCGTCGGGCGGTGGGCCGACAGCGCTGCGCCGGATTGGGGCGCCGCGTCGGCGGCGGAACGGGAGCGAGACGGGTATTGGAGCGACAGCGCCGGCTTGATCGATCCGTCCGACCCGTCGACCGCGGAGCAATCGGTCTGGTGGTAGCACATGCGAAGCCTCGAAGTGCGATGTGACAACTGCGGCGTCACACAGCCGCAGCCTCCGGCGCGGCCCACGACGTGGTGGGTGCTCGAGGAATCCCGGGTCGAGGTCCTGCGCACCGGCCCACTGGACTTCTGTTCGCTCGCGTGCCTCCACGCCTTCACGGCCGATGCGCAGGTGGTCCAGTGCTACGCCGCCGACTTCACACCGGACGCCCTGGCCAGGGCGGCGGCTGGGGAGGAACGGTAACCCATGGCCTATAACGCCACGAACCCGGTCACGGTGGGTGCCGCGACCAAGAAGGACCACTACGACCGAGTGTTCGACAACACGCTCGCGCTGTACGGCGGCGCGATGGCCCTGCCGAGCCAGGCCGCGCTCGATCTGCTCAAGGCGACGAGTGGAACACAGCTCGGACGTGTGCCGGTTGGGGCGTCGCTTCAGTACCTCCGTGTCAATAGCGGCGCCACCGACCTCGAGTGGGCCGCGCTCGGGACGGTGCTCAGCAAGACGGGCAACTACAGCGTGGCGGCATCGGATGGCCCACTGGTCACGGTGTTGTGCTCAGCCTCCGGGGGCGCCTTCACCGTGACCCTGCCCCCGGCCAGCGGGAACGCGGGGCAGATCGTCACGGTGAAGAAGACGGACTCGTCGGCGAATGCGGTGACTGTCGACGGCAACGCCAGCGAGACAATCGATGGTGTGGCCTCGGTGCTGCTGTACGGACAGCACGACGTCGCGATGCTGCTCTGTGACGGCACGGGCTGGCGGATCCTCGACTCCACGATTACCATCGCCGCGCACGCGCACCGCAACACGGCGCAGACGATCAGCTCTGGCGTGGTCACAAAGGTGCAGCTGAACACCGAGCTCTTCGACACCGCCAACGCCTTCGACGCGGCGACCAACCACAGGTTCACCGTGCCGACGTACGGGCGTGGGGACTATGACATCCACTACGGTGGCAGCATCGACGCCCCGAACGGGACCACCGCCGTCGCCTATCTGTACAAGAACGGCGGCCAGGTTGAATTTGTGCTCACGAATGGCCTGTACGGTTTCGCCGGCAGTGGCGGCGCTCACCTCTATCTTGCTGACGGCGACTACCTCGAGGTGTACGTGAGCCACACCCGCGGGAGCAACACGGCCACGATCGCGTCGCTGGGCGCGTGCTTTCTGTCGGTGCGACGGGCGAGGGGGCCGTACTGATGCCTTCGCTGCGCGAACAAGTGATCGGTGTGCTGTTCGACCGAGGCCTGAGTCCGGACCTGCTGGGCACGGCCGCCAGACTCCAGGATGATGGGGCGGGGCCGTACATCGCCATGTGGCAGACGGACGTTCTCGGCCCGTTGCCCACGGCTGAGGATCTGACCGCTGGCGGCGACGCGTTCGACCAGGCCGAAGCCGCAGTATTGAGCGCCAAACTCGACGAGGCGCTTGCGACCGGCGCGGTGATCATCGCGGCGGCCGCGGAGAACATGACCGTCCTCTTCCCGGGGCTCGACGCACCGACCGACGCCCAGAAGGCGGAGTTCGCCGCGTCCGTGAAGGCCACAGCGAAGCAACTGCTGGCGGCGCAGCTCGGAGGCGGCCAGTGACGGTGCGGGTGCTCGAGGCCGGCGCCGAGGTCGTGGCCGCGGGGAAGCTCACGATACAGATGCCGTGGGGCCGCGTCGAGCT
>JBFWUM010000069.1:0-16480 GCA_050247255.1 Vicinamibacterales bacterium | reverse complement strand
GCCAGCGATGCCAACATCCTCATCCAGGGCGAGAACGGCACGGGCAAGGAGCTGATCGCCAACGCGATCCACTACAACTCGAACCGGGTGAAGGGGCCGTTCATCAAGATCAACTGCGCGGCGATCCCGAAGGACCTGATCGAGAGCGAGCTCTTTGGCTACAAGAAGGGCGCCTTCACCGGCGCGCAGACCGACAAGGTCGGCCTGTTCGAGATGGCCGAAGGCGGCTCGCTCCTGCTCGACGAGATCGGCGAGATGCCGCCCTACCTGCAGACCAAGCTGCTGCGCGTGCTGCAGGAGCGTGAGTACCGGCCGATTGGCAGCGACCGCCTGGTGCACGTCGACTTCCGGTTGATCTGCGCGACGAACATCGACCTCGAGACGGCGCTGCGCGAAGGGAAGCTGCGCGAGGACCTCTACTTCCGCATCAATACCATCACGCTGCGGGTGCCGCCGCTGCGCGAGCGGAGCGAGGACATTCCGCTGCTGTGCAACCACTTCCTGTCGAAGTTCAACCAGCGCTACCAGAAGAACGTGCGGTCGATCTCGCCGGCGGCGTATCACCTGCTGATCCGCAACCGCTGGGCTGGCAACGTGCGCGAGCTGGAGAACGCCATCGAGCGCGCGGTGCTGGTGTGCAAGACCGGGGAGATCACCCCGAACGACCTGCCCGAGACCATCCGCGAGGAAGGGGCGCCGGCGCAGGAGTTCACCATTCCGCCGCACCGCACGCTGGCTGAGATCGAGAAGATGGCCATCGTCCAGACGCTGCAGCGGACGAACTGGAACAAGCAGGAAGCGGCACAGATCCTCGGGCTCTACCGGCCGACGCTCTACAGCAAGATGAAGAAGCACGACATCAAGGATCAGCGCGCCGCCGCGCGCGCCGCGGCAGCCGCTGCGGCCGCTCCGACGCCGCAGTGAAGTAACGCCGGGACTAAAGTCCCGGGCTCCGTACAATCGGAGCCCGACACTTCAGTGTCGGCCGTCGACAGGAGCCCGAAATGGCCCGTCCGTTGCACAACGGATGGGCCATGCTCGACCGGCTCGGCGCGGCCATCCTCAGCCTGCTTGCCTTTGTCGGCGAGGTCACCCTCTTTGGCGCCCGCGCCCTTGTCGACGCCTTCCGCCCCCCTTACGAGTTCCGCGAAACTGCGCGCCACGTCTTCGACATCGGCTGGAAGTCGCTGCCGCTCGTCGCGCTCTCCGGCTTCGCCATCGGCATCGTCCTGTCGATGCACACGCGCGCCTCGCTCGAGCGCTTTGGCGCGGAGGCGATGATCCCCGCCGGCCTCGGCCTCGCGCTCATCCGCGAAACCGGGCCGCTCACCACCGGGCTCCTCGTCTCGGGGCGGGTCGGCGCCGGCATCGGCGCAGAGCTCGGCGCCATGAAGGTCACCGAGCAGATCGACGCGCTCGAGGCGGTGGCCGTCGATTCGTTCAAGTTCCTCGCCGTCACGCGCATCGTCGCCTGCATCATCGCGCTGCCGCTGCTGACGACGGTGATGAACTTCTGCGGGATCCTCGGCGGCTACGTCGCCGAGGCGGCGGCCAGTGGCATGTCATGGCAGCTCTACTTCCGCCGCGCGTTCTCGCTGATCGAATTCACCGACTTCGTTCCGGCCACGGTCAAGACGATGGTTTTCGGCCTGATCATCGGCACCATCGCGTCGTATCTGGGCTTCACGACCTCCCAAGGCACCGAAGGCGTCGGCCGCACGTCCACGCGCAGCGTTGTCTTCGCCTCGATCCTGATCATCGTGTCGAACGTCGTGCTGGTGCGGCTGATCTTCTTCCTCTTCCCGGTGAGCGCCTGATGGACGCGGTCATCCGTCTGGAGTCGGTGCGCAAATCGTTCGACGGGCGCCAGGTGCTCGACGATGTCAGCATCGACGTGGCGCAGGGGACGGCATTCTGCCTGCTCGGCCGCAGCGGCACCGGGAAGAGCGTGACCCTGAAACACATCATCGGGCTGATGCGCCCCGACAGCGGCCGCGTGCTCGTGCACGGCCAGGACGTGACCGGCCTGAACCGGCGAGAGCTGGGCGATGCGCGCCGGCGGATGGGGTTCCTGTTCCAGAACGCGGCGCTCTTCGACTCGATCACGGTGGGAGAGAACGTCGCGTTTCCGCTGCGGCGCCACACCGACTGGCCCGACCGGAAGATCCGCGAGGTGGCGCGGCAGAAGCTGGACGACGTCGGGTTGGCCGACGACTTCGACACGATGCCGGCGCAGCTCTCGGGCGGCATGAAGAAGCGGGCGGGGCTGGCGCGCGCCATGGCGCTCGACCCGGACATCCTGCTGGTCGACGAGCCGAGCTCCGGGCTGGATCCGATCACCGCTGATGAAATTGACGACCTGCTGGTCGCGTTGAAGCGCCGGGGCACGACGCTGGTGCTGGTGACACACAACATCCCCAGCGCCCGGCATGTCGCCGACCAGCTCGCGATGCTGCATGAAGGGCGGCTGATCGCGCGGGGCACCGCCGGCGACCTTGATGGTTCCTCCGAGCCACTGGTGCGGGCCTTCATGCGCTCCGAAGGGGCCGGGTAATGCGCGGATCACGCGCGATCGGCGCCGGCGCCTTCGTCGCCATCGGGCTGCTGCTGTTCACCGTGGCCCTCTTCATGATCGGCGAGCGGCGGATGCTCTTCGAGGACCGCTTTCCCGTGTACGCGGAGTTCGCGACGCTGGGCCAGCTCGAGGTCGGCGCGGTCGTCCGGGTGGCCGGGGCCGATGCCGGGGAGGTGACCGAGATCGTCGTGCCGCGCGGTCCCCAGGAGAAGTTCCGCGTACGCATGGAGATCCGCGAGGACCTGCGGCCGCTCGTGCGTACAGACTCGGTGGCCGTCGTCCAGACCGAAGGGTTGGTGGGCGCCATCTTCGTGAACGTGCAAGCGGGCAGCGAGCAGGCGCCGGTGGTCGAAGACGAAGGGACCATCAAGAGCCGTGAGCCGTTCTCGATGGCCGACCTGCTGGCGCAGATGAGCGAGACGGTGACCATCGTCAACCAGACCGTGACGGTGCTGAGCGGCGACATCGAGGCCACCGTCAAGCAGATCTCGGCGACCGCCGCCGACGCCAACGCCATGCTGCAGGAGATGCGGCCCAACCTGCTGGCCATCGCCGAGAACGGCGCCCGCATCTCCGCCGACGCCCGGCAGGTCGTCACCAACATCCGCGAGGGACGCGGCACCATCGGCAAGCTGGTGAACGACGATGAGCTGTATCAGCGGATTCGTGACATCACCGAGCAGACGCAGACCGTGGTCGTCAACGTGCGGGAAGTGACCGCCGAGGCACGGCGCGCGATCAGCGACTTCCGGTCTCCCGACGGCCCTGCGCAGGGGCTGCTCTCCGACATGCGGGTGACCGTGCTCCAGGCGCGCGAGGCGACCTCCGACCTGGCGGACAACATGGAGGCGCTCAAGCGCAGTTTCTTCTTCCGTGGCTTCTTCAACGACCGCGGCTACTTCGACCTGGACGCCATTTCGCCCGCCGACTACCGCAGCGGCGTGCTGGAAAACGGTAAGCGGAAGGCCATGCGCATCTGGCTCAACCGTGAGGTGCTGTTCGAGCCCGGCCCCGAGGGGGGCGAACTGTTGAGCGCCAGCGGCCGCGCCCGCCTCGATTCGGCCATGTCGACCTTTATCGAATACGTGCCGTCCAATCCAATCGTGGTCGAGGGGTACGCCACCGGCGTGACCGTGGATGAGCGGTTCCGCGTCGCGCGCCAGCGTGCCGGCGTCGTTCGGGAATACATCCTGCGCCGGTACGGACTGGCGCCGCAGAACACCGGCGCCATCGCGCTCGGCGCTGATGCGCCGGGGAGCCCGGCGGATGGCACCTGGGACGGCGTAGCGATCACGCTGTTCCTCGACCGCCAGGAGCTGCGGTTCGCCCCGGTTGCCGCCGGCGCGTCGGTGGCACCCGTTTTGGAGTAGCTCCTCCAGACACAGGAGGACGTGTGGGCGAACAGTCGCGAGTAATCGGGATGGCCATCGTCGGGGCCATCGTCGGCGCCGCTGCCGGGTATCTCTTCTTTACCGACCGCGGCCGGGTGCTGCGGGACCGGATGGAACCGGCGATCGACGATCTGCAGCGGGAGTTCATGCGCTTCCAGGGAACCATCCAGAAGCTGGGTGACATGGCCAACGACGGGCTGCGCGTCGTCAACGAGTTCCAGGCAGCGCGGTCACAGGCGACGTACCCGCAGAACCGGACGTCGCACTAGGGGGAGGACCAGACACATGGCGGACAACTACGATCGTTACGATCACGAAGGTGGCGGCGGCGGGTTCATGATGGGCCTGTTGACCGGCACGGTGCTCGGCGCCGGCCTGGGCATGCTGCTGGCGCCCAAGGCGGGGGCGGACCTGCGAGGCCAGATCGGCGAGCAGGCGCGGCACCTCGGCTCGGTCGCCTCGGAGCAGTACAAGAAGGCGTCCGAAACGGCGAGCACGTGGGCCGAGAAGGGGCGCGAGTACGCCAGCCAGGCCCGCGAGACGGTGGCGAAGGGCGCCGAGGAGGCGCGCGGCTACGCCGGCGCGACCACCGGCAGCACCTACAGCTCCGGCAGCAGCGGCACGTTCGGCGGCAACACCGGGACGACCGGCGGCGGCAGCGACTTCGGCCGCTCGTAATTGGCAGGCCGGCTGAAGCCGGCCTCCACGTACACAGGTGTGGGGGCCGGCTTCAGCCGGCCCTCTGACATAATCTTCGTGTGACGCCGGCCCGCCTGCTGCGTCGCCTGCGCGCCGAGCTGCGCTACTCCGGCCTCGCCGCATGGCGCGCCCTCGTCGAACTCGTCAACAGCAACGACCTGACGCACGCGGCCTCGATCGCCTACTACGCGCTGCTGTCGCTGTTCCCGTTCCTGCTCCTCGTCATCTCCATGCTCGGCTCGATCACCGCCGACGAAGGCGATCGCATTGCCGTGCTCACGTTCGTCTTCCAGTACTTCCCGACCCAGATCGACTTCATTGCCCGGCAGCTCGACGCCTTCCGAGAGGCGCCGCTGCGGATCGGCGTGGCTGGCGCCCTGGCGTTGATCTGGGCATCGCTCGGCGTGTTCGGCGCCGTGACCGCGGCGGTCAACGAAGCCTGGGGGGTTGAGAAGCAGCGCAGCTTCCTCAAGCACCGCATGGTGTCGTTCCTGATGCTGGTGGCGGCCGGCGGCGCGACCATCCTCGGCCTGCTGCTGGTGAGCGCCATCCGGGTGGCCGGGGCGTCGTGGTTCGGCGTGCTGCTCGAAAGTTACGGCTGGCTGGGGGCGCTGCAGACGTTCACGGCGCAGTACCTTGCAACGATCATCCTGATCGGCGGCGTCGGGCTCGTCTTCTACTACATCCCGAACGCCAAGACGCGTTTCCGTGACGTCTGGGTCGGGGCCATCCTCACGGGCGTGCTGTGGCGCGCGGCGTTCGACGGCTTTGCCTGGTACGTGGCGGCGAACTCGCGGCTGACGCAAATCCAGGGATCGATCGCCACGGTCGTCGTATTCTTGCTGTGGATCTACGTGTCGGCGGTCATCCTGATGTACGGCGTCGAGTTCACCGCCTCTTATGCACGGCTGAGGCGGCGCCGGCCCGAGGAGATGCCCGCGGCGCCAACCCCCCGCGTATGAAGCTCGCCCTGATCGCCGTCGGCCTCGCCGCCATCACGCTCGTCTCGGTTGACGAGGAGATTGCCATTGGCCGCGAGTCGCAGCAGCAGGTACGGCAGCAGATGACGGTGCTGAACGACGCGCAGGTCACCGCCTACGTGCGCGGGCTCGGGCAGCGGCTGGTGCGGGGCGCGCCCGGCCCGAAGTATCCCTATAGCTTCACCGTGGCCAACTACCGCGAAATCAACGCGTTCGCCCTGCCCGGCGGACCGATCTGGATCAACCGCGGCGTGCTGCATGCCGCCGGCAACGAGTCGCAGGTGGCCGGCGTGATGGCGCACGAGATTGCGCACATCGCGCAGCGCCATGCGGCGAGCCAGCTGACCAACGCCATGCTGGCCAACTGGGGGCTCGGGCTGCTCGGGGCCGTTCTCGGCAACAGCGGCGGCGCCGGCGCGGCGCAGGTGGCGGCCGGCCTGCTGACCAACGGCGTCTTCCTGAAGTTCAGCCGCGACGATGAGCGTGAGGCGGATCGGGTGGGGCTGCAGATCCTGACGAAAGCCGGATGGGACGCGAGGGGGATGACCGAGCTCTTCGAGACCCTGCGGCGCGAGGCCAGCCGCGACCCGGCGGCCATCGAAACGTTCTTCTCGACGCACCCGGCTCCGGCCGATCGCATCTCGCGGCTCCAGGCCGATGTTGCGCGCAACCGCGGCGGCACGCGCGACAGCCGCCAGTTCCAGGCCATCAAGGCGCGGGCGCTGAAGCTGCCCGCAGCAAGGTCCATGAGTGCCCAATCGACTCGCTGACGAACACAGTCCCTACCTGCTCCAGCATCAGGACAACCCGGTCGACTGGTATCCCTGGGGCGAGGCGGCGTTCGCGCGCGCGCGCGCCGAGAACAAGCCGATTTTCCTGTCGATCGGCTACTCGACGTGCCACTGGTGCCACGTCATGGAGCACGAGAGCTTCGAGAACGCCGAAGTGGCCGCGGTGCTCAACGAGCACTTCGTGGCCATCAAGGTGGACCGGGAGGAGCGGCCCGACGTCGACCGCGTCTACATGACGTTCGTCCAGGCGACGACCGGCTCGGGCGGATGGCCGATGAGCGTCTGGCTGACGCCGCAGCTGGCGCCGTTCTACGGCGGCACCTACTTCCCGCCGACCTCGCGGTGGGGAAGGCCCGGCTTCGTCGACGTGCTCAGGGAAATTGCCCGCGCCTGGCGCGAAGAGCACGACAAGGTCATGCAGTCGTCGGCGGCCATCCTCGGCCGGCTGCGCTCGTTCGGCCAGACCGAGGCGGCGGCGAGCGTGCCGGGCACCGGCGTGCTCGAGCGCGCGGTGCTCGAGTTCGAGGGGGCGTTCGATCAGCGGCGCGGCGGCTTCGGCAACGCGCCGAAGTTTCCGCGGCCGAGCGAGCTGCTCTTCCTTTTGCGGGAGCATTCCCGGACCCGCCGCACCCAGCCGCGCGACATGGCGCTGCTGACGCTGCGGGCGATGGCGCTTGGCGGCATGCGCGACCATCTCGGCGGCGGCTTTCACCGCTATTCGGTCGACGGCGACTGGCGGGTGCCGCACTTCGAGAAGATGCTCTACGACCAGGCCCAGCTGGTGCTCGCCTGCCTCGAGGCGGCGCAGGTGACCGGCGATCACTTCTACGCCGACGTCGCGGTCGACACCCTGGCCTACGTCCAGCGCGACCTGGCCGACCCCAACGGCGGCTTCTATTCGGCGGAAGACGCCGACAGCGTGCCGCCGGAGCAGGCCGACGCCCCGCATCCGCACAAGGTCGAAGGGGCGTTCTACGTCTGGACCGACGAAGAAGTGCGCGAGGTGCTCGGCGCAGATGCGGACCTGTTCTGCCGGCGGTTCGGCGTTCGGCCGGGCGGCAACGCGCCGGAGGACCCGCAGGGAGAGTTCGCCAACAAGAACCTGCTGTATACCGCCGCGTCGGTCGACGAGCTGGCGCGCGACACCGGCCGAACGGTCGACGAGGTCGAAGACGCGCTGGCGGAAGCGCGCGAGCGGCTGCTGACCCGCCGCAACTTCCGGCCGCGGCCCCACCTCGACGACAAGGTCCTGACCGCCTGGAACGGGCTGATGATCGCGGCGCTGGCCCGTGCAGGACGCGTCCTCGGCGAGCCCTCATATTTCGAGGCCGCACAGCGCGCCGCCGGCTTCCTGCGCGAGCGGCTCTGGGACGCGTCCACCCGCACGCTGCTCCGGCGGTTCCGGCGCGGCAACGCCGCGGTCGACGGGTACGCCGAGGACTACGCCTACCTGGTCCTCGGGCTGCTGGAGCTGTTCCAGGCCGACGGCGACCCGGCCTGGCTCGAATGGGCGCAGACGCTGCAGGCGCGTCAGGACGAACTGTTCTGGGACCCGGTCGACGGCGGCTGGTTTGGGACGACCGGGCAGGACACCTCGGTCCTGCTGCGGATGAAGGAGGACTACGACGGCGCCGAGCCGGCGGCCAGCTCGGTGGGCCTGCTCAACCTGATGACGCTGGCACATCTCACGGGCGATGGCTCGCTCGAACCGCGCATCGAATTGACCCTGCGGATGTTCGCCTCGCGCGCGGCGCAGTCAGGCCGGACGGTGCCGATGGCCCTGGCGGCACTGTCGACGTACCACGCCGGAATGCCGCAGATCGTCCTGACCGCCATCGACGAGCGCGCCGCCCAGCCGATCCGCGCCATCGTCCGCGCCCGCTACCTGCCGACGGCGATTGTCGTGCCGATCGTCGATCAGCACCGGGAGGCGCTGGCGCGCCTGCTGCCGTGGACCGCGGCGATGACGCCGCGCGACGGCGAGCCCAGCGCTTACGTCTGCCGCGACTTCACATGCCTGGAGCCAACAACCGACCCCGACGTCTTATCCGCCCAGCTCGCACCCTTGAGCGTCGGGCCTTGAGCATTGGGCCTTGAGCATTGGGCCTTGAGCATTGAGCATTGGGCATTGATACGATGAACCTCCTATGACGATCCCGGTCGACATCTGGCTCCGCGGCGACAATCACGCCACCACCGACACCATCACCCCCGTCGACCGCGAACCGGCCGCCTGGACCGATGCCGACGTTGCCGCCGTGCTCGTCGGCATGCTGCGGGCGATTGACCGCGCCAAGAATCCCGGCGCCGAAGACGACCGTCCGGTCGCGCTGCGCGGCTTCAGCTGGATCGTCAACCCGTTCGAGGACGGCGGGGTGGTGATCGCGATCGAGATGACCGTCGGCGCCATCGTCGCCGGCCCCTTCGACATGCACGAAGGGCAGCTGACCGCGATGATTCACCGGGTCATGTCAGCGGCGCGGGCCACGCCGGAAACGGTTCACTGAACCAGGAACACGGAACCAGGACCCGGAACTCGTACAAAGTTTCGGCCCGTCCTCCGGTGGCGTGCGGTCCACGGGGTGACGGGCCGAGGCGAGAAGGCTGACATCTGGTATGAGGGTGTCAGGCCAACCTGCCCTTCAGCATACCGGCTGGCTGGCCCCCTGTGCCGGATTGTCAAAGATATGAGTATCTGAGGCTCAGATCTCAGACTCTTCTTGACATCGGCGCCGCCCTGTCGCAGTCACTCACACGCAAAAACAGGCCAGAAATCGCTAGAAACGATACGTGTAGAGAAGCTTCGTCGCGGCGCGCCGATCCTGCGTTTCGAAGCGATCCAGCACCACGTCGTTCAGCCAGTTGTGCGTGTAGACGACGTAGAGGTCGTTGCCCGGCTGGACGATCCAGCGGAAGCGCGACTGCCAGCCCATGACCCGGCTCACCGTGTCGTACTGCAGGTTGTTGACGAGGGTGACGAACGGCGAAAACTGGGTTTCGCCGACCAGCCGGACGAGCCTCGTATTGAAATCGCCCTCGGCCAGGCGCACGCGGTTGAACTCCAGCGTCGTGTAGATGATGTAGCCGGGCGCCAGCCGGAAGTTGGTGTTGAAGACGTACTCGTTGCGCGTGCCCGAGTAGAACTGGCCCGTCTCGACGCGGCCGCCGAAGGCCACCTTGCGCCGCTGGGCGGTCTGCCACGCCATGCGGACCCGGGCGTAGTTGTAGGTGGCGCCCATCGGCAGCGTAATGCCGCGGCTGATGGTGAACGGCGCTTCGAGCCGCTCGTAGCTGAAGATGGGGCCGATCTCGAAGTTGTCCTGGGTCTGGAACGTCATGCCGAACGCCTGCATGTCGGCGGTGCGGACCAGCGTCTGGTTGTTCAGGTCGGTCTGGATGTCCCCCTCGATGCTGTAGGTGTACTGCCGCACCAGCCGGCTGTTGCGCGGTCGCGGGGCGAAGGTCACCGTCGGCTGGTAACGGCGGTAGTTGCGCCGGGTCACGAAGCCGACCGCCGGGTCGAAGTGCTCCCCGACCTCGCGCAGATCGAGGTTCGCGCTCCACCGATCGTTGGGGTAGTCGATGGTCGCGCCGAACGCGGTGTTGCCGCTCGAGGCGTCGGGCCGCGTGGCGTGCAGGGCCCAGGCGGTGAAGTTCAGGTTCTGCGAGCCGAGGAACGTGTTGGTGCCGAACCGGGCGTCGAGGCCGAACGTCTGCCGGGCCTCCGACCCGGCCACCCGCGCGTCGCGCCGCGTATACATCGCCCCGACGTAGGACTGGCGGAGCAGCCGCCGCTTGATGCGGGCGGCCGTGAACTGCTCGCCCGCCAGGTCGCCGTCCTCGCCGGTCTGCACGTGCAGCACGCCGACGTCCTGCCCGCCGATCTGGCCGGTCAGCTTGGTGCCGAAGTCGATCTTCTGCGGCGCGGCGTTGGCGCTCAGGCCGATGCGGCGGCTGAAGAACGGGTTGATGCGGTGGTCGTCGTTGGTCGGGCTGCCGAAGTCGAAGAAGGTGGCGCCGTCGAGGAAGAAGTCGCGCTTCTCGGGGAAGAACAGCGAGAAGCGGGTCAGGTTGACCTGCCGCTGGTCGACCTCGGTCTGGGCGAAGTCGGTGTTGACCGTCAGGTTCGTCCGCAGGAGCGGGGTGACGTTGTAGAACAGGTCGACGCCGGCGTTGCCGTCGCCGATCGTCTTCGGGCGCCCCAGCCCCGGCGCCGCCTCGGCGGTACCCAGCACGTACGGCTTGATGTCGAGCCCGTGCCCCTGGGAGACGTTGGTGATGCCGCTCACCCGGCCGGCGTTGGTCATCCGGCGGAGCCCCTGGTTGCGGGCCCATCCCATCCAGATGCTGTCTTCGTTCTTCCGGCGCACCGTACGCTGGAAGTTGATCCCCCACGTGTCGCTCGCCGGGTTGAAGTTGAGCGTGCGGAAGGGGATGACGATTTCGATGGTCCAGCCGAAGTCGGTGTGGATGACCCGGGCGTTCCAGATCCCGTCCCACTGCCGGTTGTCGCCGTTGATGCCGAACGCCGAGTCGGCCATCAGCCCGGCCGGGTTCATCTCGAAGAAGTAGCCGGAGCGGGCGTCGAGGAAGGTGTCGATCGTCCACATGAAGCGGTCGTCCGAGCCGAGGAACTCATCGCGCCGGCGCTGGTAGCCGAGCCACCTGTCCGGCTCCGAGTCGTAGGCGGTGACCCCCATGTAGAAGTTCTCGCTGTCGAACGCCAGGCGAACCTCGGTCGGCTCGGTGGCCGGCTGGCCGTTCTGCGGGTCGACCTGGATGAAGTCGCGCGCCGCCTCGGCGCGGCGCCAGACCGCCTCGTCCAGGGTGCCGTCGAGGACGATCGATTCGCCCGGCTCGAGGCGCATGGCCTGGACGGAGCGGCGGTCCTGGCCGGCGGGCAGATCCTGGGCGGCCAGTGCCGAGGGAGCGGCGAGCAGCGCGGCCGAGAGCAGGTGCCGGGCACACGAAGACATGCGCATCATCAAGATGTAATCCGTCCTCTATGAAGTTGGATGAGGGCGAAATGGTACACCGACAACGGGATAGGACGCCGGCATTCGGCATCCGGTCGGGACGGGAGGCGCGCCCGCTGGGACGGGGCGAAGAAGGAGCGGTGCACGCGCGGATTCGAGGCGAGACGCGGCTGCTCGACGAGCTCACCCGCGAGGGGGATCTCATCTTCGATCGACGGGGAATGTGTCGCCGGGAGGCGCCGATTGCCCGGCGGGAGCTGGCCTGAGAGCCGCAACTCCATGGCCGGCATCGGGACGTTCGAGGCGCGGGTTGCGGGCAACGAGGATGTGGCGCGCGACCTCCGCGTCGAAGGGCAGGGCGGGTCGCGGTACCTGTTCGGGCTCGAACGGGATCAGCGCGCTCCGGGGCGTGCGCTCGGAGCGGGACCTCTATCTACAGGACGAACTCCAGCACCTGCGGACGCTGCTGCCGCACCTGTCGGTGACCGTCACGCTGTCGCAGCCGTCGGGCGACTGCCGGCGCCGTCGGCCACGTCGGCCCGTTCACGCTAGACGCTCGAGCCCGCCCGGTCTAGCCGTCATGCGGGCGTCGTGCCGTCGACCAGCGGAGGACGAGGTGGTCGAGCGAGAAGGTCCCGGCGCCGCGCGTCAGCAGCAGGACCAGCAGCGCCCCCCACACCAGGTGCTCGTTGTAGGCGTTCGGGTAGACGAACAGCTGAATCACCAGAATCATCCCGAGGAGCGGCAGCGTCGCGACTCGCGTGGCAAGTCCGGCAAACAGCAGCAGCGGCGCGGTGAGCTCTACCGCCATCGCCAGGCGGGCGGCGACCGCCGGCGCCAGCAGCGGAACCTGGTATTCCTGCTCGAACAGCTTGATGGTGAACTCCCACGAGTTGTACTTGAGCAGCCCGGCGCGGAGGAACGTGGCGCCGACGCCGATGCGGCCGGCGAGCAGGATCACCGACAACGGGAACCGTTCGAGTCGCGCGCGCATCACGTCAAACACCCGCGGGCTCCGCGACACGTCGCAGCGTCAGCTCGCCGCGGCACCCGCCGATCTCGACCCACGCGTCGCATGGGGCCATCTCGAACCGATCGGGGGCCGTGTCAGTCAGGTAGAGCGCCAGCAACTCGTCGACCGGCCAGCTCACGTGCATGAAGTGCATGGATGGGGAGTCCTCAGTCGCCAGCGCCAGGCGGCCGGCGTGCCATTCGAGCGTGGCGAACTCGGCGAGGTAACCGAGGTGACCGGCGTCGGGCAGGGCGGCAAGAAACTCAGGAAACGCCTCGCCGTACTCCGCGAGGCACGGACGCGCCGGCGGATGTTCGTGCACGAAGGCCTCCGCCGCCTCGAATACCGGCCGCGATCCGATCAGCCAGGCGGTGGCGGGAAACCGGTCGACGATGGCCCGCGTCAGGCTGGCGCGATAGTGCCGCACATGGATGGCGAGCCGCCGGGCGTCGCCGCCCGCCAGGTGCGGCGTCATGGCGTCGGGCCGGCCCGTGACCAGCGCCTCCCGCATGGCCCGCTGGAACTCAAGAAGCGTGGGCATGTGCATGGCGCGCCGACGCGCATACCTGGTCGGCGGTCGCCGCCTCCGCCACGAGACGCGACAACGGCGGCAGGTCGTTGTCCCATTCGATGATGGTCGGGACAGCTCCGAAGCGTGACACCGCGTGCCGATAGAGTGTCCATGCGCCGTCTGCGCCCGGCGCGGCATGCGTGTCGATCAACACGGTGCCCCCGGAATTGCCCGGGTCCTCCTCCGCGGTGAAGCCGCCCATGTGCAGTTCGACGACGGCCTCGGCCGGAATCTGGTCGATGAACCGGAACGGGTCGTAGCCCATGTTGTGGCCGCTCAGGAAGACGTTGCTGACGTCGCAGAGCAGCCGGCACCCCGTTCGCGCGACCAGCGCCAGGAGGAACTCCGCCTCGGTCATCGTCGAATGGGCCGCATGGACGTAGCTGGAGGGGTTCTCGATGATGAACTCGCGTCCGAGCGCCTGCTGCACCTCGTCCAGCTGCTGCGCGACCACCGAGAGTGATTCATCGGTGTAGGGGAGCGGCAGCAGGTCGTTCAGGTAGGTGCCATCGAGCGACGACCAGGCCAGGTGGCCCGAGACCAGCGCCGGCTCGATGCGATCCAGCAGCCGCCGAAGGCGCCGCAGGTGCTCACGGTCGAGCCCGTCGGCGCTGCCGATCGACACACCCACGGTATGCATCGACATGAGATAGGTGCCGGCCAGGTCGCCGACCAGTTCCTGCGCATGCGGGTTGGCCAGGATGTTTTCGGGATGGACTTCGAGCCATCCGACTGGAGGCCGGACGGCCACCATCTCCGCCATGTGCGGCAGCCGCAGGCCGATGCCGCAGCGGATGTCCCGCGGCGCGCAGCGCGATGCGATGGTGGCCATCCGCGTTCCCTACTTCGGCTGGAGGCTGCCGCCGACGATGCGCTGGCAGTAGCCGGCGGGGACGTAAATCCACGCCTTCGGGTCGCTGTCGAGGCGCGACGAGCCGCCGCACGAATTGTTGCCGGTGGACGCGCAGTCGTTCCGGCCGGCCTTGGCGATGCCGTAGCACTTCTCGGTCTTGAACCCGGTCGGCGCGGGCACGGGCTGCTGCGCCGACAGCGCCGCCGGCGCGACGATCGCCGCGGCCACGGCCGTAGCCACGAAATAGCTGGTCTTCATCAGGGACTCCCTCCTCGATTGCGGACAGCACCGTGCCGTCCGCCTGACGGTCATCGTCTGAGGAGGTATTCGGTAGAGGGCGGCGAAAGGTTACGCGGGACCGTATGATGTAGCCCGGCCGGGGTGGCGAAACTGGCAGACGCACGGGACTTAAAATCCCGGGACCCGCAAGGGTCGTGTGGGTTCGATTCCCACCCCCGGCACTAATATCGACCAATAGACACGGGCATATTTCGAGATAATCACACAAGGCTGATCGGCTCTGAAATTTGTACTGGCAGGCCACTGGCAGGGAACTGGCAGGAATGCTACGCTGGTTCTGTTCAGGAGGCCGAACACCATGCCTCGCAGTCGTCCAGGCTTCGGCAGTGTTTTTCAGCGCACGTATCGAGACGCCAAGGGCAAGCTCCGCAAGACCAAGAACTGGTACATCGAGTTCGTCAGCGGCAACCGCACCATTCGTGAAGCCACACAGTTCACGAAGCGCTCCGACGCCGCCGAGTTCCTCAAGCAGCGCGTCGCCGATGCGATGGCCGGTAAGATTCCGTTGGCGAAGGGCGTCACCTACGACGACCTAGCGGAGCTGATCGTCACCGACTACAGGAACAACGGTCGCCGAAGCATGGAGTCGCTGGAGAAGACGCGGCTGCCCAAGCTCGCAGGCGCGTTTGCCGGCACCAAAGCGATCGACATCACGACCACCGCCGTCGAGCGCTACAAGACGATGCGGCTGAAGGACAAGGCCGCGCCGGCCACCGTGAACCGAGAGCTGGCGGCGTTGAAGCGGATGTTTCGGCTCGGCATGCGGCAGGGCATGGTCGCGACGATGCCGCATATTGCGATGCTGTTGGAGAACAACGTCCGTAAAGGGTTCTTCGAGCTCGACCAGTTCAAGCTGCTCCTGAAGTACCTGCCCGAGGAATACCACGCGCTGTACGAGGTCGCGTACATCACCGGCTGGCGGATTCGCTCCGAACTGCTCACGCGCCAATGGCGGCACGTCGACTTCAGCGGGCGAGGCTCGTTACGGCTCGATCCCGGCGAAGCCAAGGATGCGACCAGCGGCCGCGAGTTCATCATGACCGCGTGGCTGCGCGAGGTTCTCGAGCGGCAGCAGAAGTGGGCGAAGAAGGTCGGCAAGGCCAACGGCATCGTCGTGCCGTGGGTGTTCTGCCGGGCGAACGGGCAGCCAATCTCGAAGTACTCGCAGACGTGGCGGGAGGCGTGCAGGCAGGCCGGCATCCAGCGGATCCCGCACGACTTCCGACGAACCGCCGTCCGCAACCTCGAACGCGCCGGCGTGCCGCGGACGACGTCGATGGCGCTGATCGGCCACAAGACCGAATCGATCTACCGGCGGTACAGCATCGTTGACCAGGCGATGCTGGAAGTCGGGGCAGAGAAGCTGGAAGCGCTGCAGCAGGCGCAGAAGTTTACGCGGCCCAAAGTTGTGGCGATGCGTGGCCGGAGGTCATAACGAGCGATCGCTGTCAACGGGATGTTCGACGAGGCCTTCTCGCTCCAGAACTTGACGGATTTCCTCGAAAGCCGCCGAGATGCGAGCCTTTGGGAACCGAATTTGGCCCAGTCCATGAATGTTGCTGAATTCCTGACAGCCGTCTTCCAGGACGATGATCGCTCGCGTAAAACCGAGGCGGCCCTGGAAGAGACCCGCTTCATGAACGACATTCTCCCGGGCACGCACCTTACCGTCAGCTTGTTCGTCTTCGGCAGTCATCACCAAAAACGCAATCGCTGCCGCGTCGAGCATTTCGCCGAGTCGGTTGATATTGGTGACACCCGCCACGGGAACCCGATTGAATTCGTCCCACGGCAATCGAAGTCGATCTTGAATGAAGTCTTTCAGCTCGCGCCAGGCTGTTGATCGACCGTGTCCGATGAACACGTTGGTGCCTGTACGTTCTTCGCGAGCGCGCTGTCTTTCGACTCTTCTGAGATGCGATGCTGCACGCTTCGCAACGTGAGCCAGCTTCTCGACGGCATCAAAAGGTTGTCGCAGTCCGAATACTTCGGCCAGAACGACGATGTGTGGTGGCGTCCAAAGTCCTTGGGTCATTGCGGTGGAGTCCATGTCCCAACCCGAGCGAGTGCGCACAAAAATTCAGGCGCTCGACGAACGGCTTACCCGCCTGCGCGTCGAGAAGAACAGACTCATCGCCCGCGCCACTCAAACGGAACGGAAGCGCGATACGCGACGAAAGATTCTTGTTGGCGGTGCGGTGCTGGCTGGGCTTGATCCGGTTTTGTGGACATCTTCCGAAAGGTGGATACGATGTCCCGACCGATGGCAGACACCCCGAAGCGCCGGCCGCGCCGGCAGTTTGACGACGAGTTCAAAGCCCAGGCTGTCCGC
>JBFWUM010000068.1:0-16511 GCA_050247255.1 Vicinamibacterales bacterium | reverse complement strand
CGGCGCACGCCGGCAGCGACGCCGCCCTCGCTGTCGATGGCGAAGAGGCCGATGTCGCCGGTCGCCTGCACGTGCGTGCCGCCGCACAGCTCGGTGCTGAAGCCCGGCACCGAGACGACGCGCACGCGGTCGCCGTACTTCTCGCCGAACAGCGCCATCGCCCCGGCGGCGATCGCCTCGGCCGTCGCTTTGACCTCGGTCTGCACCGGCGTGTTGCGGAGGATCTGCTCGTTGACCATGCGCTCGATCTCGAGCACCTGCTCCGGCGTCACCGGTGAGAAGTGCACGAAGTCGAAGCGGAGGCGGTCCGGTGCCACCAGCGACCCGGCCTGCTTGACGTGCGGGCCGAGCACCGCCCGCAACGCCGCGTGCAGCAGGTGCGTGGCGGTGTGATTGCGCCGGGTGGCATCGCGGGCATCGGCGGCGACGCGGGCCGAGACGGTGTCCCCCTTGGCCAGCGAGCCTTCGGTGACGCGCACCCCGTGCAGCCGCGGCCCGAACTGGTGTGAGCGCGTGACGCTCTGCACCGTGGCCAGGCCGTGTGGCGCGGCAATCTCGCCGACGTCGGACACCTGGCCGCCGGCTTCGAGGTAAAACGGCGTTTCAGAGAGCAGGACGAAGCCCTCCTCACCGGCCTTCAACTCGAGGACGAACTCGTTGGCCTCCGGGGTGTCGCGGAACAGCGCGCGGATGCGCGCCCGCGTTTCGGTCCCTTCATACCCGCGGAAGAGGTCCTCCATGGCCTTGAGATCCGAGGCCGTTGTCCCGGGCACCGACCATGGCTTCGCGTCGGCGGCCACCTTGAAGCTGCTCTTCGCGCGCGCCTTCTCGCGCTGTCCCGCCATCGCCTGCTCGAAGCCGGCGCGGTCGAACATCAGCTTCCGGTCTTCGACCATGTCCTCGATGAAGTCGAGCGGCAGCCCGTGCGTGTCGTAGAGGCGAAACGCGACCTCGCCGGCAAGGACCTTGTCCCCGGCCGCGGCGCGATCGAGCGCCTCCTCGAGGCGGGGCAGCCCGCCGGTCAGCACGGCGCCGAAACGCTCCTCCTCGCTCCGGATGACCTGTTCGATCGTCGCCTGCGAACTCTTGAGCTCCGGGTACGCGTCGCCAAACTCGCGCACGAGGACGCCCACGAGCGAGTGGAGGAACGGCTGGTCGAGCCCGAGCCGCTTCCCGTGCCGCATGGCCCGCCGCATGATCTTGCGCAGCACGTAGCCGCGGAACTCGTTCGAGGGGACGACGCCGTCAGCGATCAGGAAGGTCATCGCCCGCATGTGATCGGCGACGACGCGCATCGAGATGTCTGACGGGGCCATCGTGCCGCGATGGGTGGTTCCGGTACGCTCACCGATGGCTGCGAACAGCGGGGTAAAGAGATCGGTGTCGTAATTGGAGTCCTTGCCCTGGAGGACAGCGGTAATGCGCTCCAGTCCCAGGCCGGTGTCGATGGAAGTCACCGGCAGGGGATGCAGTGTGCCGTCGGCCTTGCGCTCGAACTCCATGAACACGTTGTTCCAGAGCTCGATTTCGGGATCCCTGCCGGTGCCGCCGCGGACGAAGTAGATCTCCGAGCATCGCCCGCACGGCCCGGTATCGCCCATCGTCCAGAAGTTGTCGTCTTCGCCGAGCTCCATGATGCGGTCGGACGGGATGCCCAGCCTGCGCCAGATCTCGTACGCCTCGTCGTCGCGCGGGATCCCGTTCGCCCCTTTGAAGATCGACACGACGAACTTGTCCTTCGGCATCTTCCAGACGTCGGTCAGCACCTCCCAGGCAAATGGCAGCGCCTCCTGCCTGGAGTAGTCGCCGAACGAGAAGTTGCCGAGCATCTCGAAGAAGGTGTGGTGTCGGAACGACGGGCCGACGTTCTCGAGGTCGTTGTGCTTGCCGGACACGCGCATGATCTTCTGCGCCGTCGCCGCCCGCGTGTATTCGCGCTGCTCGCGCCCGAGCAGCGCGTCCTTGAACTGGTTCATCCCGGCGTTGGTGAACAGCAAGGTCGGGTCGTCGTGCGGGACGAGCGGTGAGCTGGGGACGATGCGGTGGCCATGCCGCTCGAAGTACTGAAGGAAAGAGCGGCGGATCTCGTTGGCGGTCATTCCGCCTATTTTAATGGACGGTGACGCTTCAGCACGCGCAACGCCCGTTCGCTGTCGAAGCCCTGGCCGATCAGGAACCGGTAGAGCCTTCGGAACTGGGCCTCGTCGTCGATCGTCGCGTCGCCGCGCAGTCGGCGGGAGAGCGCCGATTCGATCAGGGCGTCCTGGTCGACCTGGCCGAGCGCCTCGTCGAGCGCGGCGCGGGCGAGCGGGGGAGGCACGCCCGCGGACTCGAGCTGCCGCTGCGCCCGCAGGCGGCCGTGGCGTTTCGTGCTGATTTCGTGGCGGGCGAGGGCATGGGCGAAGCGGGTGTCGTCGAGCGCGCGGTCGCTCTTCAGGCGGGCAATCGCGCTGTCGATGTCGTCGTTCTCGTATTCCTTGCGCCGCAGCCGCTCGCGGACCTGCTTCTCCGACAGTTCGCGCCGAGCGAGCAGCTTCAACCCGGCGACGTAGGCGTCGCGGGCGCTATCGTCCAAACCGCGTGATCTCGGGGGCGCCGGTGCCGGCGGCGCGGGCCATCTCGTCCCGGGCCATGTCGGCCGTGGTGGAAATGCCCTGGACCTTCAGCTTGAACTCATCCACGTTCGAGGCCCAGCGCAGCGCCTCCTCGTAGGAGACGAGCCCCTTCTCGTAGAGACCGTAGATCGACTGGTCGAACGTCTGCATCCCGTATTGCGACGTCCCCTGGGCGATGGCGCCGTGAATCAGGTGCGACTTTTCCTTGTCCATGATGCAGTCGCGGATGAACGCGGTGCTGATCAGCACCTCCACCGCCGGCGCGCGCCCCTTGCTGTCGGCCTTCGGAATCAGCCGCTGCGAGATCACCGCCTTCAGCACGCTGGCCAGCTGGATGCGGATCTGCTTCTGCTGGTGCGGCGGGTACATGGCGATGATGCGGTTGATCGTTTCGGTCGCGTCGAGCGTGTGCAGGGTGGAGAAGACCAGGTGGCCGGTTTCAGCGGCCAGGAGCGCCGTCTCGATCGTCTCGAAGTCGCGCATCTCGCCGACGAGGATGACGTCCGGATCCTGCCGCAGCGCGCTGCGCAGCGCGTGCGAGAAGCTCTCGGTGTCGACGCCGATCTCGCGCTGGTTGATGATCGAGCGGTTGTCGCGGTGGAGGTACTCGATCGGGTCCTCCACCGTCATCACGTGCGCGGTGCGCGTCTGGTTGATCTCGTCGATCATCGCCGCCAGGGTGGTGCTCTTGCCGCTGCCGGTGGTGCCGGTGACCAGGACCAGGCCGCGCTCTTCGGCGGCGATCTTCTTGAGGATCGGCGGCAGCGCCAGCTCGTCGATGGTCGCCACCTTCAGCGGGATGACGCGGAAGATCATCCCGATGGTGCCGCGCTGCTGGAAGGCGTTGCAGCGGAAACGCCCGAGCCCGGCCACGCTGTAGGCCAGGTCGACCTCGTGGTTGTCCTTGAACTTCTCGCGCTGGCTCGTCGGGAGCACGGCGGCAGCCATGGAGACCAGGTCGTCGTTCTCCAGGCGCCGATCCTCGGTTGCCGGGGTCAGCAGCCCCCGCACCCGCATCATCGGGTAGCTGCCGACCTTCAGGTGCAGGTCCGAGGCCCCGTTATCGACAGCAATCTTCAGGAGGTCGTTGACGTGCATGCCTCCTGATTATCGGCGGTTACGGCAGCCAGGCATAGCCGACCTTCAGGAAGAACGTCCGGTCCGTGCGCGCCAGGTCGAGGACGTTGGTACCGCTCGCATTGTCTGAGTAGCCGGCCAGGAACACGGTCTGCGGGTTCACCTTGTAGCTGAAGAGCCACTGCGAGAAGAACTGGCGGCTGCTCGCGCCTACCTGGGACCTGTAGAGCAGCGGATCGCGGGTGGTGTCACGGTACTGCAGGATGACGCGGACAAACGTCCGCGGCGTCAGATGCTGGACGGCAGACGCCTGTGTCAACCTGGCGACGAACAGCCGCTGGCCGCCTTCGACGTCGAGCGCCTGCTCGGTGTAGCTGACGTCGCCGGTCAGCCGGCCGAACAGGTTGTAGTCGGCGCCGGCGGTCAGCCGCAGCTGCTGCGCCTGCCGCGAGTTGGCAAAGTCGATGGTGCCGCCCTTGACGATGCTGACGTAGGGCGCGAGGGCGCCGCTTGGCCGGACGCTGACGTTGATGTTGTGGCGGAAGTTGCTGTAGGTCCGGCCGTCGAAGTACTCGCTGTTCGGCGCCGGATTGTAGCTGGCCTCCAGCTGCCAGGGACCGCTGTAGTCCAGGGAGGTGTCGCAACCCCAGGACGTGCGGCCGCCATCCCAGTCGGTGGTGCGATCGCAGCCGAAACCAAGCGTGATCTCGTTGAACCAGCGATCGGCGGCGCCGACGAGCTTCCGGTCGATGCCGACGTCCATTTGCCGGAAGCTGACCTGCGGCATGAAGCCGGAGTCGGCGCGGAAGCCCGGAGAAGCGCCGAGCACGGCGGCATTCCATTCCCAGTTGCGGGAGTCGCGCGTGTACTCGCCGAAGAACGCCTGGCCGCCGATCGAACCCTGCGCCTGTCCCGACGATGCCGCGGACCCGTCGGGATAGTCCGTCTGCGAGCCGAGCCACTGGAGGCGGACCGTGTCCGCGTCGGTGAGGCGCGCCACGCCGTCAAGCCCGCCCACGCTGTTCCCGTAGTCGCCCGCCTGGCGTCCTGTGAACAGCACGCCGACGGTCGACCCCCTGCTGCCGAGATCGCGCCGGTACCGCAGGACGGTGGAGGTGTTGGCACGATCGAGCAGGAGGAACGACGAGCTGTCGAAGCCGGGGACGAGCACGCCGGTGACCTCGTCACGCGTCATGAATGCGCCGAAGGCGTGCGCGCCCTCCTTGCCGGTCAGCTTGATACCGCTGCTCGGGTCGGCAACCGTGCGCGTGAAGACCACCTCATAGGGCGTGCGGAAGAGATCCGCTCCCTCGAGGAAGAACGGACGCTTCTCCGAGAACCGCAGCTGGAACTGCGTGTTGACGTCCAATTGAGCCGCATCAGCTTCCACCTGGTAGAAGTCCGGGTTGATCGTGCCGCTCAGCACCACGTTCGGCCGCAGGCTCCATCGCGCCGAGAGCCCCGCCTGCGCGTCGGTGTTGCCGGCGGCGAAGCGGCCGCCGATCGCGCGGCGATCGGTCCGCGCCAGCGTGACGGTGGGATCGAATTCGAGGTTGCGCCCCGGCGTGACCCCCTGGATGCCGGTGAGCTTGTCGAACTGGCACACGAGGCAGGTGCGGTTGCGGTCCACGTAGGCGGAGCGCATGCGGATCTTGGCCGAGCGCGGCATCTCGCGCGACGCGGCAAACCCCCAGGTCTGGGGGCCGCTGGTGCGCGGGAAGCGCAGCGAGGTGAACGGAATGGCCATCTCGACGGTGTAGCCGTCGGCGAGGATCTGCGTCTGCGCGTCCCAGATGGCGTCCCACGACCAGTCTTCCGAATCGTCGACGTCGCTGTTCAGCGCGTCGAGCTGGACGCCGCGTGCGTTGACGCGGAACTGGAACGCCCGCCGGCCGTCGTTGAACGGATCGACGAAGAACCCGATCGTGTCATCGTCTTTTGGCACGTCGCGGTCGGCAAGGTTGGCGCGCAGCGCGCCGATGTCCGGGTCGCTGGCGCGGCAGCCGACGTAGAGCCGTTCGGCGTCGTAGGCCACGCGGCACACCGTGTCGACCGGCGCCGGCACGTTGTCGCCGGGGAAGTACTCGTAGCGCAGCGGAATGGCCACCGCGCCGGCCCATTCGTCTTCCTCCAGCCGGCCGTCGACGTTGATCGGCGTCGGCGTCGAGGTCACCACGAACTCCTGTGCCGGGCGCCCCTGGGCGCTGGCGACGGCTGGAAACAGGCACACGACGAGCGCAACGGCAGAAAATGCCTTCATCGATCAGTCCTCGTTGAGTGGGTACTGCTCTACGTGGAGGCCGGCTTCAGCCGGCCTTGACGCGTTTCATCGCGTCGCCCCTCGCGAGCGCAGGAAGTTGACGACGTCCTGGTGGCCACCCCGTTCGGCCATGTTCAGCGGGGTTCGGAACATGTCATTCGGCCGCTCGGGGGCACGGCCTGCCCACGCGCCCAGGTTGACGTCGGCGCCTTTGTCGACGAGCAGCCGGACCATGTCGAGATGCCCGCCCGCGCTGGCATTGATGAGCGGCGTCTCGTCGCCCTGCACGATCGCGTTCACGTCCGCGCCGCGGTCGAGCAGCAGCCCGGCGATGTCGAGGCGATCGTTGAGGGCCGCCATGATGAGCGGGTTGCCGTCGCCGGGCACGGCCAGGTTCGGATCGGCGCCGGCATCCAGCAGGGCCTGCGAGACGTCGAAGTGCCCGTTGCGCGCCGCCGCAATCAGCGGTGAGCCATCGCCGGGGATCGCAGCGTCCGGGTTGGCCCCATCGGCAATAAGCTCGCGCACGCGCGCCAGGCGCCCGCGTTCGGCGGCGTTGAACAGCGACAGGTCCGCATCGGTTGGCAGTGGCATCAACCGCCGCTCGGCCACCGCGCTCAGCGGCGCGACGATTGCGACAAAGAGGGCGGCGAGGACGAACACCGGAACGGCGGCGGTGAGGCCGGCGCGGCCGCGCGCCAGCCGGGGGTTCAGCAGCGCGCGCACCCGCGCAGAGAGGTCGCTGCGGCCGGCCATCGACAGCAGTGGGTGCGCCCGCGGCGCGAGTCGGCGGGCGAGGGTGACGAGCTGCTCGGCATAGCCAGTCCCGTCGCCGGTCCCGTCCGCGCTGCGCAGCACCGCATCGTCACAGGCGCGTTCCGCCTCGAGCGCCAGCCGGCGCCAGGCCACCCAGGCGAGCGGATGGAACCAGTAGACGGCGCACGTTGCGCGCGAGGCGACCTGCATCCACCAGTCGCCACGGTGGATGTGTTCCAGTTCGTGGGTGAAGGCCCGCGCGAGCTGCTCGCGGCTCCAGGACGGCGCATCGATCGGCAGGATGATCGCCGGCCGCAGCACGCCACAGGTCAGCGGCGCCCGCGCCTCTTCGTGCAGCAGCAGTTCCACATCGGGGCGGCGCAGGAACACCCGCCCGCCGTCCCAGGGCACTGCGGTTCGCCGAAGGTGGCGCACGCGGCCGAGCGCGGTGGCCAGCGGCAGCATGAACAGCAGCGTCCCGACGCCCCAGGCGATGACGATGAGGACGTCGGCGTAGGGGACGGTGAGGGTCCGGCTGACGGCCTGCCTGACCTTCACGTCGGCAATCACGGTGCTGACCATGGCGTCTGCCACGGGAGCGGAGTACGCGGCCGACTCCGGCGTCACCGGGACCTCGATCGTGACATTGGGCGCCAGCGCCGACGCGACCGGCAGCCCGGCGAGCACCCCGAACGTGCAGGCGAGGAACAGGTGGCGGACGGACGCCCGCGCGCGCGGGGCGCCGATCGCCGCTGCGAGACCGAGCACGAGCGCCGCGGTGACCTTGATCAACAGCGGGACCGCAATCATCTGTTCTTCTCTTTCCTGGCGCGTTCGATCTCAGCCTGCAGCGCGTCCAGTTCTTCGTCGGTCCAGGACTCCTGCCGGACCAGCGACGTGACCATGGTGCCGAGGGAGCCGCCGAAGAAGGTGCCGACGTACTGCTTCAACGCGTCCCGGCGGGCGGCGGTTCGCGACACCGTCGGCGCGTAGACGTAGCGCAGGCCGTCTTCACGGTGGCGGATGTGCCCCTTGCCTTCGAGCCTGGCCAGCATGGCGCGGACGGCGGAGTAGCTGGGCGGGTCGATCAACCGGCTCCGGATGTCCTCGGCCGTCGCCTCGGACAGGCTGAACAGGGCGTCCATGATTTCCCGCTCGCGGCGGGAGAGCTTGAGGCCAGGTGCTGGTGTCATCTGAGGTGCTGCGTTTGTAGCACATTCCCTCAGACGAACGCGAGGCCGAAAAGGTTCACGGCCTCGCGAAAAAAACTGCCACCCGTAAAGGGGTGACCTACCTGGCGACGGCGGAACGGACCGGCTGGAGCCAGCCGTGGGTGTCCGGGTACTCGCCCTTGACGATCTGGAAGAACCGCTGCTGGATGGCCTCGGTAATCGGCCCGCGGCGGCCCGGCCCGATCGTGACCCGGTCGACCGATCGGATCGGCGTCACTTCCACGGCCGTCCCGACGAAGAAGACCTCGTCGGCCATGTAGAGGACCTCGCGCGGCAGCGTCTGCTCGCGCACCTCGAAGCCGAGGTCCTTGGCGATGGTGATCACCGAATCGCGGGTGATGCCCCAGAGGACCGAGTTGCCGATGGGCGGTGTGTAGAGCACCCCCTCACGGACGATGAACACGTTCTGGCCGCTGCCTTCGCTCAGGTTGCCGAAGTGATCGAGGGCGATCGCCTCGGCGTAGCCGTCGGCAATCGCCTCCATCTTGATCAGCTGCGCGTTGGCGTAGTTGGCGACGCTCTTGGCCATCGCCGGCGTCGTGTTCGGCGCGTTGCGCGCCCAGGTCGAGATCTTGACGTCGAGCCCTTCCTCGATCGCTTCCTTCGTGAAGTAGGCGCCCCATTCCCACAGCATGATCGCGACGTCGACCGGGCAGGGCAGCGGGTTGACGCCGAGCGAGTCGTAGCCGCGGTAAATGAGCGGGCGGATGTAGCAGGCGCGGAAGCCGTTGACGGTAATCAGCTCGTTGACCGCGTCGGTCAGCGTCTGCTGGTCGTACGGCGAATCCATGCGGTAGATGCGCGCCGAATCCATCAGCCGCTTCATGTGCGCATCCAGGCGGAAGCAGGCCGGACCCTGCTTCGTGTCGTAGCACCGGGCCCCCTCGAACACGCCGCTGCCGTAGTGGACGACGTGGGACCCGACATGAATCGTCGCGTCCTTCCACTCCACCAGCGTGCCGTTCATCCAGATCTTGCCTGTCCCGGGAAAGCCCATATGTCTACCGCTCCTTTAGGAAATGGTAATACGGGCGGTCGCCCAAGGGGGAATGTGGGGCTTACAAGTCGGCAGTCGGCAGTCGGCAGTGGGCAGTGGGCAGTGAGCGGGGCGTCGAGCTAGTCCGGAGCTACTGCCGACCGCCGACTGCCCACTGCCGACTACTGAGTCTCGCCGCAGAACGGGCAGCGGTCGGTGCGGGCCTGGAGTGGCTTGCGGCAGTGCCAGCAGAAGCGGGGCTGCGGCGCTTCGCGGGCGCGCAGGCGCGACTGGATCTCGGCCATCTCGCCGCCGGCGGCTGCCGGCGTGGACCGCCGGCCCGCCCGTGGCGCCGCAGGTTGGCGGGCGGCGAGCACGTCGTTGAGCAGCTCCGACGCCCGCTGGTAGCGCGCGGTCAGGTCGGGCGCCAGCGCCTTGAGGACGATGTCGGCGATCGCCTTGGGGATCTTGCTGTTCTTCACCCGCGGCGAACTCACCAGTTCGCCACGCATCAGCCGCTCGATGTCGCCAGGCGCCGGCGTGTTGTACGGCAGCTCCCCGGTCAGCATCTGGTACATCGTCACGCCCACCGAGTAGACGTCGCTGGCGAAGACCGCCTTGCCGTAGAACTGCTCCGGCGCCATGTAGGGCGGGCTGCCGATGACCGTCGTTCCGTGCGCGGCGATCTCGAGGAAGCGGGAGGTGCCGAAGTCGGTGACCTTGAGCAGCCCCGTATCCGAGACCAGCATGTTGCCCGGCCGCAGGTCACGGTGCAGGATGCCGACGGTGTGCGCGTGATCGACGGCGTTGCACATCTGGCAGGTGAAGTCGAGCGCGCGCGCCAGGTCGAGCGCCCCTTCGCGCAGGATGATGTGCTCCAGCGTCTCGCCGGTCACGTACTCCATGACGATGAAGAAGACACCGTCCTGCTTCTCCGCCGTCAGCACCGTGACGATGTTCGGGTGGCTGAGGGAGGCGAGGAGGCGCGGCTCCTTCAGCAGCTCGTCGAAGTCGAGGTTCTGCTTGTGCGGGACCTTGATCGCGACCTTCTTGTCGATCCAGGTGTCTTCGGCGAGGAACACGCTGCCGAAACCGCCGCTGCCGAGCGGCGAGACGATCTTGTACTTGCCGACCTTCTGGCCGCGTAAGAACATTCGGGGGACGGGATGAGTATACAGCCTCGCTTCCACGCGCCGGAGGCGCGCGCCGCCGGCGACGTGATCGCGCTGCCTGACGACGAAGCGCAGCACCTGCTGCGCGTGCTCCGCTTGTTGCCCGGCGCCGCCGTGCGGGTGTTCGACGGGCGCGGCCACGAGTTCGATGCCGTCGTCGAGGACCCGGTGGCGTCCGGCTTCAGCCGGAAGGCCGTGGCCGTGCGCCTGCTTGCCGCTCGCGCTGCCGCCGCGGAGCCGCGCGTCGCGCTGACGCTGGCCCAGGCCGTGCTCAAGAGCGACAAGATGGATGACGTCGTCCGCGACGCGGTGATGCTCGGTGTCGCGGCGATTCACCCCATCGTGACAGCCCGTACGGAGGTGTCGCTCGCGACGCTCGAGCGCGGGCGCCGGAGGGAGCGGTGGCAGCGGATCGCCGTGTCGTCGGCCAAGCAGTGCGGCCGCGCGGTCGTGCCGGCGGTGGCGGAGCCGGCTGACCTCGACACGTTGCTCGCCCGCGTGAGGTCGATGGCCGTGCCGGGCCAGGCGCTGATGTGCGTCGAACCGGACGCCGCGGCCGGCGACCTGCTGTCACTGGCTGACGTGCCACCGGCGCCGCCGCACGAGGCGACGCTGCTCATCGGCCCCGAAGGCGGCTGGGAGCCGCGGGAGCTGGAGGCCGCCGACGTCTGCCGCAAGCTGACCCTCGGCGGCCGGACGATCCGCGCCGACGCGATGCCGGTCGTGGCGATAGCGGCGCTGTTCGCGCGGTGGGGGGAGTTCTAGGAGGGCGGCGGAGGACACGGGTCCACAACGGAGGCTCAGGGACACGGTGACGCACGGAGGCAGCCGCCGGTGGCGCCGGCCTGAGGCCGGCTATGGATCGAGGGTGCCCGTCACCCACAAGTCACTCCGCACGCGCCCGCAGTGACTTGTGGGTGATGGGCACCCTCGATCCATATCGCCGCGCGTAGCGCGGCGCGCCACCGGCGGGTACCCTCTGCGCGCCTCTGCGTCACCGTGACTCCGCTGTGAAGCCGTGGCCTCCGAGAGCTCCCCGAGCGATCACCCTTGTCACGCCGTCCATCAACTTGGCGACGTTGAAGTTGATCAGCAGGCCGGCCGGACAGCCGGTGAGCGCTAGATACGTGAGCACCTGTGCCCGATGTATCGGTTTGGTGTCCTCGCATGATTTCGCTTCCACCACAACCCGGTCCTCGACGATCAGGTCGATTCGGTAGGTCGTGGTGAGCGTGACTCCTTTGTAGACGATCGGAACAGTTCGTTCCGAGTCGAATCGAAGTCCCATTTCGCCCAGCTCGCGGCGGAGGCACTGGAGATATGTGGATTCGAGCAGGCCTGGGCCAAGAGCGCGGTGCACTTCTATGGCCGCACCAAGAATCTTCCCCGTGAGTTGATTGAACGAAGCATCGATCAGCATGCCCGCGGCTGTGCAACCGATGGGCCGCCAGGAAATAGGCGGGAAATCGTGCGCACCGGATCGGTCGTACGCAGCTCCTGCGCGGGGAGTGACGCGGACGGCAGGCGGGAACTGCGGGCTCTACTCTTTGATCACCGCCAGCAGCTCGTCGACTTCCTTCGGCACGGCGCTGGTCAGGACCTCGGCGCCGGTCGGCGTCACCAGGATCGTGTCCTCGACCCGGATGTGCAGCTGCTTCTCGGGGATGTCGATGATCGGCTCGATCGCCATGACCATCCCGGCCTCGAACGGGGCGTTCCAGTCGCCGACGTCGTGCACCGAC
This sequence comes from Vicinamibacterales bacterium, assembly GCA_050247255.1. Taxonomy (GTDB): domain Bacteria; phylum Acidobacteriota; class Vicinamibacteria; order Vicinamibacterales; family UBA2999; genus JBFWUM01. The sequence continues at coordinate 4,681 of JBFWUM010000068.1, read as the reverse complement.
AGGCCGACATAGTGGCCGACGTAGGCGTACACCGGGTTGAAGCCGTTGCGGGTGTAGATGTCCTCCGCGATCTTCCGGACGGCATCGCGCGTCACGCCCGGTTTGATCGCCGCGATGATCGCCTTGTTGGCCGCCAGCGCCGTCTCGTAGGCCTTGCGCTGCTCGTCTGTGAACCGGCCGTTCACGGGCCACGTCCGCGTGATGTCGATCGTCAGGTGGTCGAGCGACCCGCCGTAGTCCATGACGACGAGCTCGCCGTCCTTCGTCTGCCGGCCGCTGCTCTCGTAGTGCCACTGGTTGCCATTGGGCCCCGAGGCGACGATCGCCGGGTAGGCCCAGCCCTGCATGCCGTGGCGGATCATCCAGTAGGTCGCCTCGGCCTCGAACTCGTACTCCCACGTGCCCGGCGTGCTGATGGCGATGGCGCGGCGCATGGCCTCGGCGCTGATGCGGCCGTTGTAGCGGAGAATCTCGATTTCGCGCGGCGTCTTGATCACCCGCAGGCGATCGATGTGCGGCGTCGCGTCCGCCAGCTCGTAGAACGGGAACATCGTCCGCAGCTGCTCGATGCGGAGCGCGTCCTCGGCCGGCTGCTGCGCGAACGGGCTGTTGCGCCGGCGCGCCGACTGGATAGCGATGTCGACCCGTCCGAGGTTCACCTCGTCCCGCTCCGACAGCCGCGTCCACACCCGTTCGGTGTTGAACGTGCGGCGGCGCGCGAGGAACTCGTTGAGCGCGGTCAGCGGCTGGATGGTGGCGAAGCCGTACTTCCGGGCGGCGTCCGGCTCGTCGAGCCAGTTGCCGCCCTCGTAGCGGATCTCGGTGTCGGTCCGCTTCGGCATGAACAGGTGCGCCCGGCCGCTCGGCGCCTCCATGACGAGCACCGCGTTCAGCGTGTCGTTGCCGGTGAAGTAGAAGAAGTCGTTGTCCTGGCGGAAGCGGATGCCAGCCTGTGCCTCGGGCGCACCGAAGAGAATCAACGTTCCCTGGCCCAGTGCCTGCGCCAGTGTCTGCCGCCGCGCCGCGAACTCCTCCGGCGGGTAGCCGAAGCGTTCGGCGCGCGGCAACGACGCAGACGACAGCACGACCAGCGCGACGACGAGCGGGAGGCGCAGCAGCTTCATGGCCGTGATTCTAGCGTCACGCAGACCCACTCGTCCTCCTGTTCCCGCTGGGCAACCGTGGACGGCCGGAACGCCTCGACGACTGCCGTTTCCTCGTGATCCATGAAGCCGCTGAGGACGAGCCGGCCGCCGGGCACGGCGAGACTCATCAGCATCCGGGCAGCGGCGATGAGCAGCCCGCCGGTCAGGTTGGCCAGCACGACGTCTGCCGGCGGCAGCGAGGACGTTCGCAGGTCGATGACGTCGAACGTGACCGTCGCCTTCGGGTTGAGCCCGAGGTTCTCCCGCGCGGCCTGAACGGCGTCGGGGTCGTCATCGATGCCGGTCACCGGCGACGCGCCGAGCAGGCTCGCGGCGATCGCAAGGACGCCGGAGCCGGTGCCGACGTCGATCACCGAGCGGCCGCGCAGTTCGATCCGCTGCAGCGCGGCGAGGCACAGGCGTGTCGTCGCATGGTGCCCGGTGCCGAAGCCCATCGAGGGCTGGATGATGATGTCGCCGGCATCCCACGGCGGGGCGACCACCAGCTTGCCGATGCGGATAGCGCGGAGGCCAGCCTGGGAGCGCGCGGCCCAGTCCTCGTCGGGCACGTCGATAGGCGTGCATGTCAGATCGGGGAACTGCCGGCCGAGTGCCTGGGCAGCCGCGGCGCGCGCGTCGTCGCTGTTGAAGAAGACGCGAGGTCCGTCGCCGGTGTCCTCGACGGCGGCGACCTCGAAGTCCAGCAGCGCCGCCTGGACGAGGTCATCGGGCCGGCTGAAGTCGGCCCCCCCGACGAGGAGGGCCGGCCAGGTACGCATCTACCCGAAGATGTCCTTGACGCGGCCGAAGATGCCCTTGTCATCGTCCTCGTCCTGCGGCATCGGCTCGAACTTCTCCTTTGGCAGCGTCGTCGCGAGCTGCTCGAGGAGCTTCTTCTGCTCGCGCGTCAGCTTCTTCGGCGTGACGACGCGGATGGTGACGTAGAGGTCGCCGTGGCCGCGGCCGCTCACGTCGGGCATGCCGCGTCCCCTGAGGCGGAAGGTCGTCCCGCTTTCGGTGCCCTCGGGCACGGTGTACGGCTCGTCGCCGTCGAGCGTCGGGATGGTGATCTTGCCGCCGAGCGCGACGGTGGGGAAGTTCACCGGGATCTCGCAGGAGAGATCGTTCCCCTCGCGCCGGAAGAAGGTGTGCTCCTGCACGTGGATCACCACGTAGAGATCGCCGGCAGGGCCGCCGGCTGGTCCGGATTCACCCTCGCCGGTGAGGCGCAACCGCTGCCCGGTGGCGATACCGGCCGGGATGCGAACGGTGATCTTCCGTTCCTTCGGCACCCGACCGGCGCCGCGGCACGTCGCGCACGGCTTCGAGATGATCTGGCCGCTGCCGCGACACTGGCCGCACGTGCGGGCGACGGTGAAGAACCCCTGCTGGAAACGCAGCTGGCCGCGCCCCTGGCACTGCGGGCAGGTCGTCGGGGCCGATCCGGGCGCCGCGCCACTGCCGCTGCACGTTTCGCACGTCTCGTTGCGCGGAATCTGGATTGAGGTTTCGGTCCCCTTCGCCGACTCGGCAAAGGAAATCTCGAGGTCGTAGCGGAGGTCGGCGCCGCGCTGCGGGCCGCGCCGCCGCCCGCCGGCGCCGAAGACATCGCCGAATCCGAAGATGTCGCCGAGCCCGCCGAGGATGTCCTCGAACCCGGTGAAGACGGTCGGGTCGAAACCGCTGGCCGCGCCGCCCAGCCCCTGGTGGCCGAAGCGGTCGTACATGTGCCGCTTGTCGGTGTCGGCGAGCACCGAGTACGCCTCGGCGGCTTCCTTGAAGTTGTCCTCGGCGGCCTTGTCGCCCGGGTTGCGGTCGGGATGGTACTTGAGCGCCAGCTTGCGATAGGCGCTCTTGATCTCCTGCTCCGTGGCCGTCCGCGCGACGCCGAGCACCTCGTAGTAATCGCGTTTTGCCACCGTGCTCACGCCTTCGCCACCTTCACCATCGCCGGACGCAGCAGGCGATCGCCGAGGAGATACCCCTTCTGCAGTTCCGCGATGACCTCGCCGTCCCGATGCTCCGGGCTGTCCTCGTAGATGACCGCCTGGTGGAGGTTCGGATCGAAGTCGGCGCCGAGCGTCTCGATCGGCTTGACGCCGCGCTTGCGCAGCAGGTCGAGCATCTGCCTGTGAATCAGTTCGGCGCCGGTCCGGAACGCCTCGGCCTCAGGCGGGGCCGGCGCCTGGAGCGCGCGCTCGAAGCTGTCGACGATCGGGAGCAGTTCGCCCAGGATGTCGGCCGCGGCAAAGGCGACGAAGTCTGCGCGCTCGCGTTCCATCCGCTTGCGGTAGTTGTCGAACTCGGCCGCCGTGCGCAGGAGCCGGTCCTGCAGCGCATTCTTCTCACGCTGCAGGGCCTCGGTCGGATCGCCAGTCTCGGCGCCGGTTTCCGGCGAGGGGTCGGCGCTCGTCGTGGCGGTCGCGTCCGGGGCCGCGTCGTGGGCGGCCGCGTCGTTCTCGTGTTTGGTACTCATAACCGGCTAATTAGGACGTTTGAGCACCCGTGACACCGCCTGCGTCGTCCCGTCGACGAGCGCGATGGCGCGGGAGTAGTGCATCCGGGTCGGACCAATCAGGCCGACGGTGCGGATGGTCGGCCCATCCACCGCCGTCGAGGCCACCAGGCTGAAGGCCCGCAGGTCGGGCGTCTCGTGCTCGGCGCCGATGACGACGGTCAACCCCGGACCGTCGATATAGCGCGTGAGGAGGCGGACCATCCGCTCCTTTTCTTCCATCATCTCGACGAGCGCGCGCAGCGTCGGCAGCGTCGCCGCGTCGTGCAGGGCTTCGCCGAGGAGCGACGCGACCCCTTCCATGTAGAAGGTCTGCTGCGTCGGCAGGTCCTCGAGCGTCGATCTGGCCAGCTGCATGGCGCGCGCGAACAGCTCGTCGTAGAGCGTGCGTTCCTGCTGGATGCGGGCCAGCACCGCCTCGCGAACTTGGATGAGCGGCAGCCCCGCGAACTCGGAGTTGAGGTAGTTCGCCGCCTGCACCAGGTCCTGCGGCCGGACCGGCTCCTCGGTGTCGACCGCCTTCTGCATCACCTGGTTGCCGTCGGAGACGACGACGACCAGCACCTGGGTGCCGGCCAGCGGGATGACCTCGATCCGCCGCAGCACCGCCGCGTGGTTCTCGGCCATCGCGAAGCCGACCTGGCCCGAGGTCCGCGCCACGAGGTGCGAGACGCCGGCCAGCAGCTGGTCCATCAGCGGCGCCGCCGCCGCGTGCTGGCGCAGCCGGTGCTCGACCTCGGCCGACGGGCGCGTCGGCTTGCGTCCTTCGAGCAGCAGGTCGACGAAGACCCGATAAGCGCGATCGGTCGGCACCCTGCCGGCGGAGGTGTGCGGCTGGTGAACGTAGCCGGCCTCCTCGAGATGGACGAGCACGTTCCGGACGGTGGCCGACGACACACCGAGACCGCTCTCGCGGGCCAGCACCTGCGACGACACCGGTTCACCGGTCTCGATGTAGGCGCGGACCAGCGTGGCCAGCAATTGCCGCGATCGTTCGGAAAGCTCGTAGGAACTCATTGCG
>JBFWUM010000067.1:13956-16997 GCA_050247255.1 Vicinamibacterales bacterium | reverse complement strand
CGAGGGTCCGTGCCCGTCGTGTATGATTAGAGACTGTTCACACAACAGAGTGGGCCGCTAGCTCAATTGGCAGAGCAGCAGACTCTTAATCTGCGGGTTGAAGGTTCGATTCCTTCGCGGCTCACCAACCTCCGCTCCCCCCGTCCTCGCGGAGGTTGTCCACCGTAGCGCCGAAGGCTCGAAGGTGGTCGTCCACACTGGGTCCCTTTAGAGCTACGGTTGGCACGCCGCGTTACAGACGCGACCGGCGCGCGCGATCCGACGCTTCCCAGATGAAGCCGGTGCCGGTGCTGGCGCGGTGCTTCTCTTCATCCGACAGCGCGTCGTACAACTCCGCGCACTGGTCGACGATCAGCGCCGAGGCGAGCGACGATTCGAGGTCGTAGACGCTGCCGATGCGCAGCGACGCGCCGTTAGCGCCGTAGGACAGGGGCAGGGCCGATGTGATGCGGACACGCATGGCGGTTACAAATCGCGGTGCAACCCGGATACCACATTCGTTCATGCCCCAATTCATTGTGATTGCCGCCGGGTGGGCTCCCGGAAACGCATGGGCTCGATACGGTGCCACGCGCCGGTGTCATCCCCGCAAACGTCGGCAAATCCACGAGTTGGCTACCGATCAGCTTGCGTTTTCGCCTGGGGGCGTTCAGGCTACGGATTGAGGCAGGAAATTTTTCGCCCTCCGGGCAGGTAACAGGTTGACCCATTCGGCCACGTCCCCCCACGCCGAACACGCGCTGCAGCTGTTCGATGCTGCCCGCTCCCGCGCCGATGCCACGGCCAGATTCCTGGCTGACGGGTGGGATGCCGGCGACCACAGCGTCGTGATCGCCAGGAAAGCCCACTGGGATCTCATCGCCGACCACCTCGAAAAGCGCGGCTACCCGGCGCGATCGGCGCCGCCGGCGACCCTCCGGTTCCTCGATGCACAGAGCGCCCTGCGTCGCATGCGGCGGCGTGGCATCTTCGTGCGCGATGCCGGCTACCAGATCAGCGCCGAGCTCGTCGAGGAGGCGACGGCGTTCGGCCGCCCGCTGCGGATCTACGGCGAAGTCGTTGACATCCTCGCTGAGGAAGGCTCCTTCAACGAGGCCTGCGACCTCGAAGCGGCGTGGAACGCGGCGCTGGCTGGCCGCCAGGGGCGGGTGCTCTGCGGATATGCGGCGGCCCACTTTGCCGACCCGCAGCAGGCAGGCTGGCTGACCTCGATCTGCCAGCACCACTCGCATGTGGCGACCCAGCCGGCGGATACTCTCGGCACATGGCTCACCTCGAGCCTCGGCACGTCGCGCACCTGACGCCCACCCTCGTCCAGCAGGTCAACGCCGAACGGGTGATCCTCTTCGGCTGGGCGCGCGCCATCCTCATGCAGCTCGCCCACCCGCTCGTGGCTGCCGGCGTCGCCGAGCACAGCACCTTCCGCTCCGGCCGCGTTATGGCTGCCACCCGGCTGCACCACACCGTGCAGGCGATGCTCGCGCTGGTCTTCGGCACCGACGCCGCGAGGCAGGCGGCGATTGACGGCATCCTCCAGATCCACCGCCGCGTGCACGGGACGCTGCGCGAGGCGGTCGGCGCCTACCCCGCCGGGACCCGCTATTCGGCGGAGGACCCGTCCCTCGTGCTCTGGGTTCATGCCACGCTGCTCGACTCGGTGCCGCTCGTCTACAGCCGCACCGTGACAGAGCTGACCGAGGCCGACCACGACCGTTACTGCAGCGAGGCGGCGAACGTGGCGATCGCGTTGGGCGCGCCGACGGGAGAGGTGCCACGCACGCGCGCCGCGCTGCGCGCCTACCTCGACGCGGCAATGGATTCCGACAGGCTGGCCGTCGGTGCCGCGGCGCGCGGCCTGGCGTCGGCGGTGCTGCACCCGCCGTTTCGCCTGCTGACCGGTCCGGCGGCGGCGCTCAATCGAACGATCACGGTCGGCCTCCTTCCGCAACCGCTCCGCGCGGCGTACGGCTTCGACCCGATCGACGGGCGGCGCGTCAACGGAGCGCTGCGGCTCGTACGCGCGGCGCGCGCCGTGACCCCCGCACCCTGGCGGCGCTGGCCGATCGCGCGCCGCTGAAGCGGGCCCAGAACGCGCATCGCGGCTCGCCGCCACGCGAAAACACTGGCGGAGAACGCGGTGACGCCCCCCCGCGACGGACAAAAGTCCTGTTTCTTTCCGTTCTTGTGTCGCTTACTGCCGTGCTGGCTACGCCGATCGCGCAGGTGTCGCCGCCGCGGCCCGCGGTGGACATCACGCGCCTCACCCTCGGCGCCACCGTGTGGCCCGCCGACCTCAACGGCGATGGTCGCGCGGATCTGGTCGGCAGCCTGATCGGGCCGTTCGGCCAGACTGGCCAGCTCGCGGTGACGCTGGGAACCGGCAGTGGCGACTTCTGGCCGGTGACCGCCATCAGCAGTCCGCGCATGACGGCGCTTGTCGTCGGCGACTTCAACGGCGACGGGCGCACCGACATCCTCGGGCGGGACGACAATGGCGCGCCTGAAATCGACAGCGCCACGCACTTCTTTGCCGGCAACGGCAACGGGACGTTCAATCCGCCGGTGCCGGCCATCGCCGAAGTCGGCGGAGCACACACACAGGCGGCCGATTTCGACGCCGACGGCGACCTCGACGTGGCCCAGGCCGGGCTGATGTTCCGCGAGTCGCTCCCACCCGGCTCGACACACGTGATGGCGATCGTCTCGGCGGGCAAGGGGGTGGCGATGCAGTATCGGCCGACCACCGGCGGCGCCAGCCTGCAGCAACCGCGCACAACAACGCGACGCTGGCCACCGGCGGGTTCCGCAATTTCTCGCTGGGATTATTTTGAAGCTTGACGGGATTGACGAAGCGACGAAATGACGGACTGCCCGATCAATTCGTCACTTCGTCATTCCGTCCATCCGTCAATTTCGATCGAACCGCTGGACGACCGTCGCGGTCACCATGTCGCCCGTCACGTTGACGACCGTGCGCGACATGTCGAGCAATCGATCCGCGCCGAGCACGATGGCGATCCCTTCCATCGGCACGCCGACCA
>JBFWUM010000067.1:1362-13856 GCA_050247255.1 Vicinamibacterales bacterium | reverse complement strand
CGATCGAACCGCTGGACGACCGTCGCGGTCACCATGTCGCCCGTCACGTTGACGACCGTGCGCGACATGTCGAGCAATCGATCCGCGCCGAGCACGATGGCGATCCCTTCCATCGGCACGCCGACCATCCCGAGCACCATCATCAGCAGCGGGATCGATCCGCCGGGCACACCGGCCACGCCGATGGCGGTGACGACCGCCATCAGCAGCACGATCACCTGCTGCCCGAGCGTCATCTGGACGCCGAACACCTGCGCCAGGAACAGGACGGTAATCCCCTCGAACATCGCCGTCCCGTTCATGTTGATCGTGGCGCCCAGCGGCACCACGAAGCCGGTGATCCGTTTCGACACGCCCAGGTCGAGCTCGACCACGCGCAGCGTCGTCGGCAGCGTCGCGTTGCTCGACGAGGTCGAGAACGCCGTCAGCATCACCACGCCCGCCTTGCGGAAGAACTCCATCGGGCTCCGCCGCGCCAGCAGCCGGAGGATGATGGCGTAGACCACCACGGTGAAGACGGTGAGCGCGCCCATCACCGTGCCGATGTATTTCAACAGGCTGAGGAGGACGTCGAGCCCGAAGCGTGCGGTGACGCCGAAGATCAGCGCGAACACCGCGTACGGCGCCAGCTTCATGACCAGCTCGATGATCGCCACCATCACGTTGCCGATCGCGTCGAGCACCTTCAGCAGCGGCTCCGCCCGCTCACGATCGACCATCGTCAGGCCAACGCCGAGGAACAGCGCGAACACGATGACCGCGAGCATTTCGCCGTTGGCGGCCGCCTGGATCGGGTTCCGCGGCACCATGGCGACGAAGGTGTTGACGCTCAGCGCCCCCTGCGCCAGCCCCATCGCACCCTGCGCCTGCCCGCGGTAGGTGTCCATCAACCGCTCGGTGACCGCCGGGTCGAGTCCGGCACCGGGCCGCACGGCGTTGACCGCAAACAGCCCCAGCGCGGTGCCGATCGCGGTGAGCAGCAGGAACGTGCCGAGGGTCATCGCACCAATGCGGCCGACGTGGCTGAGGCTGCCGAGGCCGGCCACGCCGAGCGCCACCGTGGCGATGATGAGCGGGATGACCACCATGATCAGTCCGTTGAGCCAGACGCGGCCGAACGGGTCGATGATGTTGGCCAGCAGCCACGCCAGCGTGGGGTTGGCGGCGATCGTCAGGTTGACGGCGACCCCGGCGGCGGCGCCGGCCAGGAGTCCGAAGAGGATGCGCGTGTGCAGGGGGGCGGCCACGGACGGACGGTACACCCCTCGACAGGGCGCGGGCAACCCGGTAATATGAGGAGTTCCTGCCTCGTACAGGTGTTCACCACGCGGAAGTGGCGGAATTGGCAGACGCGCCAGCCTCAGGAGCTGGTTCCCGCAAGGGAGTGAAGGTTCGAGTCCTTTCTTCCGCACCAACCTTCGCTGACGCGAGGCTGCGCCGAAGCGTCAGCTTCGGCTGGGCAAGCCACGCGAAGGCTGTCTCGCCGAAGCGGCGAAGCCGCGAAGGCGGACCCCCAGAAAGCCATGATCTCAGTTAGCAACGTCTCGATGCGCTATGGCTCGAAGGTGCTCTTCGAGGACGTCACCACCACCTTTACGCCAGGACGGCGCTACGGCCTGACGGGGCCGAATGGCGCCGGCAAGTCGACGTTCATGAAGCTGCTCACCGGCGAGCTGCCGCCCCAGAAGGGCACGGTCACGCGGCCGGCGAAGCTGGGCGTGCTCCGGCAGGACCAGTTCGCCTTCGACGCCTTCCGCGTCATCGACACGGTGATCATGGGCAACCAGCGGCTGTGGGGCGCGCTGCAGGAGCGCGAGACGCTCTACGCCAAGACCGACATGACCGACGCCGACGGCATGCGCCTCGGCGAACTCGAGGGGATCGTCGGCGAGGAAGACGGCTACAGCGCCGAGAGCGACGCCGCCATCCTGCTGCAGGGGCTCGACATTCCCGACGCCCTCCACGAGCGGACGATGGGCGAGCTGCAGGGCGGGCAGAAGGTGCGCGTGCTGCTGGCGCAGGCGCTGTTCGGCCACCCGCAGGCGCTGCTGCTCGACGAGCCGACCAACCACCTCGACCTCGACTCGATCCACTGGCTGGTCGACTTCCTCACCCGCTACGACGGCACGCTGATCGTCATCTCGCACGATCGCCACTTCCTCAACGCGGTGACGACGCACACGGCCGACATCGACTACCAGACGATCATCACCTACACCGGCGGCTACGACGACATGGTGCTGGCGAAGACGCAGGTCCGCTCGCGCATCGAGTCCGAGAACGCGCAGCGCGAGAAGAAGATCGCCCAGCTCCAGGACTTCATCGCCCGCTTCGGCGCCGGCACCCGCGCCGCGCAGACGACCTCGCGCCGCAAGGAAGTCGAGCGGCTGCAGACGACCGAGCTGGCGCGCTCGAACATCCAGCGCCCCTACATCCGCTTCCAGCAGAACCGCCCGTCGGGAAAAGTGCCGATGGAGATCAAGGGGCTGAGCAAGGCCTTCGGCGATCTCACGGTCATCGACGACTTCAGCGCCATCGTCGAGCGCGGCGAGAAGATCGTGCTGATCGGACGCAACGGCGTCGGCAAGACGACCATGCTGAAGGCCATCCTGGCGGATGCGCCAAACCTCGATGCCGCACCCGGGGATCGCGACGCCGGCAGCGTGCGCTGGGGCCACGAGGCGACGGTCGGCTACTTCGCGCAGGATCACACCGGCGCCATCCGGCACGGCATGACCGCGGTCGAATGGCTGCACCAGTTCGACCCCGACGCCGCGCGCCAGGACATTCACGGCCTGCTCGGGCAGATGCTCTTCACCGGCGAGGAGGGGCTCAAGCCGACCTCCGCCCTGTCGGGCGGCGAAACGGCCCGGCTGCTCTTCTGCCGCATCATGCTGCAGAAGCCGAACGTCCTGGTCCTCGACGAACCGACCAACCACCTCGACCTGGAATCGATCAACGCGCTGAACATCGCCCTGCAGAAATACGAGGGGACGGTGCTGCTGGTGACCCACGACCAGGACCTGATCGAGGAGGTCGGCACGCGGGTCTGGCATTTCGACCACGGGTCGATCCATGATTTCCGCGGTACGTATGAAGAATACGAAGCTGCTGTTCGTTAGCGTGCTGTGTCTGGCGGCAACCGCCGCCGTGGTGGCGCAACGGCCTATGCCCTCCTTCTACGACCTCAGGACGACGACCCTCGTCGGCAACCGTCCGGCCGACCTCGCCGCGTACAAGGGCACGGTCACGCTGGTGGTGAACGTCGCCAGCTACTGCGGCTACACGCCGCAGTACAAGGGGCTCGAGGCGCTGCACCGCGAGCTGAAGGACAAGGGCTTCGCCGTGCTCGGCTTCCCGAGCAACGACTTCGGCGAGCAGGAGCCGGGGTCGGCCGAGCAGATCGCCGAGTTCTGCCGGCTCACCTACGACGTGACGTTCCCGATGTTCGCGAAGGTGGTGACGCGGCCCGGCCCCGGGCAGTCGCCGATCTACCGCTTCCTCGGCGCCAGCGGCAACCTGCCGCAGTGGAACTTCTCGAAGTACGTGATCGGCAAGGATGGCCGCGTGGTGGCGTTCTTCCCGAGCGACGTGACGCCGGAGAATCCACGCCTGCGCGCGACGATCAACCGCGCGCTGTCGCAGTAGGCCGGCCCTACCCCACAATCCGTCCGCCGGTCACGAACCGCCGATAGTTCGAGTACGTCTGCGTGCGGCGCGTGCCGCCGGTGCGCGACATCGTCAGCGACTCGATGCGCTCCGGCAGGAGCAGCATTTCGTCGGGATCGTCGAAATGCACCGGCCGGTAGCGGATGGACGTATCCGAGCGGTCGAACACGATGACCGGGAGGAGGCCGTTGCGGCGGCGATCGGGGGGACCGTTGACCTCGACCGGTCCAGTCGCGCCTTCATCGATCCGCAGGATCTCGCCGGTCTCCTGATCCAGCCAGACCCGTCCTCGCATCCGCGACGGGAACTCCATCGTCACGCACTCGCGGTCCCACGACACCACGTCCGGGTCCGGCTCCTTGATGCGGAAATCGAGGCGCAGCAGGTCGCGGCCGTCCAGGCGCGTCTCTTCCGCATCGCTGAACAGGAAGTCGCCCTGCCGTTCGGCCAGGAACATGGCGAGCGGCTCGGGCGTAATCGGCCGCGGCGCGGTGCAGTGCGGCTCGTCGCCGGGGCGCGGCGCCCGGCCGTTGACCGACACCAGCTCGCGCGCCAGCGTCGCCTCCGGCGGGCCGCCGTCGGCCGGCGTCCATTCGACCCGCAGGTTGTAGACGAAGCGCCGCGCGAAGCCGTCGCTCATCCGGTCGCGGCTGACCTGCTGCACGCGGACGGTTTCGACGGCCAGGATGCTCTGCGCGCGCGAGTAGTAGGCGTCGACGTACTGCGCCACGCGGCTCATCACGTCGCCTGTGTCGGACGTTACCCGCTGTGCGCGAAGCGGGCTACCCACGGCGAGCAGCGGGAGCGCGAGCGCGGCGAGCAGCACAGCAAGCGGGCGCATGGGAACTGGCGCAGTTTACCGGCCGCTTTTCCACTTTTCCACTTCGAACTTTTTCACTTACACAAATGGCAAATCGATTGATTGGGCAGGTTGCCGGAGGTGATCGGACATGGCCCAGGAGCGCCGCGACAAGACGCGACGCGCGGAGGTGGTCAGGGCAGTCATCAACCGGGTCGTGCAGAACCCGAGCGTGACGCTGACCGTGGACACCCTGCAGCAGTGGCTGCAGGTGCCGGTGGATGCGGCCGAGCGCATTCTGCGGCGGCTGGTGGACTCGGGGCTGATGCGTGAGGTGCGCCGCGGAGAATGGGTACGCGGCAGTTGGCCCGGCGCGCAGCGGGAGTGGTACTAGGCACCCCGTAAAGAGGTGCCCCACGTGGCGGCTTGCTTGCACAGGCGGGGCGCATGGCTGAGCCGAGCCGCCGGCTTGCACTCGAGCTGCCGTGGGCGACGCTGCTCAAAGCCCTCGCGGCTGTCGCCCTCATCGCCATCTGGCCGCGCGTTGCCTGGATCGTCCTGCTCGTCCTGCTCGCGATAATCGTCGCGGTCGGCCTGTCGCCGGCCGTCGAGTGGCTCGAGCGGCGGCGCTGGCCGCGCTGGCTGGCCGCCTCGACGCTGGTCCTTGCCCTCGTCGTCACCATCGTTGGCTTCATTGTCCTCAGCTGGACATCGCTGGCCGACCAGGCGCAAAACCTCGGTTCTCGTCTTGGCGAGCTGCGCGAGGAGGTCCTCAACCGGCTGCCGCCGCAGGTGGTAAACCTGGTCGCACAATCCGGCGGCAACGGCGAATCGTCGCTCGCGCCCTACGCCATGGCCATCGGCCGCAGCGTCCTCATGGCGATCGCGGCGTTCGTGCTGGCCACCGTCCTCGTGCTCTTCTTCCTCATCGAGTCGGAGCAGGTGTGCCGCTGGGTGCGGGGCTTCGTGCCGGCGCGGCTGCGCGAGCGCTTCGACAAGACCGCGGCCGACGCGCGCGAGGTGGCGCGCGAGTTCGTCATCGGCAACGTCGTCACCTCGACGTGCGCCGGCGTCTACTTCTTCATCTGGCTCAGCATCCTGGGCGTGCCCGGCGCGCTGCTGCTCGGCGTCCTCGGCTTCCTGTTCGACTTCATCCCCGTCCTCGGGTTCTACCTGTCGGTGATCCCGGCCATGGCGATGGCGGCCTCGGAGTCGACCACGGTCATGCTGGCGCTGATTCCCATCTACCTGTCCTACGACGTGATCGAGAACTACCTGCTGGGACCGCGCGTGTACGGGGGACGGCTGCGCCTCAGCAAGATCGCGGTCCTGCTGGCGTTTGCGGTGGGCGGGTCGCTGGGCGGCGTGGTGGGCGCCATCGTGGCGCTGCCGATTGCCGCGATTTACCCGACGATCGAGCGGTTGTGGCTACGGGAACCGTTGGGGGACGAGGTCGTGGAGGAACACCGGCGGCTGCGATCGTCCGCCTAGGACTGCTCCTGTTCCTGCTCCTGCTCTTCGTCGATCTGCCAGTCGGCGAGCGGCTGCGGGCCCAGCTTGATGTGGGCGATATCCGGGTCCACGCCATCGGGCGCGTCCGGCGTGGTCGACTTGCGTTCCTTCGCGTCGCGGCGGCGCGCCTCTTTTTCCTTGCGGCGCTCGTTCAGCGCCTTCTCGCGCTCGCGCTTGGCGGCTGTGGGTCGTGCGTTCCGGGCCATCTGCTGACACAAGGATACCACTTCCGCCCGAGCTACGGCTGAGTCGCGTTCGGCAACGCGGCCGCGGGCGCGGCAAATCTGCGTGCTACGATTCGGCCTTTGCCGATGCGCAAGATTCCGCTTGGGGCGATCGAAGACGCCCGCCGCGCGATCTATGACGTCGTCGTGCGGACCCCGCTGGTGCGGCTCGACCTGCCAGGCGACGTCGCCGCGCGCCTCGACGGCTCCAGGATCTTCCTCAAGCTCGAAACGCTGCAGCCGATCGGCTCGTTCAAGATCCGCGGCGCGCACAACGCCGTCCGGCAGCTCGACGCAGCGGCGCGGCGCGACGGCGTGTGGACGGTGAGCGCCGGCAACGCCGCGCAGGGCGTAGCGCTGGCCGCCCAGGTGGCCGGCTCGCCCTGCTCGGTGATGGTGATGGACACCGCACCGGCCACCAAGGTGGCGGCGATTGAGCGCCTGGGAGCGCAGATCGTGCACGCCACCTACGACGAGTGCTGGGACACGGTGATTGCCCATCGCTCCGACCGGATGACCGGGCGCTTCGTCCATCCGTTCGACGACGATGCGTTCATCGCCGGCAACGGGACCATCGGCCTCGAGATCGTCGAGGAGCTGCCGGAGGTCGACGCCGTGGTCGCCGCAATCGGCGGCGGCGGGCTGCTGTCGGGCGTGGCCTCGGCACTGCGCGCGCTGCGGCCCGGAGTGCAGATATACGCGGCCGAACCCGAAACGGCGGCGCCGCTGCACGCCTCGCTGGCCAGCGGACGCCCCGAATACTTCAATGGCTGGCAGCCGTCCTTCGTCGACGGCGCCGGCGGCAAGTCGGTCATCCCGACCATGTGGCCGCTGCTCTCGTCACTGGTCGACGGCTCCGTCGTGGTGCCGCTGCACGAGGTCGCGGCAGCCATGCGGCTGGTGGCGGAGCGGGTGCACGTGATCGCCGAAGGCGCCGCCGCCTGTGCGGTTGCCGCGGCGCTGAGCGGCCGCGTGCGTGGAAACATCGTCGCTATCGTCTCGGGCGGGAACATCGACCTGCCGCGATTCGCGTCCCTGGTCGGCGCGTGTGAGGAACGAGTTGCTACAACTGCCTGATCGCATCTCCCGTCTCGAAGAGCTCGCCTACGACCTCTGGTGGAGCTGGACCCCCGACGCGCGCAACGTCTTCCGCAGCCTCGACTACCCGCTGTGGCGGCTCACCGCCCACAACCCGGTGCGCATGCTGCAGGTCATCCCGCAGGACACCCTCGATCGCGTGCTCCAGGACCCGGCGTGGGTCGCGCGCTACGACCGCGCGGTGCAGCGCCTCGACGCGGCGCGCGGCGCCCACAACACCTGGGTCGAGAGTGACGCTCCGGAACTGGCGGGCAGATCGATCGCCTACTTCTCCGCCGAGTTCGCGCTGCACCAGTCGCTGCCGATCTATGCCGGCGGCCTCGGCGTGCTGGCGGGCGACCACTGCAAGGAAGCCAGCGACCTTGGCGTGCCGCTCATCGGCGTCGGCTTCATGTACCCGCAGGGCTACTTCCACCAGACCATCTCCGCGGAAGGATGGCAGGAGGAGGTCTACGAGACGCTCGACTGGCACAACGCGCCGATCGAGCCGGCGATCACGCCCGACGGCAAGCCGTGCGTGACCGCGGTGCCGCTCGGCAACCGCACGGTGCTGGTCGCGGTGTGGCGTGTGCGCGTCGGCCGCGTGAAGTTGTACCTGCTCGATACCAACCTCGAGGAGAACGCGCCGTGGGACCGCGAGCTGTCGGCGCGGCTGTACGGCGGCGACCGCGAGACCCGCTGCATGCAGGAGATCATCCTCGGCATCGGCGGCGTACGCGTGCTGAAGGCGATGGGCTCGGACCCCGCGGTCTACCATCTCAACGAGGGGCACGCGTCGTTCGTCGTGCTGCAGCGCATTCGCGACCTGTGCGAGACGGGGTGGACGTTCGACGCCGCGCTCGAGGAGGTGCGGCGGACGACGGTGTTCACGACGCACACGCCGGTGCCGGCCGGCCACGATGCGTTCCCGTTCCAGCTGGTCGAAACGCACCTGGCGGGCGCCTGGGGCGATCTCGGCGCCTATCGTGACCGCTTCCTCTCGCTCGGCCACTACGACAACGGCGGCGGCCCGATGTTCAACATGACGGCGCTGGCGCTGCGCACGGCGGGCGCCGTGAACGGCGTCAGCCGGCTGCACGGCGAGGTGACCAAGCAGATGTGGCAGCCAATCTGGCCGGGCACCCCGTACGAAGAGCTGCCGGTGAAGTCGCTGACCAACGGCGTGCACGTGCCGACGTGGATGTCGTCGGAGATGGGCTCGCTGCTCAACGACCACCTCGGTGCCGACTGGGTCGAGCGCCACGACGACGCGGAGTTCATGGCGCGGATCCGCGAGATTCCCGACGACGACATCTGGGCGGCGCGGCAGTCGCTGCGCGCCTTCCTCTTCAACTTCATCCGCGAGCGGGCGCGGACGCGCTGGACCGAGGGCGTTGCGGCGGTACGCGTGGTCGCCGCCGGCACGATGTTCGACTCGCAGTCGCTGACCATCGGTTTCGCGCGGCGCTTCACCGGCTACAAGCGGCCCGAGCTGATCTTCTCGGATGCCGATCGCCTCGCGGCGATCCTCAACCGGCCCGGTCGCGCGGTGCAGCTGGTGTTCGCCGGCAAGGCGCATCCGGCCGACGATGTCGGCAAGCACCACCTGCAGCGGATCTACCGGCGCGCGCTCGACCCGAAGTTCGGCGGCCGCATTGCGTTCGTCGAGGGCTACGACCTGCACGTCGCGCATTTCCTGGTGCAGGGGTGCGATGTGTGGCTGAACAACCCGCGCAAGCCGCTCGAGGCCAGCGGCACCAGCGGCATGAAGGCGGCGATCAACGGCACGCCGAACCTCTCGATCGGCGACGGCTGGTGGGCGGAAGGCTTTACGGGCGGCAACGGCTGGCTGATCGAAGGCCAGGCCGACCCGAACGACCACGGCGCCCAGGACTGGGCCGACGCCCAGGCCCTCTACGCGCTGATCGAGCAGCAGCTGGTGCCGGCCTTCTACGACCGGGACGAGCACGACGTGCCGCGGCGGTGGGTGCAGATCGTCAAGGAGTCGATGGCCTCGGTCCTCCCCCGCTTCAGCACGCGTCGGATGGTGAAGGAATACGTCCGCGACATGTACCTGCCGGCCGTCCGCACGCCGAGCATGACGCGGTAGGCAACGCCCGCGTCCCGGGCGCCGTCCAACGGACAGAGATGGTCGAGCACGTACTCAGCCGGCTCACGTTCGGTCCTCGGCCCGGCGAGCTTGCAGCCGTCGAGCGCATCGGGCTCGACCGCTGGGTAGCTCAGCAGCTGCAACCGCAGGGGCCGGTCGCGGCCTTGACCCCGCCTCCGCGCTTCGACTCGCAGCAGGAGGCGCGCCGCTTCGCCCGCGAACAGCTTCGGGCGATGGCCGCCGCCAAGCTGCAGCGTGCGGTCTCCGCAGAGCGCCAGCTCGAAGAACTGCTGGTCGACCTCTGGTTCAACCATTTCAACGTGTTCGGCGGCAAGGCGCAGGCGGGGCTGCACCTGCCGGCCTACGAGTGGCAGGCGATCCGGCCGCACGTCGTCGGCCGATTTCGCGACCTGCTCGGCGCAGTTGCGAAGAGCCCGGCCATGTTGATCTACCTGGACAACCGCCAGAGCACCGTGCGCGGGCTCAACGAGAACTACGCGCGCGAGCTGCTGGAGCTCCATACGCTGGGAGCCGACGGCGGCTACACGCAGGCGGACGTCCGCGAGGTGGCGCGGGTGTTCACCGGGTGGACGCTGGATCGCCAGACGCAGGCGTTCCGGTTCGCGCCGCGGCTGCACGACACCGGGACGAAGCAGGTGCTCGGCGAGCGCATCGCGGCGGCGGGCATGGCCGAGGGAGAGCGCATTCTCGACAGGCTCGCCTCGCATCCGTCGACGGCCCGCACGGTCGCGATCAGGCTGGCGCGGCGGTTCGTCGCCGACGATCCGCCCCCGGGGCTCGTCGACCGCGCCGCAACGACGTTCCGCGAGACCGGCGGCAACCTGCACGAGGTCACCCGCGTCGTGATCACGTCGGCCGAGTTTACGGCGTCGGCCGGCATGAAGGTGAAGACGCCGCTCGAGTTCGTGGCCAGCGCGCTGCGCGCCACCGGCGCGACGTTCGACAGTGTCGAGACCGCCGCACGGCCGGTGCGCCTGCTGCAGCAGCTCGGCATGCCGCTCTACCTGTGTCAGCCGCCAACCGGCTACGACGACACCGCCGGGGCCTGGCTCGCTGCCGGCGGGCTGGTCACCAGAATGAACGCCGCCATCGCCTTCGGCCACCCAGAGTTCGGGCTGCCGGCATTTCAGCGACGGTAGGCATGGAGGACACGGGACGGTTTCGCCACGGGCGACAGACATGCCAGGTGAATGACGTGACCAGCAGACGCGTGTTCTTGAAGTCGGGCGCGATGGCGATGGTGTCGCTGGGGTTCGCGCCGGGGTTTGTCGGGCGGGCGGCGGCGCAGGCCGGCGGCAGGGGCAAGTTGCTCATCGCCGTCTTCCAGCGCGGCGCCGTGGACGGGCTCAACATGGTGGTGCCGTACGGCGAGGCGGAGTATTACCGGCTGCGCCCGGCGATCGCGGTGCCGCGGCCCGCTGCCGCCGATGGCGGGCTCGATCTCGACGGTTTCTTCGCGCTCCATCCGCGCATGGCGCCGCTGAAGCCGGCCTGGGACGGCGGGTCACTGGCCGTGGTGCACGCCTGCGGCTCTCCCGACCACACGCGCTCGCACTTCGACGCGCAGGACTACATGGAGTCGGCAACACCCGGCGTGAAGAGCACCCGCGACGGGTGGCTGAACCGCTATCTGCACGTCGTGGCGGATCTGCGCGGGGGCCGGCTTCAGCCGGGCCACTCGAGCCCGCTGCGCGGCGTGGCCGCGACGCGGCAGATGCCGCGCGCGCTGCACGGGCCGGCGGCGGCCATCAGCCTGGGGAGCCTCGAGGAGTTCGCGGTGCGCGCCAGCCGGCGTGTCGAGCAGTCACTTGAAACCGCGTGGACGAATGCCGACGATCCGCGGTTCGCCGACGCGGGGCGCGACGCCTTCGAGGCGATGCGCGTGTTGCGCGAGGCGGCCACGGCGGTGCCGCCCGCCGACACCGGCTACCCGCGTTCGCCGTTCGGCCGCGCCCTCCAGGAGATCGCACGCCTCGCCAGGGCGGACGTCGGCCTCGAGGTCGCGTTTGCCGAGGCCACCAACTGGGACCACCACGCCAACGAAGGGGGCGCCACCGGACAGCTCGCGAACCGTCTGGACGACTTCTCCGCGGCCCTTGCGGCGCTCGTCAGAGACCTCGGCGACCGCATGGCGGACACCGTGATCGTAACGATGTCCGAGTTCGGCCGAACCGTGGCGCAGAACGGCACCCGCGGCACCGACCACGGCCACGGCAACGCCGTGCTCGTCCTCGGCGGCCCTGTCCGCGGCGGGCGCGTCTACGGCCGCTGGCCCGGCCTGGCGCCCGACCAGCGCCACGACGGGCGCGACCTGGCGATTACGACGGATTTCCGGCAGGTCTTCGGCGAACTGCTCTCGGGGCACATGGGGGTCAGCGGGCCCGGGCTGGACCGGATCTTCCCCGGATTCGCGCACGGGGAGCGTCTCGGGCTGGTCCGATAACTGCGAAATACACGACGTGCACGGAGGATCGTGACGGTCACTTCCCCGGCCGCACGCTTCGTGAACTTCGGTTTAAGATCGTGCGATGTCCCGCAAGTCGACCCAGGCCAAATCGAAGTGCGCGCTCTGCGGCGCGAAGGATGTGTCCGAGCCGCGCGGCGAGGAGCGCTACTGCCGCGACTGCTGGGAGAAGAAGATTGCCGTCGAGGAAATCGTCGCGCGCGAGTTCGCCCTGAAGCGCTATATCCGGGCGCACAGCGCCGAGAAGTACCTCATCTATCACTCCACCATCAAGCGCCCGTGCGGGCAGATCATCGTGGTGGACGACGGCTACGACCTGTTCCTGACCGTGGTCCTCTACCCCAACTTTGGCTGGGACGAGGCGGCGTATCATCTGGAAGGGGATCCCGAGGGGCGGACCTTCTCCGAGATCCTCGTCGACGTGGTGGCGACCGAAGTGATCGAGCCGTGGGGTGGCGGCAAATGGCACCTGGAGATCTTCCGTTCGGCGAACCCGGAGCCGGAGGACTGGAACGGGGAGATGTAAGTGCCTATAATCCCAGCTGTTGACGCGGGTCTCCTCGCGTCCGCTGGATGGAGAGGAAAACTATGACCAGAACCACCACCACGCTGCTGGCT
>JBFWUM010000067.1:0-1262 GCA_050247255.1 Vicinamibacterales bacterium | reverse complement strand
TCAGGCAGGGCCGGCGAAACGCCGGCCCTTCTCACGTACGGGCGAGCCTGTCGGCCCAGGTGGCGGCGAGTGGAATGCGCCAGTCGCGGCCGCTGGCGACCAGCAGGATCGTCGCCGCCCAGAGCACCAGCGACAGCATCAGCACCAGCTGCACCGACAGGACGAGCGCGTCGAACGCAGCAGGGGCGAACGAGAGCGACGCCAGCGCGAGCGCCGACAGGCCGACGATGATCAGCGCGAGCGCGCCGAAGGCGACGACCGCCTGCGACGCGTGGAAGCGGACGACCGGGTCACGCCGCTCGACGAACCAGAACAGCAGGCCGGTCAGCCACCAGCCGGAATAGGCCAGCGTCGCCGCCACGCGCGGCGACAGCCCGGTCGAACTCCGGTCCGGGCCGGGACTGAAGTCCCGGGCTCCTTCCATCGCGCTCACTCGCGGATGCGGATTGCAATATCCCGTCCGACGCCGGCCTCGATGGCCGTCGCCCGCGAACGCGCCTCGACGTGGACCACGTACAGCCCCGGCGCCAGGTCGGCGGTCGGCAGGATGTTGCTGTAGCCGTAGCCGCCCGCGCCCCCCTGCAGCTCGGTGGAGTCGCGTTCCTCCTCGTCCGTGTAGACGACCCGGCCGTCGTCGCTGCGGATGGTGACGCTGATGTCGACCTTGTGCGGCGGGACGTTGCGCAGGTTCTCGTAGAACTCGGCGAAGATGGCCAGCTGGTCGCCGCGCGGGAACTCGCGCGTCGCGGTCAGCGGACCGGGCAGCAGCTGGTCGAGCGACGTCTTGCCCGGAATGGTCACCGTGCGGGCCATCGAGGCCGACGACAACGCGACGCCGCTCATCGTCATCGGCGCGTTCGTGAAGTTCGGGATCTCCACGTCGGCAATGACGCTCCCGGCCGCTCCCCCCTCCGAGGCGGCGGCGGCGCGGACCTGGTAGCGCCCGGGTCGCAGCGCCAGCTCAGACAGCACCCGGATGCCCGACTCGCGCGCGCGCGCCATCGTGTCCGGCTTGAGGCTCAGGCGGAACGTCTGGGTCGCGGTCCCCTGCGGCTTCCCTTCGTTATCGGTCGCCGTGAGCACGACCTCGACCCGGCCGTTGAAGGTGCCGTCGGTTTCGGCCAGGCGGAGCGCGTCGACGCCGAGTTCCAGCGCGATCGGCAGGTTGGCGTTCGGCGCTTCGCCGCGGAACGGCGCCACGGCAATGCGCATCGGGATGCCGGCGATCGGCAGCGGGCTCGAGAGCGCTTCGGTGGCGGCCA
>JBFWUM010000066.1:16088-18087 GCA_050247255.1 Vicinamibacterales bacterium | reverse complement strand
AGTCCGGCGCTTCAGTTTGGTCGCTGTCCGCTCGCGTCGTAAATCCGCGGGTTCTCTTGCAGGCCTTCCGAGTGCTGGCATCCCGTCTCCGGGCGTGCCGTACCCCGTTCGTCTACAGCTTCGACTACAGCCCGGCGCGCCCGCCGTAGGCGCGCCCCCACCACGCCAGCAGTCTATCAGGGATCCGCTCCCGGGGCCGCGTTCGGGCAGGGCCGACCGCCGGGATCTCCGTGCCAGCTTTCGGGCAGGGCAAAGCCTCACGGAAGGATTGAGCGAATGAAGTGGATGCAGTGGGACGTCGACGCCCCCGACGACCCGAAGATCAAGGCGCTCGTGCGCTGGGGCCTCACACAGGGCGGCATCGCCAGGGCGCAAGGCCTCTACGGCGCCTACAACCTCCTGTGCTGCTACATCGGGCGCGCCGGCCTCAAGGCCGCCCCGGGGCTCGGGCTCCGCGAAGACGGGACCCCGCTGCCGCTCTTGGAGATGGCGGGCGAGTGCCTGCTCGCGTCCGTCGACGAGCTCCTGCCGTTCCTCAACTTCTGCGCGCAGTACGGCCTGATCCACCCGCAGTGGTGGACCGAGCGCCGCGTCGTCTTCCTGCCGTCGATGTTGAAGCGGATGGACGACTACACCCGCCGGCAGTGCGGCCGCACGGCGGAGGGCGTCGTCGACGAGTACTGGCGGCGTGGGCAGACGCCGGCCGCACCGTCGACGACGCCCGGGGCCGCGCTCCACAACGATCTCCCCCCGGCGCCGCTCTCGCACGCCGTGCACGAGTCCCGCGCCGCGCGGCCACCTGTGTCACCTGTGGCATCTGTGGCGGCGCCGCAGGACCTGCTCGGCCCCGAGCACGACGCGGCCGTCGAGGACGGCGAGGCCGTCGCCGGGCAGCCGATGCCCGGCGACGACGACCCAGCCACCCCCGAGCGCGTCGTCGCCGCGTGGAACGCGATCATGACCGCGCCCGTGCCGCAGGTGCGCCGGCTCACGACGGAGCGGCGCCGCGGCATCCTCCTGCGCATCAAGCGGTACCCCCGCATGGGGGAGTGGAAGACCGCCTTCGCGAACCTGAACACCTACGCGTGGATGCGTGGCCAGGGCGACCGCGGCTACGTCGTCGACATCGACCTGGCGCTGAAGAACGACACCCACCTGGCGAAGTGGCTCGAACGGGGCCCCGAGCGCCAGCCGCCATCCCCTGCGAACCGAGGTAGCCATGATCCCGAACCGGGCAAGTATGCCGACGTCTCTGGACCCGCAACTGCGAGCGCTGCAAGCGCGGCTCGCTGAGCGGGTCGCCGAGCGGGGCCTCCCGGTCGAGGCCCCGGTCGACTGCCAGCAGTGCCAGGACACGGGCTGGCGGCAGGTGGGCGCGCCCGGCCAGGAGCGCGCCACCCGGTGCACCGCGTGCGAGTGGTGGGCGAAGCGCGCCGGGCATGTGCCCGGACTGCCAGCCGAAGAGGTCCAGGCCTCGCTGAGCAGCTACCGGCGCACCGTCTACAACGCCCGCGCCATCGAGCTCGCCGAGGGCTTCGCCGCGGGAGACGTGTCGAACCTCTACATCGAGGGCACCGTGGGGGCCGGGAAGACGGCGCTCGCGTGCGCCATCCTCAACGCCCTGTGGGCGCGGCGCGTCGGCTGCCGGCTGCAGCGCGTGCTGGACTACCTGCGGCTGCCGTTCGAGGCGATGGACGAGCGGTTCGAGCACCTGCGCGAGACGGCGGTCGTGGTGCTCGACGACATCGGCGCCGACCGCCGGGTCGACGACCGCAGCGACTACGGCCGCCGGCAGATGCAGGCCCTCTTCGACGCCCGCCTCGACCTCGGCCACCGGACCATCTTCACGTCGAACCTGAGCCTCGACCAACTCGCCGAGCACTACCGCGACGACCGGCTGCCGAGCCGCATCGCGGGCGCCTGCGACATCGCGCGGATCTACGGTCCAGACCTGCGCACCGAATCGGCGAAGGGCCGAGCCAGGGGGCGGCGATGAGCG